>JBHOGO010000034.1:0-44024 GCA_043421945.1 bacterium sp. HQB-150 | reverse complement strand
GGCAGAAAAGCCTGACAAAAGTCATCGACATGACAAAATAGGTCGGTTAGTTTGTTCATAGCTGGCTCCTTTGCGATGATTTCCTTCTTGGTAGAAAGATCTGATCGCAGAGCCAGCTTTTAGTTCCCTTCTATTCTTATCCCGAGCTCAGGTTAATGAGTAATCCGACTTGCTGAGGGGTAATAATGTCGGGGAGTTTTTTACTTTGAGGAGGCTTCACTATATCGAGCCACTGCCACTCTTTTTCCAGCGTATAGCGATAGAAAAACTGAAGGCCATTTCGGTCAAGTTTCACCGTACTCCAAGAATGAGAGTGTATAAGGCTGGTAAAGTATCGCTTTAAATCAGCCGTGGTCATGGTGTCTGGGCAACGGTCAAAGAACTGGCTAATGCGGCGAACTGCACGTGAGTATGCATCAATGGTAGCAGGTCGTTTACCTTGTAAGGTTAAGTTGGTAAGGTTTTGTTCATAAAGGATGTTGTAACGTTTTTGTTCGGTGGGATTCATGGTATTCACTCCTAGTTTAACCATTGGTTAATGGTGTCTAAGAGTATGGATGATGTGCGCTTTACTCTGCCGCAGAGCGGCTTCGTTCAACAAACGACTATGGCGTCAATAATTAATTTTTAGCTATATTTTCATCCCACATGACGCCATCTCGTAGCATTGAATTTAGGGTAACTACCATCTTTCTAACATACGCGTTAATCGTTACCTTTTTGGGCTTTCCTGCGTCAATAAGTCGCGCGTAAGTCGCTTTAAAAACAGGGTTACATTGCATGGCTGACATCATCGCCATGTATAAAATAGTCCGCACTTGAGCTCGACCACCTTGGATGACTCTTTTACCTTTGTAGCGTCCACTTTCTCGTGTAATTGGTGCGACACCAACTAACGAAGCGGCTTGTTTGTTGGTGATATAACCGAGTTCAGGGACATTACTTATCATTGAGGTCGCTGCGATGTTCCCGATGCCTGGAACACTCTGCAAAATGGTGTTCTTGGTTTGATATTGGGGACTCTCCTCAATGCGTTTTATGAGCTTCCCTTCTAGCTTTGCGATTTGATTTTTCATTACGTTAAGCATGGGTAAGGTGATACAGTTCAACATTGAGCGATTCAAAAGGTGGAGCACGAGTCAATGCCAATGCCTAAAATTACGCTGAAAGGTTATATCTTGGTTCCAGAGCAAGACTTGGAAATAGTAAAACGAGAGTTGAGTAACCACAAAAAGCTAACGTTACAAGAGCAGGGGTGTCTCACTTTCAGTGTTACTGAAAATCTAGACAATTCACTACGTTTTGATGTTTTCGAGGAGTTTGTAGATAAAGCTGCGTTTGAACAGCATCAAAAACGGGTGAAGTCATCATATTGGGGCAAAGTGACGGTAAATGTTGAACGTCACTATGAGATTTTTGGTTAAGAGCATAATTGACATTGGGGGAAATTAATATGCTGGCCTTAATTTTATACAGTGTTTCCCATTTCCTTAATCATAATTTGCTGTGCAATATCGCCCATGTTGCTACTTAAAATATCAGGGACCAAATAATGTGAATTATAGGGGGCGCCAGATCGATCAATATAGGCGGCTTTTAGGCCAGCACTAAGCGCACCATGGGTATCCCAATCATGAGTTGCAACGAGTCGGGCTTGGGTAGGCTCGATCTGAAGTTGCTGTAGAGCAAAATGATAGGCGGTCTTCGCCGGTTTAAAAGTGTTGGCTTGCTCGACAGAAATAGCTTCGTCAAAATAGTCGTGTAACCCTGAGAAGGTCAGTTGAGACCTGAGAAGTTCAGATGAAGAGTTTGATAGCGCAACGAGCCTATATCCTGCCTGCTTTAACGCCTTCATTGCAGGCTGAATATCATCATGGGCAGGCAAGCGTGAGAATGTGCTCAAAATATCTTGGTAGCCCTCATCAGATATATTCTTATCAAGGCGGCCTGCCATTGACTTTAAGGCCGACAACGCGAGACTCTTGAAATTGCTTTTTGTATTTGTCACCAAGCAGACAGTCGAGGAGTGCAATAGCATCGAGAACCACGTATTCATATGATTCTCACAACCAAAGTATTGATGGAACTTGGGCTTGAGTAAACTTAGATTGAGTACGGTTTCGTTGATATCAAACAAAATGGTTTGAGTTGGCATAGCGTTCTCCTATCCATGATTCGAAGGCCCGTTGTGATCTTATTCCGCTTGGTTTGCATGCTTAAACAAACGGGTGATGGCAAAAAATATCATCAACTTTGGCGTTAAGTAGCACTTTATCGTTATTTAATTTAGCGAAGGTGCGTAACCCTGTAATGAGAATTTGTACGTGGCTTGCTAACTCTTCAGGGGCCTTATTGACATCAATCGTCCCCAGTGTCTGAGCTTCCTCAATTAAGGTCACAAATTCACGTGATATTTCAGCAAGATGTGCCTTAGTGGCATCGACTAATTCTTGATTCTCAGGTGTTAGTTCTCCCAAGGTTTTAGCGAGCATGCACACACCATTTGGCGCATCAGTTTGAGTGTCAATAACCTGCGCTTTCACAAATGCTTTTAATGTTTCGATCGGCGTGTCGTGTTCAGTCTTCAAGCGTTCAATTTGTGCGAGCCCCATATCGGTATAGTTGCGAAGCGCCTCTTTAAACAGACCCTCTTTGCTGCCAAAAGCCGAATAAATGCTTCCTGGCCGCATATCAATTTCATCTTGGAGATTACGCATGGATGTCGCGTGAAAGCCCTTTTGCCAATAAAGGTTTGTTGCTTTATCGATGACCACTTGCCGATCAAATTTTGCGGGTTTTGCCATAACTGATCAAATTACATCTTAACTGAACAATCGTTCAATTGTAGTGAGGGAACCCGTTTTGGTAAAGGAAAATTTGTTGTCGCCAATACCTATAGAAACACCGCAGAATTTATTGTTGAATTTAATGGCATGTAATCAGCAGGTTACGTTTAATGAATTATGTATTTGAACGATCACTCAAAAATAAACTTGAACGATCGTTCATCAATGAATATAGTTATTTCATCAACGGGGCAACGCAGTGGTCTCCCAGGTAGGGCTTCAGAATTGAGAGCCTCTTATTTTGAAAAATGAATATTTTTTGGAGTGATAACGATGAGAAAATTTACATTTCACACAGTGGAAACAGCACCAGTAGAAAGTAAGCCAATGCTAGAAGGCGCAGTTAAACAAATGGGGGATGTACCAGGTTTGTATGCTGTTATGGCGGAATCTCCAGAAATAATGAAGGCATACCAGCAACTTCATCAGCTGTTTGCGAGCAGTTCGTTTGATGCAGAAGAGCTCACTGTTGTTTGGCAAACCATTAATGTTGAACACGAATGTACTTTCTGTGTGCCTGCTCATACGGCCATTGCCCATTCAATGAAGGTTGATCCCGCATTAACAGAAGCACTGCGCAACGAGGAAGCGATGCCAACCGCTAAGCTTCAAGCTTTACATGATTTTACGCTGGCAATGGTACGTGAGCGTGGCAATGTCACGAGTGAGCAAATGGATGCATTTTTTGCCGCTGGTTATGGTCAACAGCAGGTATTAGAAGTGATTCTTGGTTTATCGCAAAAGGTGATCAGTAACTACACAAACCATGTGGCGAAAACACCTGTAGGTCCGATGTTTGAGCAGTTTGCATGGACTAAAAAAGCGTAAGTTGGAAAACCGCGGGTGAAGAGGATATGAGCGTTGTTCTAGTAGCTCGATACGAATAAGAGCGAAAGGCGTTTACAGGCTGACACCATAAGGCACCCCCTAGGTGTTACATTGCTACGGCGGCTTTCACGATATCGTAACAGCCACTTTTTCTCTTCGCTTTTATTGTTGTTTTACCATTAGCTTTTCTTGAGCGGTAAGCAGGGATTGACTACAATGTCGCAAGTTTTATCTACTCTAGGTTATTAAAATGAGCGACACTAACGCGAAACCAACTTTACCAGATCGCCTTGCTGGCAACCCTCGCAGCCCGCATCACGTAGCTGAATGTTTTGAGCATCACATCGGCATTCGTCTAAATGGTAAAGAGCGTACAGACGTTGAAGAATATTGCATCAGTGAAGGTTGGGTAAAAATCCCTTCACCAAAAGCATTGGATCGTCGTGGTCAGCCTATGCTTGTGACACTTAAAGGTACGGTTGAAGCTTACTACGTTTAATTGACGTACTAAGCTGCTGGCTACAAATATGTAGCATAAAGCACTGTTACCGATGATAAGCACATAAAGTTTAAGGAAGTTAAGCTTTATGTGTTATTCCTTTTTTGCTTTTCTCCTCTTTCTCTCTTTCTCTCTTTCTCTCTTTCTCTGTTTTCCACTTTTCTTGAAGCCTCGTCAGTTGTGCTGTTTGTCTGGTTGCTCTCGTTTTATTTCGTTTTAAATTATGCTCGCTAAGGCACAAAAGAGTGATTACCATATGGGAAAATTGATTAAAAAAGTCGAAACTTATGTCTCTCCCTCCTTGTCCAAGCTGTCAATCTGTTTATGTTTATCAAGATCAAAGCCAATTGGTTTGTCCTGAATGTGCTTATGAGTGGAATCCACTCGATGACGCTTCAGATGATGTGACGGTGAATGATGCCAACGGCACCTTGTTGAAAGAAGGTGATAAGGTCACCATAGCGAAAGACCTTAAAATTAAAGGCAGTTCACAAGTGCTCAAAATTGGTACGAAAGCCGTTATTAAGCGCATCGTCGATGGAAAAGATCATCAACTCGACTGTAAGGTTGATGGTGCTGGTGAAATGATGATTACTGCGAAGTTCGTTAAACGAGCATAACTGGCTTATGGCTTATGGCTTATGGCTTATGGCTTCGGCTCGGCGGGTTATAGGCTATGAATAGTGCGTGGAAGTACGCTGGTATATAAAGGATTGAAAAGCAAGCCAGATGAAACAGAGTGAAAAGAAACAGGCAGCGATGCTGTGGACCGGAGGTAAAGACTCTGCGCTAGCGCTGTATAAAGCAGCACAATGTGATTATCACGTTAGTTGCCTCGTTACGTTTGCCCCCGAGAAGCCGCATTTTCTCGCGCATTCTCTCGAATTGATGAAAATGCAGGCAGCGTCATTGGGGCTTCCGCATTATGTGGTCACAATTAAGGCTCCTTACGATGAAAGTTATGAGAATAACCTGCGTAGGCTACGTGACGAGCTAGAGATTGAATGTGTTGTAACAGGGGATATTGCATTAGTGCAAGGTAGCCCTAATTGGATTCGTGAACGTTGTCGTCCGATTGGGATGGAAGTGTTTACACCGTTATGGGAGAAAGACCGTGAGAGTTTGCTGAGAGATTTAATTGACGGTGAATTCAAGGTCTATTTCACTTGTGTTAATACTGATTGGCTTGATGGGAGCTGGGTTGGCCGTTGCCTTGATGAAGACGCGCTTCGAGCACTGCATATTGCTCGCCAACAATCTGGTATCGATCTCTGCGGTGAAGAAGGGGAGTATCACACTATGGTGGTGGATGGCCCTCAATTTTCTCAGGCCATAGCGCTTGGTGATTACTCGATAGAGACATCAAACTCTTTGAGATACATGGATATTAAAGAGATGGCATTTAAAGAAGAGGCTGGCGTGAGCTCGGACTGATCTCTTTACTGATCCATAGAAACTGGCGCTGAAGCATTCTTATACGCTCAAGCGCCAAACCCTACGATAATATTCTCACCAATAAAGTGCCAGGCTCCCTCATTGGATCTTCCAAAACACTCGCTATTATTCCTGCTGTCGGTGCGACATAAGCATGTTGTAGCTGCCCGAAGCAGTTAAACTGTTCGCATACGAGGTCCCCTTTGGCCACACGTTGACCCAGTGCGACTCTGGCTTCCACCATACCGCCGTATACAGCACGAATATCGGTAAATGTATCGCCTTCTTGTATTGCTACTTTTTCAATATAAGGCGATTGTGTTGTTATACAAAGGTGCTTGGCGACCGACATGATGCCGTTCACCGCGCGTTCAACTAACTCTGGCTGGTGGCGTTTACCTGCACCTACTTCAACAGTGATAGAGGGAACTTGTTGTGCATTTAACATGGTTTCCAATACACCTTTCCCACCGTTATCATTCAAAATCATGTCGGGCTGGATCAGTCGAGCCATCGACAGTGCTTCGGGTACTTTTGCATCAACATAAATGAAAAGAGGGTATGCCATACCCTTAGAGTGGGTGTGCAGGTCGAGACAATAATCCGGTGAAAGTGATTCGATAAAGCGCCAAAGCGACGCACAATAACGCTCAGCAACATGGCCATCTGCTCTGCCAGGGAAATGTAGATTAAGGTTAGTGGGTGGTGTATCGGGATCGGAAGGGTGGTAGTGACGGCTGTGATGCAGTATGCCGTTAGGGTTGAGCATTGGCATGACAACAATAGCCCCCATATGCACTTTCCCAAGCCAGTTTCGTGTTAGCTGCTGTGCCACTAAGATACTGTTCAGTTCATCACCATGAATACCAGCGGTCACGAGCAAAGTCGGGCCGGGTAAGCGCCCCTTGAAGATAGTCACAGGCACGGTTTCGTTTTGCCCAATGCCATTTTGGCTGACCTGATACCAGAATTGGTGATGGCCCATTGATAAGTCTGCTAACGCTATAGACATCATGGTGTTGTGAGTTGGGGTTACCAATGTGTATTCCTTACAGGCCAACGCATAATAGAATTGTAGAGTAAACAGACTAGCTCGGAAACTCTAGTTATTTTCCATGAATGTTATTGATTGTGGATAGCAAGAGCAATTCCTCATAACAAATCAGCTTGCTCAAACTGTGCGGTAACGACTTTACTGCATGGCGAGGTATTGTTGCTGATGTGATGAAGATCATGGGTGAAAATTGACCTGAGATAATGATGGCGGCGTTAAAGGGGCGGCCTTTGGCAGCATATTCTAGTGTTAAAGAGGAAAGAAGAGTCATAGAGCGAGGAGAACGAGCAATGAAAAATCAAGTTGACGTACGTTCGCTTCTGGATGTGTTTGAAACTGTGCGCCGACATGGCCATTACACAGAAAAGGGGATGGAACTGGAAGACATTGTTGGTGTGGATACTGGCGATGGTTACTCTCTGAGTCTGAGTGATGGCGAAGTGAGTGTCGACCTCAGCTTTCATAACACTTACCACTTTCACTTAGTTGAACAACCCCATAATATCAATCACACCAAACAGAAGGCCGCAGAGTTGAGTCAGGTAAAGATTGCTGATTTTGTGGCAAAGCTTGAAAACTTGAATCGAAAATATCATTGATTCATATACAGCTTAGCTTCACGGCTGAAAAGTATGCTGGGAAATATGGCTTGCAGATAGAGTTAATGAGTACAGCTTGTAAATATAGCTGGGGTCGTAGAGCTTAGCTATTAACGTGAAAGGGTGATTGCTAGTAAGAGATACGTTGAGTGAAAGCGAAAGATGCGGTTAGTAAAAGTACAGTGAGCGACTTCATCGCTCACTGTACGTCTGATGACGAGCTTCAATTAATCTGCGTGGTGGCGCTATGGATTAATTTTAATCAACTCAACATCAAAAATCAGAGTCGAACCTGGTGGAATACTTCCAGCACCGCGGTTGCCGTAGGCTAAACTACTTGGGATAAACAGGCGTGTCTTTTCACCCTCAACCATATATTGAAGTCCTTCAGTCCATCCTTTAATTACCTGACTTAGCCCGAAATCAATCGGTTGACCGCGGTCGACCGAGCTGTCGAACACACTGCCATCAAGAAGAGTACCGTGATAATGAACACGAACTTTGTCTTTCGCGGCAGGGTGTACATCACCAGTGCCTTGCTCCAGAACAAGGTATTGAAGGCCTGACTCAGTCGTTATCACACCTTCATTATTTGCGTTTTCACTGAGGAATGTTTGACCCGCTAGCAAATGCTCTTCTGCGCCTTTTCCTGATAGTGTGTTCTGCATGATGAGATAAACAGCGATAATAATTAGAACGATAATAACGATTTTCACATTGTTGTCCTTGTAAATGGTTTGCGTCAGTCTAACGTAAAATACCCTTATATTGCGGCTTTCTTACTATTTTGTGAGTATGCACGAGGCGGTTTGCCTAGACGGCTATGTACTAAGCCTCGTCATAACGTCGTCGATATCTAGGTAGCATGCTGCTATTACCGACCAAGCCACCTTGATGAATATAAAGTATAGGGGTTTGTGGATCTCGATCTTGCCATGCCATGAGTGTTTGCCACATGAGTGGGTCGTACAAGAGATCAAACTCTACGCCTGTTTCTTCTTTGAGCCCTTGCCAAGTCAGGTAGTCTTCCTTGTAGAGTTTACCAAAGTGATGTTTTCGGGGTGGGGGAAGTATTTCAGGGTAACGTTGTTGAGAATGAATCAAGTTAGTTACCTCTCCAGGTGCCCCTTGAGAAGAGGTCAATGCTTGATTTAGGAGATAATCGCTTTCGAGAGTTTCCCACTGTGCCTGCAAATATTCGCTACCACCTACACAAGAACATGTTAGCACGCGTATTCCATCTGCCGCTAAATGGTGTTGGAGGAAATAAGAGGTTGTGCCTGTACCTGAAGGGAGTACAACATCGAGATGATTGATTGCTGATTGCGCTTTCCATGCGAGTATTTCATTCGCTAAGGTTTGGATACCTTGGCTTGCGATGGGGGAACGCCCCCCTTCAGGAACACATAAGTTACGCTGATTGCTTGATAGATTTTGGGCGATATAGTCATGTGGGTGCAGGTTTTCAACATTGGATAGCTCAGAGACGACCTGTATCTTTGCACCTAACTCGATTGCGGCAGCATAGTTACCTGTAGGGTTTTCACGAAGCCAGTGTGGGATTCGGTCAACGTAGAATTCACATTCCCACCCTTTTAATTTAGAGAGTGCGGCGAACGAAAGTAATGAATTTGCTTGTACTGAGCCGTAGCCAACCAAAGTCTCGACATCGGGATAGCTGCCATTGAGTACTGACATCAATTTACGGGCTTTATTGCCGGAAAAGTGGGGGTGAAGTAGGTCGTCCCGTTTTAAATAGAATGAGATCCCTTGGTATTGGTGTGTCGTCACAACGGTATCTTTTAGCAAATGCATATATTTAAGTTGTTCTTATTGATTTGTGGTCAGTGTAGCGTATTCGTATAGCGGCTGTCTTAATACCCAAGCTGTTGCCTGTCTCATTCGGAAGCTCCTTGTGGTGATTCCATTCGCAAGACAAATGTCGAAGGCAATTTGTGAAAATATTTCTCGAAACGGTTTCTTGCAAAACGGCCGAAAAGACATTGCGCACTTGCTTACTTTTCTTAGATAGCATTTCTGCTCGAAATCGATATGATGTCTCGCTTTAACCCTACTTTGGTATGGGGAAATTCATTGGCACTAAGGAACCTAGATTGAAAAAGTGGGATAGTGAATCGGCACGATTTTTTATTATTAATGGCCTGACGGCAATGTCTTTTTCTTTTATATTGCCCGTCATCCCTATTTTTCTCGTTGAGCATTTAAAGGTTGCTCCAGCGCTTATTGGTCTTTTTACCGTATCCAGTGCCATTTCAGGGATCTACGTCAGTAAGCGTATCGGTGACTTCTCGGATCGTGGTATCAGTGATCGTGCGCTTTTTCTTATCACCGTGATGGCTATTGTCGTTTCTGGGCTGGGTTTTGCTTTCCTTAGTCACTTCTGGCAGGCCGTGTTTATTGGTGTGGTTTTCATGGGGCTGGCTCGGGCATCCATTACGCAAATCCTATCGATGATTCGTAAGTTTGCCGTTTCGACAGGCAGAGATGCCACAAAGTTTAACTCGCAGATGCGTTCTTCTGTGTCAATGGTATGGGTTGTTGGGCCTCCACTGGCATTCATTGTTGTGGGCAGTTATGGCTTTCAAGCCAATTTTTTAATGGCTGCGTTTATCGGTGTTTGTGTTCTGGTGCTGGCGAGATTTGCACTACCCAATACCAGTAGTCCGAAAAGTGATGATAAAACCCGTGATATTGCCCCAATGCCACTCGTGATTTGGGTACTTGGCGGCGTCGTGTTTTTTGCGAATATTGCGAATAGCCTATACATTACCTCGATGCCTCTCTTTGTTACTCGAGAGTTGGGGCTATCACTCAATACCCCGGGGCTTCTTTTTGGTTTAACAGCAGCGATTGAAATCCCGATTATGTTGCTTGCTGGGCAGTGGGCGGCAAGGTTTGGGATATTGCGTATGCTTTTGGTCGCCTTTGTGTCTGCCATTGCCTTCTATATTAGTCTTCAGTTTGCGACGGGGTTGGTCGGGTTGCTGTTAATTCAGCTATTCAACGGTATCTTCTTTGGGGTATTTGTTGGATTGGGTGTGAGTCTTTTTCAAGATGAACTACCAAGTAGAACCGGTGCAGCTTCGGCTTTTTATACGAATTCGATGGCTATAGGTGCGATGTGTGGTAGTACAATGGCTGGCTTGCTCGCACAGTGGTGGTCTTTCAAGGTTGCGCTGTTGGGATCATTAGTGTCGGTATGTATTGCTTTGGTAGGGTTGATTATTTATCTCTATTCACAGCGAAAAGGACAGCTGGTGCTTTCAAAGCAGACCTAGCCGTTTCGTGTCTGGTCGTTTATATCTTTGTCTTTTTATAGCTTGGCTTTTGACGACTAGCTAGCCCAACCTTGTTGTTTTTTATAGATTAACGGTCAGTTCGCTCGACAAACAAAAACGCCGTGAAGCTGGTTAACAGTTTCACGGCGTTTTTTATGGGATAAAAGGTAGCTCTATCGGTCATTAAACAGTTGGTTAATGTGTATAGGCAACACGTTACCGGGCATGTTTAACCGAAAGCGAACACAACACTACCATCTTTGATTGTGTCGATAACCCCGCGGGCTAGTGTATTCGGTACGGCAGGGCAGCCCCAGCTACGACCTAACTGACCATTAGATTCAAGAAATGATTCTTCAGCATAGTCTGCACCGTGTATAACAATATAGCGTTCTCGTGCGTTGTCGTTTACGCCAGGTGAAAGCCCATCTAAACGTAGAGAGTAGCCGTTACTGCCATTGTAGGTTCCAGACGTCAAAAATACGCCTAATGAGGTTTTCTTGGAGTCGACAGTGTTTGAAAATTCAGTCGCATACTCTGTGCCACTGTTTTTTCCGTGGGCAACATAAGTGTTAAATACGACCGTTTGATTTTGCATATCAAGTACAAAAAAACGCTTATCTGACGAAGGTTTAGTGTAATCAATAATCGTTAAATACGGTCTTTTGACATCATCAAGTTCAGAGTAGGCTTGTACAGCCTTATTAAAGACATTGAAGTCTAATTTACCCTCTAAACCCAAGCGGTTATAGCTTGATTCGATAGTGTATTCTTCTTGCTCACTGATATAGCTTGCATAGCTCGTGGGTGCACAACCTATTGAGGTTAAAGATAATGAGAGCACCAATCCCAAGTATGTTAATAGTCGTTTCATTGCTTTCGTGTATCTGTAGTCAATTTGAACTCGAAGTGAGCGAAAAATGTACTTTATCATAATACCTGCCTATATCTAGAGCTATTCTCATAATTAGTACAGTCAGCAAACATTGTGCCAATAACCACGCTGAATAATTGACAGCTATATCAGTTGGATAGCAACAGCATATAGTTGATTGTTTTTTGTAACTTTACATGTATCAAATGTAACGCCTTGATAATAAAGTTTATTTAAATAAATTTGGGGTGGGTGGCAATTTTATGCCACTTCTTTGACTATATTCATAAAAAAGGGACTCTCGATTGAGAGCCCGCTATCTTATTGTGAACGAGAGCACTCAGTGATTTTGAGTGTTCAAGAGGGTGTAGACGTTGCCGCTTAGCTAAAAGCTACACACACTAGCCCAACTACCATCAGATCCTGGCTGTGCTGCTGTCCACCAGTTTGCTTGATAAACGGTGTTGCCAAAGATGAGTTTATCACCTTGGTTAGCGTGGCTAGGATTTCCTTGCCAGTCGGTCTGAGGGAAATTAGGGTAGGTGTTCACACCTGCTGTAACGCATTCCCCCGGTGTTGTACCGCCGCCACTGCCTGAGCCATTACCAGTATCACCGATTGGAAGTTCTGGATATTCAAAGGCAAATGCGTAGTCGATACCGTTTACATTGACGGTATAGCTAGACGGACCAGAAATAGGTAGGTAGTAAACCATGTCAAGCTCATAGGTTTCACCCGCTGCAAGAGTCTGCCATGCAGGTAGGCTAAACGACGCTCGGTGTAGCTCGCCTCTCAAACCGCCAATGTTGTTACCCGAATGACCTGAGGCGATAACGCTTAGACCACCGCCAGATTGATCCTTGGCGTTGTCTGGCGCGGATGTCGGAATATCAAACTGGAACTCCGTGCCACCAGGAAGATCGACACCAGTGTTGTTGGTGAATGTGATCTTTGGATTGATAGGGTAGTTCTGATCACCAACCTTGAATCCGTCGATCGATACAGTGATATCTAATGCTTCCGTCGGCATCGTGATATTGGATTGATTAACATTGTAAGGTGCAGAGGCGGCAAATTTATCGAAGAATGCCTTTGTCATGGTATTACCCATGTGGTATTCACCTTGCCCAGTTGCACAAGCTTGCTCTGTTGCGTCAACAAAACCACGTAATCCATTTGCATCAACAATGTAGCAGTTATAGTCCCCTGCAAGCTCCCAGAACATAACGCCGCCAATGCCTTTATCAACGATGTAGTCTGCTTTCACGTTGACGGAATCTTCGTCTTCGGTAGAGAGGAGTGTATTCTTATCGGCATTCCACAACCACGGTGCGACTGCAACCGCATCATAGAAGCGTTGGTAATCACCAACCAGTGCGTGTTGTGGGTTCGTTGCTGGGTCGAGCCCGTACGCATCTAAGTAGGAGCCGAGTACACCATTTTCGAGGTTCTTCGCGTGCCACATTGGGTTTGAACCAGCGCCCATCTCTTGACCAGATTCATCAAGATCGTGCCAAAGGTTGTCGATACCGAGTGCACCGTTACCACAGTTGTTTTTCTCTCCTTCGCCTGTACCGGGTTGACAGTCGGCTTGGTTAGGTAGCGCAGCACGCCCCCAAAGACCGTTTGTACCGCCTGTTACCCCTTGCCAGCCACGTGTATAGTACGGAACACCAATATTAATACGTCCTGCTGGCATAGAGCCACGGAAGTAGTTGTAAGCCCAATCAGTATTCAGGTAACCAATGCCACCATAGGCAGCGGTACCGTAGACATTCCATGCCGCTAGCTCCGAATCTTCCCCGGTATCGAATAAGGCGGCGTTCGGGCCAACATGATCATTCCACGCCCCATGAAGGTCGTAGCTCATGATGTTGACGAAATCTAGGTATTGGGTAATTTGCATGGTTTCCATGCCACGCAATAGATAGCCTGATGAAGGCGATGCAATCGTCAGCATGTAATGCTGGCCATCTTGTGCACTTGCTTCATCTAATGCTTCACGTAGTTCTCGCATCATGATTTCATACGAATTCATGAGGTAAGCGCGACGTGGTTCAGAGAATACGGTGTCCATTGGGTTACCCGCACCAGACATGGATGTTGGGTATTCGTAATCAATATCAAGACCATCGAATTGATACAGACGCATAAATTCGATTGAGGACTCAACAAATCTCTGAATACCAGCCATATTTGGCGTGCCGTCAGCATTGGTTGTCATCGTGTAGAAACCACCGTCATTCTGACGATCGCCATTCACACCAAAGTGACCACCTGTTTCTGCCCAACCACCAATAGAGACTAGTGTTTTCACACCATGCTTTTTCTTAGCCGTAGCAAGTGCCCCTAAGTGCCCCTTGAAACCGAGCGCGGGGTCGATTTCTACTCCCGGCCATTCCATGCCCACTGAAGCATTTGACGGGTCGTTGATGTCACCAATATTGATCGTACCATCAGCTCGAACCCCTGCGAAGGCGTAGTTGATGTGAGTGAGTTGCTCCCATGGAATATCGTTGACCAGGTACTGTGTTTGCTGGTCGTTACCACTACGCCAGCTAGTGAAATAACCGATGATACGGCGCGGGAGATTATTGGCGAGAAGCTCACGGCCATCAGCATCATATTGTGTACAGTAAGGGACATTAATGCCCTGTGTTTGATAAAGCCCTGTTGGGCGACAGTTGCTGGTTGTACTCTCACTTAGGACACGTAAGGAGGCTTGTGAAGAGCTCGTTGCACCTTCATTATCTGTTGCGATAGCCTCAAACGCATAACTGCCTGCCGTCGTGGCTACCCAAGAGAAGCCAAAGGGGACGAGTGTTTGAGTTTCAACGAGTTGACCGTCAATAAAGAACTCAACTTTTTCAACGCTGCCATCATTGTCTTGCGCAGTGGCGGTAATGTCGACAGATGTACCTACATTGACTTGGCTTGCACTTAATGTGAGGGTTGTCTCAGGAGGAAGGTTTCCGATAGGGGCTTCGACATACACCGTGACGCTATCTGCTACCGAAGCCGCGTCCTTATCATCGTAGGCAACAACCGCAATGTTGTGAGTTCCAGAGGTGGAAATCCAATTTTCACTATGAGGCGCCTGTGTGCTGGTAGCGACGACTTGTCCATTTACCAAAAATTCAACACGAGTGATGCTACCGTCACTATCTGTGGCCTCTGCCGTCAATACAATGCTATCACCAAGCTGGAATACTTGATTGGCACTCGGTGAGGTTAACGTCGCCGTTGGTAGGATGTTATCTGGAGGGGTGACAACAGAGTCACATTGTCCTTCAGATTTCCACACTCCCCATTCGCCTGTCGTGGTTGGATTTTCACCTTGTGTCCACCAAGCTGATTTGTAAACAGAGTTGTCTAACTGCACTTGCTCACCACCGTTGTATACCTGTCCAGCATCCCAGGCTGGAATCGATGTACAGTCGACAGCTGCATAGCTATTAAAAGCTAATAAACAGGCGCCTGTTAAAGCACTCATCTTAAATGCCTTAGCAACAACGCTTGATTTATTTACCTGATCGGGGTTCATACCTTATCATCCTTAAATTGATCAAAAGTTTCACGATTGGCAGCAGGTGCCTTGCTGCGCCACGCGAATTAACTCTAGGGCAGAGGAAATTATTTACCTTTTTTTTGTCTTTTTTTTCGATCGAATATGCATAGAAAATATGTAATTGATAACTTTGTTGCATTAGTTATTGCCTCAGTAACTAATTTTTCTCTCAATAGGGCCACCTTTATTAGTGGTACATAAAAGTCACTAAAGGATAAAAATCCATTGAAAAAAAAGTCGGACCAACCAGATGTCATATGGATAGAAAATTGGTTAAGTGACCAAGAAGCAGAGCAGTTGTTCGAAAGGCTCTTTCGAGAGGTAAACTGGCAGCACTTGAGTGTGAAAATGTTCGGAAAACAGATACTTCAGCCGAGGTTACAGTGCTGGATGGGAGAGAAAAATTACACTTATTCGGGTTTGAAAATGGTGCCAGAAGCTTGGCATCCGGCACTCTTACCCATCGTAAAAACCTTAGAAGAGACGTTTGATATTGCGATTAACAGTGTGCTGATTAACTTGTACCGTGATGGAAAGGACTACATGGGCTATCACAGAGACAATGAAAAAGAGTTGGGTGATGAGCCAGTGATTTGTTCGTTGAGTTTAGGGCAAGCACGAAAGTTTGTGTTAAGAAAGCGCGACAGAAGTGAGAAGAGAGAGTATATGCTCACGAGCGGAAGTTTACTTGTGATGCGTGGTGATACTCAGCAAGAGTGGGAGCATGCTCTTCCTAAATCACTTCGAGTGACTGAGCCTAGAATCAACCTCACGTTCCGTTTCATTCATGATTGAATGTTGTGATGAGAGGAGATGGCTGAGCTTATTATTAGCACTTGTAATCCCTATTTTAGAAAGGTAAGTTGTCGCAGTTCACTGGTCATAAGAAACGAGAAATTAATGTCACTACACCAATATCAAAATTTAGTTGTTACTCAACCTAATTGCCCTTTCTGTGTTAAGGCGAAGGCTATTCTTGATGAGCGCGGCACAGAGTACGTCACACTGAGCCTTGGCAGCGACCTCGATAAGCAAGAGATGATTGATTACATCGAAGAAATAGCTAATGTCGTCGTCAATACAGTGCCACAGATCATTTTAGATGGTGAGTATATTGGTGGTCACGATGACTTAGTGGCTAAGCTCGATCGTGAAGAAGTCGCCGACGATAGTTTTAGTGATTTTGAACTGTAGTTTGAAATCTAAATAAAAAAACCGCCACTTAATCGGCGGTTTTTTGATGATAACGCTAAGGTACACCATGACCTTTTGACGCGACCCAAACTCGATACCATTGTTCGTTGGTGAGTTGAATCTCAGTAGCAGCGATCGCATCTTTGACGCGTGCGATATTCCCTGTCCCTAAAATAGGTAATGGCGATGAAGGGTGCTTTAAAATCCACGCATAAATAACTTGGTCGATTCCAACGCCACCTAACTCTTCAGCGATCAAGGTTAGCTCTTGTCGAACGCGTTGCGCTTGTTCAGACTGACCATTAAAGATTTCCCCCCCGGCTAAACAGGACCAAATCATGGGGTGTACACGGTGCATCTGCAATTGGTCCAGAGTTCCGTCTTCGAGTGTCTGCATGTTGATAGGGTTCAGTTCAATTTGGTTCGTGATTAGTGAGTCATCAAGACGTGACTGCAGTAATTCAAATTGACTCGGTGTGAAATTAGAGACACCAAAATTTAGCACTTTCCCTTCAGATTTTAATGCTTCAAATGTTTGAGCGACTTCATCTGCGTTCATTAAGAAATCAGGGCGATGGATTAGTAATACATCTAACCGATCCGTGTTGAAGTGACGAAGCGAATTTTCTACTGATTGGCGGATATAGCTTGCAGACGTATCGTAGTGGTTGATGTGCTTCTTGGCTTCTTCACCGGAAAATAAGCGGATATCACACTTAGTGACAATTTGTAGTTGTTCACGGAATGATGGCTCCAACGCAAGAGCTTCCCCAAACGCCGCTTCACATTGATGGTTACCATAAATATCGGCATGATCGACGGTAGTAATACCTAACTCAACATGCTGCTTGGCAAAGGCAAGCCGTTCTTTAGGCGTCATTTTCCAATCGAGTAATCGCCAATAGCCTTGAATCAGCTGCGAAAACTGTAGGCCATTAGGGGCCATTTGTACTTGCTGCATCATTTTCTCCCTATATATGCTACGAGCATTCTAGAGAGGGCATTCTCACATGCCAATCTTTATTCCCGAGAAGAAGAGAGAGGAGAATCGATTTGTGAACTCATACCTACGTTGGATGTTTATTATACACTCTTCACTGCTTCAGCTGCTGCTGTATATTGATATATATCTCAATTGATAAGTGTTCCATGGGTAATCACTGATGAGTTTTGTCATGGCAAATGGCAGATATGTGTCATGAGCTTCTATACTTACATGGAATGAGTGTTTGTATCGTATTGTTCCGAGCCAACGATGGTATCGTGAGGTTTTACATGTATATTCGAAACATTGCCAAATCAGATTGGTTGTCGATTATGGCATTACAACATCAAGCCTATTACCATTTTGATCCTGAAAGTGAATTAGTCTTGAAATCGAAGTCTGTGATGGGAGACAATCTCTGTTTTGTCGCAGAAAGTAAAGAGACGCTCGTTGGGTACTTAATCGCTTTTTCATACCCTATGAAACAGTATCCGAGTTTAGTGAAGCCAGAATCAACCCCATACGATTGTTCTAATTTGCTTCTGCATGATCTGGTTGTAGATAAAAATTTTCGTTTAGAGGGTATCGCCACTGCACTTATTTCAGTGCTGTGTGATGTAGCAAGGGAGCAGGGGTTTAAAACATTATCGCTTATTTCGAGTGAATCAAGTCGTTCATTCTGGATGAAAAAAGGGTTTTCAATGACCCCTGACACTATCGCCCCAATACATTACGGACAAGGGGCTACATACTTGTCTATCCAGCTCAATGAAGATGCACGCTAAAGTTTGATGACGTCTCCCCCTATGCCTAGATTGGCATAAATTTAGTTGGTTGAATGTAAGTGTGTTGTCATTGTCAGGTTGTGAACAAATGTGATACCTAGTGCACATTGTTGTTAAATGGTTCTACACTGTAACTGAAATTACTTGAGTTATAGGACGCTAAACGTCATATTTCTTCGTTCAATGATTGGTAAGAAAAGTAGGTTGTAGTTTGAGTCAGGATAGTCAACTGCCCAATGTCTCAAGGTTATCTGATGACAGAGACCGTGAGATCAAAGGTGTAGAGGCAACAATGATGTTGTCCTGTGGTACTCAATTTGTCCTTCATATCACTAATGCCATTGGTAGTCGCTTTCGTTGCGAAGCGACATATGTCGGCACGGATGTAGAAAGCTATATTTTGGTAGCATTACCTGAGTTGAGCGCCACTGAGAAGCAATTTTTCTTTAACGAAGGCTTCCGTGTTTCGGTAAAAGCAGAATCCCAGCGTGGTGAAGGGGCATTGATCCAGTTTACAACGCCAATTATGGATGTGCTTTATGAGCCGATGCAGATTATGTCTTTATTTATGCCGAGTACAGCAACGATAAGGCAACTAAGAAGTGAACCTCGATACGAGGTCGATTTACATGCCGCAGTGAATAAAAATAGCCGCCAGCTTCTCTTGGATATCCATGATCTTTCTCAACATGGATGCTGCTTTAGAGTGGGGATTTTAGAAGGCCAATTCGAAGTTGATCAAGAGGTGGAAATAGAGGTACCCCATAAAGATCTCAAAACCAGCTATATACTCACGGGCTTCATCCGAAATATTGTCAGAAGGACTTCTAAGCTGTATATCGGTGTTGAGTTTGATGCGAATGGGCAAACGGATGCGAAGAAACTACTGGCAAAGTTAATCTACAATGGGTCTAAGCTTATTTTTAAACAAAATAGATTGATACGATAGGCATTCCAGCGCCAAATCCCTGCTTGCACCACCAATGATCGTATTGAGTGGGATGAAGAACTCAGAAGTCACTGAGTGGAAATGGTCAAAGTCTGATGTGACCTTAGTGTAGAATCGACCGGGTTGGTTGTAAAAGAAGCTACCGTGTAATCCAATATCATCCTCTTCCCCGTCGGCACTTATCTCTTGCCGAGCGTGTGATGGAAAGCAAATAATAACACCATCCAGAACATCACTAATTTGTTCATTCATTATCCTCGTTAAATAAGCGACTCGTTAGCGCTCAATCTCTTGTTAATTACACTATTCAAAATAGAGGTAAATCTTAAGCCAATATTTGGCACGGGGAAGATACCTATAATGGCTTCTGAAGTAGAACACTTTGAAGTCTAAGTTAATCCTTTATTTCAATTTTTTGACCCTACGAAAGTAAATTCGTGTCAGAGAGCAGCCGGAAGCTGCCAACGTTGCTATCTTTTAATAGGGTTTGAATGAAGGGGTGTGTCTTGAAGTTATTATTTATATTGTTATTTACTGGTTTTAGCGCTGTTGTTGGAGCGAGACAGATTGATGTACTTGTGGTAAGCAAGGCGGGAGATCCTATTGTTGGTGCTGTCGTTGAGGTTTTTAATGGTGGTGATGCTGAACAAGCAGTAGATACACAAGGAGCAGAAGATACACAGGGAAATTCTCTAGGCTTACTAGAATCACAGCCTGCCGATGTGAGCCAAAGCGATAAGGCTTATTCGCCATATATCCAAGTGGTTAGTGCTGGTGGGCGTGTCAATTTTACGAATCAAGATGAAATATCTCATCATCTCTATGCCGTTTCTGGCCCGACACCTTTCTCATTTCGTTTACAGGCAGGAGAGCAACACGAAGGTATGCTCTTTGCTGAAGAAGGGGTTGTGCCAATGGGGTGCAATATCCATGACTGGATGAGTGGCTATATTAAAGTGGTTAATTCACCTTTCTATGGCATGACTGATGAGCAAGGAAGACTGACCTTAACGGTACCGGATAACTTGATGGAGTCCACCATTGTGGCATGGCATCCACAACTGCAGGATGATCTATCCACGATATGGTTGGCGGGAAAGCAAGATTCTATCGTATTTGAAGCGACCAAAGATATGTTACCTATTCCTGAGCAGAAACCATTCAGTGATATCGATTTTTTGGGGGATTATTAAGTGGTTTTTGGCAGCCTAAGAACCCAGATTCTATTTGCGTTCATCGCAATATTGACAGTGTGTCAATTTGTGGCTTTTTTGACTCTGTATAAGCTCAATGACGACGCACAACAGGAGCGAACGGTTTATCACCTCTCGACGGCGAAATCTGTTTTTCTTTCTGAGTTTGAGCAACGCGGCGAGTACTTAGAAGCCTTTGTTGAAACAGCAGCACAAGATTACGGGCTGAAACAAGCTGTAGGAGAAGATCGCCGCAGTTTTCTCGTCGCTTTGAATAATCATCGTCAGCGAATTGATGCTGACATTGCGATTGCTATTAGTGCAGAGGGACGAGTGTTTGGAAAGCTTATCGTTGAGCCTGTCACTCAAAGAGTGAGAGTCGGCGAGGAGGCTGATTTACCCTTTAGGTATACAGGGCTATTAGCGTACGAAAACGTGAGCCTCTACTATCGCTATGATGAACGTATTTTCCAGTTAAGCGTTGTGCCAGTCAGAAGTGGCGCAGAAATTATCGCGTGGCTCGGTTTTGGGTTTGCGGTTGACAGTGGTTTGGCGCAGGACTTAAGTGCAATGACTGGCATGACAGTCAACTTTATGCTTGATGAAGGGGATGAGTGGACCTTATTTGCCATAGGCAATAAAGAAACCTATACCATGGGAGAGGAGCAAATATCACTCGCTCGTTCGTTAATCGACAAGGAGAGCGATGAATATGTCCGCCAGACGTTTCCGATTGGAGATGTTGATGGTATGAGGTTGGAAGCCTTGATGTATGAGGCGCGTTCAGACTTTTTAGGAACGTTACAATCTCGCTGGGTGCAAGTGATGCTGCTATTTGCATCGATGGTTTTATTGTCTTTCATTGCCGCGTTTATTGTTGCCAAGCGTATTGTCAAGCCACTGAAAATGCTTGTTGTTCAAGCGAGGCAAATAGCTCGTGGAGAAAGCTTAGCAATTGTTGAATTGGACCGTAGTGATGAACTCGGTCAGTTGGCGGCTGAGTTCAATATTATGCAAAAGGCGGTTATTTCTAGAGAGGAAGAGATTAAGTATCGCGCATGCCATATGGATGTTACACAATTGCCAAATCGCCAGAAGCTTAATATGGATATTGCGGAGAGTATCAACGAGCGTCAGTCGTTGGTTTTAATGCGCTTTAAACTCATCGAGTATGAAGAAATAAATTACAGCCTGGGCAGTGCGATTGGTGAAGAACTTCAACTCTCTGTCTCGAAAAAAATCGCCAGTGCCTTTGTTGATATGTGCTTGTATCAGCTATCTGATGATGAATTTGCGCTACTCACAACGACAAATGATGACATTAATAGGCTGACGTTCGAAATAGAGCAGAGCTTTAGGGCTCTCTGTAGCCTCCATTTAACAACACTTTCTGTTCATATGGTCGCCGGTTTTAGCGTCTACCCTGATCATGCAGAGACAGCCGATATCTTGACCCATAACGCGGGCATTGCACTACAAAAAGCGTTGAAGCAGCGCGTCCCATCGTTAGAATTTCAGCCTGAAATGGCCGCAGAGGCCTTAAGCCGTGTGCAATTGACGCATGACTTGACCAATGCGATTGAGTCGTCACAACTCGTACTGTTCTATCAGCCTAAATTGTCGCTGTCCGAGAAACGGGTGACGCGATGTGAGGCGCTAGTGAGGTGGCAGCATCCAACAAGAGGAATGATTCCTCCTGATGAATTTATAGGTATTGCAGAGTCGACGGGGCAAATAAATGCATTAACCGATTGGGTTGTCAATGAAGCCATTTCACAGTTAATCGCTTGGCGAAACCAAGGTGTGATGGTTGCCGTTGCTATCAATATATCAGCTGAAAATTTGAAGCAGCCAGATTTCCACATTCGAGTTGCCCAAGCGATCTCTGATGCTGGCCTACCCAATACAGCGATGTCACTAGAAATGACAGAAAGCGCTTTAATGGATGACCCTGAAGGGGCCATTGCTATGCTGGAACAACTCGCCAGTCAAGGCATCAGCTTATCTATCGATGATTACGGCACGGGCTACTCTTCATTGTCCCAATTAAAAAATATGCCTGTTGATGAGCTTAAAATTGACCGGGCATTTGTTTCCGAGGTCACTGAGAATAGTGCCGATCAAACGATTTGCACTTCAACCATAGAGCTTGCTCATCGCCTTAACTTGACCGTCGTTGCGGAAGGGATAGAAACCAAGGAAGCCCTCGATTGGTTATGTGATGCCAAATGCGAGTATGCACAAGGCTACTATATAAGTCGTCCGCTGCCTGCGGCTGAGTTTGTTGATTGGTTAAGGAGTAGCGGCTACCTTCAAGCACCACCACAGAGAGAGCAGGGATGAATGGACCGAAAATGTCGGGAGTGAGATCACATGTATTTATAAGTCGAACCTTTTTATGTGCGTTACTTGTTAGCGGTCATACCAATGCAGAAGTCAGCGTGGACGGTATCCTCGATCTGAGAGCGTATTCTGCAAATAGCACTGATTCTTATGTCTCAGGAAGTGAAGGAAAATTTCGTTACAGCGATGGGCAAGGTCTTGCGCTGGGGCAAGCGAGTGCAGATGTTGCTTGGCGTTGGCATGACTATTGGCATGCTGATATTAGCTTTTATGCGGATGCTGATAAGGATGAGTCACAGATAGGTGTGTTGGAAGCCGTTATCGTTTATCGCGGCATTCCTGATAAAGACGGTATTCGATATAGCGTGCAAGGCGGACTGTTTTACCCTTCGATATCCTTAGAAAATACCCTTCCAGGCTGGGCGTCGCCATACAGCTTGAGTTTTTCAGCGATGAACAGCTGGCTTGCCGGAGAAGTGCGTAGCCAAGGGGTAGAAATCAAACGAGAAAAGCTAGGGCGATTATCAGGCAGTCGGACGAGTTACCAGCTTGGAGTGGGGGTTTATCGAGGTAATGACACGATAGGGGCACTGCTTTCGTGGCATGGTTGGCAATCAACAAGTCGACAGACTGTTTTTAAAGAGACTATCCGATTACCTCATACTCCACCACAACCTAATGACACTGATCCTTTTATTGAAGTCGATGGTAGACTCGGTGTTCACGTATTTAGTGATATCTCTCATGATAAACAACATCGCCTTCGCGTTGGTTATTATGACAACCTAGCCAATTCTCGAAAATACATCGGAAAACAGTGGTCTTGGCATACCCGATTTGCTCATGTGGCATATCGCTATGTACAGCCGGAATGTATTTGGCTTATTCAAGGTATGGTAGGGAACACGGGGTTTTTAAGTGGGGCAGGACAGGTAGTTGTTGATAATGATTTTGCCACTGTTAATGTCACATACTCTCATCGATTTCAAAAATGGCGAGCGACACTGCGCGCTGAAGGGTTTGAGGTTGTTGACAATGACTTCCATCCGTCTGATATCAATGATGAAGTCGGGTGGGGAATGATGGCAGGTGTTCAGTACCAGTATTCTCGTCAATGGACTGTACATCTTGAGCATCAATATCTATCGACACGGCGAGATGTTGTGTCCTCAGACTTTCGGAGTGAATCACTCACCCAGTTAGCCTTAAGGTATCGATTTCATATTGATTGAGTCTTTGTCATTGTATCGGTTTGTTATTGTATTGTAGCGACTATTCTTAGTGCTCCAGCTGTAAGAATTCATGAAGGGGCACTATAATTGATAGGTTTGATAGTGAAGTGTTTTTTTTGGTTGAAATCAATTGAAAACGCTATCTTTGTCGCAAAAGCTGTGATATTTTCGCGCTGTTTTTCGTCGGGCAATCAATCCGGCATGGCAAGAGTAAACCGTAGCGTATTCGTTAACGCTACACTGTAGGTATCTGTGGTTCTCAATTACAGATAGAAGGGCATTGATGAAGTCATCACATAACCATTAGATGACGACTTGTTGAGGAACCCAACATGACTAACTTAATAGCGTCAACGACAACGAATCACTTCGTTCCCCTTTACAGTATTATTACTGAGCCTTGATCCACGCGATCACCCCTTCCTTATCAGCGTAAAGCTGTTAAAAAGCGACCATCAGTTCTGAAAGAGCTGGTGCCTTGATATTGTAGTTTTTTGGATACTGCTATGAATAATGTGCTTCCTTTTGGTGCTGAAGACCAACTGACCACGGCAACTGTGCCTGTGGTAAATGACCTATATGATTTAACCCCTGATGAACTGTTGTTGAGTCAGGAGCATTATGAGTCAGAAGTGCGCTCTTATCCGCGTCGTCTTCCTCTTGCGATAAAAAAAGCGCAAGGTGTCTTGGTTGAAGACAGCCGTGGACAAGTGTTTCTCGATTGCCTGGCAGGCGCGGGTACGCTCGCATTGGGTTATAACCACCCAGAAATTAATCAGGAAATCGTCAATCAGCTAAACAGCGGTTTGCCTTATCAAACGCTGGATATCACCACACCAGCAAAAGACAAATTTATTAAAGAAGTGATGGGCTTTTTACCGCAAGATTTTGCGGAAAATGCGCGTATTCAGTTCTGTGGACCATCGGGTGCTGATGCTGTTGAAGCCGCGATTAAACTGGCGAAGCAAACGACAGGTCGTAACAACATGGTTGCGTTCCATGGTGCATACCACGGTATGACCAATGGCACGATGGCGTTGATGGGTAACCTAGGCACAAAAGCGCGTCGTCAAGGCCTAATGGCTGATGTTCACTTCTTCCCATTCCCATATAGCCTACGTTGCCCGTTTGGCATCGGTGGTGACAAAGGGGCTGAACAGTCAATTCGTTACATTGAGCGTGTGCTGAATGATGATGAAAGTGGTATTCAGAAACCTGCCGCGATTATCCTTGAGCCAATTCAAGGTGAAGGCGGGGTTATCCCAGCACCAGCATTCTGGCTTCAAGAGCTACGCCGTATTACGCACGAGCATGGCATTCTACTTATCTTTGATGAAATTCAATGTGGTATTGGTAAGACCGGTAGTCACTTTGCGTTTGAAGAAGCGGGTGTAACCCCAGATATCCTCTGCCTATCAAAAGCGGTGGGCGGTGGTTTGCCAATGTCTATCTTGCTATTCCACAAAGATATCGATACTTGGAATCCAGGTGAGCATACGGGGACTTTCCGTGGTAACCAACTGGCGATGGCGACAGGGGCTAAAGCGATGGAAATTATCCGCCGTGATAACCTTGTTGAACATGCTGAAAAAGCCGGTGCATATTTCCAAGCGAAGCTTCAGCAAATTGCAGATTCAACAGATTGTATTGCTGAGGTACGTGGTCGTGGTCTGATGCTGGGCATGGAAGTCGTCAAACCAAATGGTCAAATGAATAAGCTTGGTGAACCAGAAGCCGATCCTGAGCGTACACTCGCGATTCAACGTGCTTGTCTTGAGCGTGGTTTGATCATTGAGAAAGGTGGTCGTCAGGGGGCTGTGTTACGTTTCTTGCCGCCATTGATTATTAGCGTTGAGCAGATCGACTTTGCAGTAGAAACTATCCGCAATGCAGTTCTAGCGACGGCTGAGGCAAAGTAATGACTAAGTCAGATAAGCTGCTTGCTCAGGATGACGTGATTAAGCAGAAACAAGCTGAATGGAAAACGCATTTCGTTCATACCGGTCAGGGTGGTGCGGATGATTTAGAGTCTGCATTGTTGAAAAGTACACAAGTCATCAAGTCTGTGTTCGAAGGGGTTAATAAGCCTTATTCGGGGATGGATCCACTTGAGCTTAAGGCGCAGATTGAAGCGATCAACCTGCAAGGTGGTGACTCGTTAGCTTCTGTTATTGAAGAAACAGGCGAACTGATTGGCAAAAACTCGATTTTTGTCCAACACCCACACTGTATTGCGCACTTGCATACCCAACCATTAGTTCCTTCGCTGGCAGCAGAAGTGTTTATTTCAGCACTGAACCAGTCAATGGACTCATGGGATCAAGCGAGTGCCGCTACCTACGTCGAACAGCGTATGGTGGATTGGCTTTGTGATATCTATAACTTTGGTGAGCAGAGTGACGGTGTCTTCACTGCTGGTGGCACACAGTCAAACCAAATGGGATTAATCATTGCTCGTGATTGGATTGCTGATAGCTTGTCACAGCACAATATTCAGCAAGATGGTTTGCCAGAATACGCGAGCAAGTTACGCATTATCTGTTCGCAAAAATCTCACTTTACAGTGCAAAAAACCGCGGCATTAATGGGCCTAGGTATGCGTGCTGTTGTGTGTGTAGAAAGCCGCACTAACGGCACGATGGTTGTTGAAAAGCTTGATCAAACCATTGCCGAGCTGAAAGCTGAAGGGTTAATTCCTTTCGTAGTAGTGGGTACCGCAGGTACAACAGATCACGGCGCTATTGACGATCTCAATGCTATTGCTGATGTTGCCCAAGCGAACAACATGTGGTTCCACGTCGATGCAGCATATGGTGGCGCGCTCATTCTAAGTGGAGAAAAGCATCGCTTAGCCGGTATGGAGCGTGCAGACTCGCTTACCGTCGATTTCCATAAGTTGTATTGGCAGCCGATCAGCTGTGGCGGTTTCTTATTAAAAGATAAAGCGAACTTTAAATATCTTCTTCATCATGCGGATTACCTCAACCGTGAAGATGACACGTTGCCAAACTTGGTGGATAAAACCATGGCAACAACCAAACGCTTCGACGCACTCAAATTGTTGATGACGATGCAGACTGTCGGGCCAAACGTATTGGGTGAAATGTACGATCACCTGCTTCAGCAAACACGTGATGTCGCTGAGATGGTGTCGGCAGATAGCCACTACGAGCTACTGTCTGAACCTAATTTATCAACCGTGCTGTTTCGTTATAACGACGGCGAACACAGTGATGTTGATGCAATAAATAAAAAGCTACGCCTTGAAGCTCTAGTCAAAGGGGTAGCGGTTTTAGGTGAGACCACAGTGAATGGTCAAACCGCGCTTAAATTTACCTTGTTAAACCCATGTTTAGCTCTCACACACTTTAGAGAGTTGCTGGACAATTTAACTCAGTTAGCGAAATCGCTAGCGTAACGAAGGAACTATTTCTACATGTCTATTTTACAAATCGGTGCTGGTGGTGTTGGTTGGGTAATCGCACACAAAGCTGCACAGAATAACGATGTTCTTGGTGATATCACCATTGCTTCTCGTACTGTTTCTAAATGTGAAGCGATCATTGAGTCAATCAAAGGCCGTAACAACTTAAAAGACACAAGCAAGAAGCTAGAATCTCGCGCCGTAAATGCTGATGATATTCCTTCGTTAGTCGCACTTATCGAAGAAGTAAAACCTGATTTGGTTGTGAACGCTGGTCCTCCTTGGGTTAACGTTGCCATTATGGAAGCGTGTTACCAGACTAAAACGTCTTACTTAGATACGTCGGTAGCAACAGATCTATGTAGCCCTGGTCAACAAGTACCAGAAGCTTACGATCCACAGTGGGCATTCCGTGAGAAGTTCGCAGAAGCGGGCATTACCGGTATCCTAGGTGCTGGTTTTGATCCAGGTGTGGTTAGCGTATTTGCAGCCTATGGTGTGAAGCATCTTTTTGATGAAATCGATTCTATCGATGTGATGGATGTGAATGCTGGCGATCACGGTAAGAAGTTTGCGACAAACTTTGACCCTGAAACTAACATGCTAGAAATCCAAGGTGACTCATTCTACTGGGAAAACGAAGAGTGGAAACAAGTACCTTGTCACTCTCGTATGATGGAGTTTGACTTCCCATTGGTTGGTTCACATAAAGTTTACTCAATGGCGCACGATGAAGTACGTTCAATGCGTGAATTCATCCCAGCAAAACGTATCGAGTTTTGGATGGGCTTTGGTGACAGCTACCTAAACTACTTCAACTGTATGCGTGACATTGGTCTACTAAGCCCAGACCCAGTGACCCTTTATGATGGTACGGTTGTTGAGCCATTGAAAGTGCTTAAAGCGATCTTACCTGATCCAACATCACTGGCACCGGGTTACACAGGTAAAACGTGTATCGGTACATGGATGCAAGGTAAGAAAGACGGTCAACCTCGTAGCGTATTCTTATACAACAATGCAGACCATGAAGTGGCTTACCAAGACGTTGAGCACCAAGCGATCTCTTACACAACAGGTGTTCCAGCGATCACTGCGGCACTGCTTTACTTCAAGAATAAGTGGAGTGATAAGGGTCTGTTCAATATGGAACAGCTAGACCCAGACCCATTCTTGGATCTGATGCCAGAAATTGGCCTTGATTGGCACATTCAGGAGCTAGAAGTGAAAGCGCCTGAAATCCAAATCTTGAAGTAAGCTGATCAATACACTCAGTTTGGATTCGAGACTTTGTGTACTTATGTTGATTAGATAATAAATGAGAGCCAGCCACGTGCTGGCTCTTCGCCATCTGAGATAAATTGGTGAAAAATGATGCAAGCGAATGAATTGAAAACACCTTTCTTCATGATTGATGAAGCAAAACTCATCGAAAATCTAGAGAAAGCAAAATTACTGAAAACCTTGTCTGGTGCTAAATTAGTGCTCGCGTTGAAATGCTTCTCTACATGGGGGGTGTTCGACATTATGAAGCCTTATCTCGATGGTACGACAAGCAGTGGTCCTTTCGAAGTGCAATTAGGTCATGAGACGTTTGGTGGTGAAACACATGCGTACAGCGTCGGTTATAGCGAAGATGATGTGAAATCTATCGCTGATATTTGCGATAAAGTTATTTTTAACTCTCAAAGCCAACTGGCTGCACACCGTCATATTGTGGAAGGTAAAGCGTCGCTCGGGTTGCGTTTAAACCCAGGTGTAAGCTGTGCAGGTCAAGACCTTGCCGATCCAGCGCGTCAGTTTTCACGATTAGGGGTTCAAGCTGACCATATCGACCCTGCTGTGTTTGATACCATTGATGGTGCGATGTTCCACATGAACTGTGAGAACAAAAGTATCGATGCCCTTGTTGGACTCCTAGATCGTATCTCTGCTCAGTTTGGCGCATACCTTGATAAGTTATCATGGGTGAGCTTAGGCGGAGGTATCTTCTTTACATGGCCAGGTTACGAGATAGAGCGCTTAGCAGCAGCATTAAAAGCATTTTCAGAGCGTCACAATGTTCAACTTTATCTTGAGCCGGGTGAAGCAATTATCACTAAAACGACTGACCTTGTTGTAACTGTTGTTGATGTGGTTGAAAACGGTATGAAAACGGCGATTGTTGACTCAGCGACCGAAGCACACCGATTAGACACGCTCATTTACGATGAACCTGCTTCTATTCGTGAAGCCTCGGAAGCCGGTGAGCATGAATATGTGATCGGAAGTTGTTCGTGCCTAGCGGGCGATCAGTTTTGCGTGACATCTTTTGATGAGCCAATCACGATTGGTCAGCGTTTACATATTATGGACAGTGCAGGGTATACCATGGTGAAACTGAACTGGTTCAATGGACTGAAAATGCCATCTATTTATTGTCAGCGCCTTGATGGGAAGATTGATAAGTTAAATGAATTCGATTACCAAGACTTCAAGCGCTCACTGTCTCAGTGGTCAATTAAAGACTGACATTCGAATATTCGCATAACTAAATATAAAACTCGGCTTTGCCGAGTTTTTTTTGTTTTAGTGATATAGCGCAGTGAATACCACTAAAACAACGTTGTATGTACACTTTAAAAGGCGATAAACTTCACAAAACAATATACATAAAGTAGCTATGCATAGCTTGAGGTATCGCTATAAGGAATGATGGAGCGCCTTTTTGACCGTATTTAAGTCTATTATCGATCAACACCCAAACCCATGTGTTGTGCACATTAATTTCGTGCCGCTCTATGCCAATGATGCATTTGCTGAGTTTAGTGGCTTTGCAAAAGCCAGTGACGTACTCAGTCTACCATCGTTGAAAGCACTTTTTGTCGAAGAGCATTGGCCTGAAGCACAAAAGCGTTATCAAGAAGTGATGAATCAAGGGGGCCCTAGTGAGCCAATAGTGGTTGAGCACACCGATATTAATGGTCTTCCAAAGCTTGCTGAAATCACAGATTCTGTCCTTGATTGGTATGGTGATAAGGCGATATGTACTTTTATTTCCGTGGTGACAGATAGAGTGCATCGAGAACGACAGCTAAAGGAGTTAGCGCTCCGCGATGAACTGACTGGCATTATGAATCGTCGTTACCTCGTCGATCGAATGAATGGCCATCATCGTCCCTACCGTGAACATCATCACTATTTAGCACTGATAGATTTAGACTACTTTAAGCAGGTCAATGATACCTTTGGGCACCTGATGGGGGATGAATTGCTCAAAGCCGTTGCTCATACCTTAAGTACAGCCATCAACTCTCACCATAAAGTATCACGGATAGGGGGAGAGGAGTTTGCGATGGTGATTAGTGCCTATGATAAAGGTGATTTGTGTAAGCAGGTTACGCATATTCAAAATAAGATCGCAGAGGTACAATTTGAAGATCAGAGTTCAATTGGTGTTGCTCGCTCCATGATCAGTTGTACAGCTTCAATTGGTGTCAGTGGTTACCAACTCGGTGATGATTTTAACCGCTGGTTCTCACGTGCTGATAAAGCACTTTATGAGGCCAAGCATAAAGGACGCAATACGATTGTTTTTGATGATGAGGTTATGAAGGCAGCCAATTTGAGCAATTAGTTAGACTCTTATGAGTTAATTTTGATAAAGTTGCATTTTTATATGATTTTGATGAATTAAAGTTGACTATTTTATAACTACCTTCTAATTTTTATGGCACGTCTCACAATAGAGGATGCCTCATGAAAAAGATGAACTCGTCGTACCGTCTACAGATCATTAAAGAAGTTGCTCAGCGTAGGCAGCACTTGAAGGCTCCTGATGAGATGTCTCTGCATATTACCCACGTTCTTGAACATAAAGATGAGCAACCTAAACTGTCTAATACCCCTTTCCCTGATGCACATTTTGATGATAATGCTGGCGGGTGGGTAAATGATCGTTGGGGCTCGATAAAATAGCCATTTATTCACCTTAATATTGGTATTAGTGGTATAAAAACCGAACAGTACACTCATATGGCTGCCATCGAAGTACCTTGATCAGATGCTATTTATCTCGACAAAAAAGGAACGCCAATAGCGTTCCTTTTGAGTTCTATCCATCGCAAACATCAGATGTACTAATTTGCCGCTTTGATCTTTGCAGTATTTTTCTCTTTTGCTAAGTCGGCATCGCGCTTAGTGTCACGTTTGGTATCACCATTGATTGCGACGACCTGCTCTTTTTGTGCCGCATAGGTTTCACCAAGGAACTGACCACCTTTCTCAATGCTTAAGTTGTCACAGAAAATAGTACCTTGAACCTTACCATTTTCTAGAATTTCAATTGCATTTGCATGGCAAGTACCTTCAATCAACCCATTGACAACAACCTTGTCAGCAATGATCTCACCTTTTAAGCGTCCATCTTGGCTAACAATTAGAGACTGTCCAGTGCGAAGTTTACCATCGACGAAGCCATCCACCTGAATATCACACGCTAGCTGGAGATCGCCGTTGATGGTGCATCCTTTTGCGACGACAGTTGCAGTTGTAAACTGGCTCTTTGTTCCACTCTGTTTACTAAAGATTCCCATCGGATATTTCTCTCTTTTTCAAATATAGATTCAAAGTTTTCTAAGTCCCAGCCAACGAAATGGCGAGGGTCTAGTGCGCGTCCAACAAAACGGATTTCGTAATGTAAATGCGGCCCTGTTGACATACCGGTATTACCAGAATGAGCGATGAGATCACCTTTACTAACAAAATCGCCTGCACGTACGTCAAATTTCTGTAGATGCGAATATGATGTTGTAAAACCAAAAGCATGCTGTACACGAAGAAAGTTTCCAGAACCTTCATTACTTGGTCTTACCGTCTCAACGACACCGTCAGCCGTTGCATAAACGGGAGTGCCTGTATTCACCGCAAAATCCGTTCCTCGGTGTGTGGTTTTCCTACCCGTCACTGGGTGTGTTCGACTACCGTAATGAGACGATATTCTTGCGCCAGGAGTAGGGGTCCCATTAGGAAGTTCATTGAGTAACATGACACGGACTGCGGAATTTATAGCAGCGGTATCGAGGCGACTTTCAATTTTCTCATCACGATCACTGACACCTAATAAGAGTTCAAGATCGCCAAGGCGATCGGCGACGCTGACCAAGCGTAATTCGCGCTCTTCAAGATCTGTCTCAAGTTCAGATTTAAGAGATTCTAACCCTTGAAGCTCTTCAGAAAGTGATAGTGATTGCGACTCTAATTGGCTTTGGCGGTTTTTGGCAAAATCAACTTGATCAATAAGATAATAAATAATGCCGCCTGTCACCACGGTTCCGAGCGCAGCTGAAATTACAGCACCTCTTAGACCGCGTTTTATCCACTTTCCAACATGGAAATGGCGAGTGCCATGAATGGTAGACACTGAAACAATGATACGCTCTTTCATATAACCCTAAGCCGTTTCTATCCCTGAGGTGTACTCTTATAATGTGCTACCAAAATATGGGAGTCTGTTATGAATAAACGTCCGATAAGATAGCCGACTTAAAGGAGAATTTGGGAAAAATAAATGTTTTTTTTGTAACACTACTTTTCTGATTTATGTGCACTTATTTTTATATGTGGTTTTTTTTGGTACGAAGATCTTAGTTATGATTTCAAAGCTATAAAAATGCTTTACACATACCAGGTTTATGGTTCGTGAAATTACAAAAGGGATGGCTGAGTGGTCGGAGCAAGCGGTTATGACTCAGAGAAACAGTGCTTTTAAGGTTCCTCCATGTCATTCAGAAAACGCCTACTGAAGAAATTGTAGGCGTTTTAGCGTGAAAGAATAAATTGAGGTTCCTAAGCAATACTTAATTGTATGCTGTGGGCCTTAAAAGCGTACGTTGACATTTAGGTAGAGAGAGCTTAAATGTACATCGTAATCATCGGACCAATAGTTATAACTTTCAACTAAGAAAAAATCGGCTTCGTAGCCAACTCTTAGTGATACTTTCTTGCTAAAGCTCGGCATATACTCAAGTCCAAAGCCATATCGAATAGATAATGTTTCATCATCTTCTAAATATAGACCTGACTGATCAAGGTCTATTAGTCCTAAGCCTAGGATACCAAATGGACGTAAGCCACTTGAAAATGAATAACCTAAATTGGCAGCAATAGAAATAGTGGTTGGTGAAAGGGTATAGTTTCGAAGAGATCCGCCTAAACCATTACTTATATTACCGTATTCAATATCTCCATAGTTGGTATATTGACTCTCGATGGCTACGATTTTGTTAAATTGATAACCAGCAATAATCTTGAAGCTATTGTCTTCATTGCCGTTATTTATGAAAGCTCCCTCATCATCAATGCTTGTTGATCCTGTACCGGCACCGAGGTACCAGCCTCGGGAAATAGGATTTGCATCAGCAAAACTGCTAAACATTAGTCCAGCACATATTACGGGGAGAACCATTTTTTTCATCACACGTCCTTGTTATCTTTCGTAATTAAATTGGAATTAAGATCACATAATGCTTTTGAGTGTACAATCTACTATGAAATACTTGGCATAACAAGAGGATACATAGCTCTTTCAATATTATTAGCTGGACTTGTTACGATTAGGATATAATGAATGTCATTTTGTAATTACTTAAAGGTGTGTAATTTGCCTGCTGAATTGGTGGCCTCGGAGTATTAATTACTTAGGGTGCATTGATGAGAGATGAATACAGAGACTCTGTTAATTTAACTTTAGAGTCAGGTTATTCTGTCGGCTCTTACCCTTACCTGATTGCTTTGACTGAACCTATTCACATCATTTAATATGCACTATGTTGAAATGCTGAGACAAGAAAATGAGCAGTATTAATTGGACTTTACCGAATACATTTAACTATCAGGGGCGAAATGTAAAATATGGTGTTCGAGGGGATGGTAGTCATTGATTCTTGTTCATGGTACGCCTTGGTCATCTCCATTCTTCAAACATGTAGAAATGCATGAAGAGGCGTTTTCTGGTGTACCTGATTATATTCATGGTGAAATTGTTGAAGCCTACATTAAAACAGCTGTGCATCAGCCTCTTTCCCAAGAAACCATTCAGGGGATATTAACGCCATGGCAAGGTACTGACGGTAAAGCGGCATTTTATCGGCAAATAGCTCAGGATGATTCAAAATTCACTGATGATATTCATGATAAGTTTAAAGAAATAAAAAATCCTGTTTTGATTTTGTGGGGGGAAGAGGACAATTGGATTCCGAGCGAGAAAGCCTATTCTCTTCAACAAAAGATAACAAACTCTTCTTTGGTTACTATTCCAAACACAGGGCACTTGGTCGTTGAAGAAGAACCAGTAACGTTAAGCCAGTTGATGATTGACTTCATTCATCAATAGTTCAAAGGCGGTTAGCTGCTGTGAAGTGAGGATGTAACAGGGTAAATATTCTAGCTTTGTCAGTATTGAATACATTACACAAAAATAGGTTTATTAAGTTGAGTCAGTAAATATGCCACCAAGAGCAGGACGCTATTAATGCACGATTGGATTAAGGATAAGGAATAGTTATGCATTCTACAAAGAGAGTCGTCACCGTTACGCTTAATCCTGCGTTGGATCTTACAGGCCATCTCAATTCCTTGAATGTTGGTACAGTGAGTTTGGTCAATGAAGGCAATCTTCATGCTGCCGGTAAAGGCGTTAACGTTGCACAAGTGCTTAGTGATTTAGGTGCAGAGGTGACTGTTACAGGCTTTCTAGGTTGTGATAATGAGGCGTTATTTTGCCATTTGTTTGAACGACTCGGTGTGAGTGACCAGTTTATTCGCGTTTCAGGCGCGACACGGATTAATGTCAAATTAGTAGAAGCCTCCGGCGCCACAAGTGATATCAACTTCCCCGGGGTAGAAGTTCAGCCTACGGATATCGAGCAGTTTGAAAAAACGCTTTTCCGACTTGCTGACAGTCATGATTATTTTGTCATCGCAGGCAGCCTACCAAAGGGGATATCACCGGCGCTATGTGCTACGTGGATTAAGAAGCTTAACCGCCTTGGCAAAAAGGTCTTTTTCGATAGTAGCCGAGCAGCATTGGAAGCAGGAATTGAAGCTAGCCCTTGGTTAATCAAACCTAATGATGAAGAGCTATCTGAATTTGTTGGGCGTGAATTAACAACGCCTGAAGAGTGCCAGAAAGCAGCAGAAGCGTTAGCTGGTAATGGAATAGAAAATATCGTCGTCTCAATGGGACCTGATGGGGTGATGTGGTTTAACAATAATCAATGGTTACAATCAAAGCCACCAAAAATGAAGGTCGTAAGCACTGTAGGGGCGGGGGATACATTGGTAGCTGGTCTTTGCTGGGGCCATATGCAGCAGATGGATAAATCTGAGTTGCTAACTTTCGCGACTGCACTATCAGCATTAGCGGTATCACAGGTAGGTGTTGGCTTACAGAGCCAAACTGCACTCGAATCATTGCAGCATCAAACTGAACTTCACATTCTCAATTAAAATCGAAGTTTTATGATTATGAAAGCTTACTATGCGCTCGTTATATTCGTCTCTGACACATCTTTAAGCAGAAAGGATCCAGAATACCCAGGGTGATAATAGGACCAGAAGTCTTTTCACTAGGGTTATTGAATGTGGTTAGTTACCGCAAGGAAGAACAGATAGGGGCCGTTAGGCTTAGCTCAAAATTGAATCTCAGATATTAATTGTGCATTATGAATCCTAAGGTTTGTACTAACAGGGATTTGTAGAGTGGAGTACTTTTTCGCGGTGGTATTGTTTGCAGTTTCATCATCAGTAACGCCTGGCCCTAATAACATCATGGTGATGACATCAGGTGTGAACTTTGGGGTAAAGAAAACATTGCCATTGCTTTGCGGTATCTGTATCGGCTTTACTGTCATGTTATTGCTGCTTGGCGTCGGTTTTGCCGCCATATTTGAATGGTTTCCCGCCTTACACTTTATTATCAAGTGTGTCGGTGTGTGCTATTTATTATATCTAGCCTACCTTATTGCCACATCAGTAGGAAGTGTTTCATCAGAATCTCAAACTAAGCCATTAACCTTTTTGAAAGGTGCGCTTTTTCAGTGGGTTAATGGTAAAGCTTGGGTTGTAGCTACTGGGGCTATTGCGGCATTTATCTCGCATGATGCTAGTTTTCTCGGTCAAAATATTTTGATAGCCACAACCTTTTTAGTGGTTTCATTTCCATGTGTTGGGTTGTGGTTAGCGTTTGGAACCTTACTTAAAAAAATCGTCAATACGCCTCGTAGCCGGAAAGTGTTCAATTTGGCGATGTCGAGCTTGTTGGTGATTTCGGTCGTACCAATCATTGTTGAAATTGTCCGAGAAGGGGCCCTATGAGTTCCCTTTAAGTGATTGTTTTCTAGGAATGACCTGAGGGACGGCTCGAGCTCATTAGTATATCGAGTTGTTTTTGAGCCTTCTTGGGATTGTTGAGATCAACAGCCTCAATCATTTCGCATTCATCCCGAACCATTTCGTTAATCAAGCTAGGGTAGTGGCGGCAGTCTTCAGGTCTATCAAGATAAATGCTGCAAGTATATTTATCTTTCTCGTGAGGACTGTGCTTGGGAGCAAGAGCTAAGAACGGACAGTGGTCTAACTGCTCTTTCGTTTGCGGGTCAAACCAGATTTTTCCATCCTTAACATATTCAAAAATATCAGGGTTAAACAACTCCCAAAGATCGATTTCTTCTTTTGTTGCAGCAAGGTCTCCGTTGCCATATTTGATACAGCATTTTCCACATTGGTTGCAGTCTTTCATCTTTTATCAATCACCTTTGAAGGTTATCGCTTGAGTGTATCACTGATAAGCGAGAACGCTCTGTTTTTAGTGCTAGAGGGAATAGATAACGTAAAAAGAAAGACTCCCACCTCTTTGCATGAACAAGGATTCACAAAAAGAGGTGGGGTAGCGTTGTTATGATGGCGCAGAAAGGAGCTTAAAGAACTTTAGATAAGAATTGGTTTAAGCGCGGGTTTGATGGGTTATCAAAGAAGGCATCTGGTGTGTCATCGACGAGCAGTTCGCCATCTTCCATGAACAGCACTCTGTCTGCGACTTCACGTGCAAAGCCCATTTCATGAGTAACCACAACCATTGTCATGCCATCAGCAGCAAGGCTCTTCATGACATCTAATACTTCACCCACCATTTCAGGGTCTAGCGCAGAGGTAGGCTCATCGAACAACATCAAGTTGGGCTTCATTGCCAATGCACGGGCGATCGCGACACGTTGCTGTTGACCGCCTGATAGGTGACTAGGGTAGTTGTTGATACGATCACCCAGTCCAACCTTATTGAGGAGGTCGATGGCGTCAGCTTCCGCTTCTTGCTTAGGGCGTTTTGCCACCGTGATTGGCGCCAACATGACGTTCCCTAGGGCTGTCTTGTGCGGGAAGAGGTTGAAGCCTTGGAATACCATGCCAACTTCTTCTCGTAGGGTGTTAATGTTCGTCTCTTTGCTGTACATGTCAGTGCCATCTACAACGATTGTGCCGCTTGAAATAACTTCAAGTTGATTGAGCGCTCGTAAAAATGTCGACTTTCCTGACCCCGATGGACCCACCACAACGACGACTTCGCCTCGATTCACCGTACAGGTAATGTCTTTTAATGCATGGCATCCGTTGGGGTAGATCTTATTAATCTTCTTAGTAACGATCATGTCATCACCATTATAATCTCTAGTCACTGGCTGATAACCTCACTTCTAAACGTTGGATGGCCCAAGACAAACTACTGGTAAGAATCAGGTAGAGGAATGCGACGGTAAACCAGACCTCAAACGGCGCGAAGCTACCACTCACCACTTCTCGGCCTGCTTTGGTTAAATCAGTAATAGAGATAACTGAAACAAGTGATGAATCTTTAATTAAGTTAATAAATTGTCCAGCGAGAGGCGGCAATGTACGTTTAAACGCCTGTGGCAAGATGACATAAATCATTGCCTGAACGTAGTTCATGCCGAGTGAGCGCGCTGCTTCCATCTGCCCTTTAGGGATGGCTTGGATGCCTGCACGGACAATTTCTGCTACGTATGCGGCAGTGAACACTGACAGTGCGATGACACCTGCGGTAAAGCGGTCAAGATCGAGTACGGTGCCAAAAAAGAAGTACACGATAAAGATTTGGACCAGCAGGGGCGTGCCACGAATTAACTCGACGTAGGTGACAGATAGTTTTCTTAGCGCAATATTAGACGATATCCGCATTAAGCCGATAATAAGCCCAATCACGAGAGCAAATATGAGAGACCACAGTGAGATCTTTATCGTGACGATAAGCCCTTGCGTTAGGGGACCAATTTGCCAGCCATCGACACTTGCTAATTGATCGCCTTCGAAAATCATATCGCCTTCGAAAACAGAAATAGCGTCGTACTCGCTCAGTTCAACGAGGACATCACCACCGAGAGATTCTAAATATAGTGAACCATCACTATGACTAACAATATTGCCATCTTCTGGCGCAGCAATTGCGCTGGCTTGATGATCAATGATGTAAGGAACAACCCGTTGCCAGTTCCAGTTATAGTCAATACGCTTAGCTGATAAATAAACAAGACAACATAAACCAATGATAATGGCAGTGAATACACTATTCCAGAGTAAGCGATTAGGCTTGGATAACATGTTTACTCTCTAAGTTAATGAAAAGGTGATACCGAGCGCGCTGCTCGGTATCCTCATAGGCGGTTTACTGAACTTGTTTTAACCAATCATCACTGTTAAACCACTTGTCGTAGATGCGGTCATAAGTACCGTCACCTTTAATTTGACGTAGGTAACCGTTTAAGAAGTTAAGGAAATCTGGATCGCCTTGACGGATTGCCCAGCCTAATGGCTCAAACGTGAAAGGCTGATCAAGGTGAACCAATTGGCCTTTGTTTTCCGCGTTATAAATAGCGTTATATGGAAGGTCATAAATAAAGGCATCGGCTTTACCATTAATCACTTCAAGCACGGCTTCAGATTGTGTTTCGTAAAGATTAAGCGTTGCTTTTGGTAGGTAGCGTTTGATTGCACCTTCACCCGTCGTTCCTAGCTTTGTGACGACAGTGAATTTCTCGTCATTAAGATCGCGGTAGTTAGTGATTGTGTCTTTGTGCTTAGGGCTAAGAAGAATTGATTGGCCTATAACGATGTACGGGTCAGCGAAATTAACTTGCATATTACGTTGAGGAGTAATCGTCATACCGCCCATGATCATGTGGCATCGACCTGTTAGCAGTGTAGGGATAATACCGTCCCATGCAGTGTTTACTGGCGTATATTTTACACCCATTGCACGAGCCATCTGTCGACCAAGGTCGATATCGAAGCCAATGTATTGACCATTTTTTGCGGTCATTTCGAATGGCATATAGCCTGCATCAAAACAGACACGTAGTTCACCATCCTTACTGATTTCCTGTAGTAAGGTGTCACTAGCAAAAGCAGCCGGTGAGATAAGCATTAGCGCGAGCGCAGCGCGTAAAAAGCGTTTCATAAGCATCCTTTCTATATTAAATGTTGAGTTGCATCGTCGAGTTTTCATTAACTCGTTGTGTTGTCTTGTACTGCTGAAAATAACAGTGACATATTATTGATTGCAGCAAAGTTATATCAGAAATACGGATAATAAGGCAAATAAACAGATGGATTGTCTGCACTTAGAAGGATTGAAAGAGTATTTGCCGACCCAATATGAGTTGATTAATCATGCCATTAATGATGGGTTTGATGTGGTGTTTTTATTGTAGGTTATTGATAATATTGGTTTTAAATTGTTGGCGTTCTGTCCGGTATGATATTTGTTATTCAAGTATTTATATCTTATTTTTGCTGGTGATACGGTGTTATATTCCGAATTAATCACTTATGTTAGTCTTTAGGTGTTGATGTTTTTATTAGATGCAACGTATTGTTTTGAGATGATGATGCTGATTGATGCCAGTCATTATTCTGGTTTTAATTTATTTGTGATTTTTTGATGAGTGGGTGATCAGAAAAGAAATGTTATGCTGCGAAGCACCGAAATAATATCGGATACCAGTTACCAGTTAGGCATCTTGAGAATCTGCAGCATCAATATATCTATTATCTTCATCAATACATTCATGCATGACGTCAGTGATGCAGTTTCGTATAGCCGGTTTGAGATTCTCAGATGGCGACTATTTGGTTGATTGTCTTGAAGAGCAGCAACACAGCGTTGATTCAAGCTGATGGCGTGGTAAAGTGGGCGTAATGATTCGTTAATATGCGAAGTTCCAACTTAGCGAGAAGTACACAGGTAAACTGATGAAAGAACAAGAAGTAGCTCGTCCAGCAGCGTTCTCTGCTGCTGAGTTGATGGAAGTAAAAGGCCACGCTAGAAGCCTTCCTTTTGATCCTAAACGTGATCGTTTTCAAATGCCTCATAGTGCTGATACAAATGTTCGTCGCGATCTCAATGCGAATCGAATTACGATTGGTGGTGATCAAATTGCAATCGCAACGCAATACCCAACGGTTCAGCAGCTTGTCCCATACTTCGAAATGCTTGTTGATAACCGCACGCCTGTTCTTGTGATATTGGCGAGTAATGCTGATATCAATGGGCATGTCATGCCTGGCTATTTTGCTCATTCATACAACTACGGCCCGTTGCAAACCAACGTGACGTTAACGGGTACTGAGGATTTGGGCGATGATATCGAAGCAAACATGTATCAACTGGAAGTCTTTGGTTATGAAGCTGCGATTGATTTTCCTGTTATCCATGTTCATAACTGGCCAGATCATCAGACAGTCAGTGCATTGACCACTCATCGTTTGGTGGCGCTTATTGAAGAAACGGCTGCAGAAAAACGTCAGTTTTATACTGAGCGTGGAAGCCGAGCAGCACAAGACCCAAACAAGCTATTGCCGGTTATTCACTGTCGAGCGGGTGTAGGGCGAACAGGGCAAGCGATTGCAGCGATGGCAATGAAACGTTTCCCGACCATGCCGTTAGTTGAGATTACGCGCGACTTACGTGCTTGTCGAAATGATGTGATGGTACAAACTCTACCTCAGATGGAGACATTGGTAGAGATGGATGCAGAGCGATAAAGCTATCTGTTGTGTCAAATGGGTTATAAAGAAAATGATATAATCAATAGTCACAGCAAAAGCAGAATGAAAAACGGCGAGCTATTGTAGCTCGCCGTTTTATTATGAATTTTGGCTTCTCAGTATGACTTTATCACTATGCCTTTATCCTTATGCTTTTATTGATAAAGTGTATCCGTTATCGACGGTTGCCATTGTTCTGAAAGCACATAGCGGTTATGCAGACTGAGGCTTTAATTCAGGGACTGACTTTTCATTTAATGGCTTATCATTGATGGGTAAATGGATAATCGCTGCAACGATGGCAAAGAAGACCGTTGACCACCAAATAGGGGTGTAAGAACCATAGTAATCGTAGATACGACCACCTAGCCATGCCCCTAAGAAACTACCCACTTGGTGTGTAAAGAACACCAAACCGTAAAGTGTCGACATGTAACGCGCCCCAAAGATCTGACGAACAAGTCCTGATGTTAGGGGAACCGTACCTAACCAGCAAAAACCAATCGCTGCGCCAAAGAACATTGCCGTGGTGTTCGTCAGTGGAACAACGACAAAGCCTGCAATGACGATAGCACGAATGACGTAGAGCACGGACATCACATGTCGCTTGCTGAAGTTATCACCCATTAATCCCCAGAAGTACGATCCGAAGATATTAAAAATACCCACATACGCCAATGCCATAGCGGCTGAAGTGGCAGGTAAACCACGATCAGCAAGGTAGCTTGGTAGGTGAGTGGCGATAAACATGACATGGAAGCCACAAACAAAGAAGCCCATGTGAATTAACCAATAGCCTTTGTGTGCAAATGCTTGTTTCAGTGCTTGTTTAAGCGTCTGCTGGTCATCTTGTGCATCAACATGATTACTTTCACTTTTTGCTGTGCGCATGAATATAGAGAATGCGATCATCACGAAACAGCCCATCGCAAATACTTGCATTGCTGTCTGCCAATCGAAATGCTGTAACAACGATTGCGCACCTGGAATCACAGCAAACATCCCAAACGATCCTGCTGCGGTCGTTAAACCAAACGCTTTTGCGGTGTGTTTCGCTGGAACGACTTTCGCGACAGCACCAAGAATGATCACATAGCTGGTGGAGCTAAGCCCTAAACCGACTAACACACCCAAAGAGAGATAAAGCATCGAAGAGGTTTGCGTGATAGAGGTTAGGTAGAGACCAAGTGCGTAAGCGAGGGCACCAAAACTAATAATACGTTTCGAGCCAAAGCGGTCTGCTGCCATGCCAACAAAAGGTTGGAAGATACCAAACATAAGGTTTTGCAAGGCAATCGTTAAACTGAAAAATTCCCGACCTGTCATAAAATGGTCGGAAATAGGCATCATGAAAATACCAAATGATTGACGGATACCGAGGCTAATAATTAGCGTACCGATACCAAGCCATACGAGCAATGGATAGCGAAAAATACTCATTGTAAAACCTTAATGATGGTGATGTTCAGTGACATGGTGATGTGTCATGTGGTGGTGCTCGTGACTGTCCATAGACTCGAGGCTATCCATAGAGTGGCAGCCAGCCGACACAGCATGTTCAGCCAGTGCGTTAAGCAAAAGCTCGCTATGGTGTACAGCGGTCAATGTAATGACGAGCGCAACCATAAGGCGACAAAGCTGTGCAATTAACGTTTGTTTAAACATAAAAAAGTGTAAAAGCGAAAAGTTGCGTGGAGTGTAAGGGGAAAGCCGCTATGCGCCAAATGATATATTTGCAGCTATTGTATGCGTTTGATGCATATATAAATACAGAAGCAATCATTGCAGGCACTAGTGAGTAACCTGTGCTATTGAAATTGGAAACGAAGGCTTGCCTGCGATGAGGAGTTAGTACGATCCTTTACGCAACAGAAGATGTTAAAGCGTCTAAAAAATATCATTCCCGAGTCTGATGTTAAAGTGATGGAACAGAGGCGTTAATCACTATAAAGAGAAAGTCATAGCGGCATGCAAGCATCCTACTTTTGGGTAAGCGCCACCACATCAGTAAATGGATAAAGGTCGCGATGACCACCGTTGCGGCAGCACTTTGATGAAGTGTTACCACCCAGGATGTAGCGGACTCTGTCTCCAGAGGGTGAGAGCTATTCCACTGCCTATTACTGTGAGTGAACCGATGCTACTGATAAAGCCGCTTATGTTTAAACGTCGGCCACGAACCCCTAAATTTTTAGTGAAATGATGAAAAAGGTAAGGGAGTGCGATAATTAAAAAGGGAATGGCCACGATGAGGTGGATAAGCATTAAGCCCTGAAGAAGCACATTATGAAGAGTCGCAGCATTTTTTGTTATCCAAAGAGCAATGCCACTCATTATTAGAGAGGTAAGTAGGAGGTGCGTCGTGCGCTGTAAGGTCAATCGCATCTGATTTCAACCACGTTATCGACGGAGTTAATGAGTTGATTCACAGGTGATGATGCTCTGTTAAAGAGTTGAATTGCGCTTTGCTATAGGTCATGGGGGGTAGCATCGCTAGGTGATTACAACCATGTTGTACTTGCTCCTTATGGGATGCTCACATTTTGTGTAAATCATTTTACCCATGTTTGTGTAACCAAATTTGTTGATTTTGTCCAATGCATCTCGAGCAACACGGGTATTTCGCTACTTGATGTAAATCGACTTGCTTTTCATTAGCCATTTCATGATTATCAGCGACGACAAGTGTTAAATAATCACTTGCTAATTGCATCGTATTAATAATCGTAGGTTGCTGGCCAGGTAACTCAGGGCAAGAGCATGAGTGTTTAATTTTTGTTCAAGCCCTTAATTCCAGCTAGTATGACCCGCTCCAGATAGGCGA
>JBHOGO010000033.1:0-44191 GCA_043421945.1 bacterium sp. HQB-150 | reverse complement strand
GCTGGCTCACTGGCGTCTCGAATAAATGATAATTTTCAGGTGCTCAAACACGCATCTTCAAGTTAATTGGGTATAGAAGGGCTAATTGAGCAACCACATTGCAGGTTGGCACAAGCACTATGCTGTTTTGACCATTGGTAAAGATGAGCTAGCCCAATTTGTGAGCTTGTAAAACTAATGCGCGATGTGTCAATTATGAGGATATTGGCAATCTAATTTGCGTGAGCATGAGGTTAAGGCGGTACTTGTTCTCAAGTGCCGTCTTTTTGTTTGCAGTACATCTTGCACCTTTGCGCATCTTCTGGCGCTTCATGGCAGTGCTGATGACCGACCCTACGCGAGCATTAATTTATGAGTGTAGTTGGAGTAGATACTGAGTTTTCTCTAAGGGAACACAATCAAGTGAGTGTTTTTGACGAGTTTTGCCTCAACAAAGGTCACAATTGAAAAGCTGGGCAACTTTTTATTGCGGCGTTTTACCATTGAGCGCTACCATATGACTTCCTTTATTCGTAAAGATTCTATTATGTCAGATGAAAAGCGCGCGCTAGAGTGGATGCGTCAACAAGCAAATAAAATTGATCCTTATACTTTCGAACCTTCATTTGAAGAGTGTGTTGAGCTGATTAGCCCTGCTTTAAAAAAGGGGAAGAATGTGGCTCACCTGACGTTTCTATTAGGAGAAGCGGATCGTAGAGCGGGAGCAGCAGAGCGTAAGTTCGCGGCTTTAAAATTTGCGAAAGAGAAAAGCCCACATGCAGGTCAAGTTCTACGTCTTCAAAGTAAACTTCAGCAAGTTCAGTTGGCACTGAAACTCGCAACGGGTGATAACAACATGACCATCTCTCAATTTTGTGGTGAGTATGATGTTAGCAAGCGTGATGGCCACACGGCTTGGAATGAGAAGCTAGTACAGCAGAGCAAAAAAAGATAGCCGGTGGCGGTAGAGAGTAACAACTCTCACAGTAAACTCACCACTCCCCCTTCCTAAACGTTCAGCATATCTTTGATAAAGTTTAGTTTACATTTCATGAAGCTGTGCAGTGTTTATTGCACAGCGACAACTGTCCAATGCCTTATTCCTCGCGAATGAATCAACGTCACTTGTGACAAAGTTATCATAATGAGACTTTTTTGGTAACGTTCCCGAACTCATGGATCTATTATCTCTTTTAGAGACTAAATGGTAAGGAAATACCTTAGCTGCTCTCTATGATTCTTCTATACAGGACTTATGCGATAAAAGTATAACGTCAATATGTGCTTATGAATTTTATTGGGAACGTTTGCATGATCCTAAATAACTAACGTGAGAACATAAGAATGAAACGACATGCTTTAGCTGTGGCTACTACAATGGGACTGATGGCGACCTCGGTATTAGCTAATGAAGACGTAGCTGCACTGGAAAAGAGAATTAATAAATTAGAACAAAGAGTTGTACAGGAAGAGCAAGTGTCTACAGAGGCGAGTAAAAAGGCTTCAACGTTTGAATTTCATGGCTATGCGCGATCTGGGCTGTTGATAAATGATGACTTAAATGGCGCGATAGGTACAGGACCTTACATGACCGCTGCAGGTGCTCTTGGTGCGCCAGTGGGTCGATTAGGGGTTGAAGATGATAATTACGTTGATGCTAACTTTAGGTATAAGCGTTTGAACGACGATGGCTCTCGCGCATTGTTCAGCCTGATGATGTCAGATGGTACTGAAACGAGTAACGACTGGACGGCCAGTGAAAGCCAATTGAATGTACGACAAATTTATTCAGAATTGAGTGGTTTAACGATGTTTGCTGAGTCAGAGGCGTTGTCTCAAGCGACGTTTTGGGCGGGTAAACGTTTTGATCGTGATAATTTTGATGTTCACTTTTTCGATTCAGATATCGTTTTCTTGGGAGGCACCGGTGCAGGCATATACGATGTCCAGATGGCAGACAATTGGAAGGCCAATTTTTCGATTTATGGCCGAGACTTTGGCGAGATAGATAGTCCATCGACTGATGTCGAAAACTATATCGTAACAATCAATAACCGCATTGGTCAGTGGCAAGTGATGCTAAGTGGTATGACTTCGGCTGATAATGAGAGTCGCGTCAATGGGGCGTCAGAAAGTGGCGTTCATGCTATGTTGGCTTACCATGGAGACAGTTTCTTTGGTTTGAGTAGCGGCTTTTCTAAAACGGGCATGTTACTCGGTAGCGGCCTAGGCGCTGAGTTGAAAGGCATCGGTTCAAATGGTGACTTGCTGGATGACGCAAAAGCGGTACGCCTATTTAGTTATGGTACGACACGAGTTGGCGATAATTGGCGCTTAGCACCAGCATTCATGGCTGAGTATAGCCAAGATCGCTTTAAGAAGAATGACGAATTCACATGGGCTTCTGTGAATGTTCGATTAGCTCAAGAGTTTACTGAAAACTTTGAAATGGTTTATGAAGGTTCACTGCAATACATGGACTTGGATAACGCGGCAGAGCAAGCGAGTGGTGCTTTTTATAAAGCGACTGTCGCACCCACATTAAAGCTTTCAACCAGTACAGGCTTCTTTGATAGACCGGAGCTACGCTTTGCTGTGAGTTATGTGGATTGGAATGAAGATCTCAATGGTTATTCAATCAGCACAGATGCTGATGCTATGACAATGGGAGAGGGTGGAGAGGTCCTATTTGCGTTGCAGATGGAAACTTGGTTTTAGCCTATTGTTAGTATCGTCTAGATAGTGAGCTTTGCTCAAGATCTGATATTCATATCACTAAAGTGCCAACCTTATCGTTTTAACGTCAGGGTTGGCATTTTTGCATTGTTAGCCGTTAGTTTCTATTCGATGGCTTAGCCGGAGTCTCTTTCAATGGCGGTAAAGGTCAGCACCATCTTACTCATTTCAAAGCCTTTGTTATTTATACGATCTAGTAGCAGCTTTGCTCCATTTTCTCCTGCTTTATCAAATGCATAGTTGAATGTGGAAAGCGAAGGAGTACAGACAGAAGCGAGTTCATCATCACCAACACCAAGGATCATGATATCTTTTCCTGGCACTAGCCCCGCTCCTTGAACCGCTTTTATGGCACCAATGGCTATGCGGTCAGTGGCACAAAATAGCCCGTCCAGTTTAGCGTGATCTTTAAGATGTTGCTTCGCTAGTTGGTAGCCTGACTCTATGGTGAAATTGCCACGGGCATGAAATTGTAATTCAAGGTCGTTAAATTGAAGCGACTGAACGAGCCCCTCTGATCTCATGTTATCGACTGCAATATCATCTCCTTGTACACCGATGAACCCCACGTTTTTACATCCCTTTGATACGAGACGTTTACCCGCTTCAAACCCTACGCGGACATCATCGTGCACGATACTTGGGATATTAAACATTGAGCCGTCTTGACCCACTAATACCACAGGTACGGCAGAGCTTTGAATTGCGGTGACGAGTTTGTTGTTGAGGTGAGTCGCGTAAAGGATGATTCCTTCCACACGCTTTTGATTAAATATTTGAATGTATTCAAGCTCTTTATGGTGATCTTGATGTGTGCTTGCTAATAGAACATGTTTACCAGCCTGTTCTAATACTGCCGTTAGCCCGTCAACGCCTTGAGAAGTTGCATGGGAAGAAACCCTAGGAACAATGACGCCAACAAGGTTAGTCTTCTGAGATTTCAGGTCCTTAGCAACTTGATTTGGGAGGTAACCACATTCTTCTACAGCTTTAAGCACCTTCACCTTAGTGGCATCTTTTACGCCATATTCATCATTAATTACTCTTGATACCGTCGACTTGGAAACTCCCGCGAGACGAGCCACATCATGAAGACTAGCCATTATAAATTATCCATTTGTAATTTTAGGGTTGGGATTGTTTGCAAACAAAGTCACAACTTCCTTGTCTGCAAGGTGATTCTAACCTTGTCATTTCATCTTAGGGAGAAAATTTACTGATCATTCTCACACTATTTGGTCATTATCTTTGAATATTTGCTTTTTATAAGTAAAAATCTTTTTTGCAAACGTTCCCAAGAAAAGTTCAAGAGCTTAATGATAATCCAATGGGGTATGTAATGAATTATCCAAAAATAGCGAAAGAGCTGCTCACTCTGCTAGGCGGTAAAAGTAATATCACTGCACTCGCACATTGTGCGACACGCCTGCGCCTTGCTGTCGCAGATCAAGACAAAATTGATGAAAAAGCCATTGATGATTTAGAGGGCGTCAAAGGCCAGTTTAAAGTTGCAGGCCAATATCAAATCATCTTCGGCTCCGGAATCGTTAACCAAGTTTATGCTGAACTCTCTAAGTTGACAGAGATGAGTGAGATGTCGACTAGCGATGTGGCGTCTGCTGGGGCTGACAACCAAAATATTATTCAACGTGCCGTAAAAGGGTTGTCTGATATCTTTGTTCCGATCATTCCAGCGATTGTTGCAGGTGGTTTGTTGATGGGTATCTACAACCTATTGACGGCTCAAGGCTTATTTATTGATGGCAAATCACTGATTGACGTCAATCCAGCGTTAACCGATTTGGCAAGTATGATCAACACATTTGCTAATGCACCTTTTGTCTACTTACCTATCTTATTAGCATTTTCAGCCAGTAAGAAATTCGGCGGAAACCCCTATTTAGGTGCCGCTTTAGGTATGTTGATGGTTCACCCAGACTTATTGAATGGTTGGGGATTCGGCGGGGCATCAGTGTCAGGCAACATTCCAGTTTGGAATATCCTTGGTTTTGAGATTGAGAAGGTTGGCTATCAAGGCTCTGTCTTGCCGGTTCTTGTTTCTGCGTATATTTTAGCCAAAGTAGAGCTTGGTTTACGCAAAGTCATTCCTTCGGTTCTCGATAACTTGTTAACACCTATGTTGGCTATTTTTGTGACTGGGTTGCTGACATTCACCGTTGTTGGTCCATTTACTCGTGACATTGGCTTCCTACTTGGTGACGGCCTGAACTGGTTGTACAACAGTGCTGGCTTTATCGGTGGTTCAGTGCTTGGTCTGATTTATGCTCCTTTTGTTATTACAGGTATGCACCATAGTTTTATCGCTATTGAAACCCAGTTACTTGCAGATATAGCAACGACTGGAGGTACTTTCATTTTCCCTATTGCGGCAATGTCTAATGTGTCACAAGGGACGGCGGCACTAGCTGTTGGTTTTATGACTCGAGATACAAAGATGAAGAGCATTGCTATTCCTTCTGGTGTCACGGGGTTGCTTGGCATTACAGAGCCCGCGATGTTTGGTGTGAACTTAAAACTTCGTTATCCGTTTATTGCTGCTATTTGTGGTGCTGCAGTTTCAAGTGCGTTTATCACGATGTTTAATGTGAAAGCACAAGCACTTGGTGCTGCTGGTATTCCCGGTGTCATTTCAATCTCTTCGGAAAAAATAGCCTACTACGTCGTTGGGATGATCATCGCGTTCATTACTACGTTTGCGTTGACTGTCGTTTTAGGCCTGCGCGAGCGTAGTAAACAACACTCAAAAGTGACTGCTTAATAGTTTACTGAGAAGTGAAGCCCCCCTCTTCACTTCATTTCCTATTTTTGGGGTGCTAGCTAAGTCATTTAGCTTAGCTAGCTTTTTTATATTTATGCATGGCAGCTTAAACAGTCAGATTGCGTTTGGCTGTCATGAGTTTGACTTTTAAAGGTAAGCAAGATGAATCAAGTTTGGGTAACGGGAGATGCTGTTGTTGATCTTATTCCGGACACCGGTGAGACGTTATTGAAATGTCCGGGCGGTGCACCTGCTAATGTCGCTGTGGCGATTTCTCGACTGTTAGGCAAAAGCGCGTTCTTTGGCCGAGTAGGTAACGACCCGTTTGGCGCTTTTATGAAAGAGACGCTGAAAAAACAAGGTGTTGATACTGAGTATTTAGTTAAGGACTCACAACAACGCACGTCAACTGTCGTGGTTGATCTTGATGACCAAGGTGAGCGTAGCTTTACGTTTATGGTTAAACCAAGCGCTGATCAGTTTATGTCTTTTGATGATATTCCCGAATTTCAGAAAAACCAATGGTTGCATATCTGTTCAATTTCCTTGGCTAATGAGCCAAGTCGAAGCAGTACGTTTGAAGCTATATACCGCATGAAAGAAGTGGGGGGCTACATTAGCTTCGACCCCAATATTCGTGATGAAGTATGGCAAAACCCATCTGACATTAAGCCTGTAGTAATGAAAGCGATTGCATTGGCTGATGTAGTGAAGTTTTCAGAAGAAGAGCTAGATTTTTTAACAGACTCCACGTCAATGGAGCAAGGTTTATCCCGTATTGCTGAATTCCATAATACGCTCGTGCTTGTGACACAGGGAGCGAAAGGTGTTTGGCGAGTATTTGAAAATAAAGGTGCTTTGGTTTCAGGTCGTTCAGTGAACCCTGTCGATACGACTGGAGCAGGCGATGCATTTGTTGGTGGTCTGCTTGCTAAGTTATCGCAAAGTGAACAATGGAATAATCAACAAACTGTCGACTTAGCCGTTCAATGGGCGAATGGTTGCGGTGCTCTTGCAACCACGCAAAAGGGTGCGATGACGGCACTCCCTATGCAAGAGGCTCTAAAGCAATTTATCTACCATGGTTCTTTAGCATCGGCACATAACGAGGGTGACGTATGAACTCGAATTCGAATTGGACGGTAGAGCAAAGATACTGTCGTGTAGAGAATGTTTCTCAGCGCAGTGTGGATACTATGCTCAAACAACGTAGACAAGATTCAGGATACCCTAGTTACCATATTGCCCCTAAATTTGGCTTGCTCAATGACCCTAATGGTTTGTGTTACTTTAATGGTGAACACCATATTTTTTATCAATGGACTCCTGCAGGGCCCGTTCATGGTATGAAATATTGGTATCATGTCTCGACCAAGGATTTCATTCATTTCGAAGACCATGGTGTCGGTCTGCACCCAGGTCAGAGTTATGACTCTCATGGTGTTTACTCTGGTGGAGCGCTTATTGAAAATGACGAGGCTTTTTTATTCTTCACGGGAAATCATCGTGATGAAAACTGGAAAAGATCTTCAACTCAGTGCTTTGCGAAGATGTCTATCGATGGACAAATAGAAAAACAGGGTGTCATTATCGATAATGAACATTACACAGAGCATTTCCGCGATCCAAAAGTGTGGAAGGATGGCGACGATTACTTGATGGTTGTTGGTGCTCAAACTCAAGACGAACGTGGTTCTATGGCGCTGTATCACAGTCGTGATCTTATTAACTGGCAGCATAAAGGGCCAATTCATACTCGGTACAATAATCTTGGCTATATGTGGGAATGCCCTGATTTTTTTGAAATAGATAACCAATCGGTGATGCTATTTTCTCCGCAAGGTGTGTCTAGCGATAATCCGTATGATTTTAAGAATATTTACTCGGTGGCTTATATCGTTGGCGACCGTTTGAATCTTGATTCTATGGAATTAGAAAACCATCAAGACATCGCGCAGCCTGATTATGGTTTTGATTTCTATGCGCCTCAAACTTACTTGGATGATTTTGGTCGCCGGATCTTGATTGCTTGGGTTGGTCTTCCTGATATTGATACTCCATCCGTAGCGCATCAATGGGCGGGGTTGTTGTCTTTACCACGCGAACTTCACGTTAAAGATGGTTACTTAATTCAATCTCCGTTATCGGAATTTAAAGCGATGCAAGGCAAAGGTGTGATTGTTGAAAATACTTTAGCGTTGGATACCGGAAGCTTTATGGCTAAGCTTGAATTGAAAACGAATGAGTTCGAAATGACGCTTGCCAATGCGGTTGGTGACAGTATCGTGTTTAGTGCGACTGAGACAGAGTTCACGCTTGATCGTAGTAACATGTCTCACTTGTATGCAGAAGAGTTTGGTTGTGTAAGAAAAGCACCCAGGTTGAATACTGAGCAAACCTTAGAGGTTTATGTAGACAATTCTGTGATTGAAATCTTTATCAATGATGGTCGACACACAATGACGAGCCGCTTTTTCATTGATAATTTATGTTCATTTTCCATTACAGGCGGTGTGAACACTGTTTATCACTCGATGAGTTCAATCAAAGGGCTTGACGGTTAAGTCACCTTCATAACAACATTGAGTTTAATTTACCATGAGTCTCACTTATTCAGTGATAGTGAGACTCTGAGATGCTTATTGTCTAGAACGAGATTGAGTTGAACTGTTAGTTGCATCCGGTTTGGTTAAGTCAAAATGTATTGCTTGTGAGCTAATTGATAACAACGCCATCAAAGTGAACGGTGAAAAAATGGATGCAACCAACGTCAGTTTAAATTTTCCACTGTTCGACCAATATTGGTTACTACAATGCGGCAAAAAGCATTTTTTCTCGCTGAAGCGAAGAGCAGGATGATTTCTTCATTTTAAAGAGGCGGGGAGTTAATTTTTATACGAGTAAAGCAATATTGTGCTGTTCAATCTCATTGAAAGAGATCTCGAATGGTTCAAAGCAAATACGGTATGCCGCAAAGTATTGACTACACCTCATACTGGCGGGCTAAATAACGGCTTGTTGTTGGTAAATTAAGCAGTTGAGTGTGTCTAGGTTGATTATTGCTTTACACACACTCTGTGACTCGTTATTATGCGCGCCACAACGGAGGGATGGCTGAGTGGTCGAAAGCACCGGTCTTGAAAACCGGCAAGGGTTAATAGCCCTTCTAGGGTTCAAATCCCTATCCCTCCGCCACATTCGAAAAAGCCCGCTATATTTAGCGGGCTTTTTTACGTTTTGAAGATAGGAAATTGCACAAGCACAGTCTCCTATACTTTATTCTGGCTCGAGGCATAGAGCGTTCCCTGATGATCCAGTGAGCGTTTTGCTTTCAAGGGCAAAGAAAGGTAATGAGTGAACACCTTCATTGACGGTTTTCATTTGTAATGATGCCTAATCGATTTAAATAACATCCTGACTAGGAGTTCACCATGACTGAAGAAGAAAGAATTGAATTGCAGCAGAACAACCCTCTCCACGGGTTGAAGCTAGAAATATTGCTGCAAGAGTTGGTCGACTTTTATGGTTGGGACATCCTTGATACCGCCATGCGTTTAAATTGTTTCCGCACTAATCCATCGGTTGCTAGCAGTGTGAAGTACTTGAAGAAGACAGAGTGGGCACGTGAGAAGCTAGAGAACTTCTACCTTTATCGCTTTAAGCGTATGCCGCGTGCTTCTGCTGAAGAGTTTGAAATCCCGCCTCGAGCGCGTACGTTCCCACACGGACTGAAGCCAAAAGAGCCGATGGAGCTTACGGTTGATTCTATTTTGAAATCGCAAGCAAAAGCAGCGTCGGCACATAAAGAGCGTTCTTCTCGCAACCGTCATATGCGTCGCTAGAGTTTGTCGAAGCCTGATATCACCAGTTAAGCTATAGGGGCAAGTGACTATTTTTGTTCTTGCCGCGTATTTTAAAAGCTCGCTCTTTTAGCGAGCTTTTTTGTATCTGTAGTTGCACCGTTATAGAGCCTAGCGCACCAAATTGGGTATTAATAAAGCACTAATGGTCACTTTCAGTCTTTATATCTCATTGATTGGCTGCCTTTTGGGGTTGGCATGCAACTTGTATTGATTAAAGTCGCTACACAAGAGCATAACGCTAAAGAACGATGGCTTAATCCACGTCTTTAACGACAATTTGGCAATAGACATCTAGGGTTCCGGCTGTGTTTACAGCGTCTGGGTCAAGAGTTGTCAACCTCGTAAGGGGTCACACGGAGGGATAGAAGCCCGGGAGATTAAACCAAGCTATTGGTTATGTCTCTTGTGCAATTTTTCAGTGACTCATGGAGGAGATTCCAATGAAAGCTCAAATCAATAAAAGTCTACTTGCAATGGCTGTCGGTACCAGCTTACTCACTTCTGCTTTTCCCCCAGCAGCACTTGCTGCCGAAAAACAACAATTCACGTTAGCTTGGTCTATTTATGTTGGTTGGATGCCATGGGACTACGCTGATCACTCTGGCATTCTTGATAAATGGGCAGATAAATACGACATCGAGATAGATGTCATCCAAGTGAATGATTATATCGAGTCAATTAACCAATTTACGACGGGTCAGTTTGATGCCACAGTGATGACCAATATGGATGCCCTAACGATTCCAGCAGCGAGTGGCGTAGACTCTACCGCCTTAGTTGTTGGTGATTTCTCGAATGGCAATGATGGTATTGTGCTGAAGGGCAATAAAGGATTAGAAGACCTTAAAGGGCAAAACATCAACTTGGTTGAGCTTAGTGTCTCTCACTACCTGATGGCGCGCGCGTTAGAAAGCGTTGGTCTTAGTGAACGAGACGTCAAAGTGGTGAATACTTCCGATGCCGATCTGGTAGCGGCATTTAGTACCAATGATGTGACTTCTGTCGTGACTTGGAATCCATTGTTGACTGAAATTACTGCTCAGCCAGATACCTCATTTGTTTTTAACTCTTCTCACATCCCCGGTGAAATTATCGATTTGCTGGTAGTGAATACCGAGACTTTGCAAGAACACCCTGCGTTAGGTAAAGCCTTAACCGGTGCATGGTATGAAATCATGTCTATCATGCAGTCGTCATCACAAGGGGATGAAGCCAAATCTTACATGGCATTATCATCCGGCACAGACCTTGAAGGCTATAAATCGCAGCTTAAAGCGACCAACATGTTTTACTCCCCAAATGACGCAGTCACCTTTACGACTAGCCCGCAATTGGCAACCACGATGCAGAAGGTGAGTGAGTTCTCTTTTGAGCATGGCTTGTTAGGTGATGGCGCGCCGGATGCTGGCTTTATTGGCATTGAGACTCCTTCGGGCGTTTACGGTGACCCGAGTAATATCAAACTTCGTTTTACCTCTGAATACATGCAGATGGCAGCAGAAGACAAGCTGTAACCATCGTTGTAAATCTAAGGAAATGGAGTTGTTATGACCAAAGTGATTAATCGCCATGCATCGCGGCATGGCAGCATGATGTTGGGTTTAATGCCCTTTATCATTTTAATTGTTGTCTATTTGGTGGCGTCGGATGCCCGATTAGCGGCGAATTCTGCAGACAAGCTTCTACCCGCATTTAGTAGCTTTGCAGACGCTATCGACAGAATGGCATTTACTCCAAGTAAGCGAACGGGTGAATACTTGCTGTGGACAGATACCTTCGCCAGCCTTACTCGTTTGGGGTGGGGGATAGGGGTCAGTGCATTGCTGGGACTTTCACTAGGAATCGCTACTGGGATTATTCCCTTGGTTCGCTCGTCACTGACACCAGTCATTACCGCAATCTCATTAATCCCTCCGATGGCGATATTACCGATTCTATTTATCTCCTTCGGTGTAGGTGAACTCTCTAAAGTGGTGCTCATTGTGATGGGGATCTGTCCCGTTATCATTCGTGATATTCAGCTGCGAGTGCAGAGCTTACCTGATGAGCAGTTAATTAAAGCGCAAACTCTAGGCGGTAATAGTTGGCAAATTGTCGTTCGTGTTATTTTGCCGCAAATCATGCCAAAGCTGATTGAGGCAGTGCGTCTTACGCTAGGTAGTGCTTGGCTGTTCTTGATTGCAGCAGAAGCCATCGTTGCAACAGAAGGGTTGGGCTATCGCATTTTCCTTGTACGTCGTTACCTATCAATGGACGTGATTCTGCCATACGTATTATGGATCACAGTATTGGCGTACAGCATGGACTGGTTGTTACGGTTAGCATCGAAGAAGTTGAGCCCTTGGTATCACCAAATGCAGGGAGATAATAATGGCTAAGCCGCAACCTATTATCGAAGTTAAACAGTTATGGAAAGAATACGGTGACAATATTGTCCTTGAACGCCTTAGCCTTGTGGTTAATGAAGGGGACTTCGTCAGTATTGTTGGAGCGTCGGGCTGTGGTAAAACCACTTTCCTCAATATGCTCCTCGGCACGGAAGCGCCTTCGAGTGGTGATATTCTCCTCGATGGTAAACCGTTGGCTCAAGAGCCCAGTGTAGAGCGCGGTATTGTTTTTCAAAAATACTCAGTATTTCCACATTTGACGGCACTAGAGAACGTCATGTTGGGCTTCGAATTCGAAACCAATGGCATCGCCAGTTCGTTTTTCGGCCGGCTGTTCGGTGAAAAAAAACAGCAGGCAAAAACACAAGCTCTCGCCATGTTGGAACAAGTCGGGCTGCTTCCTGCGCAAGACAAATACCCGCATGAGCTTTCTGGTGGGATGAGACAGCGCTTATCGATAGCCCAAGCGTTGATCAAAAAGCCGAGGATCTTACTCCTTGATGAACCTTTTGGAGCACTTGATCCTGGGATCAGAAAAGATATGCATGTCTTGGTGAAATCACTATGGAAAGAGCAAAATCTAACGGTGTTTATGATCACACACGATCTCAGTGAGGGGTTTCATTTAGGGAACCGACTTTGGGTGTTTGACCATACCCGCCATGATGAGCAAGCACCTGAAAGGTTTGGTGCACAGGTGACATTTGATATCCCTACCGAGCGTGGTGAACAAGCTGCACCAGAACTATTTCTAAAAGATATTGCATAAGGAATTGAATATGTCAGCAACACAGGATGTGATTTTTTCAGACACCCTACCCGGTGCAGCGCATTGGTCAATGGTGATTCCCAAAGGACGTACAGTAAGATTTAAAGATCTAGAAGGCGGAGCAAACCTCAGTGTCCTTTTTTATAATTCAACTAACCCATTAGAGCGCTATAACGCACCAGACACGCTTAAGTGCCAGCACACGTTCAAGCTATCAACCGGTAACTGCCTTTACTCAGATATGGGGCGAATTTTCTGTTCGATTGTTCGTGATGATACCGGATGGATTGATACGGTGTGCGGTGTCGCGAATAAAAGCAAAGTAGCAAAAAAATGGGGTGAGCGTGACTACCAAACAGAGCGGAATCAATGGAAACAAAATGGCTACGATGCCTTGTTAGTTGAGGTTGCAAAATATGGTTTAGGGAAGCGCGATCTGGCAGCCAACTTAAACCTGTTTAGTAAAGTATCAACGGATGAGGTTGGTAATTTGTCTTATGCCTCTGAGCATAGTAACGCTGGTGCCTGCATTGAGTTGCGCTTTGAGATGGATACGCTGGTAGTGATGACAACCTGTCCTCACCCACTAAACCCATCTGAAACTTATCCTTATAAACCTGTAGAAATTTCGATATTTGAATCTGAGCCGATAGTGGAGAGCGATGCTTGCCTTAATTATCGTGAAGAGAATACGCGGGGGTTTGAAAATAACCGTCGTTACGCCGCCAAGGTGAAACAGGGAGTTGAACCGTCTGCTGTTAACCACTGTTGTTAATCGTTGTTGTTTTTTCACAGTTGTTAGTGACAGCTGTCAGGGAGTTGAAAATGATTGTAGAAAGCCAATTAGATCCAAATCAAGCCATTTATCGAGATGTTGTACCTGCAGGAGATTACTACATGAAGGTAGTAAAGAAGGGGCAAACTATTCGTATCTTGGATTTAGAGGGTAATCAGGCGGCTGATACCTTGTTTTATAATGCTAATGATCCTTCAGAGCGCTATAGCGCTATCGATACCATTCGTGAGCAGGGTAATGTCTATTTAACCGCAGGAACAGAGATCGTTTCTGATCTTGGGAATGTGATGTTGGAAATTGTTGCGGATACCTGTGGCAGACACGATACGCTTGGCGGCGCATGTGCGACAGAGAGTAATACCGTTCGTTATGCCGTGGATAAAAAGTGTATGCATGCTTGCCGCGATAGTTGGTTGTTGGCAGTGGCTGAAAACGAGCAGTTTGGTATGACCAAGCGCGATATTACCCATAATATTAACTTTTTTATGAATGTCCCTGTTACATCGGAAGGTGGACTCACCTTTGCTGACGGTATTAGTGGTGCAGGAAAGTACGTCGAGCTTAAAGCACACATGGATACGATTGTACTGATGTCGAATTGCCCACAGCTCAATAACCCTTGCAATGCCTATAATCCCACCCCTGTTGAAGTCATTGTTTGGCAATAGAGCCAGCGAAACCGCTGTAAAAATGAGCAAGGGACGACCCTGTTTGATGCTCTTTATTTTTCCGGGACGCCCCGGATTTTAGGGACGAAATTATGTTTAGTAAGGTCTTAATTGCTAACCGAGGCGCAATTGCCTGCCGAATTATCCGCACTTTAAAGCAACTCAATATTGGAAGTATCGCAGTATACAGCGAGGCAGATTCTCAAAGTTTGCATGTTATCGATGCTGATCAAGCATTTTCACTTGGAAAAGGCGCTGCGTCGGACACGTATCTCGACCAAGATAAAATCATCGCACTCGCAAAATCATCGGGTGCTGAGGCTATCCATCCAGGGTATGGCTTTCTAAGTGAAAACCCAGAATTTGTTGAACGCTGTGAAAAAGAAGGGTTAGTGTTCCTAGGCCCAACGGCGGAACAAATGCGTTCATTTGGTTTGAAACACTCAGCTCGTCAAATTGCAACGCTCGCTAGTGTTCCCTTATTACCGGGTACTGAACTACTTAAGGATGAGCAAGAAGCATTGGAAGAAGCTGAACGCATTGGCTATCCCGTGATGCTCAAAAGTACCGCGGGTGGTGGTGGTATTGGCATGCAGTGTTGCTCCTCTGCTAATGAGCTATCAGAAGCGTTTGATAGTGTTAAGCGCTTAAGCGAGAACAACTTCAGTAACAGCGGTGTTTTCATTGAGAAATTCATTCAGCAAGCTCGCCATATTGAAGTGCAGATTTTTGGAGATGGCAAAGGGCATGTGGTTGCTTTAGGTGAACGTGACTGCTCTGCTCAGCGCCGAAATCAAAAAGTGATTGAAGAGACTCCCGCCCCCCATTTAAGCGATGAGACTCGAAAGGCTCTACAAGAAACAGCGATTCGTTTGGCGCAAGAGGTCAAATATCGAAATGCGGGTACTGTCGAGTTTGTTCTCGACCAGCAAGCACAAGCGTTTTACTTTCTAGAGGTGAATACCCGTTTGCAGGTAGAGCACGGAGTCACCGAAGAAGTTTTCGGCGTTGACCTCGTCGAATGGATGATTCACCAAGGTGCAGAAGTGCTTGATCTACCGCGTCTTGAAGCAGATTTGAAACCGAAAGGGCATGCTATTCAAGTTCGGTTATATGCTGAAGATGCCAATAAGAATTTTCAACCTTGCGCAGGGCTATTGAGTCATGTTGCATGGGCAGAGCAAGACAATTTACGTATCGAGCATTGGATAGAGGCAGGTGTAGAAGTTTCTCCATTCTTTGACCCGATGCTAGCGAAAGTTATTGTGCATGCGCAAGATCGCGCAACAGCGTTGTCAGAGCTTAAACAAGCGCTAGACAGCAGCGTTATCTATGGGATTGAGCATAATAAGCATTATCTTAGCCAGCTATTAAGCAGTGAATTAGTACAACAAGGTGAAGTGCTGACCCAATCTCTTAATCATTTTGTGTTTAAGCCGAATACCTTTGATGTGATTAGCGGTGGTACCCAGACAACAATTCAAGATTACCCAGCTCGAAAAGGGTATTGGGATATCGGTGTTCCACCATCGGGACCAATGGATTCACTCAGTTTCCGTTTGGCAAATTTCTTATTAGGAAATGATGAATCATGTGCAGGTTTAGAGATTATCATCTCCGGTCCGACGCTTCGCTTTAATCAGGCAACCTCTATCGCGCTAACAGGCGCTGACATTCAAGCGTCACTTGACGGGCATCCACTTTCAGTGGGAGAGATTGTTGCCGTTGAGGCGGGCCAAACGCTTAAGTTAGGGACGATCACTAATGGTGCTAGAACTTACCTTGCGGTATTGGGAGGTATCGATTGTCCAGAATATTTAGGGAGCCGCTCGACGTTTACATTGGGTCAATTTGGCGGTCATGCAGGTCGTGCCTTATGTGCGGGTGATGTACTTCACATTAACAAAGACAAGCCGTCGGCAGGTAAGCAATCGATAGACAAACAAAAGGCTGGCCAACAAGGTATTGAGCGTGCAGTCGATGCGATTGTTCAACCCTCCTTCAATGGAGAGTGGGAGATCCGTGTCATTTATGGTCCGCATGGTGCACCCGATTTCTTCACCCAACAGGATATAGATGCCTTCTTTGAAGCGGATTGGAAGGTGCATTTTAATTCAAGTCGAACGGGGGTTCGTCTCATTGGTCCTAAGCCAAATTGGGCGCGTATTGATGGTGGAGAGGCAGGGTTACATCCATCGAATATTCATGATAATGCCTATGCGGTTGGCACGATTGATTTTACTGGCGACATGCCTGTTATTTTGGGACCCGATGGTCCGAGTCTTGGTGGCTTTGTATGCCCTGCGACAATCATTAAGGCCGATCTTTGGAAGATGGGGCAACTCAAAGCGGGCGATAAGATTCGCTTTATTCCCGTATCGATAGAGGATGCCGAAGAGGCAGAACGTCTTCAACTCGCGCAAATTCCAACTGGTGAGGTGACTGAGTTAGCGCTTCCTGTTGCCACGCTATCCTCCCCAGTAATAAAAACGATTCCAGCAACACGCTTTGGAGAACAAGTGGTTTATCGCCCGAGTGGTGAAGACTATCTATTGGTGGAGTACGGTCCACAAGTGTTAGATATCCGCTTACGTTTTCGTGTTCATGCGTTGATGCTTAAATTACAGCAAAAGCAATTGTATGGTGTTGAGGAGCTTACGCCAGGGATACGTTCGCTACAAATTCACTATGACAATCTTATACTTCCTCGTGAGCAATTACTGGATGAATTAGAAGTGATTGAATCGGAGTTAGATAATATTGATGAGTTAACCGTGCCAGCTCGTGTCGTACATCTACCGCTTTCTTGGGATGATGAAGCCACACGCTTAGCGATTCGAAAATACGATGAAGTTGTTCGTAAAGGTGCACCGTGGTGCCCTGACAATATTGAGTTTATTCGTCGTATTAATGGCTTAGATTCAGTGGAAGACGTTAAAAAGATTGTCTTCGACGCCAATTACTTGGTAATGGGGCTTGGGGATGTTTATCTTGGTGCGCCGGTAGCCACACCCATGGACCCTCGCCATCGTTTGGTGACAACAAAGTATAACCCTGCGCGTACATGGACGCCTGAAAATGCCGTGGGTATCGGCGGCGCTTATATGTGTGTCTATGGCATGGAAGGGCCGGGAGGATACCAGTTTGTCGGCCGTACTCTGCAAATGTGGAATCGCTATCGTCAAACCGAAGCGTTTAGCAAACCTTGGCTTCTTCGATTCTTTGACCAAATCAAGTTTTATGAAGTGAGTGCCGAAGCACTATTGGACATTCGTGAGAATCATCCGCTGGGGAACTATCCAGTAAAGATTGAAGAGACAACGTTTTCATTGGCTGACTATCAAGCACTAATCGATGAACATGCTGATGAGATAAAAACATGTAAGACCCGCCAACAAACCGCATTTGAAGAAGAACGCCAGCGTTGGGAGGAGACAGGGGAAGCCAATTTTGTCGCGACTGAAATCGATCAAACGTCCGTTCAAACAGCGCTAAGGGATGGTCAAGAAGCCATAGAGAGCCATGTCGCAGGTAATATTTGGCAGGTTCTGGTTGAGCCAGGGCAAATGGTTAAAGAGAACGACGTGGTAATGATTTTAGAGGCAATGAAAATGGAACTTGAAGTGACGGCAAGTGTGTCAGGTGTCATTGATTCCATTTGCCATGATGCAGGTGCACAGGTACATGCAGGTGAGCCGCTACTTGTTGTGAATACTTGTGAAGTGTAATGATGTGAAGGACAGAGATGATGACTACACCGGCTGTAAATGAACAACTTCAACCAATGACTATTCAAGCTTTAGTGGAAGCATATCGAAAAGAGGCGTTAACCCCTGGTGTGTTTTTGCGTAGTAAGCTTGAGCAAGCTCGAAATGATGCGACCAACTCATGGATTTCATTGATTTCTGATGACCAGCTAGATACGTATTTAAATAAGTTAGCTGAGCAAGATAGCCGTCAATTACCACTTTATGGTGTCCCGTTTGCTATCAAAGATAACATTGACCTGGAAGGTCTAGAAACAACTGCAGGTTGTGATGCCTATCGCTATCAACCGACAGAGTCTGCCTATGTGGTAGAGCTGTTGATTAAAGCGGGGGCTGTTCCGTTAGGTAAAACCAGTCTTGATCAGTTTGCTACTGGGTTAGTGGGTACGAGAAATCCTTGGGGTTCCGTCAAAAATAGCATTGATCCTGAGTATATTTCGGGAGGTTCGAGTTCTGGGAGTGCGGTTTCAGTCGCCAGTAATCAAGTTTATTTCTCCCTAGGAACGGATACCGCAGGTTCAGGCCGTGTCCCCGCAGCATTCAATAATCTCTATGGCTTGAAAGCAACGAAAGGGCTTGTTAGCTGTCGTGGTGTTGTGCCCGCTTGTCGAAGTCTTGATTGTGTCACGTTTATGGCTAAGAGTGCCGATGAGCTTGCGTTGCTGTATCAAATTGGCGCTCGTTACGATGAGCAAGATTGCTTTGCTCGTCACGCTTATGATGACTCGGTCATAGGGGTGAATAAGCCATTCTCCGCGCTAAAAGTAGGTATTCCAACTGAAGAGCATTTGATGTTCTTCGGTAATGAAGAGTATCGAAAGCTTTATGCTCAAGCCGTCGCGCGTTTGGAGTCAATGGGAGCGGAGGTGATTCCATTTAACCTCGGACCTTTCATAGAAGCGGCTAAATTACTCTATCAAGGTCCTTGGGTTGCTGAACGATATGCGGCGATAGAAGCTTTTTTCGAGAGTGATGCTGAACAATGCCTTGAGGTAATTCAGAGTATTATCGGTGGTGCGAGAGATTTTTCTGCCGCAGATACCTTCAAAGCGATGTATCAATTACAAGAGTATAAGGTGCAGTGTGATCGATTGATGGATGAAGTCGATGTGGTGTTGACCCCGACAACAGGTACGATTTATAAGATTAATGAGGTTGAAGCTGATCCTATCACCTTAAACTCTAACTTGGGTTACTACACCAACTTCATGAATTTGTTGGATTATAGCGCCATTGCCATGCCTGCAGGTTTTACGGACATCGGTTTACCATTTGGTGTGACGATGTTTGCGCCTGCATTTGAAGATCAACAGCTGCTCTATCTTGCGAGTGAGTGGCAAGCTCTAATGAGCCTACCGCTCGGTGCGACAGAAAAAGAGCTGGATAATTCAGAGTGCGTTGACTTGTTAGTGTGTGGTGCTCACATGCGAGATCTTGCGCTTAATCATCAGCTCATTGAGCTGGGTGCTAATTTTAAGCAACGGACGACGACATCAGAAAACTACGCGTTGTATTGTCTCGCTGGTGGCCCACCATTAAGACCTGGGTTGGTGCGTAGTCCTCAGCAGGGTAAGTCTATCGACGTTGAAATCTGGCGAGTACCTGTGCAAAAGCTTGGCGCTTTACTGGTTCAAATTCCCCACCCTCTGGGGCTAGGGAGTGTTGAAATTGCGTCAGGTGAGTGGGTGAAAGGCTTTATATGTGAATCCATAGGGCTAGAAGGTGCTACCGATATTACGTCCTACGGAAGTTGGAGAAAATACCTCGCTTGTTCGCTGAAGTCTTGAAGGGCCAAGCCTGAAGGTATGTTTAAAAGTAATACTCCAAAAGCCAATGCATAGTCATTGGCTTTTTGTTTATCTCACCCGTGGAGATATCAATCTCTCTAAACTCCCACCCTAATCCTATTGCACTGGGTCGTTCATTAATTTCTCGTTGCTCCCTTTTTCTACCATTGTTCCGTTTGGTAAAGGGCATTTCTTATCAATACTTTGGTCGTGCTTATTCAGGCTGGCTGTCGGGCGAAATTTTCGCAATCTCTTTTCTTAGCCATTGGTTGGCGGCATCGTTAGTGTTTTTCTTAAGCCAAATAAGATGATTGGTCATCGGTGCTGCCTCGAAGGGCGGCTTGAAGAGCTGAAGCCCTAAACGCTGCTTAAATTGTGATGCCATCGATAGGGGGACAACCGTTAAATAGTCGGTTTGACTGCATAGCAGCATGTTGGCAAAGAGGGAGCTGCCGTATAAAACTGCCTGACGCTGACTTAAATCCAGAGAAGTATAGAGACTTAAACTATATAACTGATTTCGCGTTCTGTTTAATAGCGCATGCTTCTCCTGCATGAAACAGGCCTCGCTGAGACTTCCTTGAATACGAGGGTGCGTGTCGCTGCAGACGATAACAAACTCGCCATCATGTAACTTTTTATTGGCAAAGCTTGAATGACTCGGAATCACAACGTCAATAACAGCATCAAACTTCTGTTTGAGTAAATCTTCATACATGTGTTCGTCACGTTCTGAGTGGTCATGAACTTCGAGTGAAATCCCCTCGTAGGGCAAGTGATGAAAGTGATTGAGTAGAGCCCACTGTAAGTGCTCAGGCGCTGAAATCACAAACTTCCTTTCTGCTGATGTTTCATCAAACTGATGCATTGACTGGAAGACGCCATTAAGCATGTGGATAGGATCTTTGATCTGCGCATATAAGCTCGTTGAGTAAGCAGTAGGGGATACACCGCGTCCATTGCGTACAAACAACTCTTGCCCTACATCGCGCTTTAATCGCCCTAGTGCCGTACTAATGGTGGACTGATTGGTATTGAGGTGCTCAGCCGCCTTACTGAGGCTACCATGCTCCATTACCGCAGAGAAAACAGCTAACAGATTGAAATTAGGGATGTCATTACTCATATCTTTTTGCTCATCTATCAGTGTTGGTATATCAATGCTCGTATATCAGCAGTCATGTAATCATGCTTATCGCTAGACGCTCATACCTTCATGCTTACAGTATGGTGAAGTTATGTCATATCGTAAAACCGATAGTTAATTATATGATATGCCTGTCGTTCGATGAATGCGGTGCCCGTAACATAGACCTCGTGAATTTAACCAAATACTCGACATTGAATAGGGTCACTGTTATGGCTAATACCGTTAAGAAAATGGTTCTTCCAATCGCTATCGCGAGCGCATTACTCACCTCGGGATTTGCTTCAGCAACGCCGGTTGTAGAAGCTATCTCTTCAGAGGGGCAACACCTGAGAACGAATTCGGCTTCTCATTACCAAAATATCGATTTAGATGCTCGCTATGATGACGGAGTGTTGTTTGAGCATGAGTCGAACTTATTCTGGGGAGCGGGTGAACGTATTCAAGTGTTGTCTCGAACCGGAGAGTCATTGGCGTACACGGCAGTTTCAGACCATGTTCATCCTACGTTAACCAAGCATGGTAGAAAGATGGATCAGGCTATTCTTCAAGTTGATGACAATGTCTATTTGGGGTACGGCTTTGGTCTTGATACCCCTGTAATGATTGAAGGTGATGATGGCATTATCATTGTCGATCCGGGCGAATCGGTACAAATGGCAGAGGCGGTTAAAGCGCATTTTCGACAGATCACTGATAAGCCAGTGAAAGCGATCATCTACACACATAACCATATCGATCATATTTCAGGTGTGCGTGCGTGGGTTAATGACGAGCAGGTAGATTCGGGTGAAGTTCAGATCATTGCACAGGCAGGGCTAACCGATGCCGTTGCAAATTGGTCATCGAATCTGGGCCCACTACTGGGGCAACGTACCTCTTACACGGGGGCGAAACATGTTGAAGAGGGTGAGCACGGAACGGTTAATGACGGTCTTGGCCCGCGTTTTATGCAGGGGGATATCTCATTCATTGAACCTAACGTACTTATTGGCGATAAAGAGACACTTGATATCACCATCTCGGGTGTCAATATGCAGATCGTTAACGTCCCTTCAGAGACAAAAGACGAGATAGTTGTTTATCTACCAGAGCAAAAAATCCTCCATGCCGCAGAAGTACTTCAAGGTGAAAACTTCCCGAACCTGCATACGATTCGAGGGACGAAGTTCCGTGATCCGAGTATGTGGTTTAAGGGCATTGACACGATGCGAGAGTTTGACGTTGAGATAATGATTAACTCCCATGGTCGACCTGTCGAAGGAAAAGCAGCCGTTGATGACGTGTTGACCGCGTATCGTGATGCGATTCAATACACGCACGACCAAACCATCCGCCATATGAACAAAGGGCTGACACCTGATGAATTGGTCGAAGTTGTTAAGTTGCCGCCACATCTCGCTGAGCACCCTTGGCTGGGAGAGCATTATGGCACTGTCGCACACTCCGTCCGCCAAATTTACGTTGGGTATATGGGGTTCTTTGAAGCTGATCCTTGGCAACTCGAGCCGATGGCTTACCAGCAGCGCGCGAAATCTTTCGTTGAGTTAATGGGCGGTCGAGACAATGTTGTTAAGACTGCGAAAGCAGCCATTGAGGCAGAAAACTACACCTTTGCTGCTGAGATATTGTCTTACCCTATCACTGTCAATAAAGAGGATAAGGAAGCCAGATTGCTTAAAGCACAAGCTTACAAGCAGTGGGCGGCAGACCAAGTGAATATTAACTGGCGCAACTGGGCGCTGAATGCTGCAGCTGAGTTAGAAGGAACGCGAGACTTTTCTAACATGATCAGCTTTGCATCGCTTGATGTACTGACGGCACTACCGAGTAAGCAAATTTTTGACATGATGACCGCAACGTTGATTGCCGAAGAGACCCTGAATGTGGAGATGGCATTGGCGTACCATTTTGAAGATACCAATGAGTCTTACACTCTTGAGATCAGAAACGGTGTCGCCCAACTTCATGAAAAAGCGCTAGAGAAGCCAGATGTTGAAGTCAACACCTCCCGTGAGGCACTGAATCAAATCTTAGTGGCGGGCTCAAATGGTCAACAGGTGATGGGACAGCAGATACAAGACGGTCGCTTTAGCTTTGCAAACGGCAACCTTGAGCAATTCGGATTGTTCATGAGCTATTTCGATAAAGGCGTTTCGCCAGAAGAGATCATGCTGATTGTTCGATAGATGCTTTTCATAAAGAATATCTTGAAAACCGGATATTTTGAATAACAGAAGGGGCATAAAAAAGAGGTGGTATTCGCCTCTTTTTTTATTCTTCTCTGTGAACGCTAGGTCAGTATAACTAGGTACGAGATCCTGATAAATGGTAAGAAATATAGTGTGTGCGTTAGTGCTTTTTTCAGCGCTGAGTCAAGCGTGTGGGTTACATCAATCGGTTGGATTCAACTTAACGACAGAGCCGGGATCATTAGTGGTTTTTGATCGTGTGATCACCGCAAGGCAAAACGATACCTTTAAGAATCAAGAGAAGCCTGATCATTTCCGCCTGTATTCTTTCAAAGCCGTACTGGCGCAAACCGTCGGAAGGGAAGAGCGTATCGACTTTGCTCTGTTTGAAGCGATTAAAGGGCACTACAGCCTTGTTGAATTAGATGCGCAGGTGAGTGTCACAGGAGCAAATGATCCGCTAGAGAATGATGCCCTAATGCTAGTAACTGAACTTGATGTGCTGGATGCGCTCGCCACAGGGGAGATCACTTGGCAACAAGCAAAGGAAGCACAATGGGTGGTTATTAATGGAGAAGAACAAGCGGTAATGAAGCTTGATGACTGGTTTAGCACGCTTTTCAACAGCGATTAAGGCTCGTAGCCGCTACCATGAAATTTTTGATATTCGGGCACAAGTGTTTTCAAAAACACTCAAAAATACCGGTTTTATGAAATATATTTCAAGCGTGCCTTTTTACTGTTGGTGACAAACTATCCGTTATCGTTTTCCCCTAAGCCTAGAAATTGTATTTTAATTAAAATATCCCCTACCGATGACGATGTCGTAGAGGCAAGGTATGACTCACCTCTCAATTTGGCTGCTTTGTCATATTTTATCACGGTTTGCCGTAGTGATGTGACTCTCTCAAAACCTTTCAACACCATCATTTAGTACGCTAAAACCCTGCAACTGTTATAGGGCATTATTCGTTATTTCGCATGCCTATTTATCTACGTGGTCTCACTACCCGTATCAATTTATATGGATGTTCTACGCGTGCGACTGGAAGCGCTTTCAGAGGGATTATGAAAAACGTTTATATTATTAAAAAAGTTTACCTTGGCTTTGCTCTGCTGACGGCATTGATTATCGCCATTTCATTGAGTGCCGTGTATGAGCAGCGGGCTTTGGGAGGAAACTTAAAAGCGGTCAATGACGATGCAGTAAAGCTTCTTGTTGATGCAAATCATATTGCGGCAGAGTTCTTGATGCTCTCTCGACAGCTTAATATGGCAACAAGCCAGCACTATATTGACGAATTTGAAGCTGAAGCGTTGCAGCTTACTAACCAAGTGGAGCAATTTGTCCAGCATTGGGGTGTTTTCTATCAGAATCACCGCGGGGCATTAGAGCATGGAACGCTAGAGTATGGGACCTATGGCGATCAGGCACTTGAAAATAACTCATTGAGTGCCGTGATGACGGAAATCAACGAGCAAATGGCAACCTACCAAGGGAACATCGCACAAATAATCGATAAGAAACTACAGATATTAGAGGGCATGTGGCCACTACTTGATGACAAAATAGCGTTTGGTGAATTGAGTAACCTACTGTTACAACAGGGGTACACATTATTGGCGGCTTCTGGAAGTAGTGAGTTATCTAACCTGAATCTCCGAATCGCTATTTTACAATCGCAAACACAAGAAGGATTACTCCATTCTGAGCTTTCTGAGATTAGAGCAGCGCAACGAATTAACATGAGTGCACAGTCTCGCTATGCCGACAGCATTGATGATCTGCAACGTGAAGCGCCGGCGCTCTACGATAGAATGAAACCACTATTGGATCAGTACTCTAACGCGGTGTATGGCGAGACAGGGACACTGAATGCACATTATGCGATGACACTACGCCAAACTGATTTATTGGATGAGATCGCACAAAATGGCACCCTAGAAGATCAGATTATTGATAATGTGGAAACTATCACTGGCCTTAGCTATGCCTATACCAAATCACTTTCAGCATCCATGCTGTCACGTGTTTCTCTGTTCGAAAAACAACTGATGGTTGGCGGCTTGATTGGATTAGCCTTCGCGGTTGCTGTTAGTGTTCATGTCGGTCAATCCATTCGTAAAGCACTCTCTTTCACAATGGCAAACGTCGAGAAGGTCAGTCGCGGTGATTTAACCAAAGGGACCCCTTACTGGTTGAACAACGAGTTTGGTAAGTTGGGTGGATATATAGAGAAAATGGTTGAACAGCTCTCTTCGTTGATTACCCGTTTGACGCTTTCTGCTGATACGTTATCGGAATCCCATCATCAAACCCAGCATACAACGCAGCAACTCTCTTCAGCACTGGATGAGCAGCGTGGACAAGTAATTCATATATCGTCCTCTCTCGAAGAGTTGGAGTGCAGCATGGGGGATATCACACACTCTATCTGTGCATCTCGAGACCAAGCCAGCGAAGCATCGGATTCCATCCATTCATTGGCAAAAGGGTTAGAGCAAAACTTAACGGTGATTTCTTTGTCATCAGACGTTATGGCGACGACACAAGCCACTATCCACGAACTGGCAGTTCAAAGTGAAAAGGTGAGCAATGTTAGTGATATTATTCAATCGGTCGCTGACCAAACTAACTTATTGGCACTGAACGCCGCCATTGAAGCCGCTCGTGCGGGGGAGCACGGACGAGGGTTTTCTGTTGTCGCCGATGAGGTACGTGTGCTGGCAAGCAAAACATCGGATTCAACTAATGAAATTAAGTCAATGATTGAAGGGTTCCGTCAACAGGCCGAACAGTCAGTCAGCCAAATTATCCAGGTTGTTGAATCTGTCGAAGAAGCCAAAAGGCACGCTCAAGAAAATGACGCTTCATTGCAAACGGTACTCACTAAAATCAGTGAAATGGAGCAGAGCAATATCCAGATAGCCTCTTCAGCCATGCAGCAAAAGCAAGCGACACAAGATATTGCGGCGACGATGCACGAGTTCGAAGCGCTGGCATGCCAAAATGCAGAGCATGCCCAAGCGCTTTATAGCAGTAGTCAAAAGCTTGAAGCTCTCGCGGATGAGCAGCGCGCAATTACGCATCAATTCACCATTAGCCCGGCATAAGCATCGACCCGCAATAGGAAGTGACCCACACCTAAGTCATGTTCTGGATGGATTATGAGGAGACTATCACTGCGGGAGAAAATTGTGTCAAAGAAACTGCACGACGCTGATTTTGATGTCTATGCCATGAAGAAAATTGGTGACAAAGGAAAGGGATAAGGGTGGACGATTATTACCCGTAAACGCCAATCACCATATGATGGAGCATTTAACAGATGGGTGGCGAATGGTGGCATCCTTGTTTACAAATTTATGAGTGTCATGTTTTCTTCACGAGCCTGTCTCATACTTGTCAGGGTTTATTCATGTTCTAAGGTTTTATTTAGTGAATGCAGCACGATACTCATCATCAGAAAGCCGCTGTGAAACGGCGGTTAAGATAGTCAAAGAGGCTGGGAGGCTTGCAAAAAGCTATTTACTGAAAAGTAGTACGATGCGAGTTTCTTTTCCTGCCCGTAATGACCTCGTGACCGAAGCCGATTACGCGACAGAAGACCTTATTCGACAGCATATTACGACAGATTTTCCTGATGACGGTATCATTGGTGAAGAGCGTGGTATGAAGTCGGCTTCGGAGGGGGGGGATAGCTACTGGGTGATTGATGCGATAGACGGCTCAGTCAATTACTTACACCAAGTACCTTTTTGGTCAGTATCCCTTGCATTTATACGAAGTGGGCAGGTCGAGTTTGGCATCGTTTATAACCCCGTGAGTGAAGAGCTCTTTGTCGCCCAGCATAATATGGGGGCGTGGTTGAATGGTAAGCCGATTAACGTTAGTAATACTTGCCATAACGAAGAAGCTATTATCGGGGTGGGCCATGCATTTCGTCGTGGCAGTGATTATTTTTCTCAGCTGAAAACACTGACCCATCATGAGGCAGACTATCGCCGTTTAGGCTCCTGCGCACTCTCCATGGCTTATGTTGCATGTGGTCGCTTTGACGGATATTACGAAGCGTATTTGCCATGTTGGGACTTTCTCGCGGGTTGGCTGTTAGTCAAAGAAGCGGGTGGCCATGTGTTTCCGTTACCTGATGATGTATTGGAACGCGGTGCTGAAGTCAAAGTCATCAATGGCAAACTGAATCGCTTTAAGCTGTTTCCTTCCTTGAGTTAATCTTCACTTTACCACCAAGTTTTTCTCATCGCTAACAACCTGCCACCTCTACTTGTTATCACCGCTAATGCCATTGAGGGAGGAAATTGTCACTTATATGACAGTTACTGTGAAATTGATGGTTACTATTCATCAGGCTGTAACCAATCTTATCCGGATACCCTTTATCCTTTTCAATATATTGTTTAGAGACATCATTATGCAAATTAACGTACTGGGAACGGGGAATGCCTTTGATGCATTATCACCGAACTCTTCATTTGTTTTTTCAGTTAATGAACAATTATGGTTATTTGATTGTGGCCCGACCATACCACAACAATTATGGTCCTCTGGATATTCTGATGAAGTGGATGTGATTTATATATCCCACATCCACAGTGACCATTGTAGTGGGATATCGATACTGTTTAATTATTTCTGTGCAATAGACAGAAAGAAGCCACTAACATTTATCTGTCAGGATGCCGATGTTAACCAGCTGAAAACATTAATTGAATTCGGCACTCAGTACGAAGAAAGTATTCCATTTGATATTCACTGGTTCGATGTCTCTGCCAGTGTTGTTAATGGCATTAAGATTGAAACGGCGAAGACAATACACTCAGTAAGTAATTACTCACTTTTGGTTAATGACCTGCTTTTCATCAGTGGTGATGGTAAGCCTTCAGCAAGTTCAATCTCTTTGATGTCGAAAGCAAAGGTGGTTTTGCATGAGTGTTCCGACGTAGATGATGGGGGCCCTGGCCACGCCTCAGTAAAGGAGTTGTTGGAGGTTGAGAAGCAGATTAATACTCGAATGTACTTATATCACTTTAATAGTACTAAAAAGAACGATCTTATAGAGGCAACTCAATATACCGATATTTCTATTTTAGACACAAACCAAAAGATAGTTTTGAATGATGAATGAATATAATGAACGGCTTAAGATTGCAAAGGATATTGCGGTTAATGCCGGCAAGATTGCCCTGAGCTATCAACTAAAGATTGACTCAATATTGATTGAGTCGAAAGGACGTCATGACTGGGTAACTGAAGCTGATTTTGAAGTGGAAAAATATATTAGACAAAATATTAATCGCCACTTTAAAGACGACAATATTCTCGGAGAAGAGCTTGGTAGTGAGAATAAAGATTTTCCTGTATGGGTGATTGATCCTATTGATGGCACCACCAATTTTAAACGCGGTATCCCTTTTTGGTCAGTCTCCATTGCTTTTGTCGATACGAAGGGCACACAAATAGGGGTGATTTATGACCCTGTCAGAGATGAACTATTTTTTGCAGAAAGAGGTTTAGGTGCGTGGCGAAATGGTGAGCGCATTTATTGCAGTCATACACCGACCTCTTCAGAAGCCATATTAGGTATTGGTCATGCGTGGTATAGCGCGTTTAGTTATGACGTGATTTTACAAGGGCTGCGCAGTGGTGACGCAGACTACCGTCGCTTTGGCTCTGCGGCGTTGTCGATGGCACATACAGCCTGTGGACGAATAGATGGCTACTACGAACGTTTTTTGAATAGTTGGGATTTCCTCGCTGGTGCTTTGTTAGTCGTAGAGGCTGGTGGACAGGCCGTGGAAGCCAATTTGAATGAAGTCTTCACAGGGCGTGAAGTTTACGCTTTGAACAAAAAATTGAACCTTAATGACGTGTTTCCTCACGTTGAAGCTGATGCGGAGAATGGATAATGAAAAAGACACTTGTTGCTACTCTAGTTGCTGCAGTTGCAGGCATATCAACGCCATTGATGGCAAAAACGATCACCATTGCATGTGGTTCTCAAGGGCAAGAGCTGCAAGTTTGCCAAGCAGGTGTTAACCAGTGGGCTGAGTTAACCGGTAATACGGTTGAGATCGTCTCTACACCGAATACTTCTACAGACCGTTTAGCGATGTATCAGCAGCTACTGTCTGGGCAAGCGAAAGATGTCGATGTATACCAAATTGATGTGATTTGGCCAGGTATCTTGGGCTCACACTTTATTGACCTAGCAGAGTATGCAGGTGATGAAACTCAGCACTTTATTCCATCATTGATTGAAAATAACACCTACCGTGACCAGCTTGTAGCGATGCCCTGGTTTGCTGACCCCATCTTGAACTTCTACCGCCAAGATTTGCTAGAAAAATACAACAAAGCGGTTCCGCAGACCTATGCAGAAATGACAGAGACCGCGCAATTCATCATGGATGCAGAGCGCAAAGAAGGCAACGATAGAATGTGGGGCTACGTATGGCAAGGACGTGCTTACGAAGGGTTAACTTACAACTTCCTTGAGTGGGTTCAAGCGCACAACGGTGGTAACTTCATTGAATCTAATGGTGATATCACTATTAACAACCAAGTCTCTCGTGATGCATTGAAAATGGCGCGCGAATGGATTGGGACGATATCACCAGAAGGTGTGTTGAATCATGCTGTAGAAGACTCGCGCGGTGTGTTCCAGTCGGGCAACTCGGTGTTCATGCACAACTGGCCATACGCGTATAACTTGGCGCAGTCAGATGACAGCGTGATTAAAGGCAAAGTGGGTGTAGCGCCAATGCCGAAAGGGTCGGAAGATGGTGTAAACGCAGCAACACTGGGTGGCTGGCAGCTAGCGGTATCTCGTTACTCAAATAATAAAGATGAAGCGGCAGACTTGGTGATGTTCCTGACTTCGCATGAAGAGCAAAAACGCAGGGCGATTGAGGCAGGTTATGGCCCTACTCGTCTTGCTGTTTATCAAGAAGCTGACTTGCATGAAGCGAGCCCACTGTTTGGCATGATGGAAGAGATGGTCGCTAACGCAACGGTACGTCCTTCTACCGTTACGGGTAGCTATTACAATCAGGTATCTAGCTATGTGTATAACGCTGCACACGATGCGCTGTCAGGTAGGAAAACAGAAGAGCAGGCACTGAACGATCTTGATGCTCGACTACAGCAGATCTCTCGCGGCGGACGTTGGTAAAGCACCCTCAAGGCTACCTTTATTAGAAGGTAGCTACCTTAAGGTACAACAATGAAATTAACACTGAATCAAAGCCGAGTTGTGTCTGCCTGGCTGTTTGTTTTTCCGATGCTATTGGTACTCGTGATGGTTGCGGGTTGGCCATTGATGCGAACATTCTGGCTAGGAATGACAGACGCAAGGCTAGAGGCTTTTCATGTTCCTCAATGGATTGGGTTTGAAAATTATCTCGCGAATTATAGCGGACAATGGTTTGGTTTACTGGCCGATCCTGTGTGGTGGAACGCGGTATCCAATACGTTTTATTTTACTATTATCTCGGTTTTCTTTACGGCAGTACTTGGTGTGGTGATCGCGCTGGTGCTGGATACGCCTTTTAAAGGTAGAACCATGCTGCGCGCAGCCGTCTTGATCCCTTGGGCTATCCCTTCCATTATTTCCGCCAAGATGTGGGCGTGGATACTGCACGATCAATTTGGCATTTTAAATGAGGTCCTCATTAACTGGGGATGGTTAGAAAGGCCATTAGCATGGACAGCAGATGCAACGCTAGCCATGAACGCCATTATCTTTATCGAGGTTTGGCGTAGTGCTCCCTTTATGGCACTGCTTGTTTTAGCTGGCTTGCAAATGGTGCCTCGCGACTGCTATGAAGCCGCCAAAGTCGATGGCATCCCTGGTTGGCTGGTTTTCTTTAAAGTGACGCTTCCACTTATTACCCCTGCGATTACCGTGGCGGTGGTATTTCGTATTCTCGATGGAATGCGAGTGTTCGATTTGGTTTATGTTCTTACGCCAAATAATGAATACACCATGTCGATGGCTTCTTATGCTCGCCAACAGATGATCGAGTTTCAAGCTGCTGGGTATGGCAGCGCGGCATCAACCATGCTGTTCTTTTTTGTCGCGTTCGTCACTGTTATTTATTTAGGTTTCAACCGTTCACAGTTGGAGGGCGAAGAATGAGCGAATTATCGGTTACACTTTCGCAAGCGGCTTCAAAAAGAGAGCAGCGATGTTGGCTCGCGAAAGTAAAAACGGTCACTTTCTACTTCTTAGTTATCTGTATTTTTAGCTTTTCGGTGTTTCCGTTTTACTATGCGGTGATCTCGTCGCTTAAGAGCGGCACGGCACTGTTTCATCCTAGTCTATGGGTTGAAGTGTTGGACTTTAGTAACTATGTGGGGGTCTTTACCACGCAAAACTTCGGGAAAAATATCTTTAATTCCTTGCTGGTGGCGACATCAGTTGTGCTGTTGTCTCTACTTTTGAGTGTCACGGCAAGCTATGCGTTGGGCAGGATTAAGTTTAAAGGTCGTAATCTAATATTGGTCACCATTTTATCGGTTTCTATGTTTCCTTCCGTCGCGGTATTGACTGGGTTATTCGAGTTAATCCGTTCAATGGGATTGTATAACACGCTACCCGGTCTCGTGTTCTCGTACATGATCTTCACGCTGCCGTTTACTGTTTGGGTATTGACGACCTTTATTCGACAGATCCCGCATGAATTAGAAGAAGCGGCCATTGTCGATGGGGCAAGCTCTGTGACCATTATTTGGCGCATTTTTTTACCGCTCATGTCTCCCGCGATTGTCACCACAGGACTACTTGCGTTCATTACTGCATGGAATGAGTTCTTGTTTGCGTTGACATTTGCCGTCACCGACAACATGCGGACTGTGCCTGTGGCGATCGCGATGATGTCAGGTACTGGTGAACACGAGATTCCGTGGGGAATGATTAATGCGGGCTCTGTTATCGTTACGATCCCGCTGATTGTATTGGTCTTAATATTTCAAAATCGCATCGTCTCAGGTTTGACGATGGGCGCTGTAAAAGGATAAATGATGTCACAGCTAACACTACACAATGTCTGCAAATCTTTTGGTAAGACCGAAGTGCTCAACAATATTAACCTGACGATAAGGGACGGTGAGTTTGTTGTGTTTGTGGGGCCATCAGGCTGTGGTAAGTCAACGCTGCTTCGCATGATATGCGGGTTAGAAGCGATTACTGAGGGCGAGTTAATGATGGACGGTGACGTCGTCAATAACTGGTCACCGAAAGATCGAGGGATCGGTATGGTCTTCCAATCTTATGCGCTTTACCCCCATATGAATGTCTTCGAGAACATGGCGTTTGGTTTACAGGTGCAAGGGCTCAATAAAAAAGAGATTGAAGAGCGAATTAAGAATACGGCTGAGATGTTGCAGTTAACACCGTTACTGGAACGTAAGCCGAAAGCGCTTTCAGGCGGTCAGCGACAGCGTGTTGCCATTGGGCGAGCGATGGTTAGAGAGCCTAGAGTCTTTTTGCTTGATGAGCCGCTTTCAAACCTAGATGCGGCGCTGCGTGTCCATATGCGAATGGAGTTGGCAGAACTTCATCGCGAGCAAGCCGCCACTATGGTTTATGTTACCCATGACCAAACCGAAGCCATGACCTTAGCGGATAAAATTGTTGTCCTTAATCAAGGTCGCATTGAGCAAGTCGGAACACCATTAGCACTTTACAATACACCGGCTAATCAGTTTGTGGCAGGATTTATTGGGTCGCCAAAAATGAATTTTATTGATTGCCATTCTGTGGCTGAACAGCTGCAGTTTCCTGCATATTTAGAAGTCGCTAAATTAAAAGGTGAGCTGCAAGAAACATCTGTGTCAAAAACGCTGATGCCAGAGGCCCCCGTAACATTAGGTATCCGACCTGAGCATTTAAATGTGATGGAAGAGGCGGGTGAAAATACGCTAGCAGCGACGGTGAAATATCATGAGCAGCTGGGCAGCGAAACGCTCATTTATGTAACACTAGCAAATGGCGATATTGTGAGTGTCAAACTGGATGGTCAGCATCAGTACGTGAGTGGTGATACGCTGTGGTTAGGTTTCCCTGTTGAACATATTCACCTGTTTGATCTTGATACTCTGCGAGTGAATGATGACACTAAAATGCTAAACGTCGCTTAGATATGGTTGCTTAATTTTATCCTGACTTCTTCATCACAAGAAAATATCGTAGTGAGTGTTGAGATGTTGGCTAACTTTGTCATTGCTACTCTTGTTACTCTTTCTTTGTATGAAGGCTCTAACTATTACGCTTATTTGTGGTGTGTGTAGGGGGCAGGGATACCCATTGTATTAATCGCCACTCAACTTTTTTGGGCTTGGTCTTATCTGGGTGTTGATGGCGATGTTGCTCGAAGAGGCGCTTAAAGTCTTGTTTAGTTTGATTCGTATTTATCGCAGCAAGAGCCCTTTATGGATAAATGCCCAATTGGCAAGCTAGTTATGGAATCTTTATTTTCCAATCTTTAGCTATAGTTGCTGTATGAAATTTGTTAAGTAAGGTACTCGCCATCACCATAACAAGTCGCGAATACGTTGGGTAGACGCGACTTTCTACCCTTACTGGTGGTTAACTAGAATGACCTCTTCTTTGTCAAAACCTAAAGCATCGAGTCTATTCATGAATAACTCGATGACGCCATCGCTTACTGTTGGGGTTCTTGATAGTAGCCAAGCATATTCATTACTTGGGCCGGAAATGAAGGCATAGTCGTAGTTGCCTTGCTCTAGCTCGAAGACGATATAAGAGCCATAAAAGGGGCCAAAGAATGAGACCTTTAAGTAGCCTTTTGAAGGCGAATCGACAAAATAGGCTTTACCTTCTGCTTCTTTCCACTTCTGATCCTCAGTGGAATAGCCTCGATTGAGTACAGACACACCGCCGTCATCCTTTAATTGATATTCAGCAGTCACACGCTCTAGACCTCGTTCAAATGAATGATCGAGACGTGCAATTTCATACCATTGCCCAAGATAGCGGTTGAGGTCAAAATCGTCGATAGGGGTGACCCCTTTAGGCATGCCTAAGCAACCGTTTAATATGAATAGTGATATTACCAGCCAAGCTTTTTTCATCATTTTCTTCCTTGATTCTATTGCGGCTTGTCATTTCATGCCAAACAACCGCGGTGTACATCGATAGAGTAAGTATAGTAAGGCTATAAATTCAATAAGTTATATTTGATGTTTTTATAAAATGAAGCGACTGTCTACATCTGAGCAGAGTCGAAGCATTCACTTCTTCTCATCAATCTAGAAGAGGTGACTATTTACTGCCTTTAATGATAGACATTATCATTAAAGGCACCGCTTTGTACGTGTTGTATCTACTATATCAGCAGGAAAAGGGGGAACTTTATCTAAAGGTTGACTCTCGTATAGCGTTATCGATATTTGGTTTAGCTCACAATAACTTATTTTCTATATTCAATATAAAAAAACATAATAGAAAAATAGGTCTATAAGTCGCAAGATTTAATTATGGTAATACATCGAGTGACTCTATTATGACAAATTTAAAAGTGAGGCGTTGGGGGGAGTATCAATTATTCTCACTCACTAACCAACGAGGTACACAGGTCGATATTTCTGATCTTGGTGGTTTGATTGTCAATTTTTATGTGCAAGATAAAAACAACCAAAAGAAAAATATCGTTTTAGGTTATGAGGTACCCACTGAGTATATTGAAGGCCAGTGCTATCTTGGATGCATTGTTGGTCCTTGGGCGAATCGTATTGCGAATGGGCATTTTTCAATTGATGATATTGACCATGCTTTAGAGCTAAATGAAGGCACAAATCATTTGCACGGTGCTTCTGCTAATCTTGGTCAAAAGCGCTGGGAGGTCACTCGTGTTGATGACATGACATTAAAGCTGACGACCAGAGTCAATGCTGGTGAAGCCGGTTATCCCCATACTATCGATTTTGTCGTGACCTACCAACTTACTGAGCAAAGCGAGCTGTGCATCGGTTATGAAGCGATGCCACATGGCCAAACACCAATCAATATGACCCAGCATACTTACTTTAACCTCAGTGAGAGTGAAGACATATTGGGTCACAGTGTACAAATTCATTCTGATCGTTATTTGCGTGTTGATGGTTGTGCAATCCCGCTTTTTGAAGAGTCAGTCGCAGATACCCCCTTTGATCTTCGCAATCCAGTGAAGATTAAAGAGCAGATGATGCAAGATAATGATCAATTACAAGCGGCTGGTGGTTTCGATCATTGCTGGTGTTTTGATGACAAAGAATTACAACCCAATGCTGTTGTGTATGAAGAGACAACAGGATTAAAACTCCACGTTTCCAGCGACCAAGTCGGTATGCAGTTCTATACCGGTAATTTTTTAAATAATGAGCGTGGTCGAAACTCACAAGTTTATAAGAAACATTCTGGCTTATGCTTAGAAACACAATGTTATCCAAATCAGGTAAACATGGATAACAAGAAAGAGTGTATTTACGGTCCCAATAAGCCATACAGCCACAATGTTGTATATCAAATACAGACAATTTAAAAATAGATAGAGATTATTATGATTAACATTCCTCAAGTCAATATGGGTATTGTTGCCGTAAGCCGTGACTGCTTTCCTCTTTCACTTTCAGAGCAGCGCCGTAGCAATGTTGTGCAACAATGTGAAAAAAAAGATATTCGTATTATTGAATTAGAAACGATTATCGAAAATGAAAATGATATGGTTAAAGCGCTGCAAGAAGCGCAGGACAAATCAATTAACTCTCTAGTGATTTATTTGGGTAATTTTGGACCTGAAGGTCCACTGACTCAAATGGCACAGCGTTTTGATGGCCCTGTCATGTTTGTATCGGCTGCGGAAGAATCAACTGCATGCCTAAGTAACGATCGTGGCGATGCATATTGCGGCATGCTCAATGCTTCGTACAGCGCAAGCCTTCGTAATATTCGTCCACATATTCCTGAGTATCCAGTAGGTACACCAGATGAAGTTGCGACAATGGTGGGTGATTTTGTCCCTGTTGCGCGTACGATTTTGGGTTTGAAGAGCCTAAAAATCTTCAGCTTTGGCCCTCGCCCTCACGATTTTGTTGCTTGTAATGCGCCAATTAAAGCGCTGTTTGACCTTGGTGTTGAAGTGATGGAGAACAGTGAGCTTGATTTGCTTGATATCTATCAACAAGCAGAAGGGCACGCTGATATTCCGGGTATTGTTGCGGATATGGAGCGCGAACTTGGTGATAACAACCCTTACCCAGATCTACTGCCAAAGCTGGCGCAATACGAAGTAGCTCTCCTAACATTTCATGAGCAAAACCTCGGTGCTTCTGACTTTGGTATCTTTGCCAACAAGTGTTGGCCATCATTTGAAAAATTCTTCGGATTTGTTCCTTGTTATGTGAATGCTCGTTTAGCAGAGCGTGGTATCCCTGTTGCGTGTGAGGTCGATATTTACGGCGCGTTGTCTGAGTACATGATTACTTGTGCAACCAACCATCCAGCAACGTTGTTGGATATCAACAATACCGTACCGACCGACATGGTTGAGAATGCTGCGGATCAAATGGGTGATTACACAGAGAAAGATCTGTTTATGGGCTTCCACTGTGGAAACACCGCACCAAGTTGCATGAAGAGCTCACAGCTTCGTTTCCAAAAAATCATGCACAGTTTGATGGAGGCGGGTCAAGAGCCTAACATCACACGGGGCACGCTTGAAGGTCAAATAAAAGCGGGTGAAGTCACACTCTTCCGTCTTCAGTCAACGGCGGATACCAAACTTCGCTCTTACGTAGCCCAAGGCGACATTCTTGATATTGATCCTCAGTCTTTTGGGTCAATCGCCGTATTTGCAATCCCAGAAATGCAACGTTTTTACCGCCATGTGTTGATTCAAAAACGTTACCCGCATCATGCCGGTATTGCTTTTGGCCATGTTGGCAAAACGTTGTATCAAGTGCTAGACCTGATTGGTGTATCAGATATTGATTATAACCAGCCGGCACATGAACGTTATCCAAATGAAATTCCGAGTGTTTTCATCGGCTAATTCCATTCGAACCAATGAATAGGATGCAGAAAAAGGGTTTTAAGAATTTTTCTTAAAGCCCTTTTTATTTTTAGAATTGTACTTATATTGTCCTGCTGGATATACCTGACTGGCTTTAAGTTTCTGTCATGTGCCAGTGATTTAAAAAAAGAGCGAAACTAACTGTTGAAACTATAACCAAAACGGTTAGAATCGTCGTCCCTTATGGGAACACCCTGCTGTTGCTTACCTTGCTATCCTGCCTCCTTTTAGCAACTGATATTGGTGTTACTTCAACACTTATGCAAAACAAAACTTCTTTATTTACCCGTTTTCATTCTGAATCCCGATCACTGCTGCGCCTTTCTATGCCGATTATTATCACGCAAATAGCGACGCAAGCGATGGGATTTGTCGATACCAGCATGGCTGGTCAATCTAGCTCGACAGACTTAGCGGCGATAGCTGTTGGTGCCAGTTTATGGGTGCCTGCAAGTTTACTCTTACGCGGGATCTTAATGAGCTTAGCGCCAGTCACTGCACACCATCGGGGCAGTGGTTTTGATGAGGGAATCAGTCGTGATTTAGGGCAAGCCTTGTGGGTTGCGATGCTGTGCTCTTTAGTACTCGCAGTTTACCTTAATTACGGTTATGACATTTTGACCTTCATGAGCGTTGCGCCAGAAGTGGTCCCGATTGGTAGTGGTTACCTTAATGCGCTTATCTTTGGATTACCGGGAATCGCTATCTTTTATGCCCTGAATAGTTTTTGTGAAGGGATGGGGAATACACGGGCACCGATGGTGATATCTATCATTGGTTTGCTGGTCAACATACCCGTTAACTACATTTTGATTTATGGAAAGGCGGGCTTTCCAGCAATGGGCGCAATTGGCTGTGGCTGGGCGACAAGCCTTGTTTATTGGCTGATGTCTTTAATGATGTGGATGTATATTAAAAAGCATCATTATTATAAAACGATGATTAAACTCAAGCCGATGCTCCCACAAGCAAGCCGTATGTTTGACTTGTTTAAGTTGGGCTTACCCATCGGCATCAATATTTTCGTGTGTGGTAGCATTTTTGCCGTTATCGCGTTATTGATTGGCAAGTTGGGTGCTAACCATATTGCCTCTGCACAGGTTGCTCTAAATTTCTCGAGTATGACGTATATGATCCCGATGAGTATCTCATTTGGTATTACGGTTAGAGTTGGTCATGCACTGGGTCGCCAGCAATTTGACGAAGCTAAAACACGTGCTTATGCCGGCATTGTTTTAGCGATGTTGATGTCACTAATGTCAGTGAGTGTGCTGTTATTGTTTCCACAGCAGATTATCGGTTTATACACGTCGGACCCTGAAATCATTGCAGGTGCGAGTGCCTTATTGGCCTTCACCGCGATTTATCAAGTGAGTGATGCCATCCAAACCGGTGCGAATGGTGCGTTAAGAGGTTATAAAGACACGCGTATTCCTATGGTGTTCGCTTGTGTCGCTTATTGGCTGATCGCATTGCCGATAGGCTATACGCTTGCAATGACAGATTTGGTGGTTGACGCGATGGGGAATCAAGGTTTTTGGATTGGCATCGTGACAGGACTAAGTATTGCAGCCGCTCTCATGGTATATCGATTATGGCGAGTTGTGCACCAAACAACAACATTACAGCCTGGTTTGACGTTGGAAAGCGCACAATAGAAGCAATTCACCCATCATTATGGATCTTTTGCTCCATAATGATTGGGTGGATGTACTCTGTCTTTTTCGAGTGTAGTACATTACTATGCACGCATTGATTTCGAGCATACCGCTGTTTAAAGCATTGCGGCGAAATCCGCTTTTGAAGCGTCGTTTAATTTTATAGCTTTCGTACACCGAGGAAATAGAGATGGCCCACCCAATTATTGCAGATTTAAACAAACGTTATACTGCAAAAAAATATGACGCATCGAAGCGTATTTCTGCAGAAGATATGGAAGTGATTAAAGAAGCAATTCGTCTGTCAGCTTCTTCTATTAACTCGCAGCCATGGAAATTCATTGTGATTGAAAGTGACGAAGCTAAACAGCGCTTTCATGATACGTTTGCGAATATTCACCAGTTTAACCAACCTCACGCTAAAGAGGCATCGCACATTATTTTGTTCGCGAATAACCCTCATTTCAGTAAAGAGGATTATAAGAAAGTGGTGGATGTCGAGGTGTCATCAGGCCATTTACCCGCTGAAATGTATGACGGCATGCTAAATGGTGCATTTGCGTTTGCTGAACAAAACACGAATGACCAAGGCTTTAATGGTAACTGGACCAAGGCACAGACTTATATCGCCCTTGGTAACACGTTACATGTTTTAGCTCGTCTGGGCATTGCATCAACGCCGATGGAAGGTGTTGACCCTGCATTGATTAGTGAAATTTTCGCTGAAGAACTTGATGGTTTCCACTGTGACTTCGCACTAGCGATGGGTTATCACCTTGAAGGTGAGGACTACAACTACGGTTTACCAAAATCACGCCTAGCGATGGATGATGTCGTTACCGTACTTTAATCTCTAGAGCTTGAACTAGATAAGTTTGGTAAGCCGATGAGCGTTTAGAGACTGTTATCTGTTTCTATGACGAGACAAATAAAAAGCGCTGGTGCTTTATCCTAAGGGAAAAGTATCAGCGCTTTTTTTATGTCTTCTTTTGTCACTTTAGTACCGCTATTGCGGCGAATTTAGCCTCTAGGCTTAAGGTTCATTACGTGCACAAGTTTGTTATTTTCAAATGGTGCTGGGTGAGCTTCAGGGTTCTCTGCATTAAAGAAACCGGTAAAGCGGCTGTCGTTGTACGAGTACCAAATAGCGTTGTAGTAAAGTGGTACTTGGATAGCATTTTCTGCGAAGTGTTGTTCGATCTTCGCTCCTATTTCACGTTGCTTATCATAGTCTTTAGTGACACCAAGTGTTTCAATCAAAGCATCTAACTCTTCATTTTCGTAGTTAGTCATGGCTGTTGACCACCACGCACCGCTTTTGGCGTGTGTCGACTGCATTGTATAGTCATAAAATTTCCAACCAGACTGAGCAACACTGCCTGCGCCAAAGTTGGCATCAAAGTTACCGCCAACCCAGTTTTGGCTATACGCTTGCACTTCAGGGGTGATTAAGTTGACATTAATGCCTGCATCTCTAAGCCCTTCAACGGCGATAATCGCATTGTTAACCATGGCAGACCAGCCACTTGGTACTTGCATTCTGAACTGCAATTGTGAGCCATCTGGGTTATCGAGGAAACCATCACCAGAACTGTCTTTGTAGCCTGCTTGCGTTAAGATCTCTTTCGCTTTTTTCGGGTCATACTGAGAAAACTCTGCCCATACAGCGTCAGCCTCTTCGTTGCGCCAACTACCCAGTGCGCTTGGTAAATTGGTGGCTGAGTTACCGAGCTCAACATAACCGTAGGCACCTAGGTTTTGCATCGCTTCGCGATCCATTGTGAGGTTAAAAGCACGACGGAAATTCACATCGTTGAATGCTTTACGTGCCCCTTCATTCTCAGTTTGGAAGTTCATGGTAATGCGAACACCATCACCGGATGGGAACCAGTAGTTATTGCCTTCCGCCGCTTTAACGAAAAGACGCTCAATATCAGGAACAAAAATACCATTCCAATCACTTTCGCCCTTTGCCATCATCTCTAAAGCGGCATCACTTGATGAAAACTGTGGGAACTCTAAGCAGTTAAGCGCGAGCTCTTCATTCCAGTAATTTGGATTTCGGCACTGTACATAGACTTGTGGGGTAAAACGGCTAACCTCAGTAAAGGGCCCTGTGCCGACGGGGATGACGACCTGCTCGCGTGACGGCTCCTCAATCTTGCTCCAAATATGCTTTGGTATCATTAAAGTGGTCAGCACATCATAGTGTGCAAACGCATTAGCAGATTGAAGATTAAGCTTAACTTGATGATCGTTTAAGATTTCGACACTATCGAGTGAGGAGGATAGCCCAGTAATATCGATACTTGGGTTACTTAATGGGTAGTTGAAGCTGAACGCAACATCTTCGACCGTAAATGCTTCGCCGTCAGACCACTGTACACCTTCTCGAATATCGATGATGATCGATCGCATATCTTCCGCTAGCGTGTAGCCAGTTGCTAACCAAGGGTACTCTTTTGAGTCATCAATAAGGTTAAAAATGTATAAGGGCTCGTAGGCATAATCGGCTGAAGATAATCCGCCTAACCATGGGTTGAAGTTTTGGTGCCAAGCATTGGTTTGCTGGTCTAGGATTTTTAAATTTGGAATATCTTGTAGGTCAGTGACTCCTGCAAAGGCAGAAGAAATAGATAAGCTCAGTAATACACTTCCAAGTAGACGTTTCATTGAGGGATCCTTTAGTGTTTACACGTTATTATTTGTTATTCGGTCTTTTATTCATTTATTCAGTTGGAGTAACCATAAATTGGCTCACTACCTTATGGGTACCCGCGGGTAATTTTGTAAGTAAGTAAGGAACATGCGTACGCGGTGACACCACATTAGAGTGAATACGGCAGCAACACATCGCTTTTTTCTCGTAGTTATCAAGGCTGGTTATCTGAGAGAGACCATTACTGCCAGCAAGGGTAACAACGGCTTGCTTGCCATCGACTTTTTCGATGATCTGTTGTTCTTTGTACCAGTTGCTAATCGCAAAGCCTGACTCAACAATCCAAGCCGGTCGAGCTAACGTGAATTCATGGGTGCGGGTGAATGTACCGTTATCACCGATTTCGATAGTGGTCTTCACGGCTTGTTCACCAGTGGACCAATCAACCAACATTGATGATGTTTCAACGCTCACTTCGTTGTTATGCATGCGAGTTTGCCAGTTTGTCCCAGCATCGAAGCTAAACGCTAATATGTTGTCACCAAAACTACCCATGTGACCATGCTGTAATGCATTAACGTCAAGGCCAAAGCAGGTGGAATAAGCAAACTTATTATATTTATCCACTTGGAACTGAGGCTCAATGGTGCCGGCAAAGTGAACAATGCTGTGCCCGTTCACTCTTTGCGCCAGCGAACTGGCACTCGGCATAGGATAAATATTGTTTGTAATTGAAAGTGGGCGCTCTTCAGTGGTCCAGAACTCGGCATCATCCGCTAACAATAGTGGGAAGAAGGCCTTCATCGCCCAATATGGAGAGGTCGGAGAGTTATATCCTTCAGCAACCACTAAATTAGGGTAATAATACCCGCGCGTCATAATACCTTCGGTGGTAAAAATCGGGTGCTCTTTCCATAGGCGGATTTGTCTAGCCCATAGTCCCTTAATTTCCCCAAGTGGTTTAGCATCGCAGTTTGCAATCCCCGCCATTGCCCAGAAGCCTGATGTCGCAAAGCGATAACAAAGGGAGCGTCCTTGAGCGAGCGTATCCCCGTGATCTGAGAACCAGTAGGAAAAAGGTTCGACGAACTCATTTGCTCTTTGAAGAAAGAGCTGACATAGCTCGGGGTCAGTATCTTCAAGTAAAGTGGCGTAGATCATGCCATAGAAATGGAGAGCAAAACCGCCATAGTGATCGATATTCTTGACGTCGCCATCACCATACCAGCCTTCGCCGAGATAGAAATTCTTCAGTTTGTCGAGGTAGTGTTTTTCTACGTCAGTGTTGACAAGATCAGCACGCCCTACACGTCTTAGCCCTGCTTGAACAAGGATGGTAAAAAACAACCAGTTGTTTTGTGGCACCGCACACTGTTGGATATGAGCAATCCACTTGGCTAAGTTTTCTTGCTGTTCAGCAGATAGTGGGTCCCAGCCATGCTCTGGTGTGAGTGCGAGCAGTAATCCGATAGCCGCCATTTCAACGCTGCGTTGATTAATGTTGGTCGTTTGACCCCAATAGTTGGCATGGTTTGGATCTGTTCCTTCAATTAGGGCGCGACGGAACAAAGCCCAGTGTTTAAATTCACCCCCACCGACCACCAGTGGGATAATACCCCACAACGGGCGAGCGATCCCTTCGAGTGAACTGGCTTTCATGTCGAAAATGGCGCCGCCTTCATCGAAGTCTAGCTTTGCGCCCTGCTTATTTAAATAAGGGACTAATGGTTCAATGAGATCATTAACCAACTGCTGAAAGTCAGCTTTGGTTTTTAATGGGTTTTCCTGAAATGGGGCAAAATAAGGCACTACGGCTTCCTTATATAGGCTTAGGGCAATTTAATAATGTAAAAGACACACTTCAATCATCTGTTACCAAAAGAACTCGCGATGTCCAATGGCGCGCATTACAGCTTCGAAGTAGTAGTAATCGCCATAAGGCAGCATGCCATCAGCGAGATAAGGCTTGTCTTGGTTGTAGGCTTGCTTCACGAAAGAGGCGGCACCAGAGAGTAGCCCTTGTGCACCTGGCGTACCGGTTAGGTCGTGATGTTCACGAAGAGCGAGTAGCATTTTCATACCGAAGTCGTAATAGTGCTTGGCACGTTGTGCTTCGCCGTTTTTCTCGAATACATCCGCTAAGATAAAGAGTCCAGCTGCGGTAATTGACCCTGCAGAGGTGTCTTTGTGCGGCGTTTCGCCTTCTGGTAATGAGTAGTCCCACACAGGGATGAAATCATCAGTGATATGTTCTTCAACATAGTCTGCTAATTTAGCGCTCACTTCAGCGTATTTCATGTCACTGGTTGCCAATGCAAGCTGAGCATAGCCATGTACAGCCCACGATTGACCTCGGCTCCAGCAAGAGTCATCTGCCCATCCTTGCACGGTTTTGCCTTCAATAGGGGCATTCGTTGCAGGGTTAAAATTAAATGAATGAAAGCTGCTATAGTCTTCACGGATCAGTGTTTTTAGGGTCGTTTCTGCTTGTCCAAGCGCGACTTCTTTGTAGGATTCAACCGCAGTTTCTTGGTACGCCCAAAGGAGTAGCCCTAAGTTCTGCATACAATCAATGATGATCTTTCCTTGAACAAACTCAGCGTGACCTGGGTTGTTTGGCTGTGCGTTCCATGCCGGAATATAAGCACCATTCCAATTGAAGCGGTTACGAAGCGCGTCAGCGGCGCGAAGAGCCATGGTGCGAGCTTCTTGGCTGCCCGTTAACTTGTAGTCTGCAACCGCAGATAAACTGAAAAGAAAACCAATGTCATGGTCAATCCACATTGGTGTGTTAAGAATTTTTTCGAACTGAGAGCGGCGCATTCTCGCGCTGTTTTTAACAAATTGGCGTAATTCTCCACCTACAACAATCGAGCCGAAGCGAGATGTATTAGGTGGAGATGTAAGCCA
>JBHOGO010000032.1:0-44635 GCA_043421945.1 bacterium sp. HQB-150 | reverse complement strand
AATCAGTGATCGGTTTAAACCGAAATAGGTGATCGGATAATCCCGAAATGACTGATCGGAATGCTCCGAAATATGCAGTCGATATTATTGTTATCCGGGAATCTCAATATAGGCAGTCAATATCATGTAACGATGAATAGGTGCTTGTGTGTTCACTTTTCTTAGTGGATGACGAACTGAGGTTGTAATTTTTTTCCAACCAAATCGATGCTCTAGACCCGCTCGAAAAGCATCGGTACATGCTTGTAGCTTTAAGCCTTCACTGTAATAAGCGTGTAAATTGTTGGGTAGTTCACCTATCCACCATGCAGGTAGTTGTTTACTTGCTTTGCTTCGATCAAGCCAATGATCAGCAACAATAAGTAAGTGGTGCTGGTGCTCAGTGTGAAGTTTTAAATCGACGAGATTTAGTTCTTCCATTAAGGTTTCTCGACAATGAAGGTTTGCACTTAGCATCTGATGAGCGATTATCCATACTTTAGTTTGGTTAAAATCAACACAATAAACTGGGTGTGCAAATGCCGGGTCGCTTTTCATTTCCGTAATTTCGGCGTCAATGTCCAGCTTCATGAGCTGATGACGTAGCCGGCGAGTCAATGCTTTACCCAAATGGTATTCTTTCATGCCTCTATTATGCACCGTTGGGTAGTGATGCTCACACAATAGGCGACAATCTACGTCAAATGCAGCTAAACAGTCATTTATAAGCTGTTGAATCAATGAAAAACCTTAGTGGATTTGAATGTATCAGCATACATGAAGCAAGCCTTATTTGGCCTGACGACATGTCTGAATGGATAATACCAAAAGTACTATATTATCCGTTACTTGTCGTGTTTTTAGTGTATGTAGTCCTAAAAACAAGTGAATACTGAATTCATCGCTATGTAGTATCAGGCTATCTTTACAGAACTCCTCAAATTTGAATAGTGATCAGGCTTTTAAAAGTCAAATTAAGGTTGATTGAGTGATAACTTCGTAACCGTTCGTTTGAGTTTTGACCAGCGCAAAGAAAGTAGCAACACACTAATACCAAGATAAATGGCTGGTGTGAGCCATCCCGATTTTACTGACCACCAAAAATGAATAGGCGCAAGGATCGCAATTAAGTAGACAAAGTTATGTAGTTGCTGCCAAAAACGCCCCATTTTGACCTGCATACGCTTGAAAGACGTAATAGAAAGTGCGCTTAGTAGTATGAAGGCAAGCATCCCAACAAGGAGGTAGGGGCGATTTATTGTCTCTTGCCAAAAAAGCGACCACATTAACCCTAAGTCAAGCCATAGATAAACGGCTACATGTAAGACTGCCCAGCTGAAACAATAAAGTCCAACCAGCCGACGAACTCGAATAAATGCACCAAGTTTGAACTGTTTGGCGATAGGTGAAATGAGCAGTGTCATGAATAATACGTGTAATGCCGCTTTTCCTGTAAAGTGACTAAGCCCTTGCACAGGGTCGGCACCAAGTTGTTCAGTGACCGTCAAGAGTACTAGGTAAGCAAAAAACATCATGTTAATGGCGTGAATGGCCACTTTCAGCCAAAAAATACGTTTGGGCGTGAGTTTTAATACCATTTTTTAAGATCCATATCTTTGTATAGGTGTGCAACTTCTTCACCGTATCCATTGAACATTGTGGTTGGTTCTCGTTGACTACTGAACAAGTTCCCTTCACCAATAAAGCGCTCTGAAGCCTGTGACCAACGTGGGTGATCGACTTGTGGATTCACATTCGCATAAAAACCGTATTCTCTTGGCGCGAGTTTATTCCACGTTGTGGGTGGCATGGCATGTGTTACCGCTATGCGAACAACCGATTTGATACTTTTAAAACCATACTTCCACGGCACAACGAGTCGAATTGGCGCACCATTCTGAGGCGCAAGAGTTTTTCCGTATAAGCCAACAGCCAACAGAGGCAAACCGTTCATTGCTTCATCTAAACGTAAGCCCTCAACATAGGGATAGTCGATACCGCCGCCAACACGGCTTGATGCTTGTCCAGGCATCTGTTCAGGGTCTAGTAAGGTTTCAAAAGCAACGTATTTTCCGTCACTGGTTGGGTCAGCCATTTTAATCACATCGGCAAGTGGGAAACCTATCCAGGGTATATTCATTGACCAAGCTTCTACACATCGCAAGCGGTAAATTCTCTCCTGCAATGCAAAGCGACGAAATAGGTCTTCGAAATTGAGCATGATAGGGTTGTTAACCATGCCATCAATTTTGAGTGACCAAGGGTCAACTTTAAAGTGCTGACTATTTTCTGCGGGATCAGCTTTTCCAGTGCCAAATTCATAAAAGTTATTATATTTTAATACCTTATCTTCAGGAGTTAGGATCCCTGTTGTGGGGGTAGATGAGGGCACAGCTTCTAGTGGTCTGCGAACAAAAGAGGGCGCTGGCTCGCCGTCAAACCAATCAAATAAGCTTGCTTGTGAATGTGTAGCAATCGGCGCTGTAGCAGCGACGATACCGAGTTTCTTGAGAATATCTCTGCGGTTTTTGTAAATGTGTTCAGGTGTCGCATCATTTTCTTTTAGTTCCCAGCGCTTAGGTTTTTTGATAAGCATCATTGTCCCCTCATATTCTGAATCATTGTTGGCACCCCATTAAAGTGCTTTTTCAGTACGGTATTTATGTCCTTGGGACCATTACAGCGAGATTGTTTGAATTATCGGTTTATAGAGACCAGTATAGATAAGGTTTTATTGCAAATTGAGGCAACACATATATGAAATCCACTTTGTGTCGTTAATCTGTTTTGTGAATGTATTTGTTGCGGTAATACGATGAAGTAATAGAACGGTAGCCATTAATAAATGAGTCAATCTATTGTCATAGCAAGCTACTATCATCTCCTTAGAATCAGCTCGCAATATTCCTCTATTTGTGAGCAAACTCATTATGTTTAGCGTTGATTGACTTGTATTATGTCTCTACCTTAGGTGGAGTATTCAGTAATAAGTACCGTATTGTCAGATAGTTAACTCTAGCAGGTCTGTCTTGTGATAATGGGGCGTCAATCCTGATTACTCGAATGAAACGGTTTAAATAAGGGAATAAATAATGAAAAAACGCGCCACGGCAGTGTTGTTGTCGCTTCTGGTTACCCCGAGTGTATTGGCGAATTATGGATTTGATGCTGGTATTTTTTTAGGTTCTCCCTCTTCAGGGCTCACAGTTAAGCCCCATCCGCTATTTAAATTTGCTGTCGGACTCGATACGTTTAGCCTTTCTGGTGATGTCATCATGAATTTGTCTGAGGCACTGGGTCAACCACAATTAGAAGCCATGTATGCTTATGGTGGTTTGCAATATACCGATGATGATGACCATACTTTTGGGCCCCGTTTAGGCCTAGGGTTTGAAATGCCACTTGGCATGAGTGATATCATGACAGTGTACGCTGAAGCTGGTCCAACGTGGTACTTAGAGAAAGAAAGCACGATGAGTCTCGAAGGGCAGATGGGTGTTCGCTTTAAATTCTAAAAAATTGTAGAAGTTGTGTTAATTCTTTATTGATGTTTTTTGGCTGGACGCTATTATAGCTTACACTTGTAAGCTGAAAGGTTCCCAGCCATGTCTGATTCTGCTAAACCACGATTACTACTGCTCAATGCGAGTGTTTTTTTAATTACTTTTCTAATGGCTGTGATTGCAGTGCCTTGGTATGGCATTGTCAACGGATACAGCGGCTGGTTATGGGTAGCGTTTATCGTTAGCTTTTGCTTTTGCGGTCTATCGATAACGGCAGGCTACCATCGTCTATGGTCTCATAAGAGCTATAACGCTCACTGGTCTTTGCGCTTTATTTTTGCGCTAGGTGGTGCTTACGCACTGCAAAATAGTGCTTTGCATTGGAGCTCAGATCACCGTGTCCATCACAAACATGTTGATGTACCAGATAAAGACCCTTATGCAGCCACTAATGGTTTGTGGTTTTCTCATATTGGTTGGATGTTGCGCGAGTATCAAGCTGAAAGATATAGCGACTATAGTAATTGCCGAGATCTACAGAAAGATTCAATTGTGATGTGGCAGCATCGTCACTACCTATTACTCACAATGTTGACTAACATTGGATTTCCATTATTAGCAGGTCTGTTCGCTGGTGATATTTGGGGAGCGTTACTGCTTGTTGGCTTCTTACGTCTTTTCTTAAGTCATCATACAACTTTCTTTATCAATTCATTAGCTCACTTCTGGGGCTCTCAACCATATACTGATCGAAATACAGCAAGAGATAATGGGGTGCTAGCATTTTTCACCTTCGGTGAGGGCTATCATAATTTCCATCACCTTTTTGAAAATGACTATCGCAATGGTATCCGCTGGTGGCAATTTGATCCGACAAAGTGGCTAATTAACGGTTTTGCAAGAGTGGGTCTAGCAACAAATTTAAGGCGTAGTCCCGCTGATCGCATCGAAAAAATGAAGGCGAAAATGACCCTTCAAAAAGCCAAGGCACGTATTGCAGCTCAACCACAGCAAGCGCTCACAGTGGATAGATTACAAACAGAGTATGATGAACTGTTGAACCGAATTAGTGATTATTATTCAGCTAAGAAAGCATGCATTGAAGCGAAACAGGGTGTTCTACAGAATGAGCTTAAGAGTCAGTATGCCAATGTAGAATCACATTATGATGCGATGAAACAAGCCTTAGCAGAACAGCGTCGTAACTGGAAGCGATTAACCGCGCAGTATGCTTGATTTATAACCGTTGTTGATAATTGCTTACTTTTCTTATCTTCTATACGGTGAAAGCTTGATAAAAAGTGCGAAATACCGCAAAAATAATATGACAGATATTATTTGGTTTTCGCACTTTTTGTTGTTTCTGCATTTTGTGAATGCTTCAAGCCGATGGTTTGACCCTCTTTCGTTCAAAAGCTTCGTTTAGGATTGAAGGTAAGCCTTAAACTAAAGCTTTAAATGAAAGCTGTAAACACTCTTCAGTCAGTGAACTGTTTGGAGTCGATAGGTGAGAAGTAACAAGAAGTGATAGGCATGATTGACTGGAACTAGGGTGGTGAACGTGCAGTATGTATGGCTTGGGTTATGTTTATTGTTTAGTTTGTCGGTAGGTGCGACAGAATACGAATTACCCAGTGAAGGGCGATTGGTGGGGAAGCTTGTTACCTATCAGCCTTCTGGTGACGAAAGTATGGCTGATATCGCGGATTCATTTCATGTTGGTATACTGGCGTTGTTAGAAGCGAATAAAGGCAGTGATCCCTTCTTACCTCGAGAAGAAGATTTATTGACTATCCCTACGCAGATGCTCTTACCGGATGTGCCAAGAGAAGGTATTGTTGTCAACTTAGCAGAGTTGCGCCTTTACTACTTTCCAAAGCAGAGTAATACGGTACATGTTTTCCCTATTGGTATTGGTCGTATCGGCAGAGAAACCCCAGAAATGGTGACAAGTATCACTAGTCTAATTAAGCACCCTACTTGGACACCCACGGCTAATATTCGCAAAGAGTATTTAGAAGTTCATGATATCGAATTGCCTCGTGTTGTTCCCGCCGGCCCTGACAACCCGCTTGGAGACTATGCGCTAAGATTAGCGGCGGGTAATGGTGAATACCTGATTCATGGGACAAACAAGGACTTTGGTATTGGTATGCGTGTAAGTTCAGGATGTATACGAATGCTGCCCCCTGATATTGAATGGTTGTTCTCGCAAGTTGCTAAACGAACAAAAGTAACCGTCATCAATCAACCTTTAAAAGCAAGCTTAGAGCCTGATGGTAGTTTGTATATGGAAGTTCATCAGCCCCTATCTATCAATGAAGAAGAGCAAGAACTCTTTAAGCAGATATTGCCACCAGAGGTGATTGTGGAACACATTGGGGATGACCGCCGAGGACTCGGTATGATGAATGCAACGTTGCGTTTGCAGGCAGGTATTCCGATGGAAATTACCAGCGTTATGTATTAACTCGCTGTGTCGTACGGATATAGACCTAAATATAAATAGGGCATGGAGATTTGTTATCTCCATGCCCTATTTTTTAGTCTGTACGCTGTGTCTTATATTCGTGGAGTGCTTTATTTTTTATAGGATGTTGCGACATTATCAATACGCTGGTTTGCACGCATTGCTTCCTTAAGTGCTGCATCAGTCGTTGATTCTACGGACTCTACCGCAGTACGAGTATTACTTTGTTGCATTTCCAATGACTTAACCTGTTCGCTGAGCATATCAATTTTATTGGTTAATGCTTCCATGCTGTCAGTTTCCATCGTTTGCGAAGAGCTAGAACAACCGACTACGAATGCGGTTAGCGCAGCAACGGAAAGGATCGACATTGTTTTTTTCATAAAAACCTCTGCTTATTAGGACTGGTTTAACAGTGACATATGCAATTTTAGTATGACACAGCATGAAAAAAACCAAACACATTTGTTTTAGACATGTTGAAAAACAGTGAGAAAATGGACTCTGATCTCACTTTAGATCCACTTATGATAATCATTGTGAATGAACTGCCTAAAGAGTTAGTGATAAATTGTTCAAGAAATTTATAGCTTAGATACGGCTTCGACAGCCAGTGCTTCATCGATCGCTGCTAATAATATTGCAGGATTCATCGTATGGGGCACCTTATCGACGAGTTGACCTTGATTATCTATAAGATAAAAATACGAGCTATGATCAATAGCGTAGTCGAGTGTTGATGCTTCTACCTCTGTTTTTTGAAAAAGTACACCATAGTGTTCGGCGAGGTCTTTGGTTGCCTTTAGAGAGGTAGATACACCAACGATATTAGGGTGAAAGAATTGTGCATATTGAGCACTTTTTTCGGGAGTATCTCGTTCTGGATCGAGAGTAATAAAAAGAGGTAAAAGCTGATTGAGTTTAGTCTCATCCATCTGTTTTAGTGCGGCAGAGAGTACGGCGAGTGAGGTAGGGCAGACGTCGGGGCAGTGAGTAAACCCAAAGTAAGCAACACGCAATCGACTGTCTTTGCTGTCAGTCAAGGAGATACTTTGCGCGGCACTGCTCAGCGTTACTTGTGTATTGGGTTTATCGACAAACCATCGCAAACCTAAACCGGCGATAAGTGCTAGCGCGAGGATGAGTCCTTTCTTCATTGTCATTCACCTATTTTTTCAGTGTTAGGGTTTGAGTTATCGATGGACTTCTATAGCAACTGTCATAGCAAAGTCACTATTAGGATCCGAGAGTGTGCCAGCCCAGGTCATCGTGTCATGCATACAGACTGGAAACCACAAATCTGCTTGGTAAGTTGAGTCATTTAAATGATTAAGAACGAGTGTGTAGTCCCCCATATCCATCTCAACGCCTTTTAGAGTGAGATCAAGACTGTCTGTGGATAATTCGGGGATCTCAACAGTAATTTGGTTAGCAAGCAGTGATTGAGTATGAGCAAGCGAAAGGCTGACACCATTTACCTCGCAGTATCCTTCGATAACTTCGCAGTCAAAGTGGCTTGGAGAGGGGGTATGGGGAAGATGATTAGACAATAAAGTTGGCAAACCATAGCCAATAGTAATCAAAGCTAATACTGAGAAAATGAGACTGAATTTTTTCATGAAACCGTTATTCAGGCTGAATGGAATAATTCATGTTAACAGTTTGATTGCATATGAGAAGTGTTCTGTTGCTAAATTGTGCGATGCTGGTCATTCAGCATCGCGCAATGTATACCGACGAGAGTCAGTTGGTGAGCTGTTTTATCTCTTTCACGCTACGTTTGTACCGATTTTTATGGCTTTTTAGTCGGGGCACTGACCCTTTCAAGCAGTAAAACTAAGAGTATTCCTGATAAACAGGCGAAAATGGCAAGTCCTAGCTGTGAAGGCTGTGCAACGATTTGTTCGTAGGCAAAAGGAGACAAATTTTGTTCCGCGAGAGGAACCGTTTCTCCACTTGAATTGGTCCTAAAGCTAAGAACTTGCTTCCAAGGCCACATTTTATTGAGTGTGCCAATCATCAAGCCGATCAAAAAAGCCATCGTTGCATCTTTAAAATGGCGTAATAACCATCCGAGAAGGTGCGAGAATGAGAGTAATCCAACAACACACCCAGCAGCGAAAAGAGAGAGTGTGCCTAACTCTAACCCCTTTACAGCTCCAATAACAGGCGTGTAAAGCCCAAGAAGTAACAGAATAAAGCTGCCAGATATCCCAGGTAAAATCATCGCGCAAATAGCAATTGAACCTGCTAAAAAGAAATTGAAGCTAGTGGGCTCAAGCTGAAGAGGATGAGCGACAGTAATTAAGTAGGCAAAAGCCATACCGCAGACAAGTAACCCCCCTTTACTGATTGACCAGCTATCCATTTGTTTCGCTAAGTGGACTACAGAAACCAGAATAAGCCCAAAGAAGAACGACCACAAAGTGATAGGGTGATGCTCAAGGAGCCAGGTGATCAGTCGAGCGAGAGTTAATATGCTGGTGAAAATACCCGCAAAAAGGATGACCAAAAATGCCCCATTGACCTCTTTAAAGACGCCTTTGATGCCTTCTTGCTTAAAGGTGTTCAGGAGTTTTGGAGTAAAGCTACGAATGCTATCGAGTAGCGTGGCGTAAATACCTGTAATAAGGGCAATGGTACCGCCGGAAACACCGGGAACGACATCCGCAGCCCCCATGGCCATACCTTTCAAAAATAGAAAAAATCGGTTAAGCATAAGAAACAGAATCTGAGTAAAACGCTATTATACCGAATTTTTTTTCTTGCCAAAGAACTGATTATTGAGCGTCAGTACTTTTTGCATATAGAACAGAATCTTGTGATATTAATTCAGTAAAATCAGACAATTGTTTTGTCAATATACAGACTCTAGTCCCTTTTTTAGCCAGTTCATTGGCTTCTTGAGAAATAAAGTGGGAGTGCAGTGGCGTTCTATCCGCATCGCGGCGACATAATTCGATGAAATCAGTAAGATTGTCATCATCAGGGTAGAGAACGTGTTCAGATTGCTGCATGAGTCTCAGTGCTTTTAAGCTGAGTTCTTCAGTGTCTTCTCCATGATGGATTAAATAAATAGCGCCTTTCACCTCATTGGGTTCTTTTAATAGCTTAACGAATGCAGATTCTAATACCTCCTCGTGATCAGCTTTGTCCACCTCTGGTAGATGGAAAAAGCGCTCCCAAAACTTTCTTCTTTCGTCAACGGTTGTGAAGTGCGTTTTAATTCGTTCGCGTTGTTGCCCTGCATAAGCGGCGAGCAGCGAAAGATTGTGCGGCAATTGAGTTTCGAGCTTTTCACGTATAAAGCGCAGAAGCACCGGCGAAGCCCCCCCACTCGATAGGGCAATTTGTATGGGGGTGCGATCGATCATTGATGGGGTAATGAAATCACAATAGGCAGGGTCATCAACGACATTGGTCCAAATACCGACTGCATGAGCATCGTGATAAACCCGATGGTTGAGTTCCCTGTCATCTGTTGTGGCCCATACTTGCACGGCACCTTCTACATCTGAAGCGTCATAGTACTTCTTGTGGTAGGTCAATGTATTGCTATCAACGTATCGTTGTAGATATGGATGCAGCTCGGGTGAAACAATAGTGACCCGTGCATTTGCTGCTAAGAGTAAGTCCACTTTCCGACAAGCGACATCACCGCCACCAATAACAACGACTGGACGCTGGGTGAGTTGCAAGAACACAGGGAAAAAATCCATATTAATCAATACTTCCTGAATTATAATACGCCGATACTAACGGAATTGAGTGCTCAGCCGAAGTAATCTTTGGCTACAACTCAGAACATTTTCGCCTAACGCCTATTACAGCTTGCTGGTCAGCCTGAGTTGATATCAGCTTTTTAGCGCCCACTTGAAAGCGCGCGCAAACACCTCTTTGCCGTTTTCGCTGACGGTTTCTCCATGACTATAAATAATCTTGTCGAACGGCCAGGTGAGTATTTCTTGAAGAGATTGTCTGAGACGTACTCGATTGTGGAAGCTTTTGCGCCAAAAGTACGGCAAGGATGGATGATGGAAACAGCCATTTACCATGCCAGTGAGAGCCGTCAGTGGGTGAGGACCATGAAGCCATGCCAACCCGTCACCGAGTACGAGAGTTTTAGAAATAGGGTCACAAAAGACAACCTCTTCCATCTCGTCACTGCCTCTTAATAGCGTTTGGTAAAGTTGGTTACGCCACAATAACGACGTTGTTGCGCCTAAGGCGTCATCAAAGACAAGATCAGACCGCTTTTGTTGCAGTTGAGGTGGGGCAAAAAAATAGGCCTCACGATATGAAAGCCACCACTCAGACAGGAAAAGATGATGGCGATGGTTGGGTGTAACCACTATCGCCACTGTCCCCATATTTGCCAGCTGTAATTGCATCTGTGTCGTGAGTTCAACAGGAGAATGAATGAATAGCCGATCGTCTGAAAGCTTGATCACCGTCATACGAGTGCCAATTGGCACGCCCCAGCGACTAAAGGGGCGGTCGATTGTCCAAACCCTATCTTTGTGCCATTCATTCATCCATCAAATCCTTTTGAGTGGTGATTTTTGTATGCCTTTAACTCGCTATTATACGGTATAGGTAAGCGTGTGGTAGCTTATTGAAGGATAGTTTAGAAGCCCATCAGTTTTAATATATCCTCTGCCATTTTAATCGCTTCTTGTCGGTTCGCGAGATGAAGTTTTTGGTATAAATTTCGAATATGCGTTTTTATCGTGGTAGGTGCAACATCCAGTTCAGTGGCTATTTGGTCGTTACTATAACCGGCATAAATGAGGCCAAGCACTTGCCATTCTCTCTGGGTTAGCGGGCTAGTACGAATCACTTCCGGTACCTGCGGTAATGACACTAAACGCTCGACAAATGCTTCATCGAAGTGAACCGCATTGGTTCTTTCATTGGCTTCCATTTCACGAATTAGGTGCTGGATACGGTGCTTTTCAAGCTCATTAATAGCCCCTTTATCAAGCAGTTTTTTCAGCAAGAGGCGAATAGGTTTCCCCTCAATGACAAAGTTTGCCACCATACCGGTGCTATTGGTTAACCCTACAGCGAGCTTTAGCTTCTCAAGCGCTTGAATATCATCGCCTTGTCTTTTAAGCAATAATACTTCTAACACCAAATTTCGATTGTGGTCAGTAACAAGATTATTCTTGTCGCACTGCTCCTGCATCATACGTAACGTTTCTTCTGCAAGATCAAAATCTTGTGTTAGAAGCGCAGCTCTAGCTATATTTCGCCATTGTTGCTGTTGAAAGTGATTGCAAGCGGATTCAGGACGTACCGCCTGTTGTAGCCACTCCTTCACTAGGTCAACGTCTTCAGATGCTTGCCAATAAAGAAGCTGTGCTTGATAAGTGTTGGCAAGCCAATCGATATGGTATTGCTCTTGAGTCATGAGTTGAGAGCAGAGGTCGACATAACGGGCCGCTTTATCACGTTCTCCCCTGACCAATGCAACTTTCGCAAGCATGGAATAGGCGCTAAGGCGGTAGGTTTCATTGTAGTGCGAAAGGACTTCTATCGATTTTAAGGCGCAATCTTCTGCTTCGTCTAACCGATTCCAGCACCAGAAAATTTGAGCTTGTAAGCGCAATAAAAACTCGTGGAGAGGCTCTTGCTCAAGGTGCTGCTCTTGGACAAGTTTCTTCCCTTGTTCGAGCAATTCAAATGCGGCTTGAACATAGCCTTGAGCGATTAAAATTTCGGCCTGTTGCAAAATTGCCCAGAGTGCCTGAGGGTAAACTTTATATTGGCGAGCCATTTTTTCGGTTTGTTGCATCATTGGCAAGGCTCGGTTGAGTTGTCCTAGGCAGTGATGAACTTCGCCAATAACAGAGGTCGCAACGATTCGGCCACGATAAATGTTGGCTGGAAGCTGGCCCAAGGCTTCTTGCGATAGCAATAGTGCATCTTCTGGCGAACTTTGGTTGATAGCTACTTGTGCGCGTAATGCGTTGAACTCTCCTTCCATCGCATCATCAAGATTGATATCGAGGCGATCAAAATGAGCGAGTGATTTTTTCAGCATCTCATCGACATCGTTATAACGGTGCTGACTTTGCTCTAACCAACAACGAAGAAGGACGAGTTTTGGCTGCGTAAATAGGCTATCGGTATCGAGGTCATCAATGGCTTTCTCAAGTAATGCTAACTCGCCATGATTAAATAAATGCCATCCGAATTGCAGCAGTATCTCGACTGTTTGCGACTGATCGGCACAAAGTCTTGCATGAATAAGTGCTTGTTGAGGTTGGCGTTGAATCAACCATGCTGCCGCGGCTTTTTGGTGCAAAGCTGTCGTGTCGATATCAGGAAACGCATCACGCTGGTGTGCGAGGAAATCGCCAAATAGGTGATGAAAACGAAACCATCCCGGTGTCTCGTCTAGCGAGTGCAAGAACAACCCATGACGATTGAGGTTTTCTAACATAGCCAGTGCGTCATCACGCCCTGTTAGTTCCTTAACAAGATCAGCATTGAACATGGTGAGAATGGAGCACTGTAGTAAAAAATGCTTTGTCTCTTTGTCGAGGTGATCAAAAACCTCTTCAGCTAAGTAATCCCAAACGTGTGCACGATTAAAATCACTCATGGCGGCGACGGCTTGTGTCAGGTTCTGATGGTGCTGAGCATGTAAGGCAATCAGCTGCATAGCAGAAGGCCACCCTTCGACTTGTTGATGAAGGCCATTTAACGTTTGTGGGTCTACTTGAATTTTTAGTCGCTGTTCAAAGAAGCGTGTCGCTTCATCATGATCGAATGCTAAGCCACTATCATTGACTTCGATAAGTAAATCACGAACTCTTAAGTTAGCTGTGCCCAGTGGCGGTAAAGTTCGACTGGTTATCACCAGGGTGAAGCAGTCTGGCATGTGCTTAAGAAAGAACCTTACACCTTCGTGAATTTCTTCATCATGAATAAGGTGGTAATCATCAAGTACGAGAAAAGTCGGTGAGTTATAGTTTTCCAATGATCCAAACAGTTGGCTAAATAGTGCGCTGAGATTGAGAAATTGACGACGCTCAGCGACGGCTTGTATTTTTTCAGCCGCATTACCTGTTGCCCGATTAAATGCTCGGATGAAGTAGTTTGCAAAATGGAAAGGGTCATTATCACTATCATCAATGTTGTACCAACCGGCGTGGCTGTGTTGGTGTAGCCATTGAGAAGCCATTGTCGTTTTGCCATAGCCTGCGGGCGAACGAAATAAAACGAGTTTATAAAAGCCAGCATTATCAAGTGCTTCCAGAAGTCGAGGGCGCAATATTGCATTGTGCAATCGAGCAGGTTGAGTCAGTTTTGATGGAATCCACATAATCTAATGTCTTATTTTTTGAATTTGGTTAGCTGCACATTCCGTGAGCAAGTGTTGTTTTTTGGATGTCGCGCCGGCGCTAATCGCCGTCAATCACTTTAACCTTTTGCTCTCTAAATTCTCTATAAGAATATCAACTACGCCTAATTAATTTGCGCCAGCTCACAATTTGAGCACAAAAAACAGCGATATATGGAGGGGGGTGTACCAGAGGGGATGAGTTTATACGTCCAAAATTAAGCCGCTAATTGGTTAAAAATGGGAGGTATATCGTCAAAGAGCAGTGATTTATTCGTAATTGCAGTGCGATCTCGATCACTACGCCCCTCATGCTACTCCCTAATCACTGCGTTGGTAGGAGGATGTTACTGTCACACTCAAACGGCACTATGGGTGCAGTTTGAAATATCTTAGAGTGAGACGGAACTGATGGCATCTACGACATTTAGCAAAACTGATTTTCAAGCACAGGTTGTGCAACATTTACGTACAACCTATGCATCGACACCTGAAACAGCCACTTCACGTCAGTGGTATCTTGCATTGGGTAAAGCCCTTGCAGAGATTTCGACAGGGAATCTTGTCGAAACAGAAGAAGAATTAACGAATGGCAAGCATCGCCGTGTTAACTACCTATCAATGGAATTCCTTATTGGTCGCTTAACAGGTAACAACCTGATTAGCCTTGGTCTTTATGATGAAGTAACGGATGCCATGTCTGATTTAGGTCAGAACTTGACTGACTTATTGGAAGAAGAGCGTGATCCAGCTTTAGGTAATGGTGGTCTTGGCCGATTGGCAGCTTGTTTCATGGATTCACTTGCCGCTCAAGAATTTCCAGCGGTAGGTTATGGTTTGCATTATGAGTACGGTCTTTTCCGTCAGTCGTTCGTTGACGGTCGCCAAGTAGAAGCACCTGACGCTTGGCGTGGCATTGAAGGCTACCCATGGGAAGTTGTTCGCCCTGAATTAACGCAACAAGTTGGTCTTTACGGTCACGTAGAAAGTTACCAAGACGCGTCTGGTGTCGAGCGTCGCAAGTGGGTACCGGCTCTAAATGTAGAGGGTATTGCATGGGATCTTCCTATCGTTGGCTATGAGAATAACTCTGTTTATCCACTGCGTTTGTGGGAGTGTCACTCTCCAACACCTTTCGATTTAGCACGCTTTAATGATGGTGACTACGTTGGCGCGCAGTTCCCTGAGTTAGAAGCAGGGAACGTCACTAAAGTACTTTATCCAAACGATAACCATGACCAAGGAAAAGCGTTGCGTTTGATGCAACAGTACTTCCACTGTGCATGTTCTGTCGCTGATATTTTACGTCGTCACCTTGCGACAAATGACATTAACACACTGTCGAACTTAGAAACTATCCAGTTAAACGATACGCACCCAACGATTGCGATTCCAGAATTGATGCGCATCTTATTAGATGACCACGGTATGGATTGGGATGATGCATGGGCAATCAGCAGTAAGGTCTTCGCTTACACTAACCACACGTTGTTGCCAGAAGCTCTGGAAACGTGGAGTGAAGCACTGATTGCACAGATGTTACCACGTCACATGGAGATCATCTTTGAAATCAACCACCACTTGATGCTTAAAGTTGAAAAACAGTGGCCAGGTGACGTTGATAAAAAGCGTAAGTTATCGATTATCCAAGAAGGTGGACACCGCATGGTTCGTATGGCGAACCTTTGTGTAGCAAGTACGTATGCTGTAAACGGTGTAGCGGCATTGCACTCTGACCTCGTTAAGCGTGACCTCTTTCCTGAATTCGATGCGCTATTCCCAGGTCGCCTACAAAATGTGACGAATGGTATTACGCCACGTCGTTGGTTGAAATTCTGTAACCCAGGTTTATCTGAGCTAGTGACAGAGAAAGTCGGTACTGACTGGCCTCTAAACTTGGATAAGTTAAGTGCACTTGCGGATTTTGCAGATGACACTAAATTCCAACAGCGCTTTATGGCTATCAAAAAAGAGAACAAGCAACGTTTAGCTGATTGGGTGGAAGAGAATATGGGTATCTCTGTGGATACTAATGCCATCTTCGACATTCAAATTAAACGTATGCACGAATACAAGCGCCAACATATGAACCTGCTTCATATTCTGTCTCTTTACCATCGTTTAACGACTGATCCAAGTTTTGATATGCACCCACGTGTGTTCTTCTTTGGCTCAAAAGCGGCACCAGGTTATGCGCTAGCAAAAGATTTCATCTTCGCTATCAATAAAGTGGCCGATAAGGTGAATAATGACGAACGCTTGAAAGGTAAGCTGAAGGTTGTTTTCCTACCAGACTACCGTGTCAGCCTTGCTGAAATTCTTTTCCCTGCTGCAGATGTCTCTGAGCAAATCTCTACAGCCGGTAAAGAAGCTTCAGGTACAGGTAACATGAAGTTTGCACTTAATGGCGCGTTGACGATAGGTACGATGGACGGTGCGAACGTTGAGATTCGTGAAGAAGTGGGTGATGACAACATCTTCATCTTCGGCCTGCTTGTCGATGAGGTCATGGCACTGAAAGCAGAAGGCTATAACCCTTACAACTACTACAATGCAGACAGCTTACTGCGTGCATCACTTGATCTTCTACAAGGTGAAGAGTTCACGCCAGGTCAGCCTGGGTTACTAAGTGCTATCCGCAATAATCTTCTAGACGGTGGTGACCCTTATCTTGTTCTTGCTGACTTCGCTGACTACGTCAAAGCACATGAGCGCATTGACACAGCATACCAAGATCAAAAAGGTTGGGCTCACATGGCTATTAAGAATACTGCACTAGTCGGTAAGTTTAGTTCGGACCGTAGTATTCGTGATTACGTGAATAATATTTGGAAACTAGAAGCAGTAAAGCGTTAAGCCCGTTTAACACCTGATTTTAGTAATAAACCAATAATAAAAATAAGAGTAAAGCGGCCGGGAGGCCGCTTTCGGAGAAAGCGATGAAAGATAAGAACGTGTTGAAACAGGTCGCGGCCTCAGCGGGTATTACTGATAAGTACATCAGTGCTTGGGGTGACGAGGCTCAAGTCCATGATGACACCATAGTCAGTTTATTGGACGCGTTAGGCTACGACACAAAAAATGATGAGACATTGCTAGAGTCTGCAAAGAAAAAACAACGCAAAGATGTCCTGGCACCTGTCAAAGTGATTCGCCAAGACCAACCAATGGAAATTACCCTTTGTCTTGGGGAGAGTGCGCGCATTAGTGACTTCAGTTGGCACTTGCTGACCGAACAAGGCGAGCAGATTGAAGGTTACCTACAAGCGCAAGTCATCGCGGATACACGCGAAGAAAACGGTGAATTAACGTTTGGTCTACCAGACAACTTGCCACTTGGCTACCACACGTTATCAGTGAATCGCAAACGTCGTAAATCACCGTATGAAATGAGCGTGATTGTGACACCAACTTCTTGTTTTAAACAAGAAGAGTTATTACAGAATAAGAAAATGTGGGGAACGAGTATTCAGCTTTACTCTGTGCGTACCCCGCATAACTGGGGAATGGGCGATTTTGGCGACTTAAAGCAGCTCGTTGCTGAAATAGCAGCGCAAGGCGGAGACTTTGTGGGCCTTAACCCTATTCATTCACTGTTTCCAGCCAACCCTGAAGGTGCAAGCCCGTATAGCCCGTCATCACGTCGCTGGCTAAACCTGATGTATATTGATGTCAGTTCTGTACCAGAATTTGCACAAAACTTAGATGCACAAGCATTGGTTGGCGATGCCGACTTCCAACGTCGTTTGACAGCGGTACGAGATACTTCTTGGGTGAACTACAGTGAAGTGTCGTCGTTAAAAATGGCTGTGCTGCCAATGCTATTTGATACCTTTACGGCTCGCCATCTGGAAACGAATAGTGCGCGCGCGCAGGCGTTCAACCGTTTTGTTGAACAAGGTGGCGAAAGCTTATTGCAACAAGCGGCTTTCGATGCGCTTCATGCAAAACTGAAAGCAGAAGACGACACTGTTTGGGGCTGGCCAGTATTCCCCGAGCAATACCGCCACTTCAATAATACAGAAGTGCAGGAGTATATTCGCTCACATTACACTGATGTACAGCGTTACCTATATTTGCAGTGGATAGCTGATACACAGCTTGAAGAGGTACAAACCCTCGCAAAAGAGAAAGGCATGGTCATGGGGTTATATCGTGACCTTGCGGTTGGTGTTTGCGACTCTGGCGCTGAAACATGGGCAGATGAAGGTGCACTATGTCAGGATGTCAGCGTAGGCGCGCCACCAGATATTCTTGGTCCACTGGGACAAAATTGGGGTTTACCACCGCTTAATCCTGAGTACCTCGAAAGCCATGCCTACGGCCCATTCATTGATTTATTACGTGCTAACATGCGTAACTGTGGTGCATTGCGTATTGACCATGTATTAGGGCTTCTTCGTTTGTGGTGGATCCCGAAGGGTGAGTCAGCCAAAGCTGGCGCGTATATGTACTATCCTGTTGAAGATTTGATGTCTATCTTGGCGCTTGAGAGTCACCGCTTCCAATGTACTGTTATTGGAGAGGACCTTGGTACAGTGCCTGATGAGATTGTTGATCAACTTGCGACAGCGGGCATCCACTCATACAAAGTCTTTTTCTTTGAAACCTCAAAAGAGGACGGTGGATTTATTTCACCAGAGCACTATGCTGGCCAATCAATGGCGACATTGTGTACACATGACATGCCAACCTTGAGAGGCTTCTGGCACTGTGATGACCTTAAAATGGGTTCAGAACTAGGCTTATACCCAGATCAAGCACAACTGAACGGTCTATTTGATGACCGTGTCGCCTGTAAACAAAAGATTCTTGATAGCGTGGCGTGGCATGGTAATTTACCAGAGAGCGTGGGTAGAGATGCACGTTATGTCCCAATGGACTGGTCATTGAGTAAGGCCCTTCAGCTGCATTTAGCGTCTGGTTCCAGTGCGCTCTTGAGCTTACAGCTTGAAGATTGGTTAGAAATGGATAAGCCGGTAAACATCCCTGGCACCGTTGATGAATACCCTAACTGGCGTCGTAAATTATCACAGAACTTAGATGATATTTTCACGAAACCCACGATAGAGTCATTAACGCGTGAGTTAACCGAAGTGAGAAGAAAGGCCGGACAAAAATAAGTGCTACTACATTACAAATGTGATGAAGTAAGCATAAGGAATTGAGTTTCTGAATTGATTTCTCTATTTATAATCTTGCTATCAATGACTATATGCCGATCCTTGTGATCGGCTTTTTTCGTGTGTGAGTGCTCGGAAATTAGTCATGATTAGCGTCATAATTATTATCATTTAGAAATCTATAAATATAAAAAATATGTCTGTACCTACGAATATAGCTATATTGCAACTAATTGTTATTTAACAATACCCAAGCGGCTTACTGAATGGTAATTTGTGCATATGACAGCAGGAGCATAGGTGCTGGCTGTAAACACGTTGAAGGTGAATCATGGAAAAAGAACACAAATCAATTGCCAAGGAGCGAGCGCGTTCAGAATTAGCAATAGATGCATTAGAGCGAGCTGCTTTTGATAACCCATTAGGGTTTCTCGGTCCTCAATATAACGATGAGAACGTGGCGTTACGTGTGTTTATGCCAGGAGCCAAATCAGTCGTCGTTGAAACTAACGATGGTCAGCGATTCGACCTTGAACACGAGTATAAGGGCTGCTTTATTTTAGCTGCCGATATTGACCTGAGCGATATACTTTACACACTGCAGGTCCAGTGGCCTGAAGAACAACAAACGATTATTGACCCTTACCAGTTTCATGATGTTCAACCTGATGAAGAACATTTATTTGCACCGCATTTGATGCACTCAGAGATGGGAGCACAGCTGTGTGAGTCGCGAAGAGGAGAGACTACAGTTTCAGGGGTTCGATATATTGTTTATGCACCACATGCTAGTTCGGTTAGCGTCATCGGTGATTTTAATCAATGGGATGGTCGTAGGCATACGTTACAGCGTATTGATCATGGACTTTGGGCAATCTTTATTCCTGAGCAAACCGCAGGGACACGTTATAAATTTGAGTTGAAAGACCACGCTGGAAATGGTCTTCCACATAAGCAAGACCCATGGGGTTATCAGGCTGAACAATACCCTTCATTTTCATCGGTGGTCTACGATCATGGTGAATATCAGTGGAACGATAGTCAGTGGCATCAACGCCCTGTGACGGCGAAGCATCGAGAAGCACTCTCTTTTTATGAGTTACACCCAGGCTCTTGGAAGCGTAATGAAAACGGTGATTTTTTAAATTACCGAGAGCTTGCTAATGAACTTGTTCCGTATCTTGCTGATATGGGGTATACCCACGTCGAATTGATGCCGGTTTCAGAGCACCCTTTCTACGGTTCATGGGGTTATCAGCCTATTGGAATGTTCGCACCAACGAGCCGCTTTGGTAGCCCTGATGACTTCAAGTACTTTGTTGATTGTTGTCACCAAGCCAATATTGGCGTGGTATTAGATTGGGTACCTGCTCACTTCCCATCAGACGACCACGGTTTAGCAAATTTCGATGGCACAGCATTGTTCCATGACCCAGATCCAAGGCGTGGTTGGCACAATGACTGGAATAGTTATATCTATGACTATGGGCGTGATCATGTTCGCCGTTTTCTTGTCTCGAATGCGCTCTATTGGCTTGAGTATTTCCATATCGATGGATTGCGTGTAGATGCCGTTGCATCAATGCTCTATCTTGATTACTCGCGTAATGATGGCGAGTGGTTACCAAACCAATATGGCGGTAACGAGAACTATGATGCGATTAGTTTATTACGTTGGTTCAATGAAGAAGTCTATCGTCATTACCCTAATGCGATGACTATCGCAGAAGAGTCCACCGCGTTCACTGGGGTTTCGGCACCGACGTCACAAGGTGGTTTAGGCTTTGGATTTAAATGGAATATGGGCTGGATGCACGATAGCTTGAGCTATATGCAAGAAGACCCGATTCATCGTAAATATCACCATGACACGATGACTTTCCCATTGGTTTATGCCTTTAGTGAGAACTATGTATTGTCTCTTTCACACGATGAAGTCGTGTATGGAAAAGGGTCAATCATTAACAAAATGCCGGGTGATGAGTGGCAACAAGCGGCGAATACGCGAGCATATTTGGCTTATATGTATGGCCAGCCAGGTAAGAAGTTGAATTTCATGGGTGCTGAAATTGCTCAAACATCTGAGTGGAACCATGACGGTCAGCTTGAGTGGCATTGGTTGCAATACGATAAGCACTCAGGCATGCAAAAGTTGGTTAAAGATCTCAATCATCTATATCGCCAACAAACGCCGTTACATCAATGCGATAGTGACCCATGCGCATTTGAATGGCGTGAGCAAAATGATGGCGATTGCAGCGTGTTTGCACACGAACGTTTTGACGAAGCAGGGCATCGTATTCTCGTTGTTAGTAATATGACTCCAGCCCCGCGTAACGGTTACCGTATTGGTGTTCCTGTAACAGGGCGTTATGAGCTGCTTCTTAACAGCGATGCTACTGAGTACTGGGGAAGTGGTTTTGAAACGGCACAAGTTGTGAATACTGAACTTGTTGAATCCCATGGCTTAGAGCAATCAATCAGCCTTGATTTACCACCGTTATCAACACTTTTCTATCGCTATGTGAGTGAGTAGCTGTTTTGTGATTAGCAGCAAAAGCAATGGATAAAAAAAGCGCTGATGTAAAGCATCAGCGCTTTTTTATATCAATGACAAAACGACAGAGCACAGGCTACACACTGAGTACTGGCAATCTTAACGGCATTGCTCAACCGCAACTGCCCATTCGTCACTGTTAGTGCTATTTTTGCTCTAAGTACTGCGATTTAGTCATACCATACAATACGCGGTCATCGTAGCCATCACCGCGCAAGTAATATGCGCATTGCATACCTTCTCGCTCATACCCCGACTTTTCCATAATGCGGTAGGAGGCAATATTTGACGCATAACAATCGGCAGTGACCTTATGTCCATTTAAATGCTCGAAAACCAGGGCTGTTGCGAATTGACAGAGTAGGGTACCTAACCCTTTGCCCCAAGAGGCATGAGGTAATTGATAGCCAACTTCAAAATTGCCTTCAAGAAGCATTACCGCTGCAACGCCGACCATTCCCATGTAACTTCCCACATTATCGCGAACAATAAAAATAGGACTTGCTGGCCAATTCCCCGCTTCAACCGCTTGCATTGATTCCTCAATCAAAGGGTTAAAGTAGCCTTCATAAACGTCTACAGGCGCTGGAGCGAAAAAGAGATACTCAGTAACACGCTCATCATCCAGCATAGTGATAATGTCAGCAAGGTCATCCTGACAAATAAGACGTACGTTGACGCTATCGTTTAATGAAACAGAAAGCCCCTGCTTTAAGGCATTAATATCCATGGCTAACTCTTATTTAAACTCTGCAGCACGCATGCGGTTTAAGACAGCCATAATATCGATAGCACGTGGTAGCGCAAGGTCGCCATAAGGTGGCAGTGTGCGGTGCCAATCAGCATGAAGCATAGATTCAAACGCTTTAGCAGGTTGCTTTACCCAGCCTTTTTGCTGCGCCATTTGGAACCATAACCAGCCTGTTGCGTGGAGTTGACTAGCGTGACCAATTTGTTCTAGTGAGTTTAAATCTACCCACTCACGACCAAAGCGAAGGGCGGTTTTGTTTTTCACCTGAATTCGGAATTTACCATCTTCAAGTAAGCCTTTTAATTGACCAGAGCTTAACTGACGTGGACGTGGTTTTGGTAATTCAGCCGTGGCTTCAGACTGACGTGCCGTTGGGTGCTGAGCAATCACTTCCTTTGCCTTTTCAGTCACATCGTAGGCATGGTAATCATGCAGTTGGATAACAGTGTCAGCCATATCCAAATAGTCACCTGAACCGCCCATGACAAGAAGAACAGACACATTATGTTCGTCACGTAGCTGAGAAATACGATCAACCAAAGGTGTGATCGGTTCTTGATCCTTGACCACAAGCGCTTGCATGCGTTCGTCTCGGATCATGAAGTTTGTCGCAGAGGTATCTTCATCAATGAGCAAGCTTGTCGCGCCAGCTTCCAAAGACTCTTGCAGCCAAGCCGCTTGGCTGGTGGAGCCAGAGGCATTCTGCGTTGAGAAATCGGTTGTTGATTTGCCATGTGGCAAATGATTAATGTAAGGCGATAAATCAAGATGATGAACACAACGTCCATCTTCGGCACGAATTTTCACAGCATTGATGTCAGTAACCACTTGCTGACGACCATCGCTTTCAATGTGGTCAAAAATACCTTGTTCAATCGCGTTTAAAAGCGTCGACTTGCCATGGAAACCACCACCGACGATCAAGGTAATACCTGCTGGGATGCCCATACCTTGAATGTGACCACTGTGTGGGGTATTCAACGTTACTTTGAGAGAGTCGGGGGTTGTGAAAGGAATTGCGTCAGCAAGTGGGGTATCAACATTACCCGCAAGGCGAGGTAATACCGCACCATTTGCAACGAATGCAATAAGATTATGCTCTTCTAACTGCGCACGTAACGCTGCTTGGTCTTCAACATTGCAGCAGTGTTGCTTCATAGCATCAAGGTTAAGCTCACGTGCGATGGTCACTTTGCGAATGATCTTAGGCAGGATAAACGTAAGCAAATGCAAGGCTGATTTCGCCAGTATAGAGCGACCATCAGCAGGGAGGGCAACACGAAAGCGAAGTTCAATGGCTTCTTCATCGAAAACAACCGATGTACGATCTAAGACCGTTTGTCCTGGCTTATCGATGCTAATTTCATTGTTCTGCTGCACCATGTTGGCGAATTCACGCGTTAAGAAATCACGTGCTGCACGTTGGTAATCTTGTGAGGTTTCTTTTAACCAATCAAGATCGGTGAGTGACCAATTACGACGTGCACGAACTCGGCAAGCAGGCGCAAAAGGGTCAGCTTGAATCGTATCAAAGTGCAAGCTGAAATCTGGGAATGTGTATTCGCCCTTCAAGCTGTTGTAGCTGCGGTAGTTTTGGCGGTCTATTTTTTTGAGTTTGTGTTCTAAAACGTCCACGTATAATTCTCGTATGGTCACATCATTGAGGCGCATGATACCTGTTTTCTTACAGGTTTTCATTTGGCGTGTTTCTAATAGATCTGTATAGTGCAGCTTCAGTAAACAAGCGAGTGTTTTTAACACGGTTTGTCGCAAAATTAATGGCTTTGAAAACGTCACAACAGAGGTTACCTATGGCTCGTACGGCAGCAGCGTTGCACATTTTGGTGAAACATAAAGAACTAGCTGAAGATATCATCAGTCAGCTTAAAAAAGGCGCGAAATTTCAAACGCTTGCCAAAAGACATTCGACTTGCCCATCGGGGAAAAAAGGCGGCGACCTAGGTGAATTTCGCAAAGGTCAAATGGTGCCTCAGTTCGATAAGGCATGTTTTACCGGTGAAATTTTGACGCCACAACTCGTCAAAACAAAATTTGGGTGGCATGTGGTAAAAGTGCTTTACCGTACTTAACTAGTCAACGGCAGTCCATTGTTGGCGCCGCAAATTGAAAAAAAATAGGCCAGCGCAGTTAATCTAGCGCTGGCTTTTTGAATACCCAGATAAACAAGCTTTCTCCTTCCTCAAGCAATGTTCACCAATGTCCCAGTATCTATCGCACTGCGGACAATAGATCGAAGTCATCTTCTCCATAGTCTACTCTTTCAATGGGTAACGCGTTGATAAATCACTGTGCTTAGTTGTACCTACGTTGGTTTTGCTTGCTTTTTGCGCTCTTTCTTGAAACTGAGTCAATAGGGGCCTGTATATTCTCTTTATCTCGCTATCTTTAAACATAACTACACCTGAACATAGCTTTACACGGATATAGCAACATACAGGTATAGCTACCTTTGAGCATCGTTACCTTTGGGGATCTGTCCATATGCGCTGGTTATTCATCATCACATTTTGCTTTTCGTTGTCTTCTTTTGCCCAAGAAGCGGAAGAAACCTTAGTACCTGTACCCGATGAATTTGCCCAAATAGAGAAAATGGAAAGAGAAATTGAGGTGTTATATAAGCAGTCTCTGAATAAGACGGGGACGGCTAAAAATATCATCGATATGCAGATGCTGAAAAAGAATGAGGATATACGCGCTGAATTGCAAGCTCTGATCAGTAAACGCACCGAAGAAAATAGACCAAGAATCATCGAGTTTGTGAATGACCAAATCGATTACCTCACTTTAGCGACAGACTTCTTAGTTGAGGAAGCAATCAGGCTACAAACTAACTTAGACAGTGCCGATCCAGAGCAAAAGTTAATTATTCAAAAAACACTCCATGAAGCGACTGTCTTTTATCACTCTATCCTTAAAGAACAATGGATTAACGTTGGGTGGTTAGAACTCCTTGGTCAGCCTAATGAAGAGAAAAAACAAAGCCTGATTAATAATATTACTCTAAGGCTTGATTATCTGTCTGCCAAATTGTCATTTGATAGTCAGCAAGAGAGTTTGTTAGCTAGTCAGATCAAATCAGCTTCTGAAGAAGAAAAAGCAGCTTTGCAGTTACAATATATTCTCACTCAGCGACAAGTTGCGGGTGATATTAAAGGGTTGCAGTTTATCTCAGATCTTGCCGGTAAAATGAAAATAGAGACGACGACCTATACGAAACAGTTATTTTTCGTTTCAGGTAACCTAACGAATCAAATGCTAACGACGAAAGTGTTTTGGTCTCTACTTTCTGACGGGTTAAATGAATTTAAAGATTGGTTGGTTCAAAATGCGCCAGCTGCCCTGTTTAAAATTACGGTCTTTTTTGTCATTATTTTTACCTCGACAGTTTTCAAGAGAATCACTCGGCGGCTCGTTGTGCGAGCGGTATCGTCACCGACTTTTCAAATATCACAGCTAATGAAAGATTTTATTATTTCGATTAGTGGCAATATTGTTCTATTCATTGGTGTGTTGGTCGCTCTTTCCCAAATCGGCCTTAACTTGGCCCCGGTATTGACCGGTTTTGGTATTGCCGGTGTGATTATAGGATTTGCACTGCAAGATACATTATCTAACTTTGCATCGGGTATGATGCTACTGATTTATCGTCCGTTTGATGTTGATGATTTCGTAGAAGCAGGTGATACATCCGGTAAAGTGAGTCATATGAGTTTGGTTAGTACGACGATTAAAACCTTTGATAACCAGATCCTCATTGTCCCTAACAGCAAGATTTGGGGAGATACTATCAAGAATATTACCCATGAAAGGGTCCGTCGTGTTGATATGACGTTTGGGATTGGTTATGGGGATGATGTCGAAAAGACAGAAGCGGTGTTAGACGCTATTTTGACCGAACACCCTTTGGTGCTTCGCTCACCAGAGCCGACTATCAAACTTCATGTCCTTAATTCGTCCTCTGTCGATTTTATTGTGCGCCCTTGGGTTAAAACTGAAGACTATTGGAGTGTTTACTGGGATGTCACGCGAGAAGTGAAAATGAGGTTTGACCGGGAAGGTATTTCTATTCCATTCCCACAACAAGATGTTCATCTCCATATGGTGAATAACAACACCGAATAACATCTTTGTTTTGTTTGTATCTTCAAGCCATCTAACATTTAATCCTCACGACCTGAAACGAAAAAAGCAGCCGGAATCGGCTGCTTTTAAGTTATCTAAGTTCTTGAATAAATAAGTAAGCTATGAATTCAAATTAGATAGAGAAGATAGCAAACAAAATACCAAGTGCACCGATAAGAGCAATGGTAGCAACACCGCGCTCAGACATGCGACCGCCATTTTCTGCTGCTTTACCAAACATACCAAATACGAGTGGGTGTACAAGGAATGTCATTGCGAAAGTAAAGGTAATCAAGCTCGCCGCTGTTGCACCAAACATACCTTCTTGAACCGCTGCATATAAACCAAAGTGTGATAGACCAGAAGCCGCAGACATTGACGCGTGCTCTAGTGACATACCAGCAAGTGCTAGAAGGGTAAAGCTACCAAACACCGCCATGATCTGCCAGCCAAGCGAGAACTGCATTAAGCCTTTAATTTCTGTTGCTTCACAACCATTCGCATTACGTAAGTTCTTCAGTGATAGCGCGACAAAAGCAACACCTGCCGCAAGAAGAGGTAGTGTCCAGCTTACCATTAGCTCACCACGCTCAGCACTCGCAGCAAGAATAGTGAATACGAAGATATGACCAGCAAAAGGAATGTTGATCATGATAGGTGCACGCGATGATGCTTTAGGACCAAAGTCTCCAGCAGTACATGCACCCGTTAGGCCTGAGTGAGATAGACCACCCGCCATGCCTGGTGCTAGGTTTTGTAGAGCGTTCGCTTTGCCCGCAAAGATCAGTAGGCATAGGCCACCGAACATCCAGAACATTTGACCCGCAAAACCGTATGCGATTACGCTCGTTAAGCCAGGGATTGTAAATGCTTCAATCATGTGCGAGCCGCCCACTAAGAAGCTACCAGATAGCACAAGTGGGATACCTGCAAACAAAAGCGCATTCATTGTTGGACCAAGCTTCCATTTAGGTAAAAGCATACCTAGACCAGAAGACAGAACCATCGCAAAGAAAATTTGTGGAAGACCAATAATTGGTGCTACTGCCGCTGCTAGTTTTAGAGATAGGTTTAGTACAACGATGATAGCAAGTACTTCCGCTAAGCCTTTACGAATGTAAAGGGCTTTGTTTGAAGCTTGCGCACGTGCATCGATTAAAATGAACGCCAGTGCTAAACAAATATAAGCGAACAGAAGGTATGAATCGCCCAAAATCGCGGTGCCTGAACGACCAGAAATCATGACGTCAACAGCTTGAATACCCACGAGTAGCAGGAAACCACGAAGAATATAGACAAACTGAGTACTTGTTGTCCCCATGACTAGTTCACTAGAAGATGGAATGAAAAAACCATCATCATGAATGTCTTGCTTCGATAGTAAGCGTTTAATTTCTTGACCACCAACGAAGAAAGAAGCGATAAGTGCGATCACCGTTGTCTGGCTAATCAATACAATCACAGGGAATTCACCAAGGCCCGGTGTCGTCATGCTGCTTTCGACGAATAGAGCACCAAGCCCTAAGCCAAATACAACAATGACGAGTAGTGAAGAGTACTTTGTACCCGCAACAATTGTGCGTGCAACCAGAACCATCACTGTTAATGCTATTAAGGCTATAAATAAGTGGTTAACAGCGTAAAGGTGAGAGACTTGCTCCATTATAACTCCAAATATAATTGTTCTTAGCTTACTGGCAGCAACCAAAAATTGTGAATACGACACAAAGGTTTATTAAGTTGGTTAAGCTGACAGTAAATAATTTATTCAATGTGAAACTAGGCGGTACTAACTGTCGCCATGCCTGCAGTTGTGATATCAGCATTACCTTCACAGAGAGAGCGAATGCCAGTTAACACTTCATGGCGCGATATTAAGCCCACATATTGACCTTTATCGAGAACGGGTAGAATCTGTGGCTTACTGACCTTGATTGACTTTGCTCGTTCTTCAACAGTAAGCGTGGTCATATTGGTCACATAGCCAGAATCTGTCGTTGGGTAGAGCTGTGCCATATCAAGTGCGAGATATTCCAACGCATCACTTAATCGAACAGATGCGTCGATAACCATGACGTCTGTATTCATAAGCTCACCAACGGTCGTGGTCTCTTGAAGCTGATTGTTTCTGCACCACATCTCCACCATGATGTCGTGTGTAGATAAGAAGCCAATTAATTGTTCGTTCTTATCACAAACAGCGGCACCGTTAAGCTTACTATCTAGTAACTTATCAATTGCAGTCAGGATAGATGTCTCTTCACGCAAAATTGGGGCTTGTAGATTGACGATGTCTCCGACGGTAAGCACAGTGCTCATGGCGAACTCCTAAAGTCTTTGTGTGTTTATAATCACATTGATTAATAACAGCGGCATGTTTGCTGTTGGTGCGTATCATAGAGAACAGATGAGGCTAAGTTAAATGGGAATATTTTAAGTAGGCTATAAGGTTTTTTGATGGGGTATTTTGAGGGGGTGTTATTAACTGAGACAGGTTTTTGCTTGATGCGTAAGTGTGTGCTATTTGAACAATCAAGACATCAATAAAAAGGATTAAAGAGTGGGTTGGAGCCTATTTTGGCACTGATTTTAGCGCTAAGAAGTTGTCGAAATGAGTGATGAAATACTAGATAAATATTGGGGTTTTGTTTAAGTTTCTGATATTTATGTGTTTTTGTTTTCCGTGTTTGCGTTATTAGTTATTTTCATTTCTTTCTGAAATCGATATGCTGACCCAATAAAGCTCCTATCAATAAAATTGATAGTTCAATTATTGTGCTATTTAGAGCGGTGGTTTTTTTGTTTAAGATTTTTAATATGGATGATTTCTGATTGTTTTTAGTGCTGGTGGCTATTCGGCGGCTTTCTGAAGTGAGAGGATTGTAGCAAAGACATTCCAGCGGCAATAGCCACACTTGCGCAATATGAGAATGCAAAAATGAAATCATCCCAGGAAGGCTTGGTTTAAACTCGCATTTTCAGATGCACAGATCTCTTGACGCGGTATTGTGTACGGAGGGTGATGATGAGTAGTAATAGGGAGATGAATTTTAAAGGTGAGCAAGCAGAGACCGTTTTTGCTTTGATAGCGTAATCTGACGATGAGTGCTTGCTCGTTTCATGGCGCTTTTTAAAACGCATTATAGTCATGTGGGGTTAAAGCCAATTTTTTGTCTACAAAATCACTTTCACTCGACCCACATCACCGCTTTCTAGGCGAACTTTAATCCCGTGCGGGTGATTAGGTGACTTAGTGAGAAGATCTTTGACGATACCTGACGTTAGTGTGCCAGTACGTTGATCTTTTTTGAGTACAATTTGTACTTCTAGGCCGGGGTGAATATCGGCGCGGTTGGTTCCGTCCATCGGTGGTACCTTATGATTGTGATGACGTTGGAATATACATTGAATGCTCAAACGCGTCGAGCCTCTAGCATCGTTAGGCAAACAAACAGGTATCGGTTAGAATGCTCAGCTAATTTTTTAACACCCATGATTGTTTCTCTTAAACACCATTTTAAGGGGAGTGTTACGGTGACTATACGGAATTCTACTGTGCTATTAACTCACCCTGCTGACTCTGTCATTGTTCTCGATTTCGAAACGACAGGACTTTCTCCCAACCAAGGTGACCGAGCAATTGAAATCGGTGCGGTTAAGCTGGAAAACGGTAAGGTTGTTGACCGCTTTCAGCGGTTGATGAATCCAGGTTTTAGAGTGAGCCGCTTTATTGAGGATTACACCGGGATCAGCAACGCGATGTTAGCAGGCGCGGATGCATGCGATGTCGTTATGAACGATTTTGCTGATTTTATCCAAGGCAGTAATCTTGTTGCTCACAATGCCTCTTTTGATAAGCGCTTTTTAGATGCTGAATTAGATTTAATAGGTCGTGATTATGATGGCGAGTTTGCGTGTTCCTTGTTAGTCTCTCGGCGTTTAACGCAAGATGCGCCATCTCATAAGCTTGGTGAGCTTGTTCGCTATCACGATATTGATAACGACGGTGTGTTTCACCGAGCATTAGCGGATGCTGAGGTGACAGCGTCACTGTGGCTTGTGCAGCTTAATATATTGTTGGATGAGCACGGCGTTTCTCACCCTGATTTCGCTCTGATGAAAAAAATCACCAAAACACCCAAAGCAGCTGTCGGAAGGTTATTGGAAAAAAATACGGGGTAATCAGTGGTAGCGGCTACCACTTATATCTGTAAAACCCACATCAGCAGCACAGTGAATTGAAATATAGGGGTAGTTAACATACATACCCCGTCAGTGCTGAAAAATGCGACACATCGACCGCTGACCACTTGCCTAAAATCCGTATCGTGATATTTTCTACCTACGATAATTTTTTGGAATATTTATCATGCCAAAGGCAAGTGAAATTAAAAAGTTTGCAGCAATTGAACATAATGGCAAGGTTTATCTGGTTAAAGAAATCAGCAAACTGACACCAAGTGGTCGTGCAGGTGCAAGCTTGTACCGTATGCGTTTATATGATGTAGCAACAGGTGCTAAAGCTGATGAAAGCTTTAAAGCGGATGAGATGATTAACTTGGCTGACTTCAGTCGCCATAAAGCCACATTCTCTTACATCGATGGTGATGAGTATGTCTTTATGGATAGCGAAGACTATACTCCTTACAACTTCACTAAAGAATCCATTGCAGATGAGCTACTCTACATCACAGAAGAGACACAAGAGCTTCAAGTACTGACTGTTGATGGCTCACCTGTCGCGATTGAATTACCAGCCACCGTGGATCTTGTGATTGTTGAAACGGATCCATCAATCAAAGGTGCTTCTGCGAGCGCGCGTACTAAACCAGCAACATTGTCTACTGGTCTAACCGTTCAGGTTCCTGAGTATATTGCTAACGGTGAGAAGATTAAGGTCAACACATCGGAAGGAAAATTCATGAGCCGTGCATAAATGACACGTTTATGTTCGCTGATGATATAACGCGCTCAATTGGGCGCGTTTTTTGTGTGTGCAATAAAAGGTAACTTCCTTGACATGGTTGTATCACAATCCTAGTATCGCGGAAAATTTGCAGTATTAAGGTTGTATTTAAATGAATCCAGGCATTGCTCCTCAGCCATCTTATCGTGGTATTCAATATATGTTGATCTCCATGTTTGGCTTTTCTTTGATGGCAGTTTGTGTGAAATGGGCAAGTGAGTCCGGATTACCGTTATTTGAAATCATTGCCGCTCGAGCCTTCATTTCGTTGGTTCTTAGCTATCTCATGGTACGTAAAAAGAGTATTTCGATTTGGGGTCACAATAAGTTGCTCCTCGCTTGCCGTGGTATTGTTGGAGCGATGGCATTGATATGTGTGTATTACGCGCTGTCTGTCTTGCCGCTGGCAGAAGCGATCGTTTTTCAAAATACCACACCGATCCTGACATCTATTCTGGCGTTTTTTGTTCTTAAAGAAAGAATGCACTGGGCCACTATTATCAGTCTTGTACTGAGTGCTGTAGGTGTGTTAATTATCGTTAATCCAAACATTTTTCTTGGTATATCGAGTGACGCTAACCTACCGGTATTTGGCGTTTTTGTCGCATTAATCGGTGCTTGTGGTAGTGCTGTTGCCTATACCATTGTGAGGAAGCTCAGTGGGAGTGAAGACCCTTCTGTCATTGTTTTCTACTTCCCTATGTTTGCTTTACCTGTCGCACTTGTTTTATTAGGTGGCGATTTTGTCATGCCAAGCCTTACTGAATTAATGATGCTGATTGCGATCGGTTTGTTCACTCAGGTTGGGCAAGTGTATCTAACGAAAGCGATGAAAGAAGGAACGGCAGGAAAAACCATGGTTTACTCTTACCTGCAGGTGGTTATTTCTATTATTTTTGGCGTGCTGTTTTTCCAAGAAATTCCAGCGTTAACCACACTCTTTGGTAGTGTGTTGATTATTAGTGGAGCCGTGCTTAACCTGATGAAATCAAATTAGCCTTTGCTATTATGTTGTGCCTAGTTCCAAGCCTGTGCGGTGCCTCGCGAAGAATGTGTGTGCTTTTGATTGTCGTTTCAATTTATGCAAATTTAACCTCCACTCAATGAAGCAGCCCAGTAAGTGTTGGAAGCTATGTGTCTTCAAGCTAAATAAAATAGTAAGAATAAAAGCAGCTTAAGGGATTGGTTACTACTGTCGCTGTACGATTTAGTGTAAATATCGATAATTCGATTTTCTAAAATAATAGGAGAGAATGAGTGAGTGGAGCTGGAGGCACGACAGGTGGCATTGGACGTTTTTTTATTGGTTTAATCATGATGTGTGGCGGTTTTTATTTGCTGCTGAATTCGATTAATGTCACCAATAACTTTGGCATGGGGTCGAGACTTTACTCTATGCCGATGATGGGGCGTGGTTTCGGTGTGACTGGAGGGATGATTATGCTTCCATTTGTGCTTGGCGTCGGAATGATTTTCTTTAATGGCAGGAACCTTATTGGCTGGCTATTATCTATCGGATCTGTGACAGCCCTCATTTTTGGCGTTATTAGTTCAATTAACTTCACTATGCGCACCATGTCAGCCTTTGAATTAATGACGATATTAGTTTTGGCGATCGGGGGGCTGGGTTTATTTCTACGTTCGTTAAGGTAAGCTGGTAGGGTCAAATTTGACAATAAAGCCTCTTAGTTATGACGCTAGGGGTGTTTTAGATGTTTCCCCCTTTAGCTAGTTAATTCTGCCTATTTAAATGCGCCTACACCCAGCTGCAAATACAACTTGTTGTGAGCCTTTCTCTATGTTACTGATAAAGCAATAGTAAAGTCAGTGATTACAGAGGAACGTTGTATGGCTAAGATTGTTGTAAGGCATGTCAAACCAATGGATGCAGAGCAGTTACATCTTCTCTGGCAAAATAGCAACGTTCAGTCACAGACACTCCAACTCCCGCACTCACCATTATCATTATGGGAAGGAAGGGCAGCAGATATCTCCTCCGATCATATTAGCCTTGTCGCGGAAATTGATCATCGTATTGTTGGCCAATTAGGTATTGGGATGAATAAGGCGATGCGCCGACGTCATGTCGCTGACCTTGGAATGGGCGTCGATGACGCGTGGCAGGGTCAAGGTGTTGGAAGCGCGCTGTTGGAAGAGGCCATTTCTCTGGTTGAAAACTGGATGGGTGCAACTCGTATAGAATTAACAGTATACACTGACAATGAAAGCGCTATCGGGTTGTACAAAAAGTTTGGTTTTATCATTGAGGGTGAGTCAGCCAATTATGCGATGAGAGACGGTGAGCTTGTCTCTGCTTATCACATGGCGCGGCTAAAAAGCACATAGACGAGAGGATAGGGTAATGGTTACATTCAAAACGAAGCACTATGCCAATATTATGATGTTTGACACCGTTGCAGCTGAGCTATTAGCAATGATGAACACGAGTCAAAACGTTCCTGGTGCCATTCCAAAAGAAGAGGTTCATGCAGCCCTATCATCACTTCAAGAAGCACTAGTTCGTCTTCCTATCGTGGATAATGACGAAGAAGTGGATGAGGGTGAAGATGAAAAAGAGCCCCGTATTAATCTGCACCAAAGATCGGTGCCTTTGATCGCGTTACTCGAATCAGCGTTAAAGTACGATAAAGGCGTTGTATGGGAACGATGAGGAAACGTTGTTGAACAAACGTGATGTTCCACTACACTCTGATTGAGAACGACGTTATTTTGCCGACTACAGAGTGGTGGAGGTGGTCATGAGTCGCTCGGTAAGAATTTCTGATTTGGAACAGCAAGTATACTTAGCATTTGCAGATGGTGATTATGCAGCGGTTGAGGCTTTAGAATCCGAGATTGAGAAGCTTCGCCAATCTCAATCTGCTGTGTTTGATAGTAATCACAATGAGGGGCCTTACTCGATAGAGGTAGGATCATCGGTTGACGACTGACAATTAAATTACACATGACATAAGAAAAAGGCTCCTAATTTAGGAGCCTTTTTATGTCGAGGCATAACGATAAAACGTTATGAGCATTAAAAATTATGCTTTAAGCACAAGTGCTTCGCCACTGAATGCGATACCTGACCAACCATGCTGTTGGAATGCACGAATATTACCGTGGCTGTCACCTTCAGGGTTAACCAGAACATCGTCACGGTAATGGTGACCAAAACAATGCAGTGTTTGTTCTTCCGTCAGCTGCTGATGCTTTGCAAATGCAAATATACGGCAAGAGCCTTCATTCGTGCCAGCTGTATTCACTAATACGCTATCACCATTGCCGTTCGAAAAGGCGGTTGGGGTATAGTCGTAATGTGCATTAATTGTCGCAATAACTTCATCAAATTGCACATTTTCAGGTGCACTTTTTAGCTTGTCGAGTAGTACTTCCATGTCGTTCTCCTAAATTAACGCTTTTTGCTGGCTGCTTTTTGTAGGTCAACATCAAGCTCATCTGGGAAAATGACTAAGCCATCTTCTTCAGTGATAGGGAAAATGACCACTGAAAGCTCATCATCAAGAAGGCCGTTTGTCCAGCGGCTGTGCCACTTGTTAAGTGAAATAGACTCTGGTTTACAGTGCTCCCAATCACCTGTCGCCCAAGCTTGTGCAAACGCTTCATGTGGCCATACCGGCACACAATCTTCGTCCTCAGTGTTTAGCATGACACAACCATGCTCATCAACGAGAATCCAAAGCTGACGGTTTGCAACAGCTTCTGTTAGCAGGTATTGGTATCGTTTCTCTGCATCGTAGCGAGAGACGGTATCGATGGTTGCTTGGTCTAAATTCATGATGAATTCCTGTCAGTTTAAGACTTAAGTGTGTGACGATAGTAGGTAAAAGTTACAAGTGTGTTGTCTACATTGTAGGACTAAATGCACACAAGTCATTATCACCATTTTGTTGCTAAGAATATCGTAATGTAGAGAGGAGTTCCTCTTTAATCCTATAGCCTGAGGCATATTCAGTGCTAACTGCCCGAAAATCGAACAAATTGAAGTGAAGGAGGTGGCGCTTGATGCTATTTTTTGTTCGGTACATACCCTGCGTTCTCTTCCACTGCCGGTCAGCCCTGTTCATTGAGTAAATTCGTTAAGTAAAAATGGGAGTTTCAACTTCCAACTAAATTCATCCTTTCTTTGGTTAATGTAAGGATAATAATGTGTGTATAGGGGTGAAAGATTGGAGTAATGTCACAAAGTGAAGGGTGAGGTGTCATATTTGCAAAGTAACCTCCCGCATATCAACCAATGAGGGTAGGGAAGTGTAGGTGCTTTCTAGAAGAGGATTCCTGTATCTCGTGATAGGCCATATCTGTGACGTTGATCGGCACTAGATGTGTATGAACTGCACGTGAGGGGTTAATTGCCCGTGTGACCTCGAAGCAAATATCCATCAAGTTGCAATACATAACTCTATGATGCACCTTGCCTTTATCCCTTTCAATAAACATGCATTCCTAACCACCCTGCCGAACTCCTTCCCATTCTCGGCAGGGCTTTTTTTGCCTCTTTCATCGTTTCATTTTTTAAGGTAGCGATGACCCACAGTGAGTAATATTCAGTTTTCTTATTAGCCAAACAGAAGGGCGTTATGATTTTGATAGTAAGTTATTTCGCATTAGACCGCTAATTCGCTCAAATTCACTGAGATCTTCATGACTGAGGTTTGCCGTTATTTTTTGGAAAATATGGCTATCGATATCCTTAATCTTGCTAATAATAACCTCTCCTTCAGTCCCGATGCGTAAGCACTGGCTACGCTTGTCTTCTGGGTTAGGGACCTTAACGATTAAATTTTGCTTAAGTAAGGCATTAAGAAGCCTAGTAACTTGTGCCTTATCGCGCTCTAAAAAGTTTGCAATATCAATGGCTGTACATCCTTTTTTTCTATCGATGATTTTCAAAACACGGATGTGCATAGGCGTAATATCAAAGCCAATTTCCTCAGCACAATGATGCATCTCTCTCTTCAAAACATGCACTAACTGAAACAAGCTTTCTAATGATTTGTAATCAGACACGGTATACTTCCCAATCAATAAGGTTGACAATGTCAACTAGTGTGCTATAGTTGACATTGTCAACCTAATCTCTGTTTTTTGCAATGCTGGAGAGAAACGAACAATGATGAATACCCACTATGTGACTGAGATAGAGCCTTCTAACGCAAAGAGCGCTTCTCTAATCCACAAGGCGCTTGTGGTGCTGGGAATGATGATGCTCATGGGAGCCCCATTAACGGGTGTCATGACATACATGACTGTTGGGTACAGCGAGACGTTTATATCTGACTGGTTAAGCTCTTTTTTCACGGCAGCAGTGACAGTGATGCCTCTTGGTTTTTTTATGATGGTGCTTATCACAGCATTAACAGAAAGGCTTTTGCCAAACCTCCAAGATAAATTCCGTCATCTTGTCATTGGTGTTGCAATGGCTTGTGTGATGGAGTCAATTATGGCCTTTACCACAGCCGTTAATACGATTGGATTCGGAGATCAATCAGCACTGCTTACTGTCTGGTTTAGTGCCTTTGTAGCAGCCTTACCTGTAGGAATGATATTGATGATGATTATTTCTCTGACAATAAAGCCTAAAGTCGAACAATTCTTAAGAAGCTAAGAAGCTAAGAAGCTAAGAAGCTAAGAAGCTAAGAAGCTACATTGGTAGAGCGAACATCCATAATGCTGATACTCGTCTAGAATATGAGCATATATAGCATCTTGCTCATAAGGAAAAGATATGAAAGTTGCGGTTACAGCAGCGAGCGGTCAACTGGGATCAGCGATCGTTAAGGCGGCAGTCGACTTAATTGGTGCTGAAAATGTAATTGCTCTCGCGCGAACACCTGAGAAAGCTGCCCACCTTGGTGTTGAAGTCCGTTCTGGTGACTACGATAATATCGTGGAACTAGAGCAGTCATTACAGTCGATTGATACGCTACTGTTAGTCTCTGGTATGGATTCACCGGATAAGCGTATTGGGCAGCATCGCAATGTTATCAATGCGGCAAAGGCTGCCGGTGTCAGTAAAGTGGTTTATACCAGTGTACAAGGTGCCGAAGAAAATACCGCTTTTTCACCAGTAATTCAAAGTAACCGCCAGACAGAGAAAGATGTTCGTGAAAGTGGCTTAAAGTGGGCGATTGGAAGAAATGGAATTTACATCGAACCAGATATTGAATATATAGAGAGCTATAAAGAAGAAGGCGGAATTTTCAATTGTGCGGGAGATGGGAAGTGTGGGTATACCACGAGAGCTGAATTAGGCTATGCCTATGCACGAATGTTGGTAGAAGATAGGCATAATGGTGAGACGTATAACTTAAATGGTGAGGCATTGACCCAATATCAGCTCGCTGACCTTATGAATAGTACATTTGGTACAAGCCTAAGCTACACCCCTATGACGGTTGATGCTTTTCGAGAAAATAGAATCAAGGATTTAGGTGACTTTATTGGCACTGTGATTGCTGGGATTTACCAAGGTATTCGCGAAGGAAAATCAGATAATATTAGTCATTTTGAGCAAGCTGCAGGTAGGCCACATATTAGCTGGGAGACCTATTTTTCGAGCTTGAAGAGTAACTGAACTGACGAAGTCTGATAGCAACGTTATTTGACAGTCGAAATTTTGCGAACAAGGTATTGAGTGAACAAGCGCCTAACGGTAGGCGCTGAGTGCAAAGCCTTTTGTACCTTGAGTCATTCACATAACGTTAGACATTGAGATTAATATTAATCAGGTAATACTGTGATGCCTAATTGTTCAAGGATTTGCGCTTGTTGCCAATCGGCTATTTTAATGCCAGTGGTGTCGACTTTTCTCGGATCTAACCCGTCAAGTTCGGCATGACAAAGATTACATCCCTCCATTCTGAACTGTCCCCATATATCCTCAGAAAAAACACCACGACTTAAGTCTGATTCTTTGAGCGATGCGCCTTGAAGGTTAGTACCAATCCAGCGGTTCTCGAATAACTCGCACTTCTCAATACACAGTCTTTCAAAGTTTGCATAAGATAGATTGCATCCAGTGATGTATGCCGAGCAAAAATACATACGGTTACTGACTTGGTTGGCAAAGTTGGCACGTGAGAAGTTGGCTCCCTTTAAATCACTATCACGAAGTTCTATGCCGTAGCAGTTCGCACCGACGAAGTTACTCATGGCAAGATGGCAGTTTTTAAAGCTGGCATCACGTAAATCAGTATATTTAAAATGGCAGCCTTCTATCTCACCTTGTTCGATAAACTTACAGTTGATGAAAGTGGCATCTCGTAAATTAGCTCGGCTGAAGTCACAACGATAGAAAGCACAGTTTTCGAAATGGGCTTCACTCAAGTCTTGATGTACAAAGCTTTCTTGTTGAAGTAACTCGTTGTTTTTACGCATAAATATCTCTCTATCAATCAGTGCGCTAAGGCTAACATTGAGAAGTACAATAGCCAACAAAAATAACCCGAGATAAAACAATATCTTATATACTGTCAAACAAGCACATTCTCCTTGATGAGTAAGAGTTATTCAAATGCCTAATGTCGTCCAGTTTTCTGCGTGCAGCGGAAGCAAAAAAACATCAACGCCAAACACGCCACTAAGCCCGAAAGCGTTAAGGGAGCAAGTAGCATCGCACCAAGAAAATCGCTGTTACTTTTGTGGCGAACATCATGAGACGAAAGCGTTAAGCTGGCTCGATAAAACAGGCTTTAAGGCAAAGACACATGTCATATGTGGCAGCTGTCATTCTGCTGCTAAGTCGCGTTCAATGGATGACCTAAGGATTATCCTTGCTTTAAAGGCGATGGACTTTAGAACAATTAAGCTTCAGCAGTACCTTGAGCTGAGAGAAAAAGGCATTCAGATAGACGGTGTACGTGAGTACAAGTTTCACTTTGAGCTGGTTAAGTAATGCAGTAGTAATATACGTTGGCAGATAGAGATGGCAAGTATCTATCTCCGTTTCTTCTACGGTAGCATTGCTTTTGACTTTTCGCTGACCATTGTTAGGGAATTTAACATAGCCTAAACTTTAGGGTAGCGGCTATATGTTAGGGAGGATTGCAAAGATCATCTGAAGGGGCTATTGAGATTGTTTGTACTCGTGCTCCTTCCCGAGTCGTCTTACGAATTACGGTGATTTTTTTATTGGCACAATATAATGTAAGTAAAAGATCCGTTTAGAAAGCCCTTTTATGTCGGAAGTTCTGATTGCAAACGCTGAAAAGTAAAGCCAAAAACGCGGCTTTTTTGTTAGAACTCATGAGTAATGAATATCGCTGATTGATATTGTGTTAATTAGTGCAGGGCACCTAGGTTCAATAAACATTTCGTTCTCAGACAATCGGCTTTGTCTCAGCACTTGAAAAAACTCCGCTAAGATAGTCTGGTCAAACCCGATGGGAGTCCCAGACTATCTACTATTCCTTATCCAATTCTAAATCAGCTAGGTTAATTGAGTTTTTCTATCGCGAGTCTTGCTGTTGGATCAATCCGACTTCATCACATGCTCCCGCTCGCTATTCATCCCGAGTTTACGCATCACCCAAGTGGCAGGACACAGGCCGGTAAACGCGTTCTGTATGAGGTTAGCGCCAATAAAGACGGTAAACCAAATAAAACTCGGATGGACCCAGTGGGTTAATGCAACAGACACAAGGATCATCGTGCCAGCAAACAAATAGAGTGCACGTTCTGTTGTGTTAGGCAGAGTAAAAATCTTCATTGTAGTGCTCCTTTAGTAACTTAAGCGAACGCGTAGCCAGGCGTTACTGTTGTCAGCCAGTTGGCCGAAGAAAGTGTGATTTCCATTACCACCCAGTAGATTGAAGCCTGCAGCGAATGACCAGAAATCGTCCCATCGGTAACTAGCTTGAGGGCGTAGGTAGTAGTCTTCGTTACTGGGGCTGTAGAAGGCGAATAGAGAAAGGATGAGCTTTTCTTGTTGTGCCTGATAGTTAAGTCGTGTGGTCAACAGGTGACGGTTTTTATCCAGCGCAAACTGTGGATAAGGCTGAGTGCCTAGCCAGGCACTATAGTCGCGAAGATGCTCCACTTGATATTGTACGCCTAGGTTGAGATTGGCGATCAGCTCCTGTTGGTAACCGAACAGGCCTATTAGCTTCGTTGCCGGCTGGCCTGCCGTCCCGCCTTTCTGATCTTTGTAATCATGGTAGGAGGTCTCCAAGTTAAGAAGGCCCGTACCTACAGGCAGTACCAAGCTGGCACCGTAGGCATGCAGTAGGGCAAAGGCTGGCTGGCCTTTTGCATCCATCGCTTCCGGCTGACCTGTATAACCCCAGTGGCCATAAAGAGCCCACTCGGTGCTACGGCCAAACATCTGGGTTTCGCCATACAAGCGAGCGGCCCATACATCGTCACTGATTTCATCGACGCTTAGCCCTGGTGCGATCGGGCTACCTGCATGGGGGCTAAAGAAGCTGAAACGCTCGCCGGTCAGGTAGTTGTCAGCCTCAAAACGCGGCATCCAAGCGACATCTAGACTGGCGTCACCAAGGCCAAAATAACTGACTTTGACAGCGTTAGTCGGTGCCTTTAGGTACTCGTCATCCAGCCCAGAGAAGAAGGCTTGCCAATCTTTGGGAAAGAGATCATTGAGAAATATAAAGTCGCCGGTGCCCCAGGTTAGGATCTGGCGGCCGATCTTTACATCGGTGTCCAGACCTAGAGAAAAGCGAACACTCAGCTCACGAACGTCCAGCTGCCAACCTTCGACAACGTCGTCGTAACGCAGATCAGCGCGTAGATCGCTACGCAGCTCATGAGTGTGATAGCCGGTTTCGATGCGTCCCCGTGCTTCGCCTAGGGTCTGATAAGGCAGGCCTGCACCGTCACTTTGTAGGCGGGTACCTGCACCAAATTCGACGAAGCCGCTGAAGGGCTGCCAGGGCGAAGCATTTTCCTCTTCACCCCAGTCGTCGCCCCAGTCGCTAACCCAATCATCGGCATAAGCGGGATTGAGCAGAGCGGCAAGGACTAGCAGTGTGGTGCTGTGTTTGTTAAAGGAAGTCGCTATTTTCATGGTTCTTTCTCTCATTCAAGAACTGTGCCCGAGGGCTTATCGCAAATACTGAGTCGGCGGGGTGCGCATACTGCGTTCGCCGAAGATGGACTCGGGTAAGTCAAGATCGTACTGAATGCCACGGAATTCCATAAGAGTGTGGCCACCGCTGCGCAGATCTTCCACTTTAGAGCGTATTACAGTAGCGTGGCCCTGCACCTCGTCGATTTGTACTGTGCTGACTCGGCGATAGACTTCGCCTTGGGCGTCGCGGTACTCGGCCTTGGTTGGGAGAAAGTGGTATTTGTCGATCCATAGGGTGTAATCTGCGAACTCAACGCTGCTAGGGTCTTTCGGATTCGCCTCAATGACATAATGCTCATTTGTGATCTCCAATAGAGTGAAGTTATCCTCATTTGGGTTACGACCAGAGACGTCCTCGTAGAAGAAGTGACTTCCGACAAAGCTGGTGCGTTTGTCACCGGCGCTGATCCGGCGGAGCAGATCTAGCCCCGGTAGGTATAGCCAGCGATCATCGTCGCTCTGGATTTTCTTCTCAACACGGAACACGGTGCCACGTACATCAGAGGGGCGCGAGAAGAAAACCAGCATCTGCTGATCACCGAGTTCCTCCTTAGTGCGGCGCAAAATAGTGAACTGGCGCAGCTGCTCACGGCCCTGACTATCGACGATTCGCATTCTAGCCTGGCTGCGGCCATCATCACCGGCATAGAAGGAAGCTTGGTTAGCTTGGGAGATGATCTGCTCAGCGCTCAGCTCAGTAGCACCTAGGTGTGGGGCTAGAGCCAGTAGGCCTAGGCTAATAAAAGTCTTCAATGTTTTCATCTTCATTTCCTCAATCTGGATTCACTTTCGTTGTGGGGGCATTTTTGGCGTTGGTTTGCCCTTAGCTGTTTCATTGCTTGGCGTGGGCAAGGCCCTGTGGGCTAGCAGCTTTAGCGTCGCTGGAAGCAGCAGCAGAGTGACGCTGGCGGAAATTGTCATAATGGAGGCCATAAGCACGCCTACCGTAATGTAGGGCACCAGCGGCGCTAGCAGTAGGGGGGTGAACCCCAGAGCAACGACGATGGCATTGCGGCTGATTGCCCGAGCCGGCTCATCGAACATAAGGCCGAAGGTGTGAGCCAAATTGCCGGTTTCCTGATGCAGCGCCCGAGTGCGTTCCAGAAAATGGATGGCGAAGTCCACTGAGAGGCCTAGAGCTAGAGCGGATAGCACGGCGATGGGCATATCGTAATCTTTGCCCAGCCAGCCCACTAAGCCGTAGATAAAGGCAATAGTCAGGGTCAGCGGTAGCATGGCTATCAGGCCGTACAGCGGAGAGCGGAACAGCAGCGTCATCATGATAAAGACAATGACAAAGGCGCTGGCCAAGCTACTAGCCATGCCGCTGACCATTGCATCCTGCCAGATAACATTGATGTAGGCTTTACCCGCCCAGTTCGCGTCTAGCCCTTCTGGTAGCGGGTGGTTGTCGATGTAAGCAGCCACTTGCTCAATCACTTGGTTCATGTGCTGGTTATCACCAGAAGTAAGCTGTAGCCAGATCAACGATTGGCGGTAGTCACGGCTGACAAAGTGCCAGAGATCCTCCGGTCGGTGAGAGGATTGGAACTGAAGTAGAGTCTGGGCTACAGCGGCGGCGCTGCTCGGCAGTACGAAGTCGGTATCATTGCCAGAGCTTAATTCTCGGTTTACCGTTTTGACGATTTCGGTCAAGCTGTTTGATTTGCCGACGAGATCCCTATTAGCCAACTCAACTTGCAGGCCCTCCATCCAGGCTAACACATCCGGATCTAGGAAGCGGCGGCTCTGCTCGGCCATCAGCTCGAGCTGAGACATTGCGTCGAGAGTGGCCTCAAGTATAGCGTCATCATTGGTGTCGAACGCTATATCGTCCAAGGCACTGATCAAGTTGCTGATACTGTCCGGCGTCAATTCCTTTTCGGGTAGGTTTACACCTGTCTGGGTAAGTAGCTGGTTTAGTTGGGCCAGTTCATCGTCACTCACTAGGGGCTGCGTGTCAGTTAGTACCAACCAGGCATCGTAGGTGCCTGCGAAGTGATGGTTGAGCAGACTATCGGCGACGCGGATCTCATGGTCGGACTTGAACCAGCGTACAGGATTGTCGTTTATCTGGATTCGACTGATCCCTATAGCAGAAAAGGCCATCAGGACGGCAGCGCCGATCATCACTGCTTTGTTACGCCCCAGAGCAAAGCGGCCCAAGCGTGGGAGTATGCGGGTTAGCATGCCTTTATGCTCTTGATGGCCATGCAGGCGGGCTTGCATAGCGTCCAGAGTCGCGGGCTTAAGTCGCACGATATAGGCCGGCACCAACAGTATGCTTACCAGGAAGGCGAGAAGGATACCGCTGCCGACAAAGGCACCAAAAATCTGCACCGGCGGGATGGGCGTAAGGAGTAAGGAATAAAAGCCGATGGCCGAAGTCACAGAGGTGAATAGCATAGGGTTGAACAAGTCTGCCATGACTTCTCTGATCAGTGTCTTAGCGTCATCTCCCTTGCGGTAGCGGTCGGTGAAGTCGGAGAGAATATGGACGCTGTCGACAACAGCGATAGGCATAAGGAAGATGGCGATCATCGAGCTCATAATGTGGACAGTGTAACCCATGCCGATCAGTGCACCCATAGTGGTGATCACCGTGGCCATGGCAACCAGCATAGGGGCGACGATCAGCGGTAGGCTGCGGAAGAAAAACCACAATAAAGCGAAAATCATGGCACCAGCCAACGGTGCAGAGATCGCCATCTGGATGAACATTTCAACGCCGAACTGGTTCTCTGCCACCGGCAGACCAGTGATGTGGTAGCTATCACTGCTGTCCAGACTCGGTAACAAGGCACGGATCTGCTCGGCGATGGCGTAGCTGTCATCCTTATTGTAAAGCGGTACGTAGATGGCGGCGGCCATGCCGTCACCGGAGACTAGGGTGTTATTCAGCATAGGGAGACGCGCTACAGCGTCACTGATAGCGTCAGCTGTCGCTTGGGTCTGAGGCGCTTGGCGCATCATGTACTCGAAGCGGATGGTACCGCCGTCGTTGCTTGGGATATGGCTAATGTTGTCCGAGGTAGACAGAGCGAGCAGATCGCTCTGGACCACGCCGTCGATCTGTAGAATCGACTTGGTCAGTTGGTGTAGGGCAGTCAGGGAGCGGGGAGTGAAGATCCCCTTTTCGTCGCTGGCAACGGCACCTACAACGATGTTGTCGTACATGGCAAAGTCGTTTTGCACTTGGTTGTGGAACAGGCGTGCAGGATCGTCAGCAGACAGCATGTTCTCCGGATCGGTGTCAATCTGGATGTTGGGAATGAGGGCCGCTGACGCGATCACCAGAGTTAAAATAGCCGCAAAAATGATACGGGGCCGGGATGTAGCAAAATCGATTAATTGATCCTTCATGGTCAACCTTATATAAGCATTACCTAATATTGCTAACTATAGATTAGAAAATGCTAATATACAAGAGAAATTCCAAATGCCCTAGATCATGTCGACCATTCATTGTTCCTAAAGTTTTTGCTTTGTTAGGATATGACGCTCCCTCTTCTGTAAAATGGCATAGCTATACGCTATAACGAGGCTGTTGAAGTGCTTAATTCCCAGACCTGCGACGTTTTTCAAGCTAGATGGCGGCAGATAATGCGTATTTCGGTGATTGCGATCGCTCGTTTCGGTTTATTCCGATCACTTGATCCTGCCGTTTTTCTCTCTTCCTAT
>JBHOGO010000031.1:0-44898 GCA_043421945.1 bacterium sp. HQB-150 | reverse complement strand
ATGGCTTACATCTCCACCTAATACATCTCGCTTCGGCTCGATTGTTGTAGGTGGAGAATTACGCCAATTTGTTAAAAGAGGTTAATCGTAAAGTGATTAAGCTCTTAATCGCTCGATTAACGCTTCAACTTCTTCACGCCGCTCATCACTGTCAGCCAATAGCACTTCATCTAATAGCGCTCGAGCTCCTTCTAGATCATTCATCTCCAGATAAGCTTTCGCAAGATCAAGTTTGCTATCCACATCGCTCGCGATATCCACATCATCGAGGCCGATATCTTCTAATACATCGGGGAACTCATCTAAGCCAACATCTAAGTTCATCGGCATGTCATTTGGGTCGATGCGCTCCTCAAGTGGCTCGTCTTTCATCAGCTCTTCAATACTGATGTACTGTTTACTCTCTGGATCTTTTTGTTCGACCAACGTACTTTCAATGTCTTCAGAAACGTTGTGTTCCGCCACCGTACTTTCCACTTTATCAGGGTCGATATCATCAATATCATCTAATGACATCTCAGGCTGCTCACCCCAATCCTCACCTTCTAATTCTGGTTCAGGAGTGGCTGCCGTTTCCCAAATAGCAGCTTCATCGGCATCTAAATCAAACTCTTCATCCGGTAACGCGAGTTCATCGTCTGTTAACGGTTCATCGCCGACAAAAGATGACTCTTCGATTAATTCAGATACCGCTTCATCCGCTATCTCATTATGTGGAGCTTCTACAGAAGGCGTAGTCTCTTCTATATTCGATGCATCTGTCGTCGGTGCTTCTGTTGATGGCGCTTCAAACTGTGCGTTAGCTGTTTCTGTTTCTGTTTCTGTTTCTGTTTCTGTTTCTGTTTCTGTTTCTGTTTCTGTTTCTGTAGAAAGTATATCGTCGTGCTCAAAGCCATCACGTACTGAAATATCGCTCTCGAAATCACCCTCATTTAAATCAGAGAGTAAATCATCAACATCAGTTAACAGTGCCCCCATATCGAGACCAGCAGCATCAACGAGATCGTCATCGAGGCTATCAAGGCTTAGCACTGCTGAGTTTAACCCATCTGGGTATGATGATGATTCAACAGCGGATCCAGCAGTACCCGCATCTGCCTTAGCACGCTCCGCCTGATATTCATCCGTTCCTTCATCTAGCTCTTGCTGCTCTTCAAGCACCGCAGCAAATGCATCATCTTCATTGAATTCAGGAATTTCATCGAGTTCAATCGATGATTTAAAGTCAAAGTCGAGGGCCGAAATTTGCTCTTGATCTGAATCTTCAGGTGTTGACGATTCATTCTCTGTGCTGCCTTGTAGATCACTTGCATCTTCAGCGGCTTCACCGCGACCCAAAGCCTCTTCAACAAGACTGGACGAGGGTTCATCAACGTTTTGCTCTTGATGTTCAGAAGCTGATTCTGCATCCATCTCTCTGATGGCATCTTGCTCGTCAAACGATGGGAGATCGTCGAGTGACATAGGCTCATTGAGCTGCTTTGCTAACGTTTCATCAATCGCTTTTGAGTCAGGTGCACTCAGGTCTAGGTCGCCGTTATCAGCTAACTCATTAAGCGCTTGCTCTACTGTCTGCCCTTGAAAATCTTGTGCCGGAACATCTTCTAAGATCTCATCCAGCGCCCTATCGGCGTCAAAATCCTCAGCAATCAAGGCTTCAAGTTCGGCTTCATCACTCTCTAAACCCTCGCCTAGTAAAGCTTCTAGAGCTGCTTCATCATCCCCTAGTGCAGCAATAACATCATTCTCGATGTCATTCAGCATCGCTTCGCTTGCGGCACGCTCTTCGTCGAACTCGCTATCACCTTGTGTTGACTCGTCACTTGCTTCAATATCTGATTCCGCGCTAACCGCTTCCTCTTCTAAGCTAGCTATCTCTTCTTCCAGCGCATCAAAAACGGAGCTATCAATATCACCATCGAGTAAATCATCCTCTTCCGATAGGTCATCGGCTTCAGAAGCGGACTCTTCTAGACTTTCAATGTCCTCTAAACCGCTAACACTGTCTAAAGTATTCGCTTCTTCTAAAGCTGCGATCTGCTCTTCAAGATCGTCTATCAGTGAATGATCAAATTCAGCACCCGTTAAATTATCTTCCAGTGCTTCCCCTTCATCGGCTGAACCTTCAAGTAAACCGTCAGCACTCTCTGGCTCTTCTAATGAAGCAAGCTCTTCTTCACTAAGCTCTAGCTCTAACGTTTCCTCAATGTCATCGACACGTTCAGCACTGTCTTGCGCTGTATCTCGGTCAGGTTCAGACCGTTCATCTTGTGTCTCACCTTCAAGAGATACCTCTGCTAGCGCTTCATCTTCAGGATGAAGATCAGCTTCTTCTAATAGCTCTTCACTCGAAAGTAAGTCTGCGTCTTCAGTTGATTCCTCTGGAGCCACTTCAAGTTCATCTGCAACAGCCGTATCTTCTAAAGCGCTACCTTCTAACGGGCTATCTTCTAAAGCGCTGGTTACTACATCGTTACCTTCGGTACTCACCCCTTCCCCAAGTGTACTTTCTTCAAGTAACTCAGTCTCTTCAGGTGTATCCGCTTCTTCTAATAGCTCATCACTTGATAAGACTACGTCTTCAGTTGATGCCTCAGGAGCAGCTTCAAGCTCCTCAGCAACGATATCTTCGTGAGCCGTATCTTCTAAAGAGCGATCTTCTAACGGGCTATCTTTTATAGCGTTAGTCTCTACATTGCTATCTTCGGCAACGTGCTCTTCTGAAACAAGCTCTTCCGAAGCTACTTCTTCTGAAGCTATTTCTTCTGAAACGATGTCTCCTGAAGTGACTTCTTCTGAGTTAACCTCTTCGGTATCCAGCTCTTCAAAAGTGGCTTCAGGAATAACGGGTTCATCGGTTTGTTCTTCAGAAGCCGACTCACCATCTAACAAATCTTCTTCAAGTAATTCGTCTAACAACGCGTCACTGTTCTCTAGGTCGGGCAATTCCTCACCGTCTTCAGCAGACAATAAATCATCATCATTTTCGTCCAGTAATTCGTCTAACAACGCATCACTGTTCTCTAGGTCGGGTAACTCCTCTCCGTCTTCAGCAGACAATAACTCATCATCACTTTCGTCCAGTAATTCGTCTAACAACGCATCACTGTTCTCTAGATCGGGTAAATTCTCACCGTCTTCAACAGACAATAAATCATCATCATTTTCGTCCAGTAACTCGTCCAACAACGTATCACTGTTCTCTAGATCGGGTAAATCCTCACCGTCTTCAGCGGACAATAAATCATCATCATTTTCGTCCAGTAGTTCGTCTAGCAACGCATCACTGTTCTCTAGCTCTGCTAGCATCTCCTCAGACGCAACATCATCACTTAGAGACTCGGTATCACCTTCATCTAAGAGTTCATCCAGCAATGTGTCGCTGTTCTCAAGATCGGAGAGGTCTAACGCGCTATCTTCTTCACTACTTTCATCAAGTAACTCATCGAGTAATGCATCACTGTTATCAAGATCCAGCGAACCGTCATTAGCAAATACGTCGCTCTCATCAGAGAGGTCAGATGAAAGTGAAATATCATCCTCAAGTAACTCATCTAACAGTGAATCACTTCCAGCAAGTTCACTCTCTTCTGCCTCTAAATCCGGTTCGGCAGAGCCAGCACCTTCGGGCTCGATCGCTTCTACCGACTCCAATAGTTCGTCGCTATCTGCAGCGTCAGCTGAAGCGAGTTCATCAATCTCTTCATCACCCAATATCGCCTCGCCAGACTGAGCGTCTAGTGGTGCAGGCTCTTCAACTGGGGAATCTGTTGTTTCAACGTCATCTGCCGACTCGTAAGCTAAGAGGTCATCAATACTCTCTTGACTCTGTGCCTCTTCAGTAGCAGGTTCATCGCTATCGTCACCAATATCACTCGGCTCAGCGTCATTTTCAGCCTCGCTCAATAATGCATCGATATCTTCTAAGCCAGGAATAGGGTCTTCTTCACTGAATCCTTCCTCATCCAATGTCTCTTCAGTCTCTGCGACTGTTTCTGCTTCTGCAAACAAGGCATCAAGTTCAGCTTGCTCTGCGACAAAGTCAGATTCTGGCTCTTCACCGTCTTCATCAGACAAATCATCCATGTTGCCTAACAGATCATCGAGCATCGATTGATCAAGCAACTCTTCCGTATCATCACCCGCAGAGAGATCAAAATCATCATCAGATAAGTCTGTACCATCATCGCTTACCTGTTTCTCCCAACGAGCAGCAAGCTCCTCATCAGGTGTTAATGGGCGATCATCCATTTCATCAAGTGCACGCTCCATATCTTCAAGGCCGATTGCTGGCTCATCATTAGCAACAGAGACATCAGAATTTGAGTTTTCATCGGCTAATTCGAAGCCACTATTGATGTCATCATCGCCTCCAAATAATGCGTCATCATCGGTAAGAGCAAGGTCAGGAATCTCGTCATCTAACTCTTCATCGATAGAAGGCAGTGCAGGTTCTTCTGGTACGGGTTGCTCTAACGCTTTAACCTCTTCTTCTTCTGGCTTGCGGCGCATTATCAAAAAGACAATAAGTCCTGCCAGTAAGGCACCTGGTACAACGGCTGCCGCAATCATTAGCAGCGGACTATCGGTTAGCTTATCCAGCATTCCCGGTTGATCCATCGCTGCCATTTGAGCTTCTTGTGCCATACGCTCCTGATCAATGAAATTTTTAATCTCTTCGCGTAGCACCACATCATCAGTGACCTGATCTTTTAAAGCACTTAACTCGTATTGCATTTCAGATAGACGAATACGCAGTAAGTGGTTGGTTTCCATCAACTTGGAGAGTTGTTCATCGGTCAAATCGAGCTGATCACGCATTTGTTGATCATCAAACATTGGGCGAGGTGGAATCACACCTTCTGATGTTGGCATCTCGCCATCTTCCATCCCCATGCTTGAGTTACCAGCATTGCTTGGCGAAGAAGACGCTTGAGTCGACTCCACCGCAGGGGCTTGTGAAGGTGTTGTGACAGCAGGCTGCGCTTGAGGTTGACGGGGCTGAGCAGCTGGTGCTGTAGGCTGCACAGCTGGTTGGGCAGCAACACGAGGTGTGAGCCTAGCTTTGTCACGCTCTAGGCGTCGAGCTACTTCGTCAGTATTTTCTTGACGGATTTGCCCTAATGATGGCATCGATAGCATGCTACCAGGCAGTAATCCATGAAGGTTATTGTTTTCGAACGCTTGTGGGTTCAAACGATGTATTGCAGACAGCGTTTGATAAATAGAGACTGCATTCGTTGGCCGGTAATTATTCGCAATCCCCCACAGTGTTTCATTATCACGTGTAGGACCGTAACGAGTCGTTTGTATCGGCGACGGGATTTCAATAACAGGTTCTTCTGGCGCTTGCGCAGACTCTTGTGGACCAATAATTCGAATTGTATTGGCCGAAACCGCAAAAGTGACAATACCGAATAACACAGAAACTACTAGAAGGCACCGTTTAAAAACGGGAGATATATAAGACACTGCCTATTGTCCTCTCGGGCAGGATGAAACACTTAGGCTCACTATATCGGAAACCCATAGCAAAGCTGTAGTGTTTGCTGCAAAAACACCTCAATTTTAGACAATAAAAAAGCGCTTATGGGAGATAAGCGCTTTTTTTGAGCCTTGACCTGACAATCAGGCACATATTTTGCGGACAAGATCAAACAGGCCTTGCACCACTTATAGGTAATCGCGGATCAATACTTCTGCGATTTGAACGCTGTTAGTTGCTGCACCTTTACGGATATTATCTGCAACAACCCACATATTCAGACCATGCGAGTGACTGATATCTTCACGAACACGCGCGACCATCACATGATCTTTGCCCGTTGCATCCGACACCTGAGTTGGGTAGTCATTGCCTTGAAATAGCTCAATGTTCTCTGCACTTTCCAGTAAAGAGATAGCTTCTTCAATATGAACAGGCTCACGAGTCTCAACATGAACGGCTTCTGCGTGACCATAAAAGACAGGAACACGTACACAGGTTGGATTGACTCGAATGCTCTCGTCATTGAAGATTTTTTGAGTTTCCCAAACCATCTTCATCTCTTCTTTCGTGTAACCATTGTCCATAAATTGGTCAATATGCGGTAGACAGTTAAATGCAATCTGCTTGTCGTAGGCTTTGTTTTCTGCAGGCATACCGTTCAACAATTTGGCAGTTTGGCCAGCAAGTTCATCAATACCTGATTTACCTGAGCCCGAAACTGATTGGTACGTCGATACGTTAATACGATCGATACCATACGCATCGTGAATTGGCTTCAGCGCCACCAACATCTGAATTGTCGAACAGTTCGGGTTCGCAATGATATTACGGTTACGGAACTCGGCGACTGCTTCAGGGTTAACCTCAGGCACGACTAACGGTACATCGTAGTCGTAGCGGAAGTGTGAAGTATTATCGATAACAATAACGCCCTCATCAGCCGCGATCGGTGCCCAGTGAGCAGACGTTTCGCCACCAGCAGAGAAAAACGCGATATGTACTTGGCTCCAGTCGAAATCATCAACGTTTTGCACGCGGATCGATTTGTTCCTGAATTTGAGTGATTTACCTGCGCTTCGCTCGCTCGCAAGTAGGTAAAGATTGCCGACAGGAAACTCACGCGCTTCCAATACTTCAATCAACGCTTCACCAACGGCACCAGTAGCACCGAGAATAGCAATATCAAATTCCTGGCTCATCCAAGACATCCTCAACTGTAAAACCTAAATTAGCCAGCGACTCTAACCCAAAACTCGGGTCGCCTGCTACTGTTATTGCACTATATTCACGTCGGTCCCAATAGTTTTTACGCAGTTGGTCAAATACAGTGCGAATTTTGGATTGATCGCCCTGACAACTCGCGATCGCCCGACGAAATTCACTGTCATCACGGCGTACATCGTAAATCAATTGCACGATAGACTGCAGTATCGATTGATCGATCGGTTGCCCTAGCTCAATCTTTGGTACTGGCGAAATTGGCAATAATGATGCAGGGTCGGCATGCAGTCTGTTATCGATCGTCTCGCTTTTATCGGTTGACTTGCTGCTAGCGGAAGCTCCGCTCTCTGCCATAAAACTCGCAAACGCATTGAAGACCATTGTCGTTCCTCTCGCCTTCCCTTCTAAACCATAGCCTGCAATATGCGGTGTGGCGAAAGCAAGATAAGGCAGCAAATCTAAATCAATGCTAGGTTCATGTTCGAAAACATCAAGAACGGCTGTCAAAGGAGGCAATTCTGTGCTGTTTACAGCGCCTTGCTCAGATGCTTCGTTGCTTGATTTTAATGCAGATTTTAACGCTTGGTTATCAACCACCGGACCACGAGCAGCATTAATAAGAATCGTCCCTGAACTCATCGCTGCTAAACGTGCCTCATCAATCAAATGATGTGTCGCATAATCGCCCGTTTGAGTCATTGGCGTGTGCAGGCTGATAATATCACTGGTCGCGATTAAGGTATCGATGTCAACGAATTGACGGGGATCGCCTGCCGCTTCTTTCAATGGGTCGCACAGCACGGTTTTAATGTTCAGTGCCGATAAACACGTTTCAAGATAGCTCCCCACATTGCCCGCGCCAACAATACCAACAGTACGATCAAAGAGTGAAAAACCCTGCTGCTGAGCAAGCACTAACAGACTACTCAATACATATTCTGCCACACCCACTTTATTGCATCCCGCGGCGCCATAGAAGGTAATGCCTCGCTGGTAAAGTAGCATATCATCTACGTGATCAGTACCAGCGGTTGCAGTACCAACAAACTTCAGCTTATTAGCTTTTGAAATAAGCCCTTCATCGACCTTGGTCACTGAGCGGATCATTAATGCGTCGACATCAATCAAGTCCTCTGCATTAAGCTGGCGTCCAGGCAACGCAACAACCTCGCCAAGTTGTGCGAATAGGTCCGCCGCATAAGGCATGTTTTCATCAATCACTATTTTCATTGGGCTATCTTCTTACTGCTAATGACAGGCATACGCTCAGTCGGGCCAAACTATTTTGTCATCATCGCGAGCTTATCCTTTTGGGTCAAGCCAAAGCATGGTTATTGGCATGGTAACCAACGTATATCGTCCACTTTCACAGCATTATTCAAAAGCACTTAATAAAGTCCTTCTCTACATGAAAAAAATAATGTTCAACATTCAATTGAAACCTAAAAAGTGTAATTTCAGCTTTCACTCGCTCATAAGTGTGGTCATGATCACCGCAATTGAGTGAAAAATCTGGCAATTTCTATTTATGGTAGTTTTCCTTTGAACATTCATTTGAGCGTCGCGATATGACAAAGAGATTTGAAACTGACGTTATCGTCATTGGTGGTGGTGCAACAGGCACTGGAATAATGCGTGACTGCGCATTACGAGGGATTCCCTGTATCCTCATTGAAAAGAGTGATTTAGCGTCGGGAACGACGGGAAGAAATCATGGGCTACTCCACTCTGGTGCGCGATATGCGGTGAAAGATCAGCACTCAGCGCGTGAATGTATCAGCGAGAATAAAATTCTTAGGAAAATTGCCAAGCACTGTGTTGAAGACAGCCAAGGCCTTTTCATTTCGCTACCTGAAGATGGCCTTGATTATCAACAAAAGCTCCTGACAAGCTGCAATCGAGCCGGTATAGAGGCAACAGCGCTTTCAAGGCAGCAAGCGTTGCTACTCGAACCCAATGCTAACCCTGCCCTCATCGGTGCAGTACAAGTACCTGATGGCACATTAGACCCATTTAGACTGGCTTCATCCAACGCGCTTGATGCCATTGAACATGGTGCTCGCTTACTGACTCGAACCACCGTCACTGGGCTCATCCGTCATCAGGATCGTATTGATGGTGTGGAGTGCCTCTGCCTGAACAGTGGTGAAAAAATCCATATCTATGCTAAAGAGATTATTAACGCAGCGGGAATCTGGGGACAACAACTGTGCGAATACGCTGACCTTGACATTCGTATGTTCCCGGCAAAAGGCTCACTGTTAATCTTGGATTATCGCATTAACAACGTGGTACTGAATCGCTGCCGTGCTCCTTCAGATGCCGACATATTGGTCCCTGGTGATACCATTTCACTAATTGGTACGACATCTCAAGAAATCGCATACGATCAAATTGATGACCTTCATGTCACTTCAAAAGAGGTCGATATCTTAATCGAAGAAGGGATAAAGCTCGCCCCTATCATGGAGAATACCCGCGTCCTTCGCGCCTATGCTGGAGTTCGCCCACTGGTTTCCATCGGGGGTGATAGCAGCGGACGTGATATCAGCCGAGGGATTGTACTGCTAGACCATCAAGAGCGAGATGGCTTGGCAGGATTCAACACCATCACCGGTGGCAAGCTCATGACCTACCGACTCATGGCAGAACAAGCAACTGACTTAGTGGCCAAAAAACTCGGGGTTGATACACCGTGTACAACCGCAGATCGGCCACTACCAGGTTCAAATGAACATAAGCCAACAAAAAAGATCACTGCAAGCCTCGCTAAGCCAGTTTATGAAAGTGCTTTTCATCGCCATGGTGAACGAGCCAATGATTTTCTTGGCCAAAATACTGATGACGAGACGCTTGTCTGTGAATGTGAAATGGTAACGAAAGGAGAAATTCGTTACGCCATTAATCAATTACATGTCGACACAATTACTGATCTAAGACGCAGAACGCGTTTAGGAATGGGCCCATGCCAAGGCGAACTATGCGCCTACCGTGCTGCTGGATTATTTGCAGAATTAAGCCAAGGACAACACAACGCCTCTGAGTTACTACACCGCTTCTTAGAAGAACGCTGGAAAGGAATTAAGCCCGTCTTTTGGGGCGATGCCCAACGCGAGTCGGAATTCACCTATTGGATCTACGAAGGCTTGATGGGCGTGTCTGATTTTGCCACCGCAACATCCGACGATAACCAATCTTCACAACAGGAGTCCACAAATGCAGTTTGATACTTTAGTCATTGGTGGCGGAATAGCAGGACTCACCGCTGCTATTCGCTGCTGCGAAGCGGGATTAAAAACAGCTATCATTAGCTCTGGGCAAAGCGCTTTACATTTTTCGTCGGGATCAATCGATGTATTAAACCGCTTACCGAATGGTTTACCGATTGTTAGCCCTTTTGAGGCTTGTACGACTTTTGCACATGCATTCCCAAATCACCCGTATGCCAAAATCGAGGCTGAAACAGTCAAAAATGCGTTAGATTGGTTTGCAGAGCAAGTACACCAACAAGGCGTCGCACTGACGCACAATAGTGATGAAAGCAACCACCTTAGGCTGACTCCATTAGGAGCATTAAGAGGAACCTACCTGTCACAACCGTCGACAGTCTTATTTCAGCCTAGTGCTGCGAACGTATCCGAAAGCAATCTTCAAGATAATGGTCAAAAGCAGGGTGACAACGAAGTTCAAGTAGCCAATCACTTTGCTTTGGGTTCGTTAAAGCAGATTGCGATAGCAAATATACAAGGCTATCGTGACTTTCAGCCTGATCTTCTTGCTAATAACCTTCAGCAACAACCGGGATTTAAAGGTGCGACGATTAAATCCATCACGATTAACTTACCCACGTTGCCGCAACCCTGTGAATATCGATCTATTGATGTCGCACACTTCCTACGTGAGCCTACAAATCTTCACGCATTAGCCGATCAACTGCAACGTCATGCAAGGCATGCTGATCTAGTGATCATGCCTGCTTGCCTTGGCAACGGCGACGGCCAAGAGGTGATCAAAAAACTGCGCCAGTTAAGTGGGTTAAACTTGTGCGAAATGCCAACAATGCCCCCTTCAATGATGGGACTTCGTATCGAAGAAGCCTTAAAGAAACAGTTACTCTCCCTCGGTGGGCTATTGCTAAATGGCGATGAAGTACAGCAAGGTATCTTCGACGACGGTAAACTCTCAGCATTGGTCACTCGTAATCACGATATCCCACTTAAAGCGCAGCATTTTGTCCTTGCTTCAGGCAGCTATTTTAGCCGTGGTTTACAAGCGCATCGCAAACAGACCATTGAACCTATCTTTGGTCTAGAGATGGCCACGCTACCTGGTGAACAAGGCTTCCATGATCAATTTTTAAGTCATCATCCGCACGCTTTTATGCAACAAGGCGTTGAAACAAATCACGCTCTACAACCCTCGATTGCTGGGAATGCCATTCCCAACCTATATTGCGCAGGATCCGTCCTCGCCCATTACGACCCTGTCTATGAAGGCAGTGGTGGTGGCGTTGCCATCTCAACGGGTTACCAGATAGCTGAACAGATTATTACCCAGCAAAAAGAGAGGCAGCACTCCCAAGCCCAGCCATCGATGGAGGTCGTCAACCATGGATAACACGAGTTTTGACCAATGCATCAAGTGCACTGTCTGTACGGTTTATTGCCCTGTTTCTAAACAAAACCCAGAATTTTTAGGCCCCAAAACGTACGGGCCAGATGGGGAACGTCTGCGACGAAAAGATCCTGCTTACTACGACGAGCAAATGAACCAATGCACAAACTGTAAGCGTTGTGAAACAGCCTGCCCATCAGGGGTTAAGATCGGTGATATCATCGCAATTGCGCGCAAAGATCACGGTAAGAAAAGCCTTAGTCCAAAGACCGTTCGTGATTTTGTGCTGGGGCATACTGATCTGATGGGTTCATTATCGACCCCTTTTGCTCCTGTCGTTAATGCGATGACACAAGCAAAGCCAGTAAAAACCATCATGAGTAGAACACTTGGCATTCATGACCATAAAACACTGCCTAAGTATTCACATGGTACGTTCAGGCGCTGGTACAAGGGACAGAAAGAAAAACAGCAAACCTATACTCGCCACGTTAACTATTTCCATGGCTGCTATGTAAATTACAACCATCCACAGCTTGGCAAAGATCTCGTCACAGTGCTTAATGCAATGGGGATAGGTATGCAATTGCTTGAAAAAGAGCAATGCTGCGGTGTGCCGTTGATCGCTAATGGTTTCTTTAAAAAAGCGACACGAAACGCTACCAACAACGTCGCTTCCATGAAAAAAGCGATAGAAGATCATGCAGCGCCGATCCTATCAACCTCATCAACGTGTAGCTTAACCTTACGCGATGAATACCCTCACGTCCTAGATGTCGACAACAGTGCAGTACGCGACAATATTCAATATATTACCCGCTTCTTGCTTTCAGAATTCATGCATGGCAATCAACCTAAGATGAAGCATCTCAACCTTCGTGTTGATTACCATACGCCATGCCATTTGGAAAAAAGCGGTAATCAGCTCTATACCATTGAGTTACTACGAGCAATTCCGGGTATCACCCTTAACCTATTACCAAGCCAATGCTGTGGCTCGGCAGGTACTTATGGGTTCAAAAGCGAAAACTATGAGACATCAATAAAGATTGGTCAGCCCGTTTTTGATCACATTTCAGCAAATAAGCCTGACATCGTCGTGACGGACTGTGAAACCTGTAAATGGCAAATAGAAGAAAACACTCAAAGTGAAGCTATCCACCCCGTCTCATTAATTGCGATGGCGGTAAAGGCTTATCAAACGGAACATGGTAGCTATTCAGAGGCATTGAGGTCGTTGGAAGAGATATCGTAACGCCCTACTATCGACGCGACAATAAAGAGTGACTCGCATCGCCATAACCATGTTGTTGAACAATCAACAACATGGATTGTTATGGCTTCGACTGCGCTTTAACCGAGTATTAACAATGACGATACTATGTTGATTAAATCAGTTTGAACTCTGTGTTAAAACCCATTGCATCGATTGAACAATCCCAAACTTTCATGTTGCTTGTGCTTACTCAACTTTTGATTTATTCACAAAGCCCTAACAAACCTTTCTGCCCTTCTTTGCATAGATTACTTATAGTTATTCGAGCTAAGTCTATGATTAAATCCTGTGGAAACTTTAACTATCGAGGAAAGTTTGATGTTATAGACAGCAATACTACTGCGGGGAAGATGAGGCGTTTCCGCATATTATGATAAAGGATTGTATCATTAGAATGAGCAATAAAAAACACTCTAAGACATTGAAAATAACAATATCAGTAATTTTATTACCAATATTATTTATTTGCTGGTACATATTTTTCCCTCCTAGGATAGATATAAGTAATTTCAGCTGGACCCAAAAATCCAATCAAAGTGACTGGAAAGTTAGCTTACCGATTAAAGAAGGGTTTGATTCAGATATATTGATGGATTTACATAATAACGTAACTTTACGCAAATCAAAAAAAATACAGTCATTGCTCATTGTACGTAATGACCGATTGGTTTTTGAGCAATATTACAATGTGAGAAGCTCAAAAGATGGTACACCTATGCCTGTATACTATCCACCATCACCTGACACCTATCACCAAATGCGCTCCATAACTAAAACGATAACGTCAACTTTAATCGGAAATTTATTATATGAAAGAAAAATTTCAGACATAGAAACACCACTATTTGATTATTATGCACATAAAGAAATTCCAAATTTAGAACAAAAAAAGAAAATTAAATTAGAGCATGCTTTGGATTTTAATAGTGGCCTTGATTGGAATGAATGGGGAGTTAGTAACAGTGATGCCATGAATATGTGGTTATCTGATGACCCTTATGCTTATATCTTTAATAAAGGTATTGCGCATAACCCTGGTGAAAAATTTGTTTATCAAGGAGCAATGAGTGTTCTGCTAGGCGGGGTCATCGAGAACATAACGGAAATGAGTCTTAGGCAATATGCGGACGAGGCATTATTTAGTCAACTTCAAATATTAAATTATGATTGGTTTGCTCATGAGGTTACGGGAGATTACTTAGGATCGTCTGGGTTATATTTTAGATCGCGCGATCTTGCTAAATTAGGTCAGCTATACCTAAACAAGGGACTCTGGAACGGAAAGCGAATTTTTTCAGAGCAATGGTCTGAAGATAGTTTAAAGCCCAAAGGCAAATTTTGGCCTAAAAAGAAAATTGAATATGGTCACAACTGGTGGTTTCCATTAATTCAAAATGATGGGAAACCGTTAACGATTGCTGGAATGAGAGGATCTGGCGGGCAAGAAATGTTTATAATTCCAGAATTGCAGCTAACATTTGTGATTACATCTGGAGCATATGTTGGTCAAGATGAAGATTATCCATTTGAGTTGATAGTCAATTATCTTTTACCATCACTAGGTATTTATAATGCAAAATACTATTCAAACTAATGAAGCTGATATTGATCGTCACGGCTATTATCGACGTTCATGCTAGTCTCACTCAGAATTGGCGCTCTATTTCCAGCAAAACGAAGCAACTGAAACGAGTCCTCTCTCTTCTTCATACCGTAAAATGCAAAGAGTAAGCATTGGTGCTCCACTAAGATAATCGAGTGCCAGTGAAGCCGTAAACGCTAGTGTGGTGGAAACATCTATTCATCAAACTTGTTTGCGAATTCAGTATTCTCTCAGCATAAATTGTTGATAAAGCGGCTACTATCGAGAAAATACCGATAACAAGACACAAAATTGTGATTGTAGTCATAATACTCCCTGATTAATCAATGCTTATATAACAATCATATATCAAGGCATACATCGGCCAAATGAGTTAATTGGCACACAAAGTATAATCATTGAAATTTCAGCACTCAGCGCCTAAATAGCCTCCCTCCCAAAACACTCCCGACAGCTTAGTTTTTATCACGATTAAGGGATGCGTTGAATTAGAGAGGGTCGTTAACCGCAATACAACGTACGCCTGAACGCACCAATGCCTCGGTTTTGTTCGGTTCAATGGAGTCTGTATAGATGCAGTGTATCGCTGCCCAAGGGGCAATCTTCACTTGTGAACGACGGTCCCATTTACTGCTATCGGTGACCAATAACGTATGAGTCGCCTGGGCGATCAGGCATCGGCTAACGTCAGCCTCGCTGATGTCAAAATCATAGATACCATCATCAATATCCATGCTACCGCAACTGACGATGGCATAATCGGCTTTGAACTGTTGGAAAGCATTGATCGTGCTATAGCCGACTAAGTCTTTATCAGCATGCCTAAGCACTCCCCCGACAACGACGACTTCAATCGCAGGTGCTTGAGACAGGATACTGGCGACTGAAATATTGTTGGTAATGACCCGTAAATCTTGATGGTGAAGCAGTGCTTGGGCGACGCACTCTGCCGTGGTACCAAAACTTAAAAACAAGCTTGTCCCTGCACCAATATCTTCCACTAACCTTTCGGCAATCACTGTTTTCACTTCATAGTTAGTCGCCTGACGCTCAAAGAAGGGCTTATTACTGAATTGATTGTTCTTTGTAATACCACCAAAGTAACGCTTCGCAACACCAATATCACACAGCAAGTTAATATCTCTACGGATCGTCTGCGTCGATACGGTGAAGTAATCCGCGAGGTCATCAGTATTGAGCTTCTCTTTCTCTTCTAATAGCTGGCATATCTGCTTCTGCCTGAGAGAAAGCTTATCATCGTCCATTTGCATGCCTCCAGGGTTCCATTCGATTGAATGTTCAAATGAAACAATTTCCTTAATCTAATGTCAAGAAAGGATGGGGAATTCAGCACCTTATTCCCCTTTAGATCAAGTTACTGTGGTATTTGAAACGTACTTAGGCATCTTTCAGCACAGCAACCTTATGAAGCGTTCGAAGATTCACCGTCACCCAAATCGTGAACAACAGATCAGTGCAACCTTTCGATGCTATTTTCTCGGTGCAATGTTACAGGCACAAAAAAACCGGCCATCACGCCGGTTAAAAGGTCCAGAAATAAACGTTATTCTGCTAATGAGCTTCCCCATGAGTCAATAACGCGCGTCTGTTTGTGGATAACCACGCCATCGGCGCAATCTCCACCTCTGGGAAAACAGACAGCCACATACTCACATGCGCTTTTCAATAAAATGCTTGGTAAATAAGTGGCTGCAAAGGTAACTCGTTTCAGTGGATGACTGAACGATTAACCTTGGTATTTCTTAATGACCAATGTTGCGTTTGTACCGCCAAACCCGAAACTGTTAGACATCACAGTAGTCAGCTCAACATCACGCTTTTCAGTCACAATATCAAGACCTTCTGCCGCTTCATCAAGGTTATCAACGTTAATGCTTGGCGCAACAAAGTTGTTCTCTAGCATGATCGTTGAATAAATCGCTTCGTGAACACCCGCTGCACCCAATGCGTGGCCAGTCATCGCTTTGGTTGCTGAAATCGCTGGGCTCTTACCGCCAAACACTTCTTGAATAGCACCCAGCTCTTTCACATCACCAACCGGTGTAGAAGTACCGTGTGTATTGATGTAATCAATCTCACCATCCAGGTCTTGCATCGCCATCTGCATACAACGGATCGCACCTTCACCAGAAGGAGCAACCATGTCATAGCCGTCAGAAGTTGCGCCATAACCGACAACTTCACCGTAAATCTTCGCACCACGTGCCAATGCATGCTCTAGCTCTTCGATAACGACGATACCGCCACCACCAGAAATAACAAAGCCATCACGGTCTGCATCATAAGTACGAGATGCCGCTTGTGGGTTGTCATTATACTTGGTTGAAAGTGCACCCATCGCATCAAACATGATGGTTTGGCTCCAATCAAGCTCTTCACCACCACCAGCAAAAACAACGTCTTGCTTGCCTAATTGAATAAGCTCGAGTGCGTGGCCAATACAGTGCGCAGAGGTTGCACATGCAGAGCTGATTGAGTAGTTAACGCCTTTAATTTTAAACGGTGTTGCCAAACAAGCAGAAACCGTTGATGACATCGTACGTGGCACCATGTATGGACCGACACGGCGAACACCGCGTTCAAGCATAGTGTCAGTCGCAATTTTTTGGTTAACCGCTGACGCGCCACCAGAGCCTGCAACCAGACCTGTACGGATGTTTGAAACTTGTTCTTCGGTCAAGCCAGAGTCTTCAATAGCTTGCTCCATTGAAAGGTACGCATATGCCGCTGCATCCCCCATGAATCGCATTTTTTTACGATCAATATGTTCTGATGGGTTGAGCTTTAGATCACCCCAAACGTTACTGCGCAGCTTCATTTCCTCGAACTGCTCAGAGAAGTTGATCCCAGACTTGCCCTCTTTAAGAGACGCCAGCACCTCTTTCACGTTGTTACCGATGCTGGATACAATACCCATGCCTGTGATTACAGCTCTTTTCATGATAATTCCCTAAATTCAACAACGCTGAGCATAATAACGGCTTTGGCCGCTAAAAGTGGTCAGCTCTCCAGTATCCTAAGCCAACTTAACACAGGTCAGACCTTTTATTGTTATGACTTACCCATCGAAACGTCCAATCTATTAATAAACTAAATAACGTCATGACTGGCATCATTAAAGTGATGCCTGACTCTGTCATAAATCTGCTATTATCCACCCTATTAATGCCACATTTTAATGACAGTTTCTCTCTTTCAACCGCAGGAAAACCACGTGAATTCACGAATTGATAACGCACACTTAGATTGGAATGAAAATGGTACGCCCGTTTCAAATGCCTTCGACGACGTCTACTTTTCAAACCTCAACGGTCTCGCTGAATCAAGGTATGTCTTTCTCGAACAAAACCATCTTCCTGAACGTTGGCTACACCATGACAAACCACGCTTTGTGATTGCAGAAACAGGGTTCGGTACAGGGTTGAATTTTCTTGCCGCTTGGCATGCGTTTAAACAGCACCGAGAGCAAAACCCGGCCAGCCATACTACCCAGCTCCACTTTATTAGCTTTGAAAAATTCCCCGTCACTTTAGCGGATCTAAAAAAAGCACATGAATCATGGCCAGAGCTTGCAGAGCTTGCAACGCAATTACAGGCGCATTACCCACCAGCCGTCGCTGATTGTCACCGTATCGTCCTTGAAGATGGCTTAATCACCCTAGATTTATGGCTCGGTGATATCCAAGACTGTCTACCACAGGTATGGACAGGACAAGACGGTATCGTCGACTGTTGGTTTTTAGATGGCTTTGCTCCAAGTAAGAACGAAGCGATGTGGAGCCAGCATGTTTTTAATGAGATGGGACGTTTAGCAAGAGTGGCATGTACCACAGCAACATTTACCGCCGCTGGGTTTGTTCGACGTGGTCTCATCGAAGCTGGCTTTGAGATGAAAAAGGTCAAAGGCTTTGGCACAAAACGAGAAATGCTTGCTGGTGAGGTAAGTACTCGCTTACATGGTGCGTCCCATATACCTTGGTATGCGATTAAAGCCGCTACGACAACGGCGAGTACAACAACAGATAACCATGCGAACCAATCAATCAATAGCGATGTTGCCATTATTGGTGGTGGTATCGCCTCTGCTACAGCGGCGCTCTCTCTCGCAAGAAGAGGCGTCAACGTCACGCTTTACTGCGCTGACAGTGGTATTGCAAAAGGGGCATCTGGAAATCGACAAGGGGCGGTTTACCCATTACTCAACAATCAATTCGATGCGCTATCTCGTTTTTTCTCAACCAGTTTTGTCTACGCCCGTCAATTGGCTGAGCAGGTTAATCAATCTAACCCTTTTGCGCATGAGTGGTGTGGCGTCACACAACTTCGCTATGACGATAAATCCGAAAAGAAACTGTCAAACTTACTGGATGGATCGTTTAGCACTGATCTTGTCCATGGCTTAAGTGTAAACGAGACACTCAACAAAGTCGGTTTAGACACAGCGTGCCCTGCGGTGTTCTATCCATTAGGCGGCTGGGTTTGCCCACAAGAAATGACAGCATCTATCATCAAGCATGCCATCAATGTCGCTGCTCAAAACGGATCCACATTAACCGTCATCACAAACCGCAGCCTCGAAAAACTATCCCACAATAGCGTTCAGTGGGAACTCACCTTTGCAGACAATAAACAAGCAAGCCACAATGCTGTTGTTATCGCTAACGGCCATCAGTTTAAACAGATAGCACAGACATCCTTGTTACCGGCAACAGCGGTTCGCGGGCAAGTTAGCCATATTCCAAGCAATGGATCTCTCAACCATTTAAACACCGTACTTTGCTATAATGGCTACCTAACACCCGCTCATAATGGTCACCACTGCATAGGAGCCAGCTATGATAGAAACAACGAAGAGTTAGCGTTTAGTGAACAGGATCAAATCGATAATAAACAACGACTTGTTGACTGCTTGCCGAATAGTGATTGGTCACAAGACATTTCAATTGCTGACAACCATGCTCGCGTTGGTATTCGTTGTGCCACGCGAGATCATCTGCCATTTGTTGGAGCCGTCTGTGACGTCGAGACACTAGCAGAGCAGTATCGCGACTTACAGCACAACAGAGACAATGCCAATGACGTTGCGATACACCCAAACCTCTACTGTATGGTAGGCCTTGGCTCTAGGGGCTTAAGTTCAGCACCTCTTTTAGGGGAGATCATCGCATCACAAATAAACGGTGATCCCCTTCCACTACCGCAAGCTGTGTTGGATGCACTTCACCCAGGGAGAATGTGGGTTAAAAAGTGTTTAAAAGGACAAAGTATTATTTAGTATAATTATAGCTTCCGGCAAAACCGGAAGCTCTATTTACGGAAAAAAGCTCATAAGGCAGTGAAAATAAATTGTAAAAGAACCGCTATCAAGCCTCACAAAGCAACATTCAAACAAAAGAGCTTAAAACAAAAGCACACCCCACATATGCAACCATGCCAGCACAGAGAAAGAATAATGTGAAATATGTCACAAAGGATCAAACTAGCAATGACACCCAAAAGGAATAAAAGGAAAATTTGTAAGAAAAACAGGCTAGTTAGCGATAAATTACCATCACAACACGCTATATACGTATGATAATTTACACAAAGCATGACGATAATTAAGTCAATGCTAATACTTAACCTGGTTTCAAACTGAGTAGCACAGGAAGTCTACAAAATGTTTCTAAACATATAACCTCTAAGTAACTGATCGTTTATTGTGCAAGCATAATAGCGACCGATTAGAAGAAGAAAGAAGCCAAGTTAAGGTATTATGATTAATCAAACAGAGATACTACAACGATTAAAAACTCCAGTCTGGGTATATTGCTTCGAAAACAAGTCAATTGTTTGGGCCAATAAAGCAGCATTAACGTTCTGGGAAGCTAAAGATACTGACGAGATCAAAAATCGCAATATCGGTAGCGGAATGTCACTTGCAACCTCTGCAACTCTTGACTTCTTTCGATCCCAATTTGAAGACGGTGAATCAATTAGCACATGGTGGCATTACACACCAAAAAACTCTGAGAAAAAAGCCATGTGTCATTTCTCTGGTATTTCACTGGGGAAGACAAGAGCAGGCATGCTTGTCGAAGTATTAGCTGAAGAAGAAAGCATTCATCATGCAGCGGCGTTTTCAGATCACTCTAACAACGCCATCCTCCTCAATCACGATGGAAAAATACTCAGCTATAACAAAGCACTCACTCAATACTACAGCCCGACAGTTAAAACTTTATCAGAGTTTACTGCCTGTGAAGTGACAACTGTCGATTGGTTAAAGCGCGTACAAAAAAACAAAACAGTTCAAACAGTACATCACTGTTTCACTGGGCACGACAGCTATTGGTTTAATATCGAAATGCATTGGTTAGAGGACAGTCATCAAATATTGATGCACCTTACTAATATAGACGAAGAGCGACACTCTTATCTTGAGACTCAATATGCATCAAACCATGACTTATTAACGAAACTCCTCAGCCGAAAGGGGCTACACCGCATCCTAGAAGCAGATACCGAATCCAACGAGTTTGATATCTTATTCATAGACATAGACGGCTTTAAGTCAGTTAATGATAGTTATGGTCACATTGCTGGTGACCAACTGTTAATCGCAATCGCACACCGAATCTCAAATTTACTGCCACAGACAGCCAAGTTGGCTCGCTTTAGCGGTGATGAATTTATTATTTACACAAAGAATAAAGACCCGCAACTCGCCGAGCGTATAATCAAGCAATGTAACCGTCCTTTCACTATTGAAGGTGCCGGCAGTTTAAACATTGGCTGCAGCATAGGCATCGCTTCATTCCCTGAACATAGCCAAGATATGAAGCAAATATTTCAATTTGCTGATATCGCGATGTTAAGCGCAAAAAAATCGGGAAGAAACCGAGCCCACTTTTTTGAGCCTTCAATGCTTGAAGAGATACACTATAAGATCTTACTTAGAAAGCAGTTAGATGAAGCGATAAAGCAACGTAATTTCAACCTCCACTATCAACCTATTTATGACATAAACAGTCACGTCATTATCTCTGTTGAAGCTCTTTTACGTTGGCATGATCCTATTCTGGGACATGTTTCCCCTGCCTCTTTTATTCCTTTTGCTGAAGAGTGTGGCTTAATGCCTGAAGTCGGCCTCTGGGTCATAGAGAGTGCATGTAAACAGCTTAATGAGTGGAATAAAACGCGATATTGGGTTGTTCATATCAATTTAAGCCCTTGCCAATTGAACGACTCATTTATCAATGACGTTGAAGAAATTGTTCATCGCTATGATATCAAACCGCAACAGTTAGTCTTTGAGATTACGGAAACAGCGATTGTTGAAAATGAAGCCGTCGTTCAATCTCGTCTTCAAGAGTTAAGTCAGCACGGATACTCTATCCAACTTGATGACTTTGGCTCAGGCTATGCCAATTTAGATAGAATAACATCTCTTCCACTGACGGCGATCAAGTTAGATCGGCAGTTCATCAGTGCTGATACCGTCCCAAATAGAGCGATAATTAAAGCGACACAGCTAATATGTGAAGCTTGTAACTACACGCTAATCGCAGAGGGCGTAGAAACTGAAGAGCAATTACATAAAATAAAAGAGCTCAACATAAGTCAATGTCAGGGCTTTTTATTATGTAAGCCTGTTCCTCCTGAACAGCTAGACAATATCAACACGATTCCTTCAGCTTACTACACAAGGAATGAAGCCAAACCAATACTTGAATGTTGATTTTTGGGTAAAAAGTAAGGCTTTGTGTCGTCACACTCAGCTTTACTTATTGATATCAAGCTAGCCAGTTCTTCTCCGCTCGCCATCAGTATTTCGGAAGAACTCCACCTTCCTGCTCCGCTGTTAATATCACCGAAAACTAACTTGCGAAAAATGAGATCAATGTTCTGATTGGCACTTATCATAAGCGCTCTGATTTAAAACGTAATAATAAATTATCTTAATAATCGGTAACTTGAGTTTACCAACTCCCTCTTTACTCTCAAAAAGGACACTCAAGTATGTGCAAACTACCCCTATCGGTGATATTTCTTATTTCGTTATTTATATTCCCCACCCGAGCAGAAGCAAGGCCCGATTTTAATGCAGAGACTGATCTTTTAGTATTGCAGTTCGATAGTAAAACGGATGCTGATGACATTCACTCAATTGCAGCGACAGGAAGCATACTGAAAACATTAGGAACTGACAGTGTCAGTTATATCGCTGTTGCAGGTGCTTATGGGAAACAATGGGGACTTTATATTCCAAGCCCAGAATTATTTGATATGGTTTTTCCGGATAAATGGGTCGATGCACATAATGAACGTAACAGTGCCATCAACTCAGTGTATGAAGAAGCAAGAGAAACCCTTTTTAATCATGGTAATGTTTGGGTAATGGAAGCTGGGCAATCAGACATCTCTTCCAAATGGTTAGCAATGCTCAAACGTGACTTTTCTGCTGATACCATTAAACAGCATGTCCACATTGTTCAGCATAGTGATTGGAATGAAGAACAAGCGACCCCAGGAGCCTTAGGGTATGTTAAGTATTATGCGACATACCATCGTATTGAAGATGGTAACTATACCAATAATAGCACCGCTGGCTTTCATGAAGTCAACGCGAATTTTGTTGACACCATTACTCAAGACCCCATTCATGGTGAATCTTGGTCGCTAGCACTCTCGATAGCCAATAAATATAACGGGCTAGAAAATCGTTATCGAAATCCAATGATCGCAAAAGAAAATGGTCTCGACTTTTCTGACGTGGTGGAGCTTGTATGGATACTACAATTAGATGAGATCAAAGATGTTGACGACTTTGCCAACTGGCTGAAAATCTATTAACACCTTGCTGTCGCTAGCCCTTTGGTTTATCGCTTTTTAGTGCAGGAATGCTCTCCATACCCTGTGATTATCTTAACGCTGTAACGAGAGAAATTGGCGTTTATCGACAGATAAGAAAAAGTAACATCACAAAGACAAAAATGCCGAATGTATCAAAATACACTCGGCATTTTTATTGTATTACCACGCCAGCACTATGCCTTATAACCACAATGTAGAACGAGCTTTTAAGCTATACGCGTAGAATGGATAAATGCGACATAGCTAAGATTGGTAACCTTGAGGATTCTGGCTTTGCCAGCGCCAAGTATCCACCATCATATCATTCAGGCCTTTCTCTGCTTCCCAGCCAAGATCTTCTGCTGCAAGAGCAGGGTCAGCGTAACATTGCGCAATATCGCCAGAACGACGTGGTGCAACACTGTAGGAAATCGTAACCTCAGAGGCAATTTCAAACGCCTTAATCATATCGATAACAGAGTAACCGTTCCCTGTTCCAAGGTTATAAGTATAAACCCCTGTATTATCAGCAATCTTCTCGAGGGCTTTTAAATGCCCCTTTGCCAGATCGACAACATGGATATAGTCACGCACCCCTGTGCCATCAGGCGTTGGGTAATCATCGCCAAATACAGACAACTTATCTAGTTTACCGATAGCAACTTGCGAAATGTAAGGCAGTAAGTTGTTGGGGATCCCATTTGGATCTTCACCAATTAAACCCGACTCATGCGCACCCACTGGATTGAAATAACGCAGGATTACAAAGGCAAAACGCGGATCGGAAACAGACACATCACGAAGAACCTGCTCAACCATGAGCTTTGAAGTCCCGTATGGGTTGGTGGTACCACCAACAGGAAAGTCTTCACGGATCGGCACTGATGCGGGATCACCATAAACCGTCGCTGACGAACTAAATACTAATTTAAAGACACCTGCCTTTTGCATCTCTTCAACAAGTACTGCCGAGCCAGTGACATTATTTTGATAATAGGCCAACGGTTTTTGAACGGACTCCCCTACCGCTTTCAAGCCAGCAAAGTGAATGACAGACTCGATGTGGTGATCAGTAAAAAGTGATTGTAGTACTGAGCGGTCTAAAATATCCCCTTCAACGAATGTCACTGGCTTACCGGTAAGCTGAGCAACGCGCTCTAGTGAAACCGAAGATGCATTAGACAAATTATCGAGTACAACGACATCTTCTCCTTGTTCGAGGAGTTGCAAGACAGTATGAGATCCAATATATCCTGCACCACCAGTAACGAGTATCGCCATAATTCCCTAACCATTTATTAATTGTAGTAATGTTGGAGAATAGTCTACTCAAACCAAGAAGAATTAAAAACAAAAAAAGTGCCTAAACAAGCAATAATGCCTAACGAGGTATCCTTCATACACTTTGATTATCTTTGTTTAATCCTACCTATATTTTTATCTCTAGGAGCAAGGCCTGAATATTATTTCAGCATACATGCCAGTTGAATTTCAGCATCAGGGCAAATTATCGCAAGCTTTTCGGCTAATGCTTTTTGCTGACTTGCAGCGCCATGTACTAAGCGGATAGTGCTCGGAGGGGATTTCATTTGTTCTACAAAACGAACAAGATCATGGCTATCGGCATGTGCTGAGTACCCCGACATAGTATGACAAGCCGCATTCACTTCAACCTCCAGGTCATCAATCTCTACACGCTTTGGCTGCGCTTGCAATGCAGCCCCCAGCGTCCCCTTCGCTTGATAACCCGAGAAAATCACATCCGTTTCTTTTTCAGGCAGCAACGCTTTTAAGTAATTGAGAATTCTTCCGCCACTACACATTCCACTAGAGGCAATGATAATCGCAGGCTCTCCAGAAGACTTCAGTCGATTAACCAATGCCTGATGATGCTCATGACTTTCTATGCGGATGCAGCTATCAAACGCCATAGGGTGCCTAAATGCATCTAAACGCTCTCTCGCTTCAATACTCCACAAACGGCGATATTGTTGGTACTGCTCTGTGACTCTATTCGCTAATGGTGAGTCAACAATGACGGGGATTTCTCTCCACTCTCCATTTGGCTGGCTATTGGCAATAATGTTTTCTAAATCGAAAAGTAATTCTTGTGTTCTTCCGACACTAAAAGCAGGAATGAGTACAGCCCCTCCATCATTAAAAGAACGTTCAATGATGTTTTGAAGCCTTTGAGCGCGCTCCGCCACCTTCTGATGGCGCTTTCCACCGTACGTTGATTCAAGTACCAACATATCAGCAGACTCAATAACTGATGGGTCTGGGAGCAAAGCACTCTCGTAGGGGCCTAAATCACCACTAAAAACAATCCGTTTCTTCGTACCCGTTTCAATTTCGATAATACTCGAGCCTAGAATATGCCCAGCAGGCGTAAAGCGAAACTTCAGCGGTGGGCCGATAATTTGAGAAAGTTGCACCCAACACCCATAGGGTATAGAACGCATACGTGTATTAACGATATCGAGAAAACGCTTACGTTGATCTTGATTGAGGCCAAGCTGAACAGCTAAACCATCATCTAACATAAGGGGGACCAATTGAGCTGTCGCCTCACTCGCATATATTGGTCCGTTATACCCTGAAGCTAGTAACCAAGGAATACGACCAATATGATCAATATGAGCATGCGTAATAAGTAATGCCTGAATGCCTTTAATATCAAAATCGATATCCAAGGAACGTTTTTTCTCGTCGCCTTGAAAAATGCCACAATCGATCAGTAACCGGCACTGTTCATCAATAAGCTCATGGCACGACCCTGTCACACCGTTCTTTGCACCGTGGTGAATCACTTCCATTACTATTTCTACTGTCTTCTAGAGAGGTTGGGCTAATTATTTCATTCTAGAAAACGACCACTGAGTGCTTTATTCAGTCGCTCGGGTGACTTCACACTTTGAGATTCAAAAAATTGACGCTGTGCGCAAAAATGTCAAAAAACAGACATATCAGTATCTCACTTCACTCGCTCTTAGCTCTCTAGTTCTAAAAGTGATCACCAACTAAGTACCAAAAACATTCGCTAACACGCGACTACTCTAAAAAAAGACAAGTTATGCATGCTATGAAAACGTCAAAATCATCACTGACGACATACAGGCAAGATCGTTAATCATCGAAGTTTTATTACACTCGCTATCACATATTTTAAGATAAAATTCCCATATAGATCATAAGGGTCTAAAATAGCTAGAACGTATGAAAAAACAGGGATGAGACTTACGTGGATTTAGCTACACATATCCGCATAATCACAACGTTCAAAATGAGTGGAACTGTGTCATTTTCTCGTCATTTTGTTGGCATATTATCGTTTATGTCTTTAACTTCATACTATATACTGTCCGGCGGCTAGGGAAAATAAATCCAATGGATGATAAAATAATGCTATTAGAACTCACTATTGTTTTTGCACTCTCTTTCTGCAGTTTGTTTGTACTCAGAAAAGTGGCAAAACGCATTGATTTAGTCGATCGCCCCAACGAAAGGAAACACCATCAAGGTGTGATCCCTCTCATTGGTGGTATTTCGATATTTTTAACGATTAGTTTTGCGCTCGTGTTCTTATTTCCAGAGCTCGCACGTAATACTCCTCTCTATTTACTCTGTGCAACGGTTCTCGTTGTGATGGGCGCGATTGATGACAAGCTCGATATTAGCTTCAAAATTCGTTTAATCGTTCAAGCCGTTATGTCCATCGTTATGATGTATTTTGGACAGATGAACTTGAATAACCTCGGTCACTTGGTGAGTGATGAAACGCTGGTAATGAGTGCTGGCTTTAGCTATGTATTTACCATCGTCGCCGTGATTGGAGCGATTAACGCGTTTAACATGGTCGATGGTATTGATGGTCTACTCGGTGGCTTAGCGACTGTGACATTCAGTGCATTAGGTATTCTATTTTTCATGGATGGTCAAGTTGACCTCTTCCACTTTTGTGCGCTCATTGTCGTTGCTGCTATCCCTTACATCATGCTAAACCTTGGCTTCCCGCTAGGTCGTAAATACAAGGTATTTATGGGCGATGCTGGCAGTATCTTTATTGGCTTCACGGTAATATGGATGCTAGTCAATGGTACGCAAGGTGACGGAGCTCCTGTTCGTCCTGTTACTGCATTATGGGTTATCGCCATTCCGTTAATGGATATGGCGACCATAATGGTTCGCAGAATGAAAAAAGGGCAATCACCTTTCAAGCCAGATCGCGAACATTTGCATCATATTTGTCAACGACTCGGCTTATCTTCTCGCATGACGTTAGCAACGATATGTACCATTTCAGCCTCTTTGGCAGGTTTTGGTGTGTGGGGGGAATATATGCAGGTGAGTGAAAAAGTGATGTTCTCTCTCTTCTTAGTGACCTTTGCTGGCTATTTCTATACCATTAGCCATATCTGGAGAATCACAGCAGTATTGCGAAAAACGTTGGGCATGCCGCTCACTGAAGAGCACCTGCAAATGAATCAAAAATAATTCGTCCTGTCTTCATTCGTTCTCAATGTGTAAACATATTTCAAGACGAGACAAAGCGAAAATAACAAAAAGCCCTAGCCGTTTGCTAGGGCTTTTTTACTTTTATGCTCTTTCATTGCCTGACTTCCTTTATCGCGGCAATATATTGTCTGCTGACTAAAACGTTCAGCACGTTAGTGAACACTAACAAAACTAACACCATCACCTCATATAGCCTCTTGGCATACAACATGCATATAAAATACGTGGCATAACGAACTCTTTGTAAGAGGTGACTCACAGAGTTGCACAATTAAGTGAGAACAATACCAAATTTACTGAAACTCGGTATTCTCTCTAAGTGCTATTCAGTTGATACTCTTACCTATGGTTCGCAACGCAGTATAAGAACTCTGAGGAGGCACTATGAATATGTCATCAGTAACACATAGACGACAGTGGTTCTCAACCTTTGAACAGGAAGTCCTTAAGTTGGCAATCTGGATAGTTAACTTTCTTGATGAATTGGAAAAGTACGATCAAGAATCGAAACAGATGAGACGTGAAGAGCGGCTTAGCAGCACGTAATCTACGTTTTTCACCATCAAAAAAGGCACCTTATTCGGTGCCTTTTAGTTGTAAATGTATTTTAGGACGAAACAATCCGCGCGACACACGCTAAAAAATACTTACTCAGTCTCGTTTCACTGCGTTCCAAACTAAATCACTAATTCCATCAGTTGGATTAAAGCCTGTAGGAGCACTTAAAAGAATCTTGCGAATCTTATCTTGATCAGATTCATCACATGCCTCTACTAACCCATTAAAAATAAAGTCAAAATCCTCTTTGGGTAGATAGCATTCATTCGCGGTCATGATTCGTTTATGAGTCGTACTTTCAACATTATCGCCAATAAGAAGTTCTTCAAACAATTTTTCTCCTGGACGTAACCCCGTATACTGAATCTCGATATCACCGTTAGGGTTTTCAGCTGATTTTATCTCCAGCCCAGATAGCTGAATAAGGTTTGTCGCTAAATCAACTATTTTTACCGGCTCGCCCATATCTAAAACAAATACATCCCCGCCTTTGCCCATTGCTCCAGCTTGTATAACAAGTTGTGCCGCTTCAGGGATGGTCATGAAATAACGAATAATGTCAGGGTGCGTGACCGTAATAGGTTTTCCTAGCTCGATCTGTTTCTTAAATAAGGGGATCACTGAACCTGACGAACCAAGTACATTACCAAACCTTACCATACTGAAATTAGTGATGTTTGATTCTACGCTAGATACTGTTTTACCTTCAGTACACGCCTTTTCAACCATGGCTATATTTACTTGATAATCGGCCAATGCTTGCAAGCTTAATTCAGCCATCCGCTTCGTGGCCCCCATTACATTGGTAGGGCGCACCGCTTTATCTGTCGAAATTAATACAAAGGATTTCACGCCAGAAGCGATGGCAGCTTTAGCGGTATAATAAGTGCCAAACACGTTATTTCTAACACCTTCGACAACGTTGTATTCGACTAAAGGCACATGCTTATAGGCTGCTGCATGATAAACTGTATCTACCTGATACGTGCTCATCACATCACGTACACGCTCGAAGGACTGCACAGAGCCTAGAATAGGAATAATCTCGACACTCAAACCTAACTCTATATTAAGTAGCGACAGCTCACGCTCTATTTGATAGAGACCAAACTCTGAAAGCTCGAACAACACCAGCTTCGTTGGGCTTAAAAGTAATATCTGCCGACACAGTTCCGAGCCGATAGAGCCACCCGCTCCCGATACCATCACCACTTTACCCACAATATTTTTATCTAAAAGCGCTTGTTCTGGAGTGACAGGATCCCTTCCTAGGAGGTCCTCAATTTCAACCTCTTTCAGTTGATCAAGAGAAAGGTTGCCGTTCACCATATCTTCAAGGTTAGGAATAGTAAGAACATCTAAGTGGCGATCAGTCAAATACTCCACCACCTCACGTCGCTGACTGCGTGAAGCAGACGGCATCGCAAGTAAGACTTTGGTAACACGGTACTTCTTAAGCATTCTATCGAGATACTTCCTACGATAAACCGTCGTACCTTGAATAGTCGTTTTATGCAGTCTCCTGTCATCGTCAATAAACACAACGGGGTTGTAGTCCTTTCCTTGACGCAATAGGTTCACTAACTGGCGGCCTGCCATGCCCGCACCATAAACCAAGACAGGCTCTTTATGTCGGCCGAGGATTTCAGCAACGAGCATTCTCACCACCAACCGAGAGCCACCACACAGCGTAACCAAAAAAGTTATATAAATAACAGGGATAGAACGCGGTAAGAAAATTTGATCAAAATAAGCAATGAAGACAATAAGCAAAGCGGATAACGCACCAGAAGCACAAATGCTAATCACTGCGTGTAAACTTAAGTAACGGAGTATCGCTCTATAGAGACCGCTCTGAGCAAAGATTAACAGTGTGGTAACGGTAACAATACCAAGTAAACGCCAATACTCACTGGCATCAATATAGCCATCTAAGTACCCTAACCTCGCGTAAAAGGCACCCCAAAATGCAACGCCAACAAAAAACGTATCAAACGTAATGCTAACGATTCTCTTCAATGGGCGGGGCATATTCCAGATGGGGTTTAGAAAACTCACTAACTTAAAATCTCTCTAGGTATCTTGAGGAGGTATGATAACAAAAAAGCCGCATAGTGCGGCTTTAAAATAAATGTAAAACGTCCAACCCCCTAACCAACTCGGTCACCAGAGCCACTCCCCGTCGCCGTTTTCAGGATATACTTAAAGTAATTCGCTAGAGTCAAATTATCGAGCATTTCACGATCTGTCTTAGCCAATCGCTCAGGTTCAGACATGTCGATACCGCTAATTTGCGCAAGCCCCGTCACGCCAGGAAGAGCAGCATAGATCCCGAGTTTGTCGCGTTCTTCAATCAAAGACTCTTGATTGTATAAGTTTGGTCTTGGGCCTACTAAGCTCATCTCACCCTTTAGCACGTTGATCAGTTGCGGTAGCTCATCAATTTTAGTTTTCCGTAATATCCGCCCCATAGGAGTAATCGAACTCGTACTTGCAAGATGACTTGCAACAGATGCCGTTTCAATCTTCATCGTGCGAAATTTGATTAGACGGAACGGTTTCTTGTTTTGCCCAACTCTCTCTTGGATAAAAATCGGAGAGCCAGTATCAAACAGACCAATAATCGTGACAATCAGCAAAATAGGCCATAGAAATAACAAGCCGAAAAAAGCGGCCAACAAATCAATTACACGAATCATATTTACTCTCTAAGTGAATATTCATGGCTTCTTCCATTGTATAGGGAGGTGTCCAATTTAATATTTGCTTTAGTGCTGTTGTATCAACAACAAAGTCACCAATGAGCTGTTCAATGGTTGCAGACTTTCCTAGCAATTTACCGGCTAAATGAAGCACACTCCCTGGAATAGGTAGCTGAACCGAGGCGTACCCCTGACTCTTAGAAAACGTTTCGGTAAACTCTCGAATCGAGACTGGACGCGTGTCTGAAACCATAAAGGTATTTCCTGGAGCACTTTCATGTGAAGCACATGTGTAAATCAAATCAACTAAATTCTCAACAGCGACAAAATCTCTTTGATTATCAATCAACTTAAAAGGAAGCGCTGGTATCTTTTCCACTAACTTATACAGAAGTCGCATATTCCCAGGCGGGTTGAAACCATATACCAACGCTGGTCTCAAGATAACAAGTTCAATCCCGGAATCACTAGAAATTTGTTTTAACCCTTGCTCAGCATTAAATTTACTAATCACCTGTGGGCTAAACATTTTCGCTGCAACCTCATACCCCAGCCGATTAACATGCTCTTCCATTGAAGAAACTAAAGCAGAGCTCATATAGACAACGCGCTTTACGCCCCCACGAGCTGCTTCAGTTGCTAACCGTATTGTGCCTTCTGTATTCACCGCATCAAAGTCTTGCTGGCTGACCGTGGTTGTATGTGCGATGCCAGCCAGGTGAACAATGGTCTCAATACTGTCAAATGCACCTGTCCAGCACGTGTCTTTGTTAATCGTTTCAACGAAAAAAGGATTTGAACATAAAGAGTTACTCTTTTTTTGCTGCTTACATTCGAGGGTCTCCCGACTTTCAGCACGATAGACTGCACGCTGAATGGATGTTCGCATGGGATGGGATAGCATCGCCTTGCCTATGAACCCACTCGCCCCAGTCAGTAATATACTCATGACATCGTACCTATCTATTAATTACTGCTATCTATTAATCACTACTATTTATTAGTACTGAGTGGTTGCTCGTTGCTTATCGAAGGGCTTACCACAGAGTGAAAAGTGGCTTCAAGTGAATCTAACAGCCTCTCTTTATTAAAATATCTATCTGAATATTCTCGACCATTCAGGCCGAGTTGAAGTAGCTCTTGGCGACACAACTGCGACATTGAAATGATATTCGAAGCGAGTGCTTTTCCGTCACTCGATGGGCCAGCCAACCCACACTGGGCATCTTGAACCAATTGGCGACCTTCTCCGTCAAGCATAGCAACGACAGGTAAAGCAGCTAACATGTAAGACTGCATTTTTCCAGGTACAATACGCTCCAATGCTTCATCTGAGACTAATGAAACAAGTGCTATATCAGCCTCGGCATAGAAATCAGGCATTGCTTCTAACGGATGCTTACCATGGATCACAAACAACGATTGCAGTTCATGCACGATAATTTGTTCATTCAACCATTCGGACTTACGGCCACTGCCCACTATCGAGAATACGATATGATCGTGTCCTTCGCTCTTAATGATTTTGGCGGCTTCAACAATTGACTCAAAGTCTTGTGCATCACCCACATTACCCGCGAAAAGGACTTTAAAATCGCGAGAAAAATGCTGAACCGTGTTTTCTAACGCAAACTGCTCTTCTGCCCAATTAGGAAAAAGGAATGTTGGCGTACTACTTGGATCCCGGCGATTTATTGCCTCTAGGTAAGACTGAGACTGCCCAAGGATGACGTCACAATGCTTGTATATCCAAGAGACCATCTTGCCGACAGCCTCAATAACACGAGGTGACTTAATGACACCCACAGCTTGCAAAGACTCAGGCCATAGGTCTAGAGACCACATGACCAAAGGTATCTTCTTGAACTTTTTGAGTACAATCGCCGGAATGGCTGCCGTCACAGGACTTAACTGACAAACAAAAATAAGGTCATAATCTTGCCCTTTAAGCTTTTTGCTGCCAATGACACTTCCCGACAAAACAAACGATAGATAGTTAAGCGCTAAATTGACACTTCCTTTTTTACGAGGGCGCAGTGGAACCCGTATGATACGAACACCATTTAATTCATCAAATTTTTCCGGGCTGTTGCGATATTCCGTGTATAGCTCTCCGTCAGGATAATTCGGCTCCCCCGTCAGTACCGTGACCTTATGCCCTCTCTCCACGAGTGAAGAGCACAAATCATTTATACGAAAATTTTCAGGCCAAAAATACTGACTCACTACTAAAATGTTCATATTTTAGTATTTTTTCCATACGACACGATTCACATAGTCGGTGTAGGAATGGATAATGCGCACCATTTTGTCCGAAACATTTGGCATGCTGTAATCGTAAACAGGTCGTAGCAAGCGTTCGTCACCACTAGGCTGCGACTCAAGCACCTGTAGCCCCTGCATAACACGCTCTACACCTAAACCAACCATCATCACAGACGCTTCTTCCATGCCTTCTGGGCGCTCATGTGCTTCTCGCAAATTCAATGCTGGGAAGTTCATGATTGAAGACTCTTCATTGATGGTACCGCTATCAGAAAGTACCGCTTTAGCGTTTTTCTGAAGGTGGTTATAATCATGGAAACCTAGCGGTTTTAGCAAACTAATATTCGGGTGGAAACTGATGCCCTGCGCCTCAATACGATTACGAGTTCGAGGGTGTGTGGAAACAATAACCGGTAAATCATAATGAGCAGCAACAGTATTTAATGTCTCTGCTAACTTCGCTAGCTGCTTTGGTGAGTCTACGTTCTCTTCACGGTGCGCGCTTACCACAAAGAACTCTTGGGGCTTAATGCTTAAGCGAGTGAGTACGTCAGACGCATCAATCTGCGGCATATAATGATTCAATACCTCAAACATTGGGCTGCCCGTTTTAATCACACGATCAGCAGGTAACCCTTCAGCAAGCAGATAGTCTCGCGCTATTGAGCTATATGTCAGGTTGATATCGGCAGTATGATCTACGATACGGCGGTTGGTCTCTTCAGGAACACGCTGATCGAAACAACGGTTACCAGCCTCCATGTGGAAGATAGGCACCTTACGGCGTTTTGCCGGCAAAGCTGAGATACATGAATTAGTATCACCCAGCACCAGCATCGCTTCTGGTTCAACCTGCTCTAAAACCTCATCCACCTTGATAATGACTTGTCCAATAGTCTCTGCCGCATTTTTACCCGCCGCATTAAGGAAGAAATCAGGCTTCCTCACCCCTAAGTCATTAAAAAAAACCTCATTTAGTTCGAAGTCATAATTCTGACCTGTATGTACTAGAATGTGTTCACAATGCTCATCTAATTTAGCTAGCACGCGGGATAAACGGATAATCTCTGGTCGTGTGCCGACAACTGACATCACTTTCATTTTTTTCATTTTATTTTCTCAGAAATACTTAAATCAATTAAAAGCTATAGCGGATAAGCAAAGGTATCTGGCGCTTCTCGGTCAAAAATCTCATTAGCCCACAACATAACCACCAACTCGTCAGTGCCGACATTCGTGATGTCATGTGACCAGCCAGGTACTGTCTCAACAATTTGAGGGGCATCACCCGAAGTCTTCAGCTCATAGCGCTCGCCAGTGCCAATATGCTCAAACTTGAACAAGGCAGAACCTTTAATAACCAAGAACTTTTCATTTTTGCTGTGATGATAGTGACCGCCACGTGTAATCCCCGGATACGCTGTAAAGAACGAAAATTGCCCCGCATCCTTGGTTTTTAGCATCTCACAAAACACACCACGCTCATCACCGTAGCTAGGTAGCGTGTAGTTGAACTGAGCGGGAGAGAAGTAGCTCAAATATGTCGAGTAAAGTGCGCGAGGCAAGCCGCTCCCAACACTTTCTGTTACAAGGTTAGTGCGACTCTCTTTAAATGCATTCAGTAAGTCAGCAACTTCACCCACCGTTGTCGGATACTCGGTCGCTACTTTGCATAAACCTGAAGGCGTATTTCCTTCTAGCAAACCGATTAGTGCCTTACATACGTCGTCGATATAGACAAGTGTGACTGGCGCAGAGGGATCGTGGATAGTGATCGGCTTATCATTAGCGACATTATGACAAAAAGTCGCGACGAAGGAGTTATAGTTTGGTCGACACCACTTTCCGAACACATTCGGGAAGCGGTAAATGTAAGCTGCTGCACCTGTTGAACGAGCATACTGGTTAACAGCGGTTTCAGCCTCAGCCTTACTCACCCCATAAGGATTATCACGTTCAGCCTGAATAGAAGAACTAATCATCAAAGGTGTTTGGCGACCACTTTGCTCTAACGTATTAACGATAAAAGACGTTAAATCACTATTGCCCGATGTAAACTCACTGTCATCCTTAGGGCGGTTAACTCCAGCAAGGTGGAAGACGAAATCAGCAACATTTAATGCATCGGTCAGCTCATCACGGCTTGTCTCAATATCCGTTTTAACAATGTCGGTGTATCCACTCTCGCTTAACATCACACATAAGTTCTTACCTATGAAGCCATTCGCCCCAGTAACCAGTATTTTCATTTACACGCCCTCTGGAACAACAACACTGCCAGCTTCTATTGCCGCAATAAATTCAAGTTTGTGGAGTAAAGCAACCATCCCATCGACATCTAAGCGGTCGGTGTTATGTGAGTTATAGTCTTCAACTAAAGAGAGGTCTTGCTCCCCTTTTTCATGGTACTTCGAATAGTTAAGGTCTCTATTATCTGAAGGCACGCGGAAGTACTGCCCTTGATCTTGGGCAACAAACATCTCTTCACGGCTACAAAGTGCTTCAAACAGCTTTTCACCATGGCGAGTACCGATCACATTAACCTGATGATCTTCTTTATCTGTGATTCGAAGGAGTGCTTTTACTAAAACGTCAATCGTTGCTGCTGGTGCTTTTTGAACGAAAATATCGCCATTTGTTCCATGCTCAAAAGCATGAAGCACTAAATCAACGGCGTCATCCAGTGTCATCATAAAGCGCGTCATATTAGGGTCAGTGATCGTAATTGCATCACCACTTAAAATCTGGCGAAGGAATAGAGGAATAACTGAACCTCTCGAAGCCATTACGTTCCCGTAACGCGTCCCACAAATCACCGTTTTCGTTTCATCAACATTACGAGACTTTGCCACCATGACTTTTTCCATCATCGCTTTAGAGATACCCATAGCGTTGATAGGATAGACAGCTTTATCTGTACTTAGACAAACAACGCGTTTTACTTCGTTAGTAATAGCCGCTTCAAGTACATTTTCAGTACCTAGCACATTGGTCTTCACCGCTTCCATCGGGTGAAACTCACAAGACGGTACTTGCTTTAACGCAGCTGCGTGGTAGATAAAATCAACACCCCGCGAAGCAGTCAAAATACTGTTGTAGTCACGTACATCGCCAATATAGAACTTCAGCTTCGGACTGTTGTACTTCTTACGCATATCATCTTGCTTTTTCTCATCACGAGAAAAAATGCGAATCTCTTTAATATCAGTATCTAAGAAGCGGTCTAAAACCGCGTTACCGAAGGAACCTGTACCACCAGTAATCAATAAGACTTTGTTTTTAAACACAATACCCAACCTCAACATTAGACAACAAATAAAATTATTGCCATATAACTTTCAACATTTAAAACAACCCGACTAATAATGAATTAAATGTTAAATAAAACAACCCATATCACGAGATATACTCTAGGTAGAATTTTGACAATAAATGGGACACAGTGTCATCCCACGACACCAAATCTTTCAACTTTCTAACCTTGCCACAATAATGTGTGTAGTCACTGAAAATAAGATTGGCTTTAATGATAAAGTCTTCGTCACTAGAGAAAACGAAACTATCATCAATAACACATTCATCAATAATATTCTTCAAAGATGAAGGTATTAAAAATGGTATACCTAAATTAATGTAAGAATAAACTTTATTTGGTGACCCAATTTTATTTATGCCCAATTTGTATTCATCTTCCCACCCAAAAAACATACCGATATGCTTACCTTCGGGAAGCCTCTCTATAATATCCCTGTCAGAGCTATAACTACCTAAATAATTGAAACTTTCAATGAGGCTATCCCCACTTCCCCACACCTTACCAATAACGATAGGTTCAAGGTTAACAAGAGGATGAGATTTCAAGTATAAATCGATGAAAGAATGTATCTTTTCTGCAGACCTGTTTGCTCCAAGATTACCAACCCATAAGAAGCTACAATCATTGGAATCGACATTTGGCTCAAAGTTACTTTCTTCTAATTTTCTTGTGTTTGGTATAGCTAATGAAGAAAGAAGTGTATTATCTGACAGACGTGCTTTTAGGTTAGCAACTTGTCCTTCAGAAATACCAATCAAGTAATCTACTTTCAAATGAGATAAAACAAGCATATTAAAAATAGAAAGAAATAATTTCAAAGCAGCTTTCTTCATAAAGGGCACTGAAATAAACTTACCTATATGATGAAGTATTTCCCAATCAATGTAATCATGATAATCAAAAACCACTTTCTTCTCTGGAAAGTACTTGTTGATATATCTAATTAAAAACACCCCATACAAACCAGAGTCATGAATATAAACAAAATCAAAACCATCCATGTGTTTAAATAGTCTATGGGATAGCAGAGATTTATTGAGCATTACTAATTCTAGAAGCGACACAGAATCGTAACTTTTAATTTCAGAGTTATTTAAAAACCCTGAAGTAACTCTATTCTCCTCTAAATAAAGCACTGACTTAATGCCAGTTTCTCTAATTTTTTCAAACGAACGCTTGACTCGATGATCAAGTTCATCGTGACCCGGAGCAATCACAAAAACACTACTATTCAAGTTACTTACTCAATTTAATAATTAGCGAACGGTAGATGAATTTTAAAAAACTCACCCCTACCATATGATAGCCACTTTTGAGAAATGCGATTTTCCAAGAGAGACTACGCTTAGAAGCTGATAGCGTCTTAATTACACTTCGACCTGATAAATCACTAATAAAATCATCATCAAAGCCAGAATTAATTAAGGCATCATATACCCAACTCCCTCTATATACAGCACCACCAGTCATATAACTATAAGGGTAAACTTGAAATTGCTCTTCAGCTGGTGCTGCGAACTTCATTTCGTGCGAAGACTTACCTAACCCAGCAAAAGCTTCCCACTCCCAAGGTGAGTCCTGATCAGAAAGCACTTGCAACAGAGATTTAGTTTTCCAAATCCCTACCGTCGAATTTACACGATATAGAGTATTATCAGGGATCTGCATAAAGCCATCAATAAAGCTAACTTCAGCTCCATTTGTTGGCTTAAAAACTGAGGATAAGTAAACACAATCAAAGTTCTGGTCTGCATTAACTATTTTTTCAAGAGCATCAACTTTCACGGCGGAAGTCGGAATATAGTCATCTAAAACTATCAAACACCTCTCAGTTTCTGCTAACTTAAGTGCATTTCTTACCCGCTCCCCCCAACCAACTCCTGTCACAACATGATCGATATTTAACTCTTTGTAGTTAAAATCGGCTTCATTATCCGTGGCAAGAAAAACCTTATTGAAATCAATATCAAAAAAAGATATTTCTTCTAACTTTTTGACTAGAACTTCAAGAACATCTTTATAAGAGGCACAGGAAACGATGATCAGTGATAAATCATTTTTATTCAAAACAGATCCTTTACGCTAATATATATAATTAGAAACTCATGGTGTATAAATTTACTACCTGAACTATATTTACAGATTCACCACAAATATTATTAATAATTTCTATTCATCTGTTACTAAATGAGGGATATCATCAATAAGGCTGACAAGTTTTTCAGCACCAGCTACTGATGGATGATGAAGATCAAAATAAAGAGCTTTTCCATCTTTTACAGCATAACATTTATTTTCATCACAATATGCTTCTCTAGGGTTTACAAAGCGTACGTTTTGGGGATAGAGGCTATTGTCAAAATGTTCAATTATAGCAGAATTTCGTGTTAAGTAATCAACTAAGTCGACTGAAAATATATTATTCATATAAGAACTTGAAGTAAGATTATAATCGAATAACTTAAATATATCTTTTTCGAGTTCAGGTATTGGATAAAAAATGATTACATTTTCTTTTTTCTCTGCCATCTGATATATCAACTTATCAATCACCTCTAAGATTATACTCGTTTCCTCTGTAACAATGCCAGAGCTGCCAACAAGCCAATGAGTAAAATAATGATTTACAACGACATTAGAGATACCTTCATCATTAATGACATAATCAACTACATCATTATACCATCTGGAACAATAGCTAAAATCATCATCTTTTCCGTAAGATGGCTTACAGTTAGAGAAACTAAAATGTTTGATACCAACATCGTTTACCTGTAATTTCTCTGCTAATGCATAAGCTATCTCTGTCGCATGACTATCACCTAATACAGCCCAATCAACATTAGCCCCAAAGTATTCACAGGCATCTTCAGGGTTGATATACTCACTAACATGACACTTATGTCTATATGGGCTATAAGATGCAGTCTTAACCAAAGACTGGTATTGAGCAGGTGCTAACTTAATTAGCCCGTCATTGACATAAACAAATAAGGCAGAGAAAGAGACTAATATAACCATCCATAACGGTTTGAATAAAAGCAAACTTTTAATATTAATGGAAGATAGCCTAAGTACGTTTCTACTTTCAATACTGTAATAGCTAATGCACCCAAGTATCATCGAAAGCGGTATTCCAACCCATATCCAATGAGAAACTTCGTAGTGGTAACCCAATACAACTACTGGCCAATGCCACAGGTAGAGAGAGTATGACCATAACCCTATATACTTCAAAAATTTAGTATTAGCAATACTATTAGTTTGGTAATTAACAAGAAGTACAAAACTCGTACCTAATGCTGGAAGTAAAGCTAAATGACCGGGCCACGGATCATCCTTGGACACATATAGGTAAGAAATAAGAATAAGGAAAATCCCAAGCCATTGCATAACTTGTTTACATCTAGAATTATTTATTTTAATAGGATAGAGGTAGACCATCGCTCCTAATAACATTTCCCAAATTCGGCTTGGTAATAAAAAGTATGACTGACTTGGGTTTGAATAACTATTTAATAACGAATAGAAAAAGCTTGCTATAGTTAAGACACTAATTACTAGCCTTATAATATTCTTTGTCATCACTCTACTTAGAAATGTAACAACAATAGGGAAAATCAGATAAAACTGCCATTCAACAGACAATGACCAAGTATGCAATAACCATTTGCTATTTGATATTTCATCGAAATATCCTGACTCTCTCCAAAAAACAACATTAGATATAAATCCAAGGCTGCTTGCAACTTGCCTGCTTAACACTTTAAAATCGACAGGTGAAAGGTATAACCATCCAAAAATCAAAAGAAAGCAACAAAGTACCGCTAGTGCAGGAATAATTCTTACGGCTCGATCTGCGTAAAATTGAATCAGGGAAAACTCCTCTGAATCAATTTTACGAAAAATGATAGATGCCATTAAGAAGCCAGATATGACAAAAAAAACATCAACACCAGCAAAACCTCCTGGAACGGTAGTAGGACTAAAGTGAAATAGTACTACACCAATAACAGCAAGTGCTCTTAATCCATTGATATCAGATCTAAATTTCATACCTTCGCTACGGTTAACATTCAATTAATATATAATGCGTAAACTGTCCAATCAAACATTACGCACTCACCCACTAAATTCTATTTTGCTGAGAAAAGAATACAGCTTACTTAAAATCAATATCGACTATTAATCACTGGGACATTAGTCTCTAGTCTTTACAGAAGAACTCTTCTATTACGCTAACAACTTGTTTCAGTTCTTCGGTAGAAAGATGCTCACCGATAGGCAAGCTAAGTAATGTGTGGTCTGACTCATTCGCGAACATCCCTTCACTGCCTTGGTTCGTGTATTCATAAGCGGCTAACTTGGGTAACGCAATCGGGTAATGAGCGCCTGTTTGAATACCTTTATCTGCAAGGTAATCAGCTAAATTATTGCGTCGCTGAGTACGAATAACAAACAAGTGATAAACTTGCTTAGCCCAATTTTCACGTTTGGGAAGGACAATATCCCCAATACCTTTCAAATGCTCCAGATAGAAATCAGCAGCAGCGATCCGTTTCTCAGTCCAATCAGGGAGATGCTTCAATTTCACTGATAGAATTGCGGCTTGCAGAGCATCTAACCTCGAGTTTCTACCTTCAAACTCATGGTCATACTTTGCAATTCTACCATGGTTAGCTATCATACGAGCCTTTTTAGCAACATAGCTGTTATTAGTCGTTATAGCACCACCATCGCCATATCCACCAAGATTTTTTCCGGGATAAAAACTAAATGTAGCAACATCACCAATCGAACCAACTCGCCTTCCTTTATACTCAGCTCCATGTGACTGAGCACAATCTTCTATTACATATAAATCATGTAGCTTTGCGATTTCAGAAAGTGCATCCATATCACACGGGTGACCATAAAGATGAACAGCAATGATAGCCTTAGTCTTTGATGTTATCCGCGCCTTAACATCTTCAATTGATAAAGTGTACGAGCCAGGCTCACAATCAGCAAATACGACATGATGACCTTGACGTGTTACGGCTTCTGAGCTTGCAATAAATGAGTTAGCAGGGACAATAATTTCAGAGCCTTTTGGAAGGTCTAAAGATTCAATAGCTATTTCAATTGCATCAGTGCCATTTCCAACACCAATACAATACATAGCTGAGCAATATACAGAAAACTCTTGCTCAAACTTGCTTACATATTCGCCACCGATAAAAGCGCTTTTTTCAATAACACCTTGAATAACACGATCAATCTCAGGCTTAATTGATTGGTATTGTGATGCTAGGTCCAAGAATTTAATCATCTGACTCTAAACCTCTTATTTTTCTTGCTGGAGAACCAGCATAAATGCCCGGCTCTGTAATATTTTTAGACACGACAGATCCAGCCCCAATAACAACATGGCTACAAATACTTACTGGTAAAATTGTCGCATTACTGCCTATAGACACTTCATGACCAATATTAGTGCTTTTCCAAAGAGATGTGTTGCCTCTGGCTGGTCCACCATTAGAGAACAAGTCATTAATAAACATAACTCCATGGCCTATAAAGCAATCATTCCCAATAGATACGAGTTCACAAATAAAAGTGTGGGACTGAATACGAGTTCTTTGACCAATAACTACATCTTTTTGTATTTCAACAAATGGGCCAATGAATGAATCCTGACCTATAACACAACCGTAAAGGTTGACAGGCTCAACCACAGTAACATTTTCCCCAAATGCCACATCATCATTTATTGCTACGACTTTAAGGTTAGGCTGAAACATCTTTATTGACCTAAACGACAATGCTTTGGCTTGAAGCGCAAATAAACTTCTTTTTTTGTTTCGATTGATTCATAGATTGCATTAATGAGCTCCAAACTTTTCCGCCCTTCTAGGCCGTCCACTAAATGTTTTTTATTGTTAAGAATAGAGTAAACTACATGCTCATAATAAGCTTGGTGCCCAAAGCCATATACGTTGGGTGGATTCACTGAGTATTTATCCATGACGTCTTCATCACCAGGCAATTCTTCTGAAAAGTTCCATGCCTTCATTTGATTAACAGCAAATCCACCAACTTCAACAGTTCCTGTTTCACCTAAAATTGATAATGAACCTTCTAGATCTTTTGGTCGAACTGCTGTTGTAGCCTCAATAATACCAAGAGCACCATTCTTAAACCGCAAATTAACGATTGCAGTATCTTCAGCCTCAATATTAACCAATGCTGTAGTACTCATCGCATAAACACTTTCAACCTCGCCCATCATCCATTCTAACAAATCCACGTGATGACTAGCTTGATTGGTGAGTACTCCCCCATCTAATGCCCACGTCCCACGCCAAGGGTCTTGATCATAATAGGCTTGTGGGCGACACCAGCGTACTCTCACTGTACCAAGCACCATTTTCCCAAAGCGGCCATTAACTAAAGCTTCACGAGTTTTCACTACAGGCACATTGAAACGATTCTGCTTGACAACGAAGAGTCTAACTCCAGCTTCATCACATGCCTTAATCATTGCATCAGCGTCATCTAATGTGATGGCCATAGGCTTCTCAACGACCACATGTTTTTTATATTTTGCAACTTCGATAACATGCTTCGAGTGATTACCACTCTCTGTTAGTACAGATACGACATCGATATCCACGCTTTTTAGCATTTCATCCATATCAACGAAGTATGGCACTCCAAACTTTTCGCCGATCATTTTTGCTTTTTCTTCGACCACATCGCAAACAGCAACAAGCCCTGCATTCTCAATCTGACCATTACCTAAGAGCTCCGAGTGTCTTTTTGCGATCCGACCGCAACCCAGTAAAGCGAATTTCAACATATTTAACACCTCGATTAAATAGACATTATCTATTTTTATTGTCCATAGCCTAAATAAATACCATGTGCCAATTATTACCTAACTGCAAACCACGGCATTGGTTGTATCTTAGCTGCTGCAATCCATGTAATTAGAAACTGAAAAAACTTAGAAATCAAAAAAGAAATTGCTGCGCCTTGCAAACCCAACGTCGGAACAAGCATCACCAATAAAATAACATTAAGTAATCCAATAGTTACTGTAATTGAAGACAAGACCATTGTTTTTTTTGCATAAATAACAAAGTTAGATATCATTAAATATAAACCAGAAAATACCTGACCTAAACATAAAATACCAATGATATCACCAGCTTTTGAGTATGATTCCCCAGCAATAAATTTTGTCACAACAGGGCCGACTAGGAAAGAAAGCAAACCTATTACTAACCAAACGGAGATATATAGGTATGTTCCCTTTACAATTGATTTTAGTTGATGGTGTTTATTTAACTTTAACTTATCAAATAACCATGGTGAGTAAGCCTTATTCACACCATCAAAAATGATACTTAGACCTAAACTTAACTGTACAGCAACCATATAGATTCCTGCGAAATCCACACCCATATACTTATTAATTAAAACTCTATCAAAAACATTAATCAAAAAGAACCCTAGGATATGCATTATTAATGGCACTCCGAACCTCAAAATTGACTTAATATATTTTGGCTTGTGAAAAGTAACTATTCCATCCTTAAACAACAAGATAATACATAATATAGAGATAAGAATAGATGAGAAAACTAAAGCCCAAACTCGCCCTAAAGAACCGAATGACAGAAATGATATAAATGTAAAAGATAACACTACATTCAAGGCGCTTTGCGATACTTGTATGATACCAAATCCCTTAGCAAGCCCTCTGATTTGATATTGGCCAAGCCTAAACTGAATAACAAAAATTGCGACTGAAGACATGAGAGCAAGAAATAGCCACTCCGTAGGGATTGATAGTATATTAGTGATAGAACTAGACAATAAAGCTAAAGCGCAAAAGACGAAGATAGAAGATGTAATGAGTACAAACAGGCAATCTCCATTATAGTGTTTTATCTCATCCTCAGTAGCATCATCAAAATACTTACGATTCGCAGCAGCATTGCTATTCACACCAACGAATGCAGTAAGGAGTGTAACTAATGTCTGAAACATCGCAATTTGGCCATACTCTTCTTGCGTCAATACTCTTGTTAAGAATGGAAGTAACAAAAAAGGTATCGAGGCATTAGTGATGTTACTAACTAAATAAACACTTCCATTTTTAAGTAGATTCAAAACAATTCTCTATATTTAATTCTTCTAATTACAGTTTTTTAGTAGCAAAATCTATTACAGTAATCAAATTAACATCCTCGCTATACCAAAGCTCAGAGTATACTCAAGAAGACAGCAGCCATCACAAATTATCCTCTCGGATATGTCATGCATTTTTTCAATATCTGACATCAAGCTACTCATACATCAACTCTACTTAACCTGAGATCGGTTTAAGCCATCGCCATCAATCCTGATTTTTCTGTGTTTGTGATGTTAAGTGATGGCTTCTCTGGTTTTAAACAATAAGCGATCAGTCCACCCAGAAGATTTAGCATGAACCCA
>JBHOGO010000030.1:0-45019 GCA_043421945.1 bacterium sp. HQB-150 | reverse complement strand
TTCCCCTTTAGTTCAGTTGGTAGAACGGCGGACTGTTAATCCGTATGTCGCAAGTTCAAGTCTTGCAAGGGGAGCCACTTTTCAAAGCCTTGGTCTTAGACCAAGGCTTTTTTTGTATCTGTACCCTCGCCTTCTTAGGCTGACACCTCTCCCACAAGCTGCAATAACTCAATAACTCAATAACACTGAGTGTTGACGTCACTGCGTCAAGTTCACCACGTATCGCTCAATCACCATACCCCTCGCTATCACACTACTTTCGTTGAGAATATTTTCGACATGAATGCGCTCAAAGCAGTGAACTTCATCACGTTGATAGAAACGCATTCCGTTAAAAATATGATTATGGCTCAGAGAGATACACGACACAGATGATATAGCCTAATATTAATGAATATGACACTAGGCTAATAACAGTTTAGGCGCATCATCCCCCATATTCACAAGGCACGTGAAACGTAAATCATGACATCAAGCACAGGGATTAAAATTGCCATGGAGAGAGTCTGTATAGGACTCTATATTCGCTTGCCTCTTTCTTGGTCGGATCATCCTTTTCTACTCAATCAGTTTAAAATCAAAGATGAAGAGCAGTTAAAGCTTTTACATAGCTTAAACCTCACTTATCTCTATCTCATACCCGAAAAAAGCGATACCGAACCACTGCCTATCAGCGAGACAAAAAAAGCGATACCAGCGACCGACAAAGACACTAGCTCCATTGTTGATAAACTCTGGGCAGAAAAAAGCGCCCGTATTGAAGAGCTAAAGAACTACAAACGTCAAGTTCAACGCTGTGAGAAAAACTATGACCGCTCACTGGCACAGCTACGTTCAGTCGTAACAAAAATAAAAAACCGACCGGTTACCGCTGTTGAGGAAGCCGACCAGCTTGTCGACAGCATGGTCGATATGTTGCTCAGTGCAGAAGAGACTGCATTACACCTCATGAACGACCGCGAGGAAGGTGAGAATATTTACTTTCATTCTCTTAATGTGGCCGTACTCGCGATGATGCTTGCCAAAGCCGCTCACATGAGTAGTGCTGAAATTAAGCTGGTTGGAATCGGCGCACTATTTCACGATGTTGGAAAGTTAAAAGTCCCGACAGCTATCACACGCAAAGTAACGCCTCTAAGCGAGCCTGAGCTTAATTTTTTAAAACTGCATACCAAGTATAGCGTTGAACTCGCTTCGCTCTCAGAACGCTTTCCAGCGGATGCCATCCCTATCATAGAGCAGCACCATGAGCTAATTGATGGCAGCGGCTATCCCCAGCAGCTTAAAGGCGACCAGATTAACCGCTATGCATTACTGATTTCTGTGGTCGACGCTTACGATAGTCTCTGCCACCCCCAAGACCCTAAAAAACAGCGTACACCTTTCAGCGCGCTCTCGTATTTATTCAAGAAGCACAAAGATCAGTACCACCCTGAGTACCTCAATCTGTTTGTCAAACTAATGGGCGTTTATCCACCGGGTAGCGTTGTCTTGCTCAGTAATAAACAAATCGGCATGGTTATCTCTGTTAACTCAGATAAGCTTCTGTTCCCCAACATCCTGTTATATGATCCAAGCGTCCCCTCTAACGAAGCACCGATCATTGACCTTGAGCATAGTGAAATGAAGATTGAACGAGCTCTCATCCCTCAACGCTTGCCAGAAAATATCTATCGCTATCTAAACCCTCGGATCCGTGTCTCCTACTATTTTGACGCCAATAACTAGATTTCAAAAGCCGGATACCTAATCAAGAGAATCGCCTCTTTTCAATAGCAGATAGAAAAACGCATATAGAGCACGCAAATAACAGGCAAGAAAAAAGCGGCTAAAGCCGCTTTATCTTGTCCTGATTTTTTATGATTCAACGAGCCCCCTCTGCTGCATAGAGTCAGTTAAATAGCCGCTTAATGAAGCCTCCTAGGCTATCATTGCACGCTTCCTTGAATGCTCCATCTTTATCCCACACAGGTAAGCTTACAGCCCCCTGACAGTCAAATCCCAGTATGCCTGACTGGTTCTTTGAGTATTTTGCTGTCGACAACTCTGCAGGCCAATTAAGTTGTAAGCGCTCTGGAGTTCGACGCTGTAAATAATCTTGATAAAGGCGCAATGCACCACTCGCCCCCGTCAATCCCGTTTCTGAATTGTCATCTTTACCAATCCATACTGTAGCGACTTCTCTGCCGTCTAGACCAACAAACCAACTGTCGCGGTTATTATCCGTTGTCCCTGTTTTGCCCGCTAATGCCGCCCATGAGAACTCGCTGTGCAGTCGACGCCCTGTCCCACTCACTATCGCGTTCTTCATCGCATAAGTTGTCAGCCAAGCTGATTGCTCTGGCACTTGCTGAGAGGCGCGAGGCCAAAACTGATAGAGCACGTCACCTTCTAAGTTTGTCACAGCTCGTAAGGCTGTCAGAGGCGCTCTTTGCCCTCCACTTCCTATCGTCTGGAAAACTTGTGTCGTCTCATAAGGCGTTAAACTGACACTGCCAAGCAGCATCGCGGGGACAACAGGGATCTCTTTTTCTGGCGCGCCTAATTTAACTAAGGTCTCCTTCACTTCATCAAGGCCAACGGCCATCCCTAAATTCACTGTAGGAACATTGAGAGAGCGAGACAAAGCCTCATAGAGTGGGACTTCACCATTAAACTTACGGTCATAATTTCTTGGCTGCCACATCGAGCCTTGGCTTCCTTTAAGCTGAATAGGCTTATCTTCCAGAATCGTGCCTAGCTGGAATTTATTCGGGTGCGACAAAGCAGCAAGATAAACCGAAGGCTTAACGAGGGAGCCGATAGGACGTCGAGCATCCAGCGCACGGTTAAAGCCTGCATAACCCGGCTTTGAGCCACCGATCATCGCCCGTATCTCTCCTGAACGGCGATCAGCCATCACCATGGCTGTTTCAAGCCCTTTACCTAGCTCAGGCAGCAAGTTATTCACGGATTGCTCAGCGGCGCGTTGAGAGACAGGATCTAGTGTACTGAAGATTCGTAAGCCCTCTCCTGGGACAAAGTTATCACCAACATGCTGATTTATCTCTCGGCGTAACTGCTGAAAATACGCAGGTTGACGCGATGCTGCACGCGGAGAACTCTGAATATCCAATGGGCGTTGAGCAGCAAGCTCAAACTCTCTTGATGTTAAATGTCCATTCTCCATCAACAGTCGTAACACAAGATCCCGACGTTGCTCTACACGCTCAGGATTACGCCAAGGGTTGTAATAAGAAGGGCCTTTCACGACGGCAACAAGCATCGCAAGCTGATCGACTCGAAGCTCTTGCAGTGGACGATCAAAATAGAGCCTAGCCCCTAGCCCGAAGCCGTGAATGGCATCGGCACCACTTTGCCCCAAATAGACCTCATTCATATAGGCTTCAAGAATACGATCTTTGCTGTAACGGTAGTCAATCAACAACGCAATGTAGGCTTCGCGGAGCTTACGCCATAACGTTCGGTCGCGACTTAAAAATAGGTTCTTTGCAAGTTGCTGAGTTAACGTACTGCCGCCCTGAACGGTACGACCGGCTTGAGCATTAACAACGAGAGCACGTGCAATCGCGAATGGAGAAACACCATCGTGCTGATAGAAATCACGATCTTCTGTCACCAGTAGCGCATCAATAAGAAGCTCAGGCAGCTGCTCTCGAGGGATAAACAAGCGCTGCTCCTCGGTACGCGATTCCAACATACCGAGTAATTTAGGTTCAATATTAATATAGCCGAGCTGCCCCCCCTCATTTACGCGCTCTATTTTCTGCAAGCCTGAGTCAGTAAACGTCAACATAACGTGTCTCGCCCCTTCAAAGCCTTCAACGAATTCAAAGGGGCGGCGAATAAGCTCAATTCGTGTCGACGAGGCAGAGTACTCCCCCTCTCGCTTCGGCGTTGCCACTTTATGGTAACGCAGTACCTCTAGCTCTTTCAGTACAGACTGATGAGAAATAGTTTGCCCTGGTTGCAAGGTAAGTACCCGACCATAGACCACCGAAGGCAAGTGCCAAAGCTGACCTTCGAATCTGTCGCTAATCACACTATCGAGAAAAATGCCCACCACCACCAGCACAGCAATAACGACCAAGCCTATCTTAAAGAAGAAACCTAACAGGCGCTTTAACCAACCCGAAGAGCTCGCTTTTTTAGCTGAACGCTTTTTGGCTGTGCGACGACGTGTTGAGGTCTTTGGCTTTTTGTCTCTTCTCCCTACTTTTGAATTTGCTGGCGTTCGTTTCTTTGGTGGCGCTTTTTTATCAGCCATGAGTTGTCACTGTTCCTATCTTTTATTGTCGCGAATGATCAATATCACTGTCCATTTACCACCGATATAGCGATCCATTGAACTACCTATATAACGTTCAATGGTTATCGGTTACTGATACTCAACTAAATCATTGAAAATGACGCTTCGTTTTCGTCGTTGCGATATGAGACGCAGGATCATCAGGCCAAACATGCTTTGGATAGCGTCCTTTCATCTCTTTTTGTACTTCTCGATAACTACCTGTCCAAAATACGGCAAGGTCTTGTGTTACCTGCAACGGTCGTTGTGCCGGAGAGAGCAGCTCAACGACTAAGGCTACCTGCCCATCGGCAACCATGGGGGTATTTGCCTCACCATACATCTCCTGCATTCTGACCGATAACACAGGTGCGGAGCTCACCGGATAGCGTAACTTAATATTTGATCCCGTTGGCACCTGATAATGTGTCGGTAATAGCCTGTTTAGCTGCTGCGTTACGTCCCAGCCAAACCAAGCCTCTAAGGCATTGTATAACTCTATTTTTTTGACGCTAGCCCAGCTTTTCATGCCATGCATAAACGGCAATAACCATACTTCCGCTTCCGCCATCAGTGCCTCATCACTCAAGTTAGGAAGTGATAGATCTGACAACTTACCTTGCTGCTGCAGTTCACACGCGTATCGTGCACGAAGCAACAGGCTTTCACTACGGCTCTCCCATGGGAGTGAAGCGATACCTTTACGTTGGACAGCATGTAAAATTGCCAAGCTAATTTGCTCTGCATCTGGGTTGTCCAATTGTTGCCGAGAGACAATAAGTTCACCACAGCAATGCTGTTTCTCTGCAATCAAACGACCACGCTTATCGTCCCAATCTGACCAATCACGATCGGAGAACAGGTGAGGTAATCGCGCTTCAATGTCATCAAAGTTGATGTCAGCAGCACTGAAAACACGGGCATCACCTTGTCGTGTACGCATCACATCGACCACCACTATCGCGTCACTATCGGCAAGTACTGCCGTATCGTCAACGACCACACCTTGTCCGCCAGATAAAGCAAATCGTCCCCCTTGACCTCGGTTCATGCCGAGCCGATCGGGATAACCTGCCGCTAATAGCAGCCCTACCCAACTAAGATCGATATTACGATTAAGGCTGACCGAAAGCTTAGAAGCCCACTGTTGAGCACGCTGCCACTGCGTTCGATACTGCTGACGGTTATCACTCACCATATAAACCTGTCGGCTCAAGTCAGGATTCTGCTGCCCACGCAACGGGTTTTCTAACACACTCAGCAATACTGCCACGCAAGCTTTTGCGTCTGCACCCCATTGCTCAGCGTAACTCAGCATTAAGCCATGACGCGGTTCACTCCCCCGTTCCACCACCTGCTGACCCAAAGATGATAACTGACCTTTTTCTGTTGTAATTCCAGCCCACGCCAACCACTCCTTCGCCTGCTGTAAGTGCCCTAATGGTGGCGTATCTAACCAATGTAATCCTTCCCCATCAGGGCAACCCCATTGCGACAACTCCATCGCTAATGGGGTTAAATCACTGCGTAATATTTCAGGCACCGGTTGTTTGGGTTGCGCCAACAACTGTGATTCACTGTACAGGCGAATACAAATTCCAGATGAAAGACGTCCTGCACGCCCTGCCCGCTGCTCAGCAGAGGATTGAGCAATTTTGGTTGATTCCAGACGGCTTAACCCAGCTTTAGGATCCCAAGTTACCGTCCGTTCCAAACCACTATCCACGACGAGTCTTACCCCCTCAATGGTTAAACTGGTCTCTGCGATATTAGTCGCTAGTACGACTTTGCGACGTCCAGGTTTCGCGGGTAAAATCGCAGCTTGCTGCTGGTTGATATCCAGCTGACCATAAAGAGGGCAGAGATCGATATTGTCTGCTAACTGCCCCTCCAGCATGTCATGTAACTGTTTAATTTCGCCTACGCCCGGCAAGAAAGCTAACAGCGAGCCATCCTCTTTGGCCATTACTGCTTGAATGATCTGACTCATCTCAGGCACCCAACGCTTTGTTGGCGCAACAGGATGATAACGATGCTCAACAGGGTAACAGCGCCCAGCAGACTCCACATAAGTTGCATCAGGCATTAATGTCTTAAGTGCTTCACCATCGAGCGTGGCTGACATCACCACCAGCTTTAAGTCATCACGAAGAGCTTCTTGTACATCTAAACAGAGCGCCAACGCGGTGTCGGCATGCAAACTACGTTCATGAAACTCATCAAAAATAATGCAGCCTATCCCTTCGAGATCTGGGGAGGTTTGTATCATCCGAGTCAGTACCCCTTCAGTCACTATCTCAATACGGGTCTTCGCACTGACTTTGGTTTCGCCACGCACTCTTAAACCGACAGACTCACCGACTTTTTCACCACACTGTGCCGCTAAAAATCGGGCGATATTTCTCGCTGCTAGCCGCCTAGGTTCAAGTAAAATGATCCGGTTCTCTGGACTGAATGCTGCCATCAAGCGCTGCGGAAATCGCGTCGACTTACCTGCGCCAGGTGGCGCTTGCAAAATCACTTGAGTTTGCTGTGATATCGCTGAGAGAAGGGAAGGAATAACCTCATCAATAGGAAGGTCGAATTGCACAGGCTGTGACATGGTTTGACTCATTTAGGTTTAGGCTGTTTTACGCATAGCGCAAAGTGTACCATCAAAGCATAACGAAGGTCTGTCAGGCTCAAAAAACTCAAATGCCACTACCGCCTTTGAGAGCAGTGAACATTAAGACAATAACAAAGAGAAAGTCATGAAGTTTTTCCCTCCGCTAGAAAGTGCCATATTAATCAAACGCTATAAACGCTTCTTAACTGACATTGAGCTTAGCGATGGATCTGAACGGACAATTCATTGCGCCAATACAGGTGCGATGGCGGGCTGCGCTGAGCCCGGTAGTACTGTTTGGTACTCCACCTCTGATAATCCCAAGCGGAAGTACCCAAATAGCTGGGAACTCTGCCATACACCACAAGGTGATTGGATTTGTGTGAACACTATCCGAGCAAACAGCCTAGTTATTGAGGCAATTAAGCACAATAGAATTGCAGAATTCAGGCAGTATGCAACAATGAGAACCGAGGTTCGCTACGGGGAAGAAAACAGTCGCATTGATATTCTGCTAGAATCAAGCGATGAACAGCAATGCTATGTCGAAGTGAAAAGTGTCACTTTATTAGAAAATGGCCAAGGTTTCTTCCCTGATGCAGTAACCCAACGTGGTCAAAAGCATCTGCGAGAGCTGATGGCAATGGCACAACAGGGACATAGAGCGGTAATTTTTTTCGCAGTTTTGCATTCAGGTATTGAAAAAGTATCGCCAGCACACCATATAGACCCGGCGTACGCAAAACTACTGAAACAAGCAGAAGAGGCAGGTGTAGAAATTATTAGTTACGCAGCAGAGATAAGCCCACAAGAAATCTTGCTGACAAAACGCGTAAACTTTCACCATTAAAATGAATTTTATGTTGTTTTGTTCACATTGGTCTGAATATCGCACGTAACTGAATTGCCTCACCGTCACCTTTCTGCTATAGATACCGCCCTAATTAACCAGTGACGGTTATAAGGTATATTAGGAGAAGCTATATGCCAGAGAGCAACGCTAAGAAATCGCTAGGAATCCTGGCTATCGCTGGGGTAAGTCCTTACCAAGAAAAAGTTGGTGAGGAGTACATGAATGAGGATCAACTGGAGCATTTCACGAAGATCCTTGACGCATGGCGCAATCAACTTCGTGAAGAAGTTGATCGTACCGTTCACCATATGCAGGACGAAGCTGCCAATTTCCCTGATCCCGTTGATCGTGCTGCACAGGAAGAGGAGTTCAGCTTAGAACTTCGCAACCGCGATCGTGAGCGTAAACTGATCAAAAAGATTGAGAAAACGCTTCAGAAAATCGAAGACGACGACTTTGGTTTCTGTGAGTCATGTGGCGTTGAAATTGGTATCCGCCGCTTAGAAGCACGTCCAACTGCTGATTTATGTATCGACTGTAAAACACTTGCAGAGATCAAAGAAAAGCAGATGGCAGGCTAATTCCTCAGCTTTAAGTACCAATAAAAAAGGGAGCCCTGCTCCCTTTTTTAAATTTATGCCATGAGTAAAACACAACCCTACATTGGGCGATTTGCCCCCTCCCCTTCAGGTCCTTTGCATTTTGGATCGCTCCTCGCTGCGCTTGGTAGTTACCTGCAAGCAAAAGCTAATCACGGTAAATGGTTAGTGCGAATGGAAGATCTTGATCCACCTCGCGAAATGGCTGGAGCCGCTGATGATATTCTTCTTACACTCGAAGCATATGGTCTCGGTTGGGATGCAACTGTGATGTATCAGAGTCAACGCCACTCTGCATACCAAGCACAAATTGATCATTGGCTGGAACAAGGGCTTGCCTATGCATGCCGCTGTTCACGGAAACAGATAAAAGCCACTGGTGGCTTTTACGCAGGTACATGCCGACACCAGCAACACGACCAAAACGGCGCAGCAATTCGTTTGCAGCAGCAAAATGTCATCACTTCATTCGGTGACCAACGCTATGGCGAAATGCATATTCCGGAAGCCTTGGCGAAGGAAGACTTTATCATTCATCGTCGCGATGGCCTTTATGCCTACAACCTTGCAGTTGTGCTCGATGATATTGAACAAGGCATTACAGAAGTCGTCCGTGGCGCTGATTTAGTCGAACCGACAGGTCGGCAAATCAGTTTATATCGATTGTTAAACCAACCAGAGGTGAATTACCTCCACCTTCCATTGGTTGTCACACTCGAAGGGTATAAACTTTCTAAACAGAACCATGCGCCTGCGATCAATAAACATGACCCGGTGCCGGCTCTATTTGCGGCAATGCAGTGTTTGGGCTTGCCTGTTGAAGACACATTAAGGCAAGGCTCACCAGAAGAGATACTGCGTTGGGGAGTTGAGCACTGGCAGCTAAAACATCTGCCAGATTCACTAGAAATCATCGAACCATTCTCAAATTAGGCCCTTTAGGGTATGATTTGCGGCTGTTCGCTACCCAGAGATACATAAAACGAGGTGTACTATCTTTAATCGAGTTGCCAGCTTTTGCCGTAAGGTACTGAATCGCAACGATGATAACCAGCATTCACAGGAGTTAGCTTTGCAGGTGATTCACCGCCAAGACCACGGCATTTCACGTAAAGACATCAGTGAAAACGCACTGAAGGTACTTTATCGCCTTAATAAAGCGGGATTTGAAGCATACCTAGTGGGTGGTGGTGTTCGAGATCTTTTGCTTGATACACAGCCAAAAGACTTCGACATCGCGACGAACGCGACCCCAGAAGAGATAAAGCAGCTCTTTAGAAATTGCCGCCTCATTGGTCGACGTTTTCGTCTTGCACACATTCTCTTTGGCCGTGATGTTATCGAAGTTGCTACTTTACGTGGTCACCACGATGAGAGTAGCGATAACAAGAACAGTGACAAAAAGCAGGTTTCGGCTCAATCCAACCGAGGCATGCTGCTGCGTGATAATGTCTACGGAACAATCGAAGAAGATGCCGAGCGTCGTGACTTCACCGTCAATGCCCTGTATTACAGCATTGACGATTTCTCGATCAGAGACTTTGTCGGTGGTATCGAAGACCTTGAAGATCGCATTGTACGCCTCATAGGTGATCCTGAAACACGCTATCGTGAAGATCCTGTTCGTATGCTACGTGCTGTCCGCTTCGCTGTGAAGCTGGATATGGAGATTGAGCCTATTACCGCTGAGCCTATTGAGCGTTTAGCACCTTTGCTACGTGATATTCCAGCGGCACGCCTGTACGAAGAGAGTTTAAAGCTCCTCCAATCAGGACAGGGCCTTGGCACCTATCGTATGCTGCGCGAATATGGCTTATTTGAACAACTTTTCCCGTTGATTGCTGATCACTATACTGAAGATAAAAGCAGTCAATGCGAGCAAATGTTGGAATTTGTACTTGCCGCGACGGATAGACGTATCGCGCAAGAACAGCGCATCAATCCAGCCTTCTTGTTTGCTGCAATGCTATGGTACCCACTGACCACGCGTTCAGAAGAGATGGCTTTTAATAGCGGGCTTTCTTACTACGATGCATTCATGGTTTGTGCCAATGACATTTTAGATGAGCAAGTACGTTCAACCGCTATACCTCGTCGTTTTACCGCGATGGTACGTGATATTTGGCAGAACCAGCTTCGCCTCGCTCGCCGCTCTGGTAAACGCGCATTTAAACTTCTAGAGCAACCTAAATTCCGAGCGTCTTTTGACCTAATGGAAATGCGCGCGGAGTTTGAAGGTAAAGAGGTCAGTGAACTTACCGAATGGTGGAGTTCATTCCAAAATGCTGATCGCATCAAGAAACAAAAAATGGTGCAGATCATCAATCAGGGTGGACCGGCAAAAAAACGCCGCCGTCGCCCACAGCAACGCCGTAAAAAAAGCCCAAGTACTGGAAATGAAGCATGATTGCTTACATCGCCATTGGCAGTAACTTAGGTCAGCCCGCACTCAAAGCGCGGGCGGCTATTGAAGCACTATCGCAGGCAAGTGGAGTGACTGTGACTGCTGCTTCATCTCTCTACAGCAGCAAACCGATGGGACCGGCTGATCAGCCAGACTACATCAATGCTGTGGTAGAGATCACCACAACACTCGACCCCATAACACTGCTCGATACAACTCAAGCGATTGAATTAAAACACGGTCGCGAGCGAAAAGCAGAACGTTGGGGGCCAAGAACTTTGGATTTAGACATCTTGCTGTATGGGAATGAAACCATCAGTCAAGAGCGCCTCACCGTGCCGCATTACGGCATGAAAGAGCGTGAATTCGTTCTTTATCCACTCGCCGAAATCGCCCCTGATTTGACCCTACCCGACAGCAGCTCTCTGCAGAGTTTGCTCGCAGCGGTTGACCGCAATGGCCTGACTATCTGGTCAGAAACGGTCATTCGGTCTGAGTAGTCACTTCAGGCTTTGGGAGATAAAATGAAAAAGATTACCATCAACGACCTTCTTGCGTGGAAAAAAGAAGGCCGTAAATTTGCTTCAGTCACCGCTTATGACGCTAGTTTTTCTAAGCTCTTCGAAGAACAAGAAATGCCTGTTCTTCTCGTCGGTGATTCACTTGGCATGGTGCTGCAAGGGAAAGCAGATACACTCGATGTCAGTGTTGATGAACTTGCATATCATACACGCAGTGTACGCTCTGGTAACACTCAGTCGCTACTAATGACAGATATGCCATTCATGAGCTATGCCACACCAGAACAAGCATGCCAAAATGCGGCAACGCTGATGAAAGCAGGTGCAAACATGGTGAAGTTAGAAGGCGGCGCTTTCTTAGCGGATACCATCAAAATGCTCACTGAACGCGCTGTCCCTGTTTGTGCTCACTTAGGTTTAACCCCTCAGTCGGTTAATATCTTCGGTGGCTACAAAGTACAAGGTCGCGATCAAGATGCTGCAGACCAAATGGTGAAAGATGCGATTCTACTGGCAAAATCAGGCGCGCAAATTATCTTATTGGAATGCGTACCTGGTGATCTAGCAGAGCGAATCACTCTGGCGGTAGAGGTGCCTGTTATTGGCATTGGCGCAGGCAATAAAACTGATGGTCAGATCTTGGTTATGCATGATATGTTTGGTATATCAGCGAATTACATACCTCGTTTTTCTAAAAACTATCTCAATGAGACGGGCGATTTACGTTCGGCAGTTCGCCTCTACCTCGACGAAGTTGAACAGGGTAGCTTCCCGGGTTCTGAACATACTTTTTAATAAGGATGCACGATGCAAACATGTTCTGATATCGCATCTCTGCGCGAACAAGTTAAATTATTAAAGCAAGAAGGTAAACGTATCGCGTTTGTGCCAACGATGGGTAACCTCCATGAAGGTCATCTTGCGCTCGTAAAAGCTGCGCGTGAGCATGCCGATGCCGTCGTGGTGAGTATTTTCGTTAACCCGATGCAATTCGACAAGAGCGATGATCTCGAAGCGTACCCACGTACACTCGATAATGATCTGACTAAGCTCACTCATGAAAATGTTGAACTTGTCTTTACGCCTACCCCTGAAATCATGTACCCGGATGGCCTCGATAAACAAACCTTTGTCGAAGTACCAACACTGGGACGTATTTTAGAAGGTGCTGCTCGCCCTGGACACTTCAAAGGCGTTGCGACTGTGGTATCAAAGCTGTTTAATATCGTGACTCCTGATGTCGCATGCTTCGGCGAAAAAGACTTCCAACAGCTTGCGCTGATCCGCCAGATGGTAATCGACATGGCAATGGATATCACCATCATCGGTGTACCAACCGTTCGTGAGATGGATGGCGTTGCCATGAGCTCTCGTAATGGCTATCTCACCGTCGATGAACGTCAACGCGCCCCTGTTCTGTCGAAGACAATGCGCTGGACAAGTAGCCAAATTCGCGGCGGACGCACTGATTACGCCGATCTCGTTCTGGATAGCAAAGATCAACTTCGTGCTGCAGGCCTCGAACCTGATCAAGTTGATCTCGTTGATGCCCGCACACTCGGTACTATCGATGAGAAAACAACACAAGTCGTTATTCTAATGGCAGCTTTCTTAGGTAAAGCACGCCTTATTGATAATCAGGTTGTCGATCTTCCTGAGCCGAAAGAGAAAGAAGCCTCAGCACCAGAAGACACGAGCGAATAACGTATTACAACGACAGACAATCATCATTTCGTCTAAGTAATAAAACGACAATGCCCCGCTTAAGATTAAGCGGGGCATTGTTTTAAGTAGAGGTTTTCGCTTTACATACCGCTTTACTGCTCTTCACGTTTAAACACCCACTCCGTCGCAGTCGACTCCTCTTCTGAGAAGTAATACCCCGCGACATCAAAGTCCTTAATGGCTTCAGGCGCTTCAATACGATTATCGATGACATAACGGACCATCAAACCACGCGCCTTTTTAGCGTAAAAACTAATGATCTTGTACTGACCATTTTTACAGTCTTTGAATACTGGGGTAATCACTTTCGCATCCAGTACTTTGGGCTTAACGGCCTTGAAGTACTCATTCGATGCGAGGTTCAACAGCACCGGTGACGATTCACCTTTCTCAGCAAAGACAGAATTAAGCTTTTCACTCAACGCTGTTCCCCAGAATTGGTACAAATTAGTGCCTTTCGCATTACCCAACTTTGTCCCCATTTCTAAACGGTAGGGCTGCATAAGATCGAGGGGTTTTAGCAAGCCATAAAGACCCGATAAAATTCTTAGATTGGCTTGTGCCCATTGAAAGTCATCTTCTGTGAGTGTCTCTGCTGCCAACCCAGTGTATACATCACCTTTGAAGGCAAGAATCGCTTGACGAGCATTATCAGCGTTAAAAGTCGTTGACCAATCCGCAAACCGGGCAGCATTTAGCCCCGCAATCTTGTCACTGACCTTCATCAAACTCGAAATATCCACTGGAGTTAATGTACGGCAAACGTCAATTAACTCAGCAGATTGTGGAATAAATTCTGGCTGTGTTGCCGTTTCCGTCGCGAGCGGCGATGTATAGTCCAGCGTCTTTGCTGGCGAGACGACCATGAGCATGTAATCTTCCTTACTTGTCGCTATTGTTATCGTTACAGACTAACAACAACACCGAGAAAAACCCAGCAGCTATTTTCTATCACTGCTATCGCCTTTTTCTATCTAGCCCTTATCTACCCCTCGGCCTCTCACTGGCTCTATCTCTTGCTCATTACTCATCGTTGCAGAGCGGCGTTCACTTCCCCACACGGATTCATCCAGTTGCCCATAAAGCTCTGGGTACGTTTTGGGATCGAAATAGGGTACTTTACCGCGAGAGTGTTGAGCCCAATAATCATTGGATAGCTTCACAACCGTACCAGACAGTAGGAATAACGCTAATAGGTTCACAATCGCCATCAACCCCATTGATGCATCCGCCAATGTCCAAACGGTTGGTAAAGAGCTCATCGACCCGAACCACACCATGCCAAGTACACCTACTCGCAGTAATATAAGCGTGATTCTTCGCTCTTTCCCCAGAAACAAAAAGTTTGTTTCTGCATAAGCATAATTAGCAATGATCGAGGTGAAAGCAAAAAAGAGAATTGCAATGGCAACAAAGATCGCTCCCCAACTACCGACTTCCGCACTCAACGCACGCTGTGTTAACTCAATGCCAGACACTTCACCACCCGGCACAAACTCCCCTGAAAGAAGAATGATGGCAACGGTTGCCGAGCAAATCACGATAGTATCAATGAAAACGCCAAGCATTTGGACATAGCCCTGGGAGGCAGGGTGAGGTGGATAAGGATCGGCAGAAGCGGCGACATTGGGGGCTGATCCCATCCCTGCTTCATTTGAAAATAATCCTCTCTGTAAGCCATTGATGACCCCCTGTGCAATGGTATACCCCATCGCTCCGGAAGCAGCCTCATTAAGCCCAAACGCGCTGCTTACAATGAGGCTAAGCACCTGAGGTACTTCACTTAAATGGGTGACGGTAATCCATAACGCTATCCCTAAATATGCGACCGCCATAATAGGAATAACTAACTCTGCCGTGCGCGCAATCGCTTTGATACCACCAAAGATGACTAAAGAGGCACACGCAACCAATATCAAGGCCACCCAATGATTTGACCAACCAAATGCAAAATAGAGTGCAGTAGAAATGGCATTTGCTTGTACGGCGTTAAACACTAAGCCAAACGAAAGAATAAGCAGTATCGAGAACAGAATTCCCAACCAGCGCATGCCCAAGCCCCGCTCCATGTAATACGCTGGACCACCACGAAAGAGCCCCTGTTGATCTCTGGTTTTATAGAGCTGTGCGAGACTACTCTCTGCAAAGGCCGTTGCCATCCCGAACATAGCAATTAGCCACATCCAAAAAATCGCTCCCGGCCCACCAAGTGTCAACGCAATAGCGACACCTGCCATGTTGCCCGTACCAACCCTAGCAGCTAATCCAGTACACAATGCTTGGAAGGGAGAAAGCCCCTGATTCGTTTTTTTGCGGCTCTGACGCATCACACGAAAAAGGTGACCAAAACGGCGGAACTGTAAAAAATTCAGCCTCCAAGAAAAATAGAACCCAGCGCCAAGTAAAAGATAAATAAGCACCGATCCCCATAAGAGGTCTTTAAAAAAACTGATATACGATGCCAACACTCGACTCCTTCTAATGACTTACTTCATCATAATGCGATTTGCACTATGAATGGAAGCAGGGACACCGAACAACCACAATAATGGTCGTAGTGTGATCTCAATAGGGTTAAACGTAAATATTTCATCCTCTCGCAACATATGTGAAACATGTCAATTTTATTTTGAAGTTGTTTTGATATTAAATCATTGACTCAACACGTAAGAAGAGGTGCCTATGGATAGCTTCGCTTTTGATGAATACGCTCCAGTGGAACGCCCACAGCGTGCGGCACGCAGTAAGCCGCAAAAACGCAAGTGGCGTGAAATTGAAGCACTTAAGGATAAACAACGCTTACGTAAGGAGCTAATGGACATCGACCAGTTTGGTGATTTGTCATTTGATGACGTCGATATTTAATTTAGCAAAATGGCGTACTCACATCATCTCGATACCGAGTTGTTGATACAGTACTTAAACCAAGCCACCGGAGAGTGCTCCGGCAAAGGTAATAGAAAAACGCGGTAATTAACGATTTACCGCGTTTATTTTTTATATCACTCTACGAGAAAATCAGCGCTCACGTTAGCTCGACTCACTGATGCATCACACCACATCGCTGTATGGCGTCATATGCCACTGATAGCGACTTTGAAAGTATGACTTCACCTCTAGCGACTTACATCGCCAATCGCTTAGCCAACACTTCATAACGTTTTTCAACACGCTCACCAAACAACGGATCTGGCTGCTCATCTTGCCACTGTCCATTAATCTCAATCCAATCAGCCTCTGTAAATGACTTCTGAATGGCGGGTAGCACATGGCTCTCTTCAAACTCTAAATGAGCCTGTTGACGATCAACAAACTCCGTTAAGCTCTCTTTGAGCATATCCAGTGGGATAACAGCGTCCATCAAGATCATCGATAACGTATCTGAGAACTGCTCGGTGAGCTTTGCTAACTCTTCGTGCTCTTTCTCTAAATCATCAATATCTTGCGCTGCTTGAGGGTAATGAGATTTAAAGTACCCATAAAGAATATCTTCTTTGGGATGGTGGTATTTATCCGCTCGTGTTTGTAAGTAATCAACGACCACTTTGATCAATGGGTACTCAACTTCGCGCTCTCCACTCTCGATAATACGTAGCTTTTCCTTAAGCAAACGAAGCAAACGCGCCATCTGACCATGCTCTTGATGAATACTTTTCAGCATGCATCCTCCTTAATTTCCATGTCTTTATGCTGCACCATCCTAAAATGGCATATGCAGCGTGTGAGGTGGCAACCCTCAGTGTAAAGAAGGAAGTAGAGTTCAGAAATTGAGCTAAATCAGTAAAGTGGGTGTCTCACCAATTAGTTTGCCTCTTTGATAGGTTGATCAAGTTTAGGTTGCCAATCGATCGCCTTTTTTCCCATCGAATGCAGTAGGTCATTCGTTTGCGAAAAAGGTTTTGAACCAAAGAAACCTCGATAGGCAGAGAGAGGAGAAGGATGTGGGCCCGATAGGACATGATGACGATGAAGGTCAATCTTACGCCCTTTCTTCTTCGCGTGCGCTCCCCAGAGAATAAAGACAACCCCTTCACACTCCTCGTTCACCGTCGCAATAACGGCATCAGTAAATTGCTCCCAGCCCAACTTAGAGTGAGAGTGCGCTTTACCCTGCTCGACAGTCAATACCGTATTGAGCATCAAGACACCTTGCTGCGCCCAGCTTCTCAAATAACCATGATTGGGCGTTTCAAAGCCCTCAATATCTTCCACCAGCTCTTTATACATATTCACTAGCGATGGTGGCACTTTAACACCGGGTAATACAGAGAAACACAGACCATGTGCCTGCCCTGGACCATGATAAGGGTCTTGACCGAGAATCACGACTTTCACATCACTCAAAGGCGTATCGTCAAACGCACTAAATACATCCTCATCAGCAGGATAGATAACCGTCCCCGACTCACGATCTTGTGCGATCATTTCGAGCATCTCACCAAAATAGGGCTTAGTTTTCTCTGCTGAGAGTGCTTCTTGCCACGTTTTCATCTCTGTACCTACTCATTTATTAACTAACCAAAGTCCGGTATATCTAACGTCGATCCCCAAAAGGATAACCTCTGCCGCTTTGATGACTTCATATACCGCTTAATTTTCGCAGCATGCGACGGACATTATACCCAATATCGCTTGATGGCTGAAAAGTGTTACCTCATATCGTTTACAGAGGCGAGAGTGGTATTAGGTTCAAGGAGAAAAGGAGAAATTAAAAACAAGTGCGCCGCTGAAGTAAGCGGAAGTACGAGATCGAGCCGTTAGCAGGTAAGTCAGGATTAAAGTGAAAAGGAGATAAAGATATAAAGGTGGGAGGCGGTCAATTTATGGCAGAAGTCAGTAATGTTAGAGTGTTATCAATAGTGGGAATGAACAGTCGCGTAATAGCCATTCCCACTTGTTGATTCTCATCTCATTTCGCTTTGCGTGGTGTTGGTGTTCTAAAGTGGCCTCGACCTTGAACATGGCGATTCGGTTGTGGAATATATGGCATAATCAGCTCTCCTATTAAAGTAATGTAACCCTCGCGATTCACTGTCAATCGGTGAAGAGACTGATGAAAATCACTTAGGTATCTTCACTAATGAAAGTTTGATGCCAAGTTTACAAAAAACCAAATATCAACAACTTAGGTAAAACACCAACCCCTCGAATAGGGCTAATGCCTACTTTTAGAGACAATTTGCGACATGATAGTGCATTATGCGGTAGCAAACTGCCTCAGCATCTCTATTTCTTCTGCCCAGCGAGTATCGTCGATGGTTTCTAGAATCAGTGGGATGTTATCAAACCGCTCATCGGCCATAATGTACTCGAAGCAGTGAATGCCGATTTCACCATCGCCCAAGCTCTGATGTCGGTCGACACGACTTCCCAACCCCGTTTTAGAGTCATTAAGGTGCATTCCTCGCAAGTACTCAAAGCCGACGACCTCGGAGAACTCTGCGAACGTTGCTTCGCAGGCTTCTTTTGTCGAGAGATCATAACCCGCAGCAAATGTGTGTGCCGTATCGATACAAACCCCAATGCGACTCTTATCAATCACATGCTCAATAATGACAGCGAGCTCTTCAAAGCGCCATCCCATGTTCGTCCCCTGCCCTGCTGTATTTTCAATCACTGCAACGACATCTTCAACTTCTTGGTGGGCAAGGTTAATCGATTCAGCGATTCGTAGTAAGCACGCACGCTCATCGATCTTTTTTAGATGACTTCCCGGGTGGAAATTCAATAAATGAAGCCCTAGCTGATGGCAGCGATGCATTTCATCAACAAAAGCACGACGGGATTTTTCTAACGCTTCAGGTTCAGGGTGCCCGAGGTTAATAAGGTATGAATCATGAGGTAAAATAGCGTCAGCTGAAAAGCCACTAAGCTCACAATTTTGTTTAAAAGCACGAATAGCCTCTTCTTCCAAAGGCTTAGCTACCCATTGACGCTGGTTTTTTGTAAACAATGCAAATGCATTCGCACCAATTTTTTCTGCATTTTTTGGAGCATTAAAAACCCCACCAGCAGCAGAAACATGTGCACCAATCAGCTTCATCTCTTCTCCATTGACTGTAATTCTCCGAGATCATTCTCGACTCGTTGAGAGCAGGAAATCACTATAAACCCTAATAGCACATTGCTATTGTGCTACTGGAATGTCGTAATTTTACCACATTATCGTTAGCTAAATACGAGCAAACAACAACTTAAAGAATGTAAAAAATAAGTAACACTCACTTAAAACAAGCCTTTTATTGACTTAGAACAAAAAAACAGCCGCACATCCAGAAAGGTTTTTTGTTGTAAATTGATCTAAATCAATACCAATTTTGATTCGTATGGGTATATAATAAACCCAGCTCAACAAGATTTATAAAAATTCAAATTTTCTTCATAAGGATAACAACCATGATCACAGGCATTCAAATTACTAAAGCAGCTAATGATGAACTTCTTAATTCAATCTGGTTGCTAGACAGTGAAAACAACGAAGCTCGTTGTGTTGCTGCTGAGTCTGGCTTCGAAGCAGACCAAGTTCTACCTACTTCTGACCTAGGTGACATCGAATATCGCGAAATCGCTGTTGAATCACCAAAAGTAACTATCGAAGGTGGTCAGCACCTGAACGTTAACGTGCTTAAGCGTGAAACGCTAGAAGACGCTGTTGCTCACCCAGAGAACTACCCTCAGCTAACAATCCGTGTATCAGGTTATGCAGTGCGTTTTAACTCACTAACCGTTGAACAACAAAAAGACGTTATCGCACGTACTTTCACTCAGAGCCTATAATTTATAGCGACGAGTCAGTAAGACGAGTAAATAAAAAGGCAGCGATGACGCTGCCTTTTTTGATCTTGAGATTACTGGCGACTTAGCCCGTTATTGGGCATCACGTAATACTTGCTTTAGCTGTTCAAAATCAGCTTCACGCTCTAGTGACAGCAAAGGCATGACGGCATGCTTAGCCAACGGAGCCGGTAAATCAATATCACATTCAAGGATGTCATCAACGGCTTCTTTAAACTTCGCAGGGTGCGCTGTACATAAGAAGAGACCTGTTTCACCAGACTGCAGCTGCTCTTCAAGTACACGGTATGCAATCGCACCATGTGGCTCACACAAGTAGCCTTTCGCATTCAATGCACGAACACTCTCTTTCGACTCTTCGTCGGTAACCGCCCCTTTACCTAGCTCATTGAGCCCCCAGCCTTTGCGCTCACAAAGTGCTTCGATACGTGGCCAGTTATTAGGTTGACTCACATCCATTGCATTCGAAAGTGTGGCGACTGTCGGTTTCGGATCCCACTCACCCGTTTCAAGGTAACGTGGTACGGTATCATTGACGTTAGTTGCTGCAATAAAGCGTTTGACCGGTAGTCCCATCGCTTTACCTAATAGACCCGCTGTCAGGTTACCAAAGTTACCACTTGGTACTGAAATGACCAGCTCTTCACGAGCGGCTTTAGGCAGCTGAGCAACCGCCTCAAAGTAATAGCAAATCTGAGCCATTAAACGACTGATATTGATCGAGTTGGCTGAGTTCAAACCGATCTCTTGGCGCAGTGCTTCATCATCAAAGGCATGCTTAACCAGCGCTTGGCAATCATCAAAATCACCCGTGACTGCGACGGTGGTAATGTTGTCACCCAGGGTACAGAACAGCGCCTCTTGCAGCGGGCTGATTTTGCCTTTTGGATAGAGAATCACAACTTTGATGTTCTCCATACCATAAAAGGCGTGAGCAACAGCTGCCCCTGTATCACCCGATGTAGCCGTTAAGATCGTGATCTTGCCATCATCAGAAACAGCAGCCAATGACTGAGCCATGAAGCGACCACCAAAGTCTTTGAATGCCAGTGTCGGACCATGGAACAGTTCAAGTGCATGAATGCCTTCTTGCACTTGCTTAATCGGTGCAGGGAATTGGAAAGCCTGCTCAACCAAGGCTTTCACTTCAGCCTCAGTGAACTCATCTCCCAGCATCTCAGACAAAATTTTTGCACTACGCGTATGAAAATCGAGTGCAAGCAGCGCATCGATATCATCAAAAAATGGCAGTGTTTCAGGGAAAAATAGACCTTGATTGCGGCCTAACCCCTGTCGAACAGCCTGCGCAAATGACACCTGTTCACTGTGATCTTTTAAATTATGCAGCTTCATAGTTTACTTCCTGTTACCTGTGAGCCCTGTGTGTCTAATTTGCACACATGGACAAATCCTTCTTCATTTTGAACGTAATTATCATTCAGCCATCGCGCAACGCGTTCGGCCGTTTCTTTACTCGCACAGACACTAAACAGCGTCGGTCCTGAGCCAGAAATACCTGTCGCTAATGCGCCAGCATCTGCTGCCCATTGACGAGCTTTCGCAAAGCCTGGCAGTAATTGTGCTCGATAAGGTTCCGCAATCACATCATTGATCATTTTGGCGGCAAGTTCAGGCTGCTGTGTATGGCACGCATGAATAAAGCCCCCCAAATGGCGACCATGAGCAATAATATCTTGGCGGCGATATTGCGAGGGCAAAATGGAACGCGCCTCTGCTGTAGAGACCGTAATACCCGGGTATGCCATCACCCAATACCACTCATCGAAGCTCGGCACAGCTTGGCTGATAATACCAAGCTCTTCAACCATCAATTGTAATCCCCCTAGGTAGCAAGGCGCCACATTATCGTAGTGAACGCCCCCAGAGATCTGTCCTTCCATTTCACCCATCAATGCCAGCAGTTCCATTTCAGACAACGCTGAATCATGAAACTGATTAAGAGCATCAAGCGCAGCAACGATAGAGCATGCACTCGACCCTAAGCCAGAGCCGATAGGCATGTTTTTCTCAAGCGTCATTGCTACAGGCTTTAAAGTGATGCCTTTCTTTTTCAATTCACGACCAAAAACAACCCAGCAGTCGTAAACGATATTGTCTTTTTCATCTTTAGGGAGTTTTTCAACAAAACTGCCTGCGCACACTAAGCTAAACGGCGTATCACCAAGCTTAACTTCAACACGGTCACCAAGGCGTGTGCCATCAATCGGGGAGACTGCCGCCCCTAACACATCAAAGCCGACACTCACATTCCCGATAGAGGCCGGGGCATAAACCACTACGCTCATGATTAAACTCCCAATTTCCAACCAAGAGTACGCATCAAGTCTGCAAACACACCTGCTGCGGTCACTTCATTACCAGCACCGTAACCACGCAGTACAAGCGGGATCGGTTGATAATAACGGCTATAGAATGCTAGTGCATTCTCACCATCTTTTATCTTAAACATCGGATCATCACCATCAACAGCAACCAATTTCACTTGGCACTGGTTATCGATAATCTCACCAACGTAGCGCAGCACCTTGCCTTCTTCTGCTGCCTTTGACACCAAATCACTGAAATAAGCATCCGCTTCAGGCAATCGCGCCATAAAGTCTTCAACATCACCACTGTCATCAAAGCCCGGTGGCAGTGCTTGCTCAACGACCACATCATCGAGCTCTAAGTGAAGGCCTGATTCACGCGCCAAAATGAGCAACTTACGAGCAACGTCCATTCCAGACAGATCGTCACGAGGATCCGGTTCGGTAAAGCCATTACCTCGCGCAATTTTGGTGGCTTCACTGAAGCTCATTCCTTCATCGAGCTTACCGAATATATACGACAAAGAACCCGACAAAATACCACTGAAGCGCTCAAGCTCATCACCCGCCGCTAATAAGTTCTGTAGGTTTTCAATAACAGGAAGACCTGCCCCAACAGTGGTGTCATACATAAACTTACGACGAGTACCGCGGGCGGCCTGACGAAGCTGATGGTAGTAATCCATGCTCGCCGTATTCGCTTTCTTGTTTGGAGTAATGACATGGAAACCAGACGATAGGAAATCGACGTATTGGTCTGCGATACTCTGATCAGAGGTACAGTCAACGATCACAGGGTTGATAATGTGATGACGTTTTACCAGCTGGATCATGCTCGCTAAACTAAAGGCTTGTTCCGGCTCAGCCACACGATCACGCCAGTTATCAAGAGCAACACCGTTATGATCTAAGACCATGCCGCGGCTATTAATTAATCCACAAACGCGAACTTCAATATCCTGAGAGGCTAACTTCGCCTGTTGACGGTGAATTTGATCAACGAGTTCGCCACCAACACCACCGACACCAACCACAAACACATCAAGGTAGTGCTTAGAGTTAAAGAGGTTTTCATGACACGCCTTGATCGCTTCTGAAATTGAATCAGAAGGGATAACCGCTGAAATCGCACGCTCAGATGATCCTTGTGCAATCGCAACAATGTTCACATTCACTTCGGCTAATGAAGTAAAGAAGAGTGACGCTATCCCTTTTGATGTTCGCATACCGTCGCCCACCAGCGTGACAATCGCAACATCATCGGTGTACTCGACTTGCTCTAGCAAGCCATCTTTTAATTCAAGTTCAAAAGCATCTTGAAGGGCCGTTTGGGCAGCGACTTTATCTTGAGACTCAATACAGAAGCTAATGCTGTATTCCGACGATGATTGTGTGATTAAGACAATAGAAACGCCAGCCGTCGACATGGCACCAAAGACGCGGCTTGCCATGCCCACCATGCCTTTCATACCCGGTCCAGAAACATTGACCATGGTCAGCTTATCAAGCGTCGTGATCCCTTTGATCGAGAGATTATCTTCACCGGTGTCTTGACCAATGAGCGTACCTGCGCCTTGTGGGCTAAAGCTATTTTTAATCAAACAAGGGATATGGAACTGCGCAATGGGTGCAATGGTTTTTGGGTGCAATACCGACGCGCCGAAGTATGACAATTCCATCGCTTCCTGATAGCTCAATGATTTTAATAAACGCGCATCAGGCACAATTCGTGGATCACAGCTGTATACACCATCAACGTCGGTCCAGATCTCACAACACTCTGCACGCAAGCACGCGGCAAGAACCGCGGCTGAATAGTCAGAGCCATTACGCCCTAGAGTAACAAGCTCCCCTTTTTCATTACCTGCAGTAAAACCAGGCATAATATTAACGTGGCCTTCCGGAAGCGGAGCGCGTTTAAAATTGGCTGTCGAGATATCGATATCAACCATCGCTTCAAGATGCTCACCTTTGGCATAAAGATAAGCAACGGGATCAATCAAGCTTGCCGCTTGATCCTGCGCTTCTAACACCGCTTTCATGGTAACAATAGAAACGCGCTCACCTTTACTGATGATACGAGCATAAACGTTATCAGGACAAAGGCCTAGCAAGGCAATGCCATGAACATACTGCTTAAGCTGAGTCACTGTGCTATGAAGCTTTTGTTCTACAACTTGACGGTCAAAGCGAGGTACCTGTGCTTCAATACCATCAAAAAGATCCTTAAACACATTCTCCAACTCGGTCACTTGACGATCGGCCTCACCGTGAGCAATGGTATTTTCGATCACTGCCACTAGCTTATTCGTCACTTTACCCGGTGCGGACAAAACTACGGCCACTTCTTCTTGGCGTGCATTATTCGCAATGATGTCTGCCGCTCGTAAAAAACGTCCTGCATCCGCTAGAGATGACCCTCCAAATTTTAATACTCGCATCCCAATACTCCCAACATCCTGTCTAAAAATAAGTTAAAAAAAAGCCCGCACCTTGTTGAGGTGCGGGCTTATCTGATTCTTTCGCGTATTAGCCCGCCCCAACAATAATGCCGGTAATTGTGGTGGTAATAATCATGCGGGTTACGTTATGCATTTATGTTATGTCATGCTTTCACTTAATTGCGTTGCATCTAGAGTTACAGGTTTTTTACTAACTCGTCAACAAAAAACAAAAAAAACTGGTATTTTATCGTGCAAGAACACGCGCCACATATCTGAAATTAATGAGACATTTCAGGAGCCTATTGCATAGCCTCTGCTACGCTTTCTCCATAGACTAAATTAAGTCACAAGTAACAATATTATTACTTGCTGAACATTTTAATCAGGGAACGTTTATGACTGCTGCGATGGAACAACTGGTTGCTCATACTATTCTTCAAGGCTCAGACGCGATGTTTGGTCGCTTTCTCGATGTCACAGCAGGTGCACAACAACGCTTTGAAGAAGCTGATTGGCATGAAGTTCACCTTGCCATGAAAAAGCGCATCTCCTTTTATCAACGCCACGTATCACTCGTGACAGACCAGATTCAGATCATGCTTGGGCGTAAATACGCGAATCGACAGTTCCTCATGGCCGTAAAGGCAGAATACGAAGATCTATTACTTGATTACCCTCGTTACGATATTGCGGAAAGCTTCTTTAACTCTGTTTATTGCCGCATCTTTGAACACCGGAATATTGAACACGAGAAGCTATTTGTTCGCAGCTCTCAACAAGATCGTCTGCCGACCTACCCCACAGGCATCACAAAGCACTATGTCATTAATGGCAATCTTTCTCCTGCCATTGAGCGAATTATCGATGATGTGTCGTTTCATATCCCGTGGGAAAACCGAGAGCGAGATACCACAGCGCTAGCATATAGCGTGCTAGAGCAAATCCCTGATTGCCAAGAAGTAGAGTCCCATATCGAGATGATTAAAGAACCATTCTTTAGGAATAAAGCCGCTTACCTCATTGGTAAGGTGTATCTAGAAGGGCGAGAGGCTATCCCGATTGTGATTCCTATCCTTAACCGTAACGGCAGCGTCTATATCGATGCCTGCATCTGCAGTCGCCAAGAAATGAGTATTATCTTTGGCTTTGCACGTTCCTATTTTATGGTTTACTGCTCCGCACCTTCAGCATTAGTGACTTTTCTGCGCCAACTAATGCCAAATAAAACCTTAGCGGAACTCTACACAGCAATAGGTTGCCAAAAGCATGGCAAAACGGAACTCTATCGCGAGTACCTGACTCATATAGAAAACTCCAATGACCAATTCGAGCTAGCACCTGGTATCAAAGGTATGGTCATGTCGGTCTTTACGCTGCCTTCTTATGATTTTGTCTTTAAGATAATCAAAGACAAATTTGCTCCGCAAAAAGCCATCACGCACGACATGGTAAAAGAGAAATACAAACTCGTTAAAGAGCATGATCGAGTAGGAAGAATGGCAGATACTCAAGAGTACCGTAATTTCGTTTTCGATCGCCATCGTTTTAGCAAAGCGCTTCTTGATGAGCTTTTGGAGGTCGCTCCTTCCATCATTGAGCTTAAAGACGATAAAGTACTCATTAAGCACCTATACATGGAGCGCAGGATGACGCCTCTCAACCTCTATTTAGAAACAGCGACTGAGGATGAGAAACGCCATGCAGTAACCGATTACGGCAATGCGCTAAAGCAGCTTGCGGCAGCCAATATTTTTCCTGGTGATATGCTTCTCAAAAACTTTGGTGTGACTCGCCACCAGCGTGTTGTCTTTTATGACTATGATGAAATTAGTTATATGGAGGAGGTCAACTTTCGGAAAATTCCTGAAGCCAAAACCCCAGAACAAGAGATGGCTTCTGAGCCTTGGTATAGTGTCGGTGCAAACGATGTTTTCCCTGAAGAATTTCGAACCTTTTTGTTTGTTGATCGCCCTACAAGGGATCTTTTCGAGAGTGTTCACGCCGATATTTTCACCGCGGATCTTTGGAAGCGCCTTCAAGATCAAGTCAAGCATGGGCAAGTGACTGATGTGTATCCTTATAACAAAGCATATTCTTTTGAGAATTAAATATGTTATTTAATTCTAAACATTCATGGAACTTTCTGAGAATGGATATGTAATAAGTCGCACTCATGCGCTACTATAAAGTTTCGGCACAGACTCACGGAGGGTAACAGATGAAACTTACGTCGCTTATTGCGTGTAGTTTATTATTTTGTGCTACTGCCGTGTATGCTGAACCAGAAACACCGCCTACAACAGAAAATGGTTGGTACTTATCATCTCAATCAGTACGCAAACACAGCTTTGATGTTTGGCAGCTTAACAGCGGCTATTCCTATTCTGTTTCGAACAATCTACAACTCTATCTCAGCACATCACTCTATTCAGGCAATGAAGTCATTGAACCAACAAGAGGTGTAACAAGTGGTATTAAATACGGGCTTACGCCACGTATATCCATTGAATCCGCCGTCACGACAGCACTCACCAGCCAACCTGAAGAAAGCACTAGCAGTGAAGAAAAAAGCCCTAGTCCAGTCAGCTTCGAAGTCTCTAGCCGCTATCACATCACAGACAAAGTCAACGTGCATGCAACTTATGATTACGAAGATGTTGAGCAGCAATATATATTAGGCATTGGCTACCGCTTCTAACCTGTTCGCGCTAACCCAAACTCGAATACATTATCTCAAATAAAAAGACGTTACTGCCCTATCACATCGCCTAATCAAGCAGCGCTAAGTTCAGTGCATGACGAGAAATAACCACACCATTTAGGTCAGCGTATAGGTGGTATTTCGGCGCAATGATACAACCTGCGACCCTTAATGCGACTTGCTCTTCACCAAGCTCACGCTTATTCGTTTTTATCGGACAAGATCCCAACGCCATCACCCCAAGTGACATTTTAGAAATCGCGTCAACATCACGAATAGCGCCATGAACAACAATCCCAGCCCATCCATTCAGTTGTGCTTTTAACGCAAGTTGATCACCAAGTAGCGCTTTTTGCAATGAGCCGCTTCCTTCAACAAAAAGCACCTTTCCCTCACCAGGCTGATTAACCCAACGTCTGACATAACTATTATCGTGATAACAGCGCACTGTCACAACTTCTCCATAAAAAACTTTCTTGCCTCCATAACTATGCCATTGCAGTGGCAACCATTGCACATCATCGGGGTAAACATCACACAGATCTGGTAACAAATCGTTCATTTGTGCTCCTTTAGTCGAAGAAAATGTGAACTTTTTCTAGATTCTTTGCGAATAAGCACGAGCTGGACTTCATTTTGATACAAGATGCTCGCTCACACAGAGCCGAAAAAATAAGGATTTAGCCAAGTAGAGAAGAAAAAGTCGGAAAACGCCACTCGTGACACAAAAAGATACAATTTAACATTTCAAAGTGTGTCCGAACGCTCATAATGAGAATAAAAAACATCCACAACTAAAATCAAATACCATAATTTTCATAGAGTTAATACCAGCAACAATTTTAAAAACACAGTGAATCACACTAAAGCCCTGAGTCGTAATGATAATCCACACATGGCGCATGTTTCCAAAATGTTACACAATATGTGATAAAAAGGTTTGATAAGCGCTGCAATTCACTATATTTTTATGCATGAGTGCTGATAATAACAGCAACATGCATTATAGAAACAATAAGTATGACAAAGTATGAATGTTAAGGGAGATGTGCTCATTTTATTGACTAATGTCAAAGATCATACAAATTCTAAAGGCTTGTTTTCCTTAACGCATTGTTAGCGAGCTGTTAAGTGATTACAATCCCCGTCATCTAAGGATTTTACCGGCCAATGCCCTTTCGGGCGCACTCAGTAGTGGGATTCACCCCAAAACTGATTCAATGGATGGCGTACCGCAGGAAAGAAGCTATTACTTTGTAGTCAGCGAGCTTGCCTGTTTGTGAAATATATATATAGAATTTAACTATTCTGTTTTGTTTACCGATTTAGCTTTAGATATTAGGTACTGCCAATGCAAACCCCTCAAATTCTGATTGTAGAAGACGAGCACGTAACACGTAACACTCTCAAAAGCATCTTCGAAGCCGAAGGTTACACTGTTTATGAAGCTTGTGATGGCGCAGAAATGCATCAGTGTCTTTCTGAGCACCATGTAAATCTAGTTATCATGGATATCAACCTACCTGGAAAGAACGGCTTATTGCTAGCTCGTGAGCTTCGTGAGCAAGGTGATATGGCGCTGATGTTCCTAACGGGTCGTGATAATGAAGTCGACAAGATCTTGGGCCTTGAAATCGGTGCTGATGACTACATCACTAAGCCTTTCAACCCACGTGAACTGACTATCCGTGCTCGCAATCTACTTAGCCGCGCAATGAACCAAGGCGTGACGACAGAAGAGAAAAAACTGGTTGAGCGTTACGAGTTCAATGGCTGGAGCCTTGAAATCAACAGCCGCTCTCTTGTGAGCCCTGAAGGTGAAAACTACAAGCTTCCACGCTCTGAGTTCCGTGCCCTTCTTCACTTCTGTGAAAACCCAGGCAAGATCCAGACACGTGCAGAGCTGCTGAAAAAAATGACAGGCCGTGACCTTAAACCACACGACCGTACTGTCGACGTAACAATTCGTCGTATTCGTAAGCATTTCGAGTCAATTTCTGACACACCAGAAATCATTGCGACGATCCACGGTGAAGGCTACCGCTTCTGCGGTGAGATCGAAGAAGTTTAATCCTCGATAAGCCCAGCCCAATACGATTAAAAAAGCACCCTTTGGGTGCTTTTTTATTGGCTTAATGGTTTTAAGATAGACAAGTACCCGATAAATAACAGTTACGACTCAGCTTGTGAAGCTAACCACTGCTTCAACATCTTAATATCCTCCGGATACCCCGCTCGAATCTGTTCAATCCAATCTTGAATATTCTCCCACCATGCAGGAGCATCAGGTGATTGTGCTTTCTGGGCAATCTGTTGAACATGCTTAAGCCCTATCGACCCTGCCGCACCTTTAATCTTGTGCGCTTCACTCGCAATACCCTTTTGATCTTTCGCTGTCATGTTTGAATCCAATATCGCCATGTAATCCGGCATCAACTTTTCAAACATCGCAATACTGTCATAAACAGGCTGTGTACCGACAATATCTACGTAGGAATCCAACATATCAAGGTCGAGAATATCTTCATAATCTGGTGCCACTCTCACCTCTACCTTTTCTGGCATCGGTAATTCAGCCGCTGGGCAATATAGACTCAGCACTTGGCTGATCTCTTTTACGTTTAATGGCTTGCTAAGCGCGTCATCCATACCACTGTCGAGGTACTGTTGTTTGTCTTTCAGAAGGTTTGCTGTCAGGGCTATCACCGGAGGTAAATGACTGCAAGAGAGTTGCCACTGCTTGGCAATATCAAACCCTGTCATATCCGGTAATTGAATATCCAGAAGAATTAAGTCGAACTCCTCTGGCTGGAAATGTTCAAGCGCCTCATGCCCATTCCTGGCAACAGCAACATTGTGACCGAGGCTTTCAAGCAGTGACTTTGCAACGGTGATATTCAATTCAATATCTTCCACCATTAAGATTTGCAAGGCACGATCACCTCGGTGAGGAAGTTCATCTTCGACTTCGACTTCATCGCTTAAAGGCACTGTTATCGTCACCGTAAACGTACTTCCATGACCAAGCTCGCTATAGGCGGTAATATCACCGTGCATCATCTGCACCCACTGCCGAGAAACGGCTAAGCCAATCCCCGTTCCCATCGCATGAAGGTTGTTATCCTCAGACTTCACTTGATAATACATGGCGAAAATATTATCCACTTCATCCTCAGGGATACCGATACCACTATCTTCAACCTCAAAAACGATCTCGGCTAAACCATCTTGAACATCGGCACTCACCGAAAGTATCACACTGCCACTAGAGGTAAACTTCACCGCATTACTCATCAAATTCCAGAGTACTTGGCGTAGTCGAGTGCCATCAATATCAACGACTTCCGGTAAATCTGTGAGCTCATCAAGATCAAACCTCAACCCTTTTTGCTCAGCCATCAACTGCGAAATACTGCCAACTTCTGCCACGAAGTCATGGAAGTTTGTCGAAACCGGAAGCAGCTCCATTTTACGACGATCGTATTTATCCATATCAATAATATCGTTGAAGATATTACCCAATGTAATTGCGCTGACATGAATCGTTCGTAAATGGCTACGCTGCTCTTCGTTCAATCGTGTGTCGAGTAACATGCGGCTTAACCCCACGATACCATTGAGCGGGGTACGGAGCTCATGGCTAATCGTTGAGATAAACGCTGTCTTATCTTGACTGGCTTTTTCTAAAGACTCTTGGTGACGTTTACGCTCAGTAATATCCCGCCCAAAGCCCATTAGGCCTAAACGCTTACCGCTGCGATTATAAAAAGGGACTTTACGCAATTCAAAATAGGCTTGGCGACCATCTGGATATTTTAACCACTGCTCATAGGTAAGCGCGACATTTGATTCGAAGACTTGGTTATCTGTTTCGATAATCTTAGAGGCTTCCTCTTCGGTATAAACATCTGAGGGGGTCAAACCGACGAGCTCTTTTTCCGTCCGTCCAGTTAACACCTGCACAGCTTTGTTACAGCCAGAAAATTGAAAATCTTCATTACGGTAATAAATAAGATCAGGAGAAGCGTCGAGAAACGATCGCAGTAAAACACTTTTCTCTGCGAGATCTAATTGTACTTTTTCTCGATGGTAGACCTCACTTTCAAGATCCTCTAACGCAATTTGTAAGCTCTGCTCAACTTTGTGACGCTCTTCAATCTCTTGATTTAATTTAGTTATATTCGACTTAAGCTGACGATTAAGGTCAAGATCTCTTCCTCTCATCTCTTCAAGCTTACTGACAAGCTTCGAAAGCCTCTGCCGTGAATCCTCTAATTGATCGACCACTACCGAAAGGAAATATACGGCCCAAGGCGTAATCAACAACCCAAAGAATACAGAGCGCAAAATATCGCTATCATGCACAGATCCATTGAGTATCAAGGTAATAGCAACCTGCATGACAACAGCAAGTGCGACTAAGGCTATCGCCAACAACATGCTAAAACGCATCAAGCCGAGCTTGACCATTAAATCAACGTAATATTGAGCAAGTATTTTTATCTGCTTCATTAGTATTCTGTCTCGACCTGTTCGCCAATTAAATTTTGAGTTGTATTTCTGCCTGCATCTTTGGCTTGATAAAGAGCCTTATCCGCTAATGCGACCAGATCACCGTAGTCTTGATCCCGTGTTGGCATCATGGTCGCGGTGCCTAAACTTACCGTGAGCACATTCGCTACTGCTGAGTGCCCATGCAGTACGGACTTTTTCAACAGTGCTTTATGGATAGACTCCGCAACAATCAGGGCCCCATCGTTATCGGTATTGGGGAGTAAAAACGCAAACTCTTCACCACCATAACGCGCAACGACATCACTTTCGCGCCGTATTACCGACTTAAACACTTGTGCGACCTGACGTAACGCTTCGTCACCTTGCTGGTGACCATAGTTATCGTTAAAAGATTTAAAATAGTCGATATCACAGAGGATAAGCGAGAGTGGCTTTGCTTCACGAACGTGCGTATGCCAGAGTTTAGTTAACTGTTCATCAAAGCTTCGACGGTTGGCCACTTTCGTTAGGCTATCCACAAAACTAAGCTCTTGAAGATCCATAATGGCATCTGCCAATTGTTGCTCAGCCATTTTACGCTCGGTCACATCGCGAGCCATTAACAGCACCCCTTTAGAATCACTAAGTGGATCATGATAAGGTGAACGCATAACCTCATACCAAAGCGGTGTACCGTCTTCTAAGATGACATACTCTTCATCTTTAATCGTCTCGCCCTTGTCCATGACCTCCATATCTTTTGGCTGTTGAAGCAACGAAGCCTCTTCACCAAGGATATCGATAACACGTAAACCTCGCAGATCATCATAGCCAGGGGCAACCCAGCGAATGAAAGCTTCATTGCAGCCTATATACATGCCGTGTTCATTATAAAGGCCGATAGGGTCTTGGCTTGCAGCAAACAAGGTGTCGAGAAGGTTAGTACGCTGTGCCAGCGTTTGCTCAGTAAGCTCACGTTTCTCTATTTCTTGACGTAAGCTCTCTTGCATTTCGTGCCAATCCGTCACGTCATGACTGATAGAAAGGCTACCAAAGACCTCACCATTATTATCAGTCAACGACGTTTGGCTTGTTTCTAATAGGCGACTAGTACCATCAGGAGAAGTGGTCCAGCTGGTCATTGAACGGCGCCCTAATCCTTCTTCGACCTGCCCAACAACAATCCCTTCATCCATTCTTCCCTGCCAAAAGCGGTCAAACGATTTGTTGGTGCCGAGAATATTATCTTCATTATCAGTGTAATGAACCATTTCAGCTAATGAATTGAGTACACTTTGAAAGACACGGTTTTCTTGCTGCTCTGTATTCATGTTGGTCGAGCTGACCGCCGGTAGCGAAATAAAGAGCAGATGGGCATCTTCACCATGAAAGGCTATCTTCTCACCTGACATCACCACCTTCATTGGGGGGTGATCAGCAAGATATAGCGTCTCTTTGGCGAAGCTAAAGCCTCGCTCAAAATCATAGTGGCGGAGCAATTGGTGAAATATCTGTGCATCCAGAGACGGCGGATAAAAATAATTTTTCCCCACCTTTCTGACTTGAAGCAACTGACGAGAACTTTTATTGCCATAAAGCAAATGTCCGTCTTTCGCCCGTATCACGAGGGCACAAGCGGGTAAGCGTGACAAGGTGGGATAGAGAGCAGAAAAGTCTGAACGTGAATCAGGCTTAACCCAAATTCGAATAACCAAGCCAATAGAAAAGAGTACCGAGCCGATTTCCAGGAAATACTCGACAGCAAAGTCAGGAGTGAGATCTAAACTGAACTGAGTCAATAAACAATAGGTCACCACTACTACCGGTAGAAATAGTAGCAGTAGGCCTAAGTGTCGAATCGCATTTCGCATTATTCTCTTCCTTGAGAAACCTCATAAATATTAGCTTATAAAGCCTTATGATATGTGTTTCAGCGTTGGCATATCGGTTGAGTATATAGAAAAGGGCTGCCAACAGCACTGCCTTGTGCGCCTAGGGTATCTAATCTGCGACCTATCTCTGTCATCGCAAGCCATCTATTTTCACACCACTCCGGCGCTAACAGCGTAGGGCGACGGGCAGCTGAAGAGACACGGTGATACACGACATCACCAGGAGTGTGTCGAATCATGTTGGCGGCAATACGGCTATAGTCTTCCATTGATATTGCTTCAAGACGACCGGCTCTCCATGACTTTGCCATAGTACTCCCCTCAACAATATGTAAAGAGTGGAGCTTAATACCATCGACACCAACATCAATGACTTGCTGCAAGGTATCCATATTGTCTGCCTCTGTCTCTCCTGGAAGGCCAACAATCAGATGGCAGCACACTTTGATGCCTAAGGCGCGTGCTCGTCGAGTAATCTCAGCGTAGGCATTAAAGTCATGGCCACGATTAATTCGTTTTAACGTTTTCTCGTGCGCTGTCTGTAAACCTAACTCTAACCAGATTTCGTAGCCTTGTTTCTGATAACCAGCAAGCAAGTCTAATGCTGCATCGGGCACACAGTCTGGGCGAGTGCCAACACAAAGACCGACAATATCAGCACCTTCAAGTGCTTCTTCATACATCTTGCGCAGAGTTTCCACTTCAGCATAGGTGTTTGTGTAAGCTTGGAAATAAGCCAGATAGCGTTTAGCTCGGTCAACTTGTCCCGCTCGGCTTGCCAATTGCTGGGCAATCGGAATTTGAGCGGCTGTCTCATCAGCAAACGAAGCAACATTACAAAACGTGCAGCCACCTCGGCCTATCGTGCCATCACGGTTCGGGCAAGAAAACCCACCATGCAACGTCAACTTATGGACGCGCTCACCATAGCGACGTTGTAAATCTTGTCCTAGGGTGTTCACCAACTCATGTAATTGCACCGACTTTCTCACTCACTCAACAAACAGCCGCGCACTTTACCAGTACCAGCAGGGTATAACATTGCCTTAGCGCAAAAAAACATCACGATAACTAGCGAAGTAATTAAATTACGCAGTTTTCTCTCTCATATACGTTCATTAGTCAGCACTTTATTATCCTGTAGCACACAAATTAATAGGCAACAGTGAAGCAAATTATCGCTTTAAGCTATTTTTTTAACGATTACTGGGTAAAAAGTCAGTTAAAAGGCTAATCAATGCAGTCACTTAATAAGTTTTTTATGACCTGCCGCAAACTTTTGTTGGTAATTAAAGTGTCAAAAATGTAGGATAGTTTCATAAATGTGTATTTTCTGAGCAATGGGATATACCGTTTTATCGCCAGATTTAGCGATTAATTCAACATTTTTGAATATTCTCAGCATATTTAACTACCAATAGTGATATGCGAAAAGGATTCGTTTGCGTAAATGTTAATAAAACGCAAACGTGTGCTTGCTCTCTACGGGATGCGCTCATTATCTCGCAAGCACAGGATTAGGGACAAAACAAGCCATGGAAAAGAGCTTGTTGTAACTGGAAGGACGTATCAATGACAGATCTAGAGCATAAGGCACAGGGACTTTATGTACCTGAAATGGAGCATGATGCTTGTGGCATTGGCTTTGTAGCCCATCTCAAGAACCGTAAATCTCATCAAATTGTGACTCAAGCGCTCGATATGCTTGCGCGTATGGAACACCGTGGTGGACAGGGTTGTGATCCATGCAGTGGTGATGGTGCCGGTATATTGCTGCAAAAGCCGCATGAATTCCTGCTGGAAGAGACCCAAAAGATCGGTATTAAGCTTCCATCATTTGAACAATATGGTGTGGGTGTCGTTCTATTTCCAAAAGATGAGAACAAACGTCAACAATGTCGTGACATTTTAGAACGCAATGCGCAGCGCCTTGATCTCGAAGTGATCGGCTACCGCATGCTGCCGACTGATAATTCAATGATTGGTGCCGACCCACTGAGTACGGAGCCGCAATTCGAGCACGTCTTTGTTACTGGTGGCGCTAACATGGATCCTGCTGTGTTAGAACGTAAACTCTATGTTTTACGTAACTACACCGTACGGGTTTGCCTAGAGAGTGTCTCCAACATTGGTGACGACTTCTACATTAATTCCTTCTCGTACAAGACCCTTGTGTACAAAGGTCAATTAACAACTGAGCAAGTACCTCAGTACTTCCTCGATCTGCAAAACCCGACAATGGTGACAGCACTCGCGCTTGTTCACTCTCGATTCTCCACTAACACCTTCCCAAGATGGCGTTTAGCACAACCTTTCCGTTATATCGCTCACAATGGTGAAATTAACACTGTACGCGGTAACCTTAACTGGATGAAGGCACGTGAAGCTCTCCTTGAATCCGAGCTTTTCACTGAGCAAGAGCTCAGCATGCTACTGCCTATTTGTCAGGAAGGCAGTTCTGATTCATCAAACTTTGATATGGCGCTTGAACTGCTGGTTCTATCTGGTCGTTCACTACCGCATGCGTTAATGATGATGATTCCAGAAGCGTGGCAAGAGAACAAAACGATGGATGAAAAACGTCGTGCGTTCTATCAATACCATGCCAACATCATGGAGCCGTGGGATGGTCCTGCATCTGTCTGTTTCACCGATGGTGTTCAGGTAGGTGCCACGCTCGACCGTAACGGCTTGCGTCCATCTCGTTATACCGTGACAAAAGATGATTTCCTTGTCATGGCATCAGAATCTGGTGTTGTTGAGATTGAGCCAGAAAACGTTCAATTCCGCGGTCGTCTCCAGCCTGGTCGTATCTTCGTTGCCGATCTAGAGCAAGGTCGCATTATCTCTGACGAAGAAGTCAAAGATTCCATCGCCACCGCTCGTCCATATGAAGAGTGGGTTAAAAAGCATTTACTCAATCTTGATGCACTACCTGAAGCCGATAACATGCACCATCAGCCAAGCGCTGATCGTCTGCTTCATCATCAACAAGCTTTTGGCGTAACAAGCGAAGAAGTTAACGAAATTATTGTTCCAATGGCACGCGATGCGAAAGAGCCACTGGGCGCAATGGGGGCTGACTGGCCACTCGCGATTCTCTCGCACCAGTCGCAGCACCTTTCAAACTACTTCAAACAACTGTTTGCACAGGTAACTAACCCACCGATCGACCCGATCCGTGAGCGTATGGTTATGTCATTGAAAACTTACCTCGGTAAGGATCATAACCTGCTATCAGAAACGCCTGAGCACTGCCTTAAAGTAGAAGTTGAATCACCTATTCTGAGTAATGCTGAGCTTGAAAAGCTACGCGCGATTGATAACGAACACCTTCAAGCAAAAACACTGGATATCGTCTTCAGCGCAAGTGGTGAAGATGGCAAATTAGAGCGCGCGTTGAAGCGTATCTGTCAGTACTCAGAAGATGCCGTTATTGATGGCTACTCTATTATTATCCTAACGGACCGTGCTGTTAACTCAAACCACGCAGCTATTCCAGCCATGCTTGCTGTTGGCGCTGTTCACCACCACTTAATCCGTAAAGGCCTACGTGCGAAATGTGACATCGTGGTTGAGACAGGTGACGCACGTGAGACGCATCACTTTGCAACACTGTTAGGCTATGGCGCGAATGCGATTAACCCATACTTAGTTACGGAAACCATCATTTCGCTGCAGAAGACGAAGAAACTTGACCCTGAAACGCCTTCCGATGTTCTGTTTGAGAACTTCCGTAAGGGCGTCAATATGGGCTTATTGAAGATCTTCTCGAAGATGGGTATCTCAACGTTACAGTCTTACCATGGCGCTCAAATATTCGAAGCACTTGGTATCAGTAAATCTGTCGTCGATAAGTACTTCAGTGGCACAGTCACGCGTATCGAAGGTTTAACTATCGACGATATTGCGAAAGAAGTTTTAGTACGTCACCGTCTGGGTTACCCAACGCGTGAAATCCCAATTCAAATGCTGGATGTTGGCGGGGTTTATCAATGGAAACAGCGTGGTGAAAAGCACCTGTTTAATCCTGAAACCATTCACCTTCTACAAAAATCAACACGCGATCGTAACTTTGATCAGTTCAAAGAGTACTGTCACGAGGTTGATTCGCAAGGCGATGATGCGGCAACACTACGTAGCCAGCTTGAGTTTATAAAGAACCCAGCGGGAAGCATTGCGATTGAAGATGTAGAGCCAGTTGAAAACATCCTAAAACGTTTTGCAACGGGCGCAATGAGCTTTGGCTCTATTTCACATGAAGCACACTCAACCCTTGCTGTGGCAATGAACCGCATTGGTGCGAAGTCAAACTCCGGTGAAGGTGGTGAAGACCCTGCTCGTTTCGATAAGAAAGAGAACGGCGATTGGGAACGCTCTGCTATCAAGCAAGTTGCTTCTGGTCGTTTCGGTGTGACTTCTTACTACTTGTCCAACTCTGATGAAATTCAGATCAAGATGGCACAAGGTGCGAAGCCAGGCGAAGGCGGTCAACTACCAGGTGATAAAGTCGATGACTGGATTGGTGCAACGCGTCACTCAACGCCTGGTGTCGGTCTAATCTCACCACCACCGCACCACGATATCTACTCAATCGAAGATTTAGCTCAGCTTATCTACGACTTGAAGAACGCAAACCGCAAAGCGCGTGTGAACGTTAAGCTGGTATCAGAAGCTGGTGTAGGTACGATTGCCTCTGGTGTTGCGAAAGCAAAAGCCGATGTCGTGCTAATTGCTGGTTTCGATGGCGGTACAGGTGCATCTCCAATTTCGTCAATCCGCCACACGGGGCTTCCGTGGGAATTAGGCTTGGCTGAAACTCACCAAACACTACTGAAAAATGGCCTACGTAACCGTATCGTTGTTCAGTCTGATGGTCAGATGAAAACACCTCGTGACCTTGCTGTCGCAACGTTACTCGGTGCTGAAGAGTGGGGTGTGGCAACGGCAGCCTTGGTCGTTGAAGGGTGTATCATGATGCGTAAGTGTCACCTCAACACCTGTCCTGTTGGTATTGCGACACAAAATAAAACGCTACGCGAACGTTTTGATGGCCGAGTAGAAGATGTGGTTACCTTCTTCACCTACATGGCTCAAGGCCTACGTGAAATTATGGCTGAACTTGGTTTCCGCTCTATTGAAGAGATGGTAGGCCAATCACAGAAACTGCGCATTCGCTCTGATATTTCACACTGGAAATACACCAACTTAGACCTATCTCCGGTTCTGCACATCGAACCTGCGCGAGAAGAAGATGGCGTATACAATCAGCGTGAACAAAATCATGGTCTAGAAAACGTTCTTGACCGTAAACTCATCGAGATTGCCGCACCGGCTCTTTACGAAGGTAAAGCCGTGTCTGCTGAGTTCCCAATTGTGAATACTGACCGAAGTGCCGGTACCATGTTGTCGAACGAAATCTCGAAAATTTATAAAGACCAAGGCTTGCCTGAACCAATGAACGTGAAGTTCAACGGTAGTGCTGGTCAAAGTTTCGGTGCTTTCCTATCGAAAGGCGTTAAATTCGAAGTTGAAGGTGACGCGAACGATTACTGGGGTAAAGGTTTATCCGGCGGTACGTTGGTCCTTTATCCTGACGTGAAGTCTGACATCGTTCCTGAAGATAACATTGTTGTCGGCAACGTCTGTTTCTATGGCGCAACCTCTGGTGAATCATACATTCGTGGTATGGCTGGTGAGCGCTTCTGTGTGCGTAACTCCGGTGCCAAAGTTGTTGTTGAAGGCGTTGGTGACCACGGTTGTGAATACATGACTGGTGGTATTGCCGTTATCCTTGGTTCAACAGGGCGTAACTTCGCAGCGGGTATGAGCGGTGGTATTGCTTATGTCTGGGATCAGTTTGATGACTTCCAGTCGAAGCTAAACCCTGAGCTTGTTGACCTTGACCCGATCGATGATGAAGACAAGGTACTTCTGAAAGAGATGCTAACGAAGCAGCAAGAGCTAACAGGTAGTACTGTTGCTGAAACCTTCCTAAGCAACTTTGAAGGCAACCTCGCCAAAATGGTGAAGGTAATGCCAAGAGACTACAAAGCTGTATTGCTGAAAAACAAAGCTAAAGCCGAAAACAAGGAAGTGGAGGCAATCAATGGGTAAGCCAACTGGATTTCTCGAGCATGGTCGTGAGCTACCATCTAAAGTCGCCCCTGAAGTACGTATTCAGGATAACAAAGAGTTTGTAAAGAACGATGAGTTTGGTGGCAAGATCGGTGAGCAAGCCTCACGTTGTATGGATTGTGGCGTACCGTTTTGTCATAACGGTTGCCCAATCGGCAATATCATTCCTGAATTCAACGATGCGGTTTACCGTGATAGCTGGGAAGAAGCGTGGAACATCTTAAGTTCGACCAATAACTTCCCTGAATTCACAGGACGTGTGTGCCCAGCACCTTGTGAGAGTTCATGTGTACTAGGGATTAACCAAGACCCAATCACTATCTGTAACATAGAGAAAACGATTGTAGAAACAGCATATCGTGAAGGATACGCAAAACCGAAAACACCACGTAAACGTTCGGGGAAAACCGTTGCGATCATTGGTAGCGGCCCTGCTGGGCTTGCAGCTGCAGAACAGCTGAATAGTGCAGGTCACTGCGTTACCGTGTATGAACGTGACGAGAAAGTTGGCGGTCTACTGCGTTTCGGCATTCCAGACTTCAAGCTGGGCATGGATGTTATTGATCGTAAAGTTAACTTGATGGCTGATGCGGGTATTAAGTTTGAGGTTAATGCACATATCGGTGTTGATATTAATGCTCAACAGCTTCGCCAAGAGTATGACGCCGTTTTACTGACGGGCGGTTCAACCGTACCTCGCAACTTACCTATTCCAGGTAGAGAGCTAACTGGTGTTCACTTTGCGATGGAGTTCCTAGGCCAAAATAACCGCCGAGCGAATGACATGGACTTGAAAACCAAAGAGATCCATGCAAAAGGTAAACATGTTGTCGTTATTGGTGGTGGTGATACGGGTTCTGACTGTGTAGGAACATCAAACCGACATGGTGCAGCAAGCATTACACAAGTTGAGATTATGCCAATTCCGCCGGAGCAACGCCCTGCGAATCAACCTTGGCCTCAATACCCGATGATAATGCGTACTTCTACATCACATGAAGAAGGCTGTGACCGTCACTGGAATATCTTAACCAAAGAGTTTATTGGTGACGATAACGGTAATGTAAAAGCGTTACGTATTGCTGATATCGTATGGGGCGAAGCAGCACCTGGTCAGCGTCCGGAGTTTAAGGAAGTAGAAGGTAGTGAGCGCATCATTCCTTGTGACTTAGCATTCTTGGCGATGGGCTTCTTGCACCCTGAGCCACATGGTGTGCTAGCACAACTAGACATCGCGATTGATGATCGAGGGAATGTTGCGACCACTGACTTTATGACTAACCAAGATGGTATCTTTGCTGCAGGTGATATGCGCACAGGCCAATCATTAGTCGTGCGCTGTATCAATGAAGGTCGTGAGAGTGCCCGCGCTGTCGATGCACACTTGATGGGTAATACGAACCTTGAAGCGAAAGCTGACTCTTTGATGTTATCTTCAAACTAAGGTGACATAGCCTCACTGAGGTTTATCCCCTTTGCGCTAACATGACTCAAAAGCCAGTACTGACTCAGTACTGGCTTTTTTACATCTAAAGATCACCACACCCCTACCCTTAGCTTGTTTCTGCTTCACCTCAAACTCATGTTACACTCTGAGCATCAACGAAAATGACATGAACAGACTGGACATAGTATGAAAATCAGTATTATTGGTGCGATGGAACAAGAAGTCGCGATTTTGAAGTCGATGATTGACGGCATTCAAACCCAGCAACTTGCTGGCTGTACATTCTATACAGGTACATTGAATGGCGCAGACATCGTGCTTTTACAATCGGGCATTGGCAAAGTGTCTGCCGCGATTGGAACAACAATCCTACTCGATCACTTCGCGCCTGACGTCGTCATCAATACTGGCTCTGCTGGTGGTTTTGACCGTTCACTAACCATGGGCGATGTGGTTATTTCAAACGAAGTCCGTCATCACGATGCTGACGTAACCGCATTCGGTTATGAAATTGGTCAGATGGCAGGCCAACCTGCGGCATACCAAGCTGATGAGCGCTTGATTGAAATTGCAGAAAAAGCACTGTCAGCACTTGGTGATACTCATGCTGTACGCGGCTTGATCTGTTCTGGTGATGCATTTATCGCAACCAAAGAGCAAGTAGACACCATTCGCACGAACTTCCCAACTATCGTGGCTGCTGAAATGGAAGCTTCTGCCGTTGCTCAGGTGTGTGAGCAATTTAAGGTACCATTTGTGATTGTTCGCGCGATCTCTGATGTTGTCGAAAAAGAGTCGCCAATGGACTTCAATGAGTTCTTGCCTCTTGCAGCAAAGAGTTCGTCAGAAATGGCCGTTAAGATGGTAGAATTACTTAACGCTTAACTCTGGAGACCACAAGCTAAGTGACTGTAAACGGACTTATTACTCTCTTGCTTGAGAATGGCACCCTACTCGCACTGTGGGGTGCTTTACTGCTGCATTGGGTTATCTCTTTGCCGCCTGAATTTCACCCTATCCGAATTTGGCAACAACTCTGTGTTATCGTCGCAGAAAAGGTCAACAACCCAAGTGACACCCCAAAACAACGTCAGCTTTCCGGCTTATTGGCGTGGTCTATCATGTGGCTCACTGTCCTCATCTCGCTTGTCGCATTAAAACAATTTGTCTGGTTAGATAGCCTCTTTAATTTAACCCTGCTGTGGTTCGCTATTGAGTGGAAACACCCTCACCAACTCGCTCACCGTCTCAGTAAAGGTATTGCCGAAGATAGAATCGGTTATTGTCGTCACCTACTCTCCCTTGAAATCAATCGTGATACAGACAAACTCTCTCGCGTGGGGCTGGGTAAAGCAACTGCTGAAACGTTGTTGATGGGGTATGGACGTCAAGTTGTTGCGGTACTTTTCTGGTACTGCCTTGCCGGTGGAATCGGCGCAATACTGTATCGATTAGCCCTGACACTGGCACGAAGCTGGTCCCCATCGAGGTTAAGCTACCAGTATTTTGGCTTGCCTGCCGTGCGTATTTTAGCGGCTGCCGATATCATACCGCTTCGCCTTTTTGCATTATTGCTTACCCTTGGCAGAAACGTTGGTAATGCCATAAGAGTCCTTTGGCAGCAAGGCGAACAATGGTTGTTACCCGGCCCTGGTTGGTTACTCGCTGCCGCTGGTGGAAAGCTAACCCTTTCACTTGGGGGGCCGGCTATTTATGCAGAGCAACGCCGAGATCGTCCTAGCATTGGTGGCCCTATCGCTCCCGCAGCATTACACATTGCGCAGCTCCAACACTTACTTTATTGGCGCCTCTGGCTTTGGCTGGCGCTATGCTCACTCTGGTTACTGATCTTCTAATGATACCTATGTACTCTATTGTTAACCGATTCACCTTGACGCTTTGTCTTCTACTTTCTGCTTTTTCTTCATATGCCGAGAGACAAGCACCATCCGACAGCCTCAGCATCGTCACACTCTCCCCTCAAGGAACCGAACTCGCGTTCGCTGCTGGGCTTGGTGACTATATAGTTGGCGTCAGCGAACACAGCGACTACCCACCAGCAGCCCTCGATATCGAACGTATTGCCAACCATCGAGGAATAAATCTAGAGCGAGTCATCACGTTAAACCCAGACATTATTCTGGCATGGGAAGGTGGTAACCCTGCCCAGCAGCTCTTTAAGCTTCGCCAGCTTGGATACAATGTGATCAATACCTATCCAAATCAGCTCACTGATATTGGCGATATCATTGATGAACTCAGTGAGTATTCACTCGTACCGGAGCAGGGTAAAGAAGCAGCAACCAACTTTCGACAAGAACTATCGACACTTCGTGAACGCTACAAAGATGCAGATGAAGTCAGCTTTTTTTATCAACTCAGCACGACTCCGTTAATGACAATGAATTCAGCTTCTTGGCCCGGCCCTGTTTTCGATATCTGCCAAGGGAAAAACATCTTTGCAGAGAGCCGTGTTCCCTATCCACAAGTGAACCAAGAACAAGTTATCATGCGTCAGCCGGATGTGATTTTCCTACCTCATGGCCAAGAGATAAATGACACTGTTTGGCAGCGTTGGGAAGGAAAACTACCTGCTGTCGACAATCAGCGCATTGTCTCTCTTAATAGTGATTGGCTCACAAGGGCCACACCGAGAAGCTTGAAAGCTGCCCAAGAAATTTGTGCGTATCTACATGAATGAATGCATCCTTCACCCTCCTCAAGCAATCGAAAGAGAGAAGTGTTCTAATTTTGCAACGAGCATGATGTAGCGCAAAATTTCCCCATACTCAACGCTTGCTTGGAAGAAAATCTACATTACAATCACCACTCCTGTTCCTATTTGTAGTGTGAATTCCGCAATGTTGATTTATTTACTAGACCTTTTTGGCACTGCCGTTTTTGCCATTTCTGGTGTCATACTTGCTGGCCGATTGAGAATGGATCCTTTCGGCGTAATGGTATTAGCAGCCGTTACGGCAATTGGTGGGGGGACGATTCGAGATATGGCACTAGGCGCAACACCTGTGTTCTGGATCACCCAATCTGAATATGTATGGGTGATATTGATAACGGGCATCCTCTCCATGTTGCTCATTAAAAACCCCAAGCGCCTGCCTTGGTATTTACTGCCTGTTTCTGATGCTATTGGTCTTGCTGTATTCGTTGCGATTGGTGTTGAGAAAGCTCTCTCTTATGGTGCAGATCCTGTGGTTTCAGTCATCATGGGAGTAATGACAGGCTGCGGTGGCGGTATTATTCGGGATGTACTGGCAAGAGAGATTCCGATGGTACTCAGAACTGAAGTGTACGCGACTGCCTGTATCGCAGGGGGAATCATTCATACTGGCGCACTAACACTTTCAGTACCGACAAACGCTGCAATGCTAGCAGGTATTGTCACGACGCTTTCGATTAGATTAGCGGCTATCAAATGGCACCTATCACTCCCTACCTTTGCCTTAAAGCAATCATAGCCCTAATGACTAGCGGCTTAGAGTAAAAGTCGCTATTTCTCTTACTTATTATTGTCAGTGCAGGTAAGGCCTCCGCTGACAATACTATTTCAAAGAAAATCAAAGCGTGCTCATTATTTGTACTGATACCAATCTAAGTAAAAATATGATCTAATTGAGGTTACTCTTTCAGACAGTCACATTGCTATGGATAGCCTCAATAATATCGACTTCAAAAAGTTAGCAAGCCAACAAAAATCTATTCAAATGAAAATGAGGCTGCTCGCGCTTGCCCACTTCAAAGATGGCTACTCACGAACACAAATTGCTA
>JBHOGO010000002.1:63264-195099 GCA_043421945.1 bacterium sp. HQB-150 | reverse complement strand
GCTGGCTCACTGGCGTCTCGAATAAATGATAATTTTCAGGTGCTCAAACACGCATCTTCAAGTTAATTGGGTATAGAGGGTATTTAGTGTGTGTATTTAGAAAGGCTTGCCTATTAAGGTGTGCACTCAAGGTGTGTAATTGTTCAGGAAGAAGCATCTGAAATGACGAGATTAAGTCACATGATAATTAATAAGCACTTTGTTTGTTATTATGTATGCGAAGCAGGGGGAGATATTATATCTGTAATTAAAATTAAACATAGTGTATTTGCTTTTATACCGAATGTACCTACTTTTCCTACCGCAGGTAAATGACTGTAATATCATTTACCTAACAGGAGTATGCCAATACACTATATTTTGATTATGCACTCAGACTATCAATGTTGTCATGCAGAATGACAAACAGGTTAAATTTTATTTAGCCATGTACATATTTAGATTTATAATCAGAAACTTTTGCGAAGAAAGCGATTGGAACTGCACCTAAACAAAGACTTAGTGCTAAAAATAATGACTCAGTATAGACTGCGTATAATGCAATAGATGTCATAGTTACAAAAAATATTGCCACAATAATAGAGTGAATCATATTGTTGTTATATGAAAAGTTAGCATATTGTTTAATCATTATTTACCCATACCACAAAGTTATTTAATTGATGTTATTACCACTCCCTGTGATTGAGCGACATAATAATTGAGTTCATGTATTAAGTCATATAAAAAATGGGAGCGATATCCACTTTTTAATAATTATCGAGGGGTAGGGGATTAAGGTGTTGGTGGATTGAGTTAAATGAACCAGCATGTGTGTTGTTTGTTATAACTATGATGATAAGAACAATTCGAGCTGTTAAGTAAAAATGCTTCTTTTAAGAGTAAGCATTTTCATGTGGAATAAGTTTTTATTCGATGATTCATTTGGTTCAAGGTGTGTCCAGAGTGAATTCAGATAGTGCTAACGCATGAATGAAAGCATAAATTCGCAGCCCTATGATGATAAACAGTTAAATGCAGAAATAATAAGCTACTAATTTTCAAGTTAATGATTTTATTGTCTGTTGTATCGGCTGTGCATAGTTAATATCACCATTCTGTCACCGGATGTAATCGATTGCAGTGCTGTTGTAGGCAACTGATTTCAACGATGTTTTGTAGGCTCTGGAAAGAAAAATGAACAGCGTCAACATTGCCGTCATTAATGTACATATCAGTAGTGAATCTTATCGACTAGGGTTTATATCAGTGCATTGATGCATGGCTACATCATATCGAAGGCTCTTGTAGAGAGTAAAGATGAGCTGATAGAGAGTCGAAATGATGCAGCGAATGGATACGCCCTCGACAACGAGCGCTTATATCGTGTTGCCACCTAGAGATAAGGAGTGAAATCATGATAGCGACAGATGATTTTTCAGGTATCAAGCGAGATATTAGTTTCGCTGTAGATGCGATATTTCAACAATTTGAGCAAGAGCATCAAAGAATGCCTACAACGGAAGAGTTCAGGTGTCTGTTTTCAGACAAAGTGGATGAATTTGTTGGCTCAGAGGATAAGTGGCAGCAAATCGCACAAGATGCAATGAACGTACTTAGTGACAAAGAGCAGCTTGTTTGGGCGGCTGCTTGTGAGTTAGAAGCTGAGCTTAGATTCAAGCGCAGTGAGTTTGAGGATTTTGAAACCTTTTAATACCTAATCGGATATCAACGCTAAAAGGACAACAAAGTTAAAGACGTGAATCGGGAGTGATGCCGTTAACTTGGCACCACTCCCGATTGCCTTCTCGCAGCTGTGGGAGGTTTATGTCAGTACTCCATTGTTGGCGCTCACATAACCAAAGTAACTCTTCTGTGGCGAGATTCCCGCTCGCACCTGGTGCATAGGGACAACCTCCCAGACCTGCTGAGCTGGTATCAAAGCGTCGTATACCAAGCGCATAGGAAGCCATCACGTTAGCCAGTGCCATGCCGTAGGTGTTGTGATAATGACCGGCAATTGCGGTTGCAGGAATGTGGGTTAATGTTTCACTAAGTACCGCTTCAATTTGTTTCGGTGCTGCTTTCCCTAGCGTATCGCCAATACTTATCTCGTCACACCCCATTGCAAATAGCTCGTTAGCAATTTGACCTGACTTAGCGGGTGATATAGCACCTTCGTAAGGGCAATCGACAATACATGAAAGATAACCACGTACTGCCACACCTTGGTTTTTCGCTTGCTCAACAACAGGGTGTAAGCGCTCGAGGCTTTCATTAATGGAGCAATGCGTATTTTTCTGACAGAAGCTATCGGAGGCTGCAGTGAATACAGATATGTGTTTAATGCCTGTTTCTAAAGCTGCAATACAGCCTTGTAGGTTGGGAACCAAGAGTGACAAAGTAAGATCGCTAGCAAGAGGTTGTTGATGAAAGTAAGTGGATATCCCTGCGCTCTCTCTCATGGATGGAAGCTGAGTAGGCGATACCATCGCACCAATCTCAATGTGCTTAATACCAGACTGAATAAGATGTTCTATCCACTGAGTTCTTACTGCCATACTCAGTGGAGGCAGGCTTTGAAGGCCATCTCTTGGTCCGACGTCAATAATATCAATGTGAGTTGAGGTCTTTTTCATGATCTTCTAAAGCCTCAGGGTCTTCTAACGCTTCGTGCTCCTCATGCCAAGGAGGCGGGTGCTTACTAAAAAAGGCTTCAATGCCTTGCTGCGCCTCGTCTTGTTGACGAACATGATCAAGGAGATCGATGGAGTGTTGTCGAACCTTATCAGTAATGGGGTACAACTCTCTGCAAAGCTGCTTGATGGTAGTGATGGCATTAGGTGCAGAAGCCGTTGTTTGATGTGCCCATAGAAAAGCGTCAGCAAGCGGCATTGTGGAAAGCTGATGAACGAGCCCAATTTGTGCTGCGTGGTATGCGGTAAATTTATCTGCTTTAATCAGTAGTGGCTGAAGTTGACGCAATCCAGTGATACGAATGAGGTAAGGTGTGATAATGGCGGGGATGAGCCCTAATTTTGCTTCACTGAAGCAGTAATTCGCTTCTGCACTTGAAAATACAATGTCAGCACAGGCCAGTATCCCAATCCCACCACCAAAGACATCACCATCGACGGCAACGACGATAGGGACGGGGCAGTTATCCATGACCTCGAGCAGTCGGCTGAGCAAAGCGGGGCTGTCGCTGTCACTCGTGTTTTTCATCCAGTTGAGATCGGCACCGCTACAAAATATAGGGCCAAAGGCACTAACAACAAACATTCTGCAATCGGGCGACTGAAAAACATTGGTTAATGCAATGATCATCTCATCGTCGAGTCTGTGATGATAATCAGGCCGATTTAACTCGACATGGGTAACTTGGTTGACGGTTGATAGTTTTATGGGGGGCATAAGGGACCTACATTCGAAACACACCATGATGTCGCTGCTTTATTTCACGACGACTGACTAACTGAAAGCAACGGATTAACGTGTTACGCGTCTCTACTGGGGCCAATATGCCGTCGTCCCAGAGGCGGGCAGAGCCATAAATAGCGTTGCTTTGTTCTTTATATTGCTCGGATATCATATCAATATGTTTTGTCTTTGAATTCAGATGTTTGAACACACCAGCAGCTTGCTCACCACCCATGACGGCAGTTCGCGCTGTCGGCCAACAAAAAAGAAAATCTGGAGAGTATGCACGACCGCACATCGCATAATTTCCAGCACCGAAAGAGCCACCTACAATAATCGTTATTTTAGGTACAGAAGCATTTGCAACGGCCATTACCATTTTAGCACCGTGTTTGGCGATTCCTTCCGCTTCAGCCCGTTTACCGACCATAAAACCAGTGATGTTCTGTAAAAACAGTAGCGGGATATGGCGCTGATCGCAAAGTTGAATGAAATGTGTCCCTTTCAATGCAGCTTCTGAGAACAGTACGCCGTTATTAGCAATGATACCGACGAGTACACCACCAAAACGAGCAAACCCGCATACCAATGTTTTGCCGTAGAGTGCCTTAAACTCGTCAAATTCTGAATCATCCACCAAACGGGTGATAAGCTCTTTACAGTCTAAACTATGTCGAAAATCTGCGCTGACGATACCGTTAAGCTCTTCTAAAGCATATCGTGGACTGTGATGTTCCTGTTGGTTTTCTTTGCTGAGTTTGTTTACTTCGTTTGCTTCGTGTGAAGAAGCTATTGTCTTCGACACGAATTGGGATGGATAAACATTCCGCAAACATTCACGGCCTATCGCGAGTGCATCTGAATCATCTTGAGCAAGATAATCGGCTACGCCAGATACGCGGCAATGGGTATCGGCTCCCCCCAAAGTCTCTTCATCCACCGTTTCGCCGATGGCAGCTTTGACAAGTGGCGGTCCTGCGAGATAGAGGCGGCTTTGGTTTCTAACCATAATGGCGATATCAGCCATGGCGGGAATATATGCACCGCCTGCAGTACAAGCACCAAGTACAATGGCAATTTGTGGAATAGATCGTGCGGAAAGTTGTGATTGTAGGTAAAAAATGCGCCCAAAATGTTCTCTATCAGGAAACACTTCATCTTGAAGCTTGAGGTTAGCACCGCCGGAGTCGACTAGATAGATGACAGGAAGTTGGCATGCTTTCGCTATTTCAAGCGCACGCAAATGCTTCTTGACGGTTAAAGGGTAATAGATACCGCCTTTAACGGCTGGATCGTTGGCGATGATCATACATTCATGTTGATGAACCTTCCCTATGCCAGTCAGTATGCCCGCCGCGGGCACGTCTTCTGGATAGACTCCGTGAGCGGCGAGTCGACTTAACTCAAAAAAGTGGCTTTCAGGATCGGTGAGAGTAGCGATACGTTCTCGTACCGACAGCTTTCCATTTTTCCCTGGTAAATCTCGATATTGGTCGACGATCGTATTTAAAGCCTCTTTCATCGCGTCGCTGTTAGCGATAAATGTCGCAGACTGATTATCGAGATGGCTATTCAATGTGGGCATGGCCCCTCCTTACCAGAAAAACGTTAAGGCATATTTACGAGTGCTTGGCCGACGATTAACCTTCTTATTTCAGACGTTCCGGCGCCAATTTCATATAACTTTGCGTCGCGTAGAAGACGCCCTGCGCTAAATTCATTGGTATAGCCGTTACCACCTAAAATTTGAATCGTCTCTAGTGCCATTTGTGTCGCATGCTCAGCTGCGAATAAAATACAAGCGGCAGTATCTTGTTTTGGGGCATGTAGAACGCTGTTCCCGCTCTGAGGGGGGGATGATTGTAGAGCAACTCTCTGCTTGTCGTAGTGAAGAGCAACACTATAGACGTAGCATTTTGCTGCCATCATTTTGGTGTACATATCAGCAAGTTTTGCTTGGATAAGTTGAAAATCGCCAATCCGCCGACCGAACTGCTGTCTCTCTTGGGCATAGGGAATGGCGAGGTCTAAACAAGCTTGCATAATCCCAAGCGGCCCCCCTGCAAGGATCAGTCGCTCGATATCTAAGCCACTCATCAGTATCTCTGTGCCTTTGTTTGGCTCGCCAAGGATCGCGTGATTGCTGACAAAACAATTAGTGAAAACGAGTTCACAGGTATCGGAACCTCTCATGCCGAGCTTGTCGAGCTTTTGTGCCTGATGAAAGCCGTCAGTGCCTTTTTCAACAATGAACGCGGTGAGCACTCTTTCCCCTGTACGAGCGTAGATAACAAAGGTCTTAGCTGTCGGTCCGTTGGTAATCCACATCTTGGTGCCGTTCAGCTGATAGCCACCAGCAACGGGCGTCGCAGTCAGTTGCATTGACATCACATCCGATCCCGCGTTTGCTTCGCTCATGGCGAGGGAGCCCACTGATTCTCCACTGCAAAGTGCCGGCAAATAGTGAGACTTTTGTTGTTCATTACCATAACGATGAATTTGATTAACGCAGAGGTTGGAATGCGCACCGTAACTTAACCCAACGGATGCGCTGGCACGGCTTATTTCTTCCATGGCAAGGATATGACTGAGGTAATCACAATCACTGCCACCATAGGCACTGTCGACAGTCATTCCAAGCAGCCCAAGCTCGCCCATTTTTTTCCATAAGGGAGTGGGCATCGCATTATCACTATCGATCTGGGCTGCAAGCGGGGCTATTTCGTCACTCGCAAAGGCACGAACAGCGGTTTGTATCTGTTGCTGTGTTTCAGAAAAACCAAAGTCTAACGGATAAAAAGGATGCATGTTGCCCCCTTATTTGGCTTCCGTGCTTAGTGATATGTAGCAAGAGCATCAATGCATCGCTCACGGGCAGCATCAAGCTCAGCCATCACAACATCAATGTCGTGACGTTTGCTCTCTAAAACTTGTTGTTTATCTTTAATTAAAGCCACCATTGTTTCGAGCTGGGTTTTGCTCTCTTGGTCGTCATAGAGGGCAAACAGCTCACGGATTTCTGCCAAGGAGAATCCTAACCGCTTGCCACGTAAGATGAGCTTCAAGCGGATTTTGTCGCGACGATTAAACCAACGTGTCTGCCCCTCGCGGCGGGGTGTGAGTAATCCCTCATCTTCGTAAAAACGAATACTACGCGTTGATACCTCAAATTCTTTTGATAATTCACTGATTTTAAACCACTCCATTGCTTCTCCTCTCAAGCTTACTGTTTGTGCAATACGGTCTCTGGCTGTAATGGCTGTTAATCAATGTTGCCAGTTAAGTGTCAGCCCATTTGCACTCGTTTTTTCAAAGTTGACGTTTACGTAAATGTTAGTGCTATGCTTTTGTTATCGTCAAGTTTGGAGTCGCAAGATGGCAAATACCAAGTTTGAACCTATCTGGATTACCGCAGCTTCACGGACACCGCTCGGCAAATTTGAAGGCGTGTTCAAAAGTATCAGTGCGCCTGAGTTAGCCGCGAAGGTTATCGCCAGCTTTGAAGATTGGTCGGAAGTGATGCCTGATGCCGTATATTTAGGGCAGGTATTACAGGCAGGCGTCGGTCAGGCTCCTGCGCGACAAGCTTCACGTGCAGCGGGTATTTCAAATCAAGTACCTGTCACAACAATTAATAAGGTCTGTGGCTCTGGGATGAAAAGCGTGATGATTGCTTGCGATCAAATACGTTTACAGACATTTGATTATGTCGTTGCTGGTGGCATGGAGTCGATGTCTCGCGCGCCTTATTTGCAATCGCGTCACCATCCTAAAATGGGTCATCACCCCCTCCGTGACCATATGTTTACTGATGGCTTAGAAAACGCAGACGACCAAGGTCTGATGGGGCTATTTGGTGAGCTGTTAGCGCGAGAGACCAATATGACACGCCAACAGCTAGATAATTGGGCAACGCTATCAGCCACTCGTGCCCAACAGGCTCAGCAAGACGGACTTTTTGATGCAGAGATAGTGCCTATAGAAGGTGTAACCCGTGATGAAATTCCGCCAACGATTCGTTTAGAAAAAATCCCAAACTTAAAGCCCGCTTTTGACCCTGAAGGATTAATTACCGCAGCGAACGCCAGTGCTATCGCTGATGGTGCAGCGGCTATGGTATTGATGTCGAGCTCGCAAGGGCAGCGTTTAAATCAGCGTCCTCTCGCGACCATTGTTGGGTATACCGAATTTGCGCATGCGCCTAAATGGTTTACGACCGCTCCCGTTTATGCGATTAAGTCACTGTTACATCAGACGAGTTGGCAAGCAGAGAGTGTGGATCTTTGGGAGATCAACGAAGCATTTGCGGTGGTCACCCTTAATGCCATTAACGTGCTTGATTTGGACCCAGAGAGAGTGAACGTCCATGGTGGTTCTTGTGCTTTAGGGCACCCATTGGGCGCAACGGGGGCAAGAATTATTGTGTCGTTAATTCATGCACTACGACAACGAAACAAGACTCGTGGTATCGCAACGCTTTGTATCGGTGGTGGAGAAGCCACGGCGATAGCGATTGAGATCCCGAGTGATTGTTCGACACGATAGGAGGTACGCATGAATGATACACGTTTAAACCCAGTACCTATTTACGTTGATGGCAAGTGGCGACAGTCGGCGACGACCGGGTGGCAAAATGTCTTTGATCCTACTTCGAACGCAGTAATCGCTACCGTCCCATTTTGTTTGAAAGCTGAAGTTGAATTAGCGGTGGATGCCGCACACGATGCCTTTTTACTATGGCGTGATGTTCCCGTTGGCGATCGCGCCCGTGTCATGCTGAACTATCAAGCACTCCTTAAACAGCACCACGATGAGATAGCCGAAATCCTTGCGAGCGAAACTGGCAAGGTACTTGCCGATGCAAAAGGCGACGTCTGGCGTGGTATTGAAGTCGTCGAGCAAGCAGCTAATATTCCTACCATGATGATGGGTGAACACTTAGAGAACGTTGCGAGTGAAATAGACTGTTATAGCGTATCGCAACCTATTGGCGTCTGTGTGGGGATCACGCCTTTTAACTTTCCTGCCATGATACCGCTTTGGATGTTTCCTATTGCAGTCGCTTGCGGCAATGGTTTTGTGCTAAAGCCCTCTGAGCATGTCCCACTCACTGCTGTTAAGTTAATTTCCCTGTTCTATGAAGCGGGTGCGCCAACGGATATTGTTCAGTTGGTTCATGGTGGTATCCCGCAAGCGACTTGTCTCTATCAACATCCACTTGTTAAAGCGGTCTCTTTTGTCGGCTCGATCGATGGTGCGCAAGCGATTTACCGAGGTGCAACCAGAGAGCTCAAACGTGTTCAAGCATTAGGCGGTGCCAAAAATCACTTGGTTGTTATGCCTGACGCGCATCAAGAAGAGGTCATCAATGCACTCGTTGGTGCTTCCGTTGGGGCAGCAGGACAGCGCTGTATGGCGATTTCCGTCGTGATTTGGGTGGGGAAAAGTCACCAATGGCTAAATCGATTAGTGGATAAATTACGTTCAATTCAACCGGGATTGACGTCGGAAGGTGCCGCGTATGGTCCCCTTATTTCGCCACAGTCAAAACAACGGATCATTGAACTGATACAAAGCGCGATTGATCAAGGTGCTGACTGCCTATTAGATGGCCGTGAATTTATCCACGCGGAGAGACCTGATGGTAATTGGCTGGCACCGACGGTCATCGATAATGTCATACCAGAGATGCGTATTTACCAACAAGAGGTATTTGGCCCGGTACTGGTGAGTATGAAGGCTGATTCGCTGGATGAGGCGCTGCAGATTGTTAACGCAAACCCGTGTGGAAATGGTACGAGTTTGTTTACGCAATCAGGGTATGCGGCGCGTTATTTCCAGCACCGCGTCGAAGTTGGGCAAGTTGGAATTAATGTCCCTATCCCTGTGCCGTTACCTTATTTCTCTTTTACAGGTTGGAAGCAGAGTTTCTATGGTGATTTGCATACCTATGGTAAGCAAGCGGTGAAGTTCTATACCGAAACAAAAACCATCACTTCACGCTGGTTTTTAGAGACGGATAGTCGCCAAGAGAATGCAGATAGCGACCCAACGCGCGGCGTTAATATGACCATTCAGCTGAGATAATATGAGGAAACTCGTATGGATTTTTCACTAAGTACAGATCAAGCTGCACTGGTAGAGGCAGCCACGATGTTTGCTTCAAAAAGGCTTGCGCCTAATGCGGCTAAATGGGATCGGGAAGCAACGTTTCCGCGTGATGTTATTCAAGAAGCGGCAGAGTTAGGTTTTCTCGGCCTTTACACACCAGAGAAGTCCGGCGGATTAGGGCTGTCTCGACTTGATAGCTGTTTGATTTTTGAATCCTTAGCAATGGGTTGTACTTCGACGACAGCGTATCTGTCTATCCACAACATGGTCACGTGGATGGTTGGCGAGTTTGGTGATTCAACAGAGTTAGACACAATCGCTCAACAACTGGCGGTGGGTGAGCTATTAGGCTCATATTGCCTGACCGAACCGAATGCAGGTTCCGATGCTGCCTCGTTACAGACTTCGGCAAAAGCCATTGATGGCGGTTTTGAAATAACGGGAAGCAAAGCGTTTATCTCTGCGGCTGGTGACAGCGATATTTTGGTTGTAATGGCTAAAGAAGATAACCAATCGATTAGTGCATTTGTGATACCAGCAACGAGCAAAGGGATTACCTTCGGACGTAAAGAGCCCAAGATGGGTTGGAATTCACAGGCAACACGCGCAGTGAATCTTGAGCGTGTTTTTGTGCCATTAAACCATCGCTTGGGTGAGGGGGGGGATGGTTTTGCTATGGCCATGAAAGGCCTTGATGGCGGTAGGATCAATATTGCGGCATGTTCGTTAGGCACCGCGCAGCAGGCAATCAATAAAACCCGAGATTATGTGCAGGAGCGACAACAGTTTGGAAAGCTATTGGCTGACTTTCAAGCGGTTCAGTTTAAATTAGCCGATATGGTGACTGAGCTGGAGAGTGCACGCTGGTTGCTTTATCGCGCAGCATGGACATTGGATAACCAGCTTGCTGGCAAGGCACGTTCACAGGCCCAGTCTACGAGTGAATGTGCAATGGCGAAGCGGCTAGTGACAGATGTGAGTTTTGAGATATGCAATCAAGCAATGCAGTTGTTTGGGGGCTATGGTTATATCAAAGAGTATCCATTAGAGCGCTATTTTCGTGATGCACGTGTGCATCAGATCCTAGAAGGGACAAACGAAATTATGCGGGTGATTATTGCCAGACACATCTTCAGTGAGCATTACGATGCACGAATACTTGAAGAGATCTAAATGTCGGCAAATCAGTCTTTAATGAACAGTGAATCTGTAACGGGTGAGTGAGTATCCACTCACTCAGTGCTTTCAAAGAGAGTTCGCAGCTTGATTACGAGATGAACCAAGGAGTTCTTATGTTAGACAGTGCGCGTATCGACGTGGAAATTCGTGATCACATCGCGATATTAACCATGAATAATCCCCCCGCTAACACGTGGACTAAGGAAACTCTCGGGCAGCTCTCAGAAATCATTCACGACTTAAACAATGATAAATCGGTCTACGCCTTAATCCTGACAGGGCAAGGGGAGCGATTTTTCAGTGCAGGGGCAGATCTCAATCTCTTTGCTGATGGTGACAAAAGCGTTGCATGGGATGTTGCGCAGCAGTTTGATAAAGCCTTTGCCTCACTACGCAATTTTCATGGTGTAACAATCGCTGCTATCAACGGTTATGCCATGGGGGGAGGTTTGGAAGCCGCTCTCGCTTGTGATATTCGGATTGCTGAGCATCATGCCATTTTAGCACTGCCAGAAACGCATGTTGGTTTGCTCCCTTGCGCTGGTGGAACACAGCAACTTCCACGTCTCGTTGGGGAAGGGTGGGCGAAGAAAATGATTCTTTGTGGTGAGCGTCTCCACGCCCATCAAGCGCTTGATATTGGTCTGGTTGAAGAAGTGACCTCACCCGGTGAAGGGATGAGTGCCGCATTATTGCAGGCAGAGCATGCGACATGGCAGTCCCCCGTTGCGGTAACGGCATGTAAAAAATTAATCGATGCGAGTTACCAAGCGTGTGATGGGAAGGTATTAGAGCGGGAAGAGTTTTTAAAGCTGTTTGATTCAGAGGATCAAACGGAAGGCGTGAATGCGTTTCTCGAAAAGCGTAAGCCAGAGTGGAAAAATGCCTAAGCAAAACATTGATCAGTGAATGATTGCTTAAGCGAAATATTGTCTAAGTGAAACATAGCCAGATGGCTAAGTCGCAATCCGATTTTTATCTGTTTAGCGATAACGTAATGAGTATTCAATCAGACTCTTTTTCTAGAGTCCAAACTGACAAGGAAGAGAGATGACGGAGTTAGTCACCATTTCTACTATTGAGTGTGAAAAGGGATTTCGAATTGGGCTGATAGGCCTCAATAACGGCAAGGCATTGAATGCATTAACGTTAGATATGCTATCGACGATTTATGATCAACTGATTTCGTGGATCGATGATCCCGCTATCGTCAGTGTGGTACTACACAGTGATAATGAAAAAGCGTTTTGCGCCGGGGGGGATGTAAAAGCGATGCATGGCATGGCCTCACAGTCGACAGGCTTAGAGATGATGACGCACTATTTTGATATCGAGTATCGCTGCGATTACCTGATTCATACTTATCCTAAACCTGTCATTGCTTGGGGGCACGGTATTGTGATGGGAGGAGGCATGGGGCTCTTTATGGGCGCGAGCCACCGTATCGTTACGCCCGAAAGCTTGCTAGCGATGCCTGAAGTCAACATCGGTTTGTACCCAGACGTAGGGGCAACTTGGTTTCTTAATCGTTTACCGCTCGGCATAGGGCTCTTTCTCGGGCTGACAGGGGCAGCAGTCAATGCTGCAGACAGCTTGGATATTCAATTTGCCCATGCATGTTTCGAAAACAGTGAAAAGCAGTGCTTCCTTTCTCAATTATCTATGCTGCCTTGGACGGGGTATAACAGCGATAGAGCAAAAGTGACTGAGCTTATTGCCAAATACCAAGAAGCCGATCTTCCGCCTAATCAACTAATGCCATTTTTTGCCCAAATTCAGGCAGCGTGTAGCGTTGATACACTGCCAGAATGTATTGCTAACCTTAACGCCATCGATGGTAGCAGCGTTTGGTTAGATAAAGCTCGACAAAGCTTGCACCATGGAAGTGCGATTACTGCACACCTTTGTTTTAGACAACTTCATGATTATCGCTCTCTGAACTTGCTTGAAGCGTTTCAATTAGAAATTGGTCTTTCCGTTCAATGTGGGCTTCAGGGCGATTTCCGAGAAGGCGTGAGAGCGAGGTTGATAGATAAATGTGGTGAGCCGCAATGGCTTTATGCCACCGTCGAAGACGTTCCTAGCAGTAAAATTGACGCACTGCTAACGCCTCCTTGGAGCGATAATCCATTGCATAACCTTAAACCCTCACCGGGAAGATACTTATGATTACCATTGCATTTATTGGGGTCGGCAACATGGGACTACCTATGTTGGATAACCTATTACGCACTGAAGCTATCGTTCAAGTTTATGATATCAATGAGCAAGCCCGCGAGGCAGCAAAGAAGCTCGGGGCAAGGGCATTTGACACCATCAATAAGGCGGTGGCCGGTGCCGATGTCGTGATTACAATGTTACCAGCTGGTGAACAGGTGAGGCGTGTCTATCTTGGTGAAGACGGGCATGTGGGTATTATTGGTGAATTATCGACAAATACGCTTTTGATTGATTGTTCAACGACAGATCCAGAGACAGCTCAACGCGTTGGTGATAAAGCTATTCACGCGCACATGCGCTTTGTTGATGCGCCCGTTTCCGGTGGAATAAGTGGAGCGAAAGCGGGGAACCTTACCTTTATTGTGGGGGGGACGAATGAAGACTTTATGTCTGCAAAAGCAATACTGACCGCAATGGGAAGACATATTTACCATGCTGGCGGTATCGGTGATGGGCAACTGACCAAAATTTGCAATAACCTGATTCTTGGCTCTGTAATGGCAGCGACGTGTGAAGGATTAGCATTAGGGCAGTCGCTAGGGTTAGATCCTAAAGTACTGAGCGATATTATCCATCAAAGCTCCGGCAATAATTGGGTACTGGAAAAATATAACCCTTGTCCCGGTGTGGCAGATGGAGTGCCAGCAGCCAATGATTATGAGAGCGGCTTTATGACACGACTCATGGTGAAAGACCTTAAGTTAGTCTTAGATGCCAGTAAGACCTCCCCACTAAAAGAGTGTCAGAACGCAGCAATGACCAAGCAAGCATTAGCACTGTTTGAAACACATTTTGATGGGTTAAGTGAAGACAAAGATTTCTCGAGCCTGTATTAGTTTTACGCACCTAAATCAGGCGCCTAAACCAGTTACCAAAATCAGGTACGTTGAAAGGCTTGTTATTCATCTCTTTGTTCATCTTATCGTTATTTTAATGCCTAAGGAGGGCGATGATGGATGTTAAGGATAAAATTGCTGTTGTGACCGGAGCAAGCCAAGGGCTTGGCCAAAAAATGGCGCTTCATTTGGTTGAACAAGGCGCAAAAGTCGCTTTGTTAGATGTTGGCGACCTATCGGAAACGCAAACCGCGTGCGAAATGCTTGGTGGAGAGGTACACCCTTATACCTGTAACGTGACGGATGAAGAGCAAGTTACGACGACCTTTAATACCATCATTGAAACCATGGGGCCCATTGCTGTGCTGGTTAACAACGCCGGCATCTTGAAAGACGGTATGTTTATTAAAGCCAAAGATGGCGAGATAACCACCATGAGCTATGAACAGTTTACCACTGTCATGGATGTGAATGTGAATGGTACTTTTCTCTGTGGGCGGGCTGCTGCAAGCTTGATGATTAGCAGTGGGCAAGGTGGAGTGATTATCAATATTTCCAGTATTGCGCGAGCGGGAAATGTTGGACAAACAAACTATTCTGCGTCGAAGGCAGCTGTTGCTGCAATGACCGTTGTATGGGCAAAAGAGCTAGGGCGACATGGTATTCGTGTTGGTGCTATTGCCCCAGGTGTTGTTGAAACAGCGATGACATCGGCAATGAAACCGGAAGCCAGAGAAAGGCTAACCAAAATGGTTCCCGTTGGTCATATGGCGCAGCCCGATCATATCGCTGATGGGATGCAGTTTATCATTGTTAATGACTATTTTAGCGGCCGTGTACTTGAACTTGATGGTGGGCTGAGGTTGTAAGTCAGTTGCAGTATAAAACCAATTTTTAATGATAAGTATGCCGAAATTGACATGATCTATCAGCGAGTCCACCAAACATGGCCATCCAGCTTAGTGGACTCATCTTTTATTCTTATTTCGGGAATCCAGAAACTTTTTCAGCTTCTAAGCCGTTCTTATGCCATTCGGTTTGCTCATCACAAAAGATTTGCGCGTTTAACGTTATCGATGGCTCCTCATTGAGGCTTCCTGCAGGTACGACCAATAGCTTTCCATTGGAGGAAGTATAGGGAACCGTTGAACCACACTCGGTACAGAATGCTTGTGAAAACGCGCGTTCGTGGTGTCGATAATACTTAATGTCGTCTTGACCCGAGAGCCAGTGAATATTATCGAGATCAGTAAAAAGATTAGCGGCGTGCGCTGATCCGCTCATTTTCTGGCATTGGGTACAATGACAAAAAAAGAAACGTTTAAAGTTATCTTCGACGGTGAATTTCACTTTTTCGCAGCAGCAGCTGCCAGTCAGTGTTTGGCTCATTATTATCATCCCTGTTGTTTCGCTATTATTTATCGTGAATGGTTAATCTTGATTAAGATTTAGTTCTCGCTGTTTCGCTTTCGTTAGCCCAAGTGTCACAAGGCGGTATGACTCGTTAATATAGTATTGAAGTTCTTCATCTTTCTCTGGAGAGGTGTCTGTCTGCTGAATCCATTTCATGCCGCGGGTGGCAAAGTAAGGTGCTGGACGATAGCCTTCGTGCTCACTTAAAAATTGATAATTGAGATCTGATGTTTTGAAGACGAAAGCAGGTTTTTTCTCTTTTGACCATCCGCCGATAGCAAATACTTTACCTCCCACTTTCCACACTTCTGAGTTTCCCCATTGTACAACATGGGTCGTTGCAGGCAGAGAGCCACAAAACTGATTGAATTCGTCGTAATCCATGAGTGACTCCTTGATCGATAAAGCTTAATTTATCGACAATGAATCAGCAGGTCAAAAAAACGCTTCAGAGTATAGAGCTTGAGCATTAACTTATTCATATACCACGATCATTTTATTCTTTACTGTTTATCTGACGCCAATGAGTGCCGTGATATTGATCCATGATGCTACTGAACGTGCCATCATCAAGAAGATCTTCAATCGCTTGCTTTAATTGCGGGATTTTATCGAGGTGTGGCGATGTTTTTGATAGCTGTAGCCACTGCTCTTTTTCGCCAAGCACTAATTTCTCTTTTAGATTCACGTAATCAAATACGTCGTGCTTGTTGAATTGATAAGAGAGCGCGAGAGAGCTCCCCGCAACTGCATCAATTCGCCCATGCTTAATCATTTTTGCTGCTTGCTCGTAGTTGTTGAGTTCAACAATGATAAGGTCCATATCGCTATCAAAATGATTCGCGAGATGAGTGCCGCGTGTTTTGCCAATGACCAAGCCTTCAAGATCGTTGTAGCTTTCCAATTTAATCGACTTTACCGGTACGATAACGGTGATAGCTGAGCGAATCTTAACGGCATATTCGACAAGGTCCGAGCGGGATTCAGACTTAAAGATAATGCCACCGTCATGATCACCCTTTTCGATGGATTGCCAAACACGCGGATAAGGAACAAGTTTTTTATTGATGCAAATGCCACTGACGTCTTGCAGCAATGTTAGATAGTCCCAGTGTACTCCCTTCGTATCATTGTTTTCGTCTAAGTAGCCCAACGGCTCGTTATGTATAACGTGGAGGTCAAGGCAGTCTTGCTGCGAGTCAGCAAGCGACAATGGTGCAAAAAGACAGCAAGTACTGAACGTTAACGCAACCGTCAGAAATTTCTTTTTTGTATACAGAGTCATTTTAACTTAACAATGATTAACGTAATCATCGCTCCAAGGTTTGAATAGAGTAATTATAGCTTTCATCACCGAAAGTGTGCGGTAAGGATTTTAGTTGATCAAGACAACTAAATATGAGATATTAGTTGTTATAGTCAACTAATTAGTAATGAGCATTCATTGGGCACCTTTAAAGAGATTAATCAGGCATTACGACAGATCCACATGAAGACGCGCGGTAAAATGGTCGCGGAAGTTACGCGTCAAAAGGTCGAATTCTCGCCATTAGAGCACAAGGCGATGAATGATATTCGTGAGTTTGGCATTGCCTCTCAGCAAATGCTGGTGGAATCGATGCATCGTGATAAAGCACAGATTGCGCGTATTATTGCGAGTCTTCACCGTCAAGATTTGATCATCAAGCAAGCGAGTAAAAGTGATAAGCGGGCAGTACAGCTTACGCTTAGTCACAGAGGCAGTGAATTACTGAAGCGTCTCGATGATGTCGAAATGGGCATGATTGATGAAATGCTAACGGGCTTTACTGCGGCAGAATCTGAACAACTTGGTCAATTACTGCAACGTATTAGTCGTAACATCAGTTAGCTGCAAATGGCTTAGCCATAAATAAGTTTGTGGCTTCTATTGCTCAAGTGATACCGATTTTAACTTAACGCCAGCTCATGGCCTTATCGAAGAGAATTCCATTGAAAAAGACACAACCAGTACTGGGTAAAACCGGTATGCTATTTTTCCTCGTTATCATTAGTGCTTTTCCACCACTGACGATTGACCTCTATTTGCCTGCGTTACCGCAGATGGTCGATGTATTTAATACAGATCATGCAATGGTGAACTTAACACTCAGCAGCTATTTCGTTACCTATGCCGTGGGTCTACTTTTTTGGGGGCCATTGAGTGAAAAATTTGGTCGAAAGCCTATCTTATTGATTGGCATCGCTAGCTATATGGTTGCCAGTATTTTTTGTGCGTTATCAGCAAGTATTGAGCAGTTGATTGCTGCACGTGTACTGCAGGCATTTGCTGGTAGTGCCGTGACAGTGGTTGCTACCGCGATCGTTAAGGATCTTTATGAAGGCAGGGAGCGTGAGAAAATCATGGCGACCATTATGTCTTTGGTGATTATTGCACCGATGGTAGCACCTGTCTTTGGGGCGTTCCTGTTAAAAATTGCTTCATGGAGAATGATGTTTGTCGCACTAGCTGTATTTGGCGGCTTTGCTTCTCTATTAGCACTTTGTTATCAAGAGACACTAGAAAAGAAATACGAAGGTTCAATTGTACGTTCATGGGGGCGTTTGGGCGTTGTCTTGAAGAACCCTCGGTTTGTATCGTTGCTGGTTATTTTTTCTATTACGCCGATAGCGATGATGTCATTTCTCGCGGCAGGCTCTTACATCTACATTAATGGCTTTGGTCTCACAGAGCAGCAATTTAGCTATGCATTTGCGTTTAACGCCTTTTTTGCTTCATTTGGTCCAACGATTTATATGAAGTTATCTCGGGTGGTTCCAGTACAGAAGATCATCACAATATGCTTCTTCTTGCTAGCAAGTATTGGTGTGTTAACCATCACTATTGGTCATTTGTCACCGTTTATTTTTGCCCTTACGGCGGCACCTGCGACCTTAATGGTAATTACGATGCGTGTCCCAGGGACGAATCTAATGCTTGATCAACAGGAGCAAGATACGGGCTCTGCAGTGGCATTGATTCAGTTTTCGGGGATGATTTGTGGTTCGCTAGGAATGGTTCTGGTGTCTCTACGTCCTGAATCATTGATTGAGAATCTTGGCATTATTCAGTTTACTGTCGGCCTAACCGGTGGTTTCTTATGGCTGTTAGCGAAAAATAGGCCGTTTGTCAGTGAGAAGTTACTGAAGAATGCCTAAGGCTTTAAGTTAAATGCCTAAGACCTCTGGTTAATTAAGGCCTCTGGTTAATTGAGTGCACAGCAAGATTAAACCGATACGATGAGTGTCGGTTTTTTTTTACGTTTCTGGTATTGTCTCTTTCGCATATTTGTTGAGAATATTTTTAGGGATATGGCAGTAATCGTTTGGAAATAGAGTGAGTCTATCTTGATGTTCATCATCACTCTTAACGTAATTGGTGAGGGGAAGAACCTCGATAGCAATCCGATCTGCATCTTCCCTTGCTTGAAGGTGAGCTTTGGCTTTTTGGATATGTTCAAGATTCTTGCTGTAGATGCCAGTACGGTACTTTTGGCCTACATCTTCTCCCTGCTTATTGACGCTGTAGGGGTCGATGATTTCAAATAAGAAGTCGATGAGTGTTTCAATCGACACTGAACTTGGGTCAAACTGGGTTCGAACGCACTCAGCGTAGCCATCGTAGGGGGCTGAAGTATCTTGTGCTGTACCATTCGCACGTCCAGCTTCGGTTGAAATGACGCCCGGCAATGTTTTCATAAATGCCTGAACCCCCCACAGGCATCCTCCAGCAAAATATAACTCTTCCATGTGAATCCTTATAGAAACTCGATACGAGCGTGGTTAGCTTAAAATATTGTTGCGTACTAGACCACGTTTTACGTTCTTACACAATTTCCCAAATCGACGGATATCATCGAAATTAGGCTGTAAACCACGATTGAGCGCGCTTTCCCAATATGAGAGTTCAGAATCGACGAGCTCCATCAATTTCTTGGGACAGCCGATACAGCTATTATCAGGTCCACAGAAAAAAGTCTCTTCAGCGTAGAGGGGAAGTTCGATTTTGACTTGTTCGATGATGTTACGCATTGCTGTCGCGCGATCTGGCTTTTGACTCATAACGTTTACCGTATCTTGTTCTCGTGGTTATTTTATGGACTGGCATGGGGAAGTAAAGGGGGGTTCTATTTCAATCATATTTTTAATTCATTAGCCCTTATTGGTGTGGTGAATGTAAAGTGTTTTTTTGTGAGGTTTGACCATGTTTTGATGGTTTTGCTGAAAATATGTTCGATTTGATGACGGGTAATCGTCATAACTCTCTTAAGGGCACCACAGAAAATAAAAAGGGATGAATCAACCATGAGCACAAAATTATCAAAGTCAATCATTGGCTAACAGGGTTATTGTTTATCGGTGTGCTATCATGTGTCCCTTGTGGCATATTTATGTTGTTAATTGTTTTTATCAATAACGCCTAACCAACAGCCAACAAAAAAGCCTGTCATGCATTTTGTAGACACGACAGGCTTTCAGTTTTAGACGCTAAGCTAAGATGCAATTACCACATCAAATCGTCAGGAACGACGAAGTCTGCATATGGGTCATCTTCTTCTGGCGCATCATCTTCAGCAGTCTTAATTTCAATGATGGTTTCTTCATCACGTAATGCGATCTTTCTTGCTACTGAACTTGGAATTACAGCATACGTTTCTTGATAACGAGCAATGGCAAGAAGCCCTTTTGCTAATTGATCACGCATAAAGCCTTCTACGTAAAGTGACTTAACAAACGTGCCATCGGTGAAGTTGTATTTGATATCACCGTTTTTCAAATCAAGCTTGTTCATTTCGATAAGCTGCTTAACTTGTGCTTGAAGCTCTTTGCTTAACTGAGACTCTTTGCGCTCTTCGTTTAGAGCCTTGTCGCGTTCTGCTTGCTTCGTTTTGTTCTCTTCAACTGCCGCTTTCACTTCACGTGCTTGAACGCGTGATTTTTTTGAGCCTTTTGCGGCTTTTTTCAATTTCTTTGCGTTTACCAAGCCAGCTTTAAGCATCTGCTCTTGTAATGTTAATTTTGCCATGATCAATCCAATGAATCTGTATCAAATGATGTTGTATTTGGTCTAGCGACAAAATGTCGGAACTAGCGCTAATGCGGCTAGTTTAGCGATTTAAAGAAGGCAAAGAAAGCGCAGGACAGCCGAAATATCAATTACTCACGCCTGTCGATGGGCATACTGTGAGACATCGCTAGGTTTCATTCGCTGCTATAGCCCCCCATAGTTGGGCCCACTTCCTCCTTCTGGTGGAAACCAACGGATATTGAGATGCGGATCTTTGATATCACAGGTCTTGCAATGGATGCAGTTACCCGCGTTGATTTGTAGCTTTGGTGCTGTTTCCGTGTCAATTATTTCGTAAACGCCAGCAGGGCAATACCGTTGTGCAGGCTCTGCATACAAGGGGAGTGTTGTCGTTTCTGACAGCGTTGGGGAGTCAAGAATAAGATGACAAGGCTGATTTTCAGGATGGTGAAGCCCAGAGAGAAACACAGAACTGGCGCGGTCAAAGGTAAAGATATTGTCGTAGGCAGGATAATGGATAGGTGTATGTTTATCGCTGGTATCGAGTGCAAGGTGATCTGCCGTACGATCGTTTACCTTCCATGGGGGGGCATGTTCGAAGATATGCTGCTCGATAGTCGCCAGACCGCCGCCAAAAAGAGGGCCAAAACGGTGGATCGAAGCAGCAAACGTTTGGGTATCTTTTAGTTCGTCATACAGCCACGTTGATTGGAAAAATGTTTTGTAATCCGCGATGGCAGGAAGTTGAGGCTCTTTATAGGCATCGATGATAGCATCTGCGGCGATCATTCCGGATTTCATGGCTGCGTGACAACCTTTGATACGGGCAACATCAAGAGTACCAGCATCGCAGCCAATAAGCATACCCCCAGGGAAACTCTGTTCAGGAAGGCTCGCGAACCCTCCTTTTGTTAGGGTACGGGCACCATAGCTCAGACGCTCTCCATCACGAAGCCACTCTTGAACCGTGGGGTGTCGCTTAAATTGTTGAAATTCTTCATAAGGGCTGAGATAGGGATTGCGATAGTTTAGGTCGACAATGAGCCCAACCACGACTTCTTCTGCGCTAATTTGATAGCAAAAGCCTCCACCCGTTGCCTTGCCGGAAAGGGGATAGCCAACAGTATGCAATACGTTACCGGCAGGAATCTTTGTGGCAGGAACACGCCAGCGCTCTTTAAAACCTAATGCGAAGTGTTGTGGTTCTTTGTTTTTATCCAGCTCGAAGCGTTCAATCACTTCTTTCCCTAAATGTCCTCTAGAGCCTTCAGAGAGTAGAGTATATTTGGCAAATAGGTCGATACCTTCTTGGTATTGAGGGGTGAGATTACCTTCTTGGTCAACGCCTTTATCCCCAGTGGTCACGCCACACACTTCGTTTTGATCGTTGTAGCAAAGGGCGTATCCACTGAACCCAGTAAAGAGTTCAACATCCAGTAATTCAGCTTGCTTTGCCAGCCACTGACATAGCTCACCAAGGCTAATGATGTACTGGCCGCTACTGTCTAAGGTAGGTGGCAGTAGGCTGTGGGGAAGGGTAATGCTGTAGTGGTCATTAACGAGAAAACACATGTGGTCATGTGTCACGGGCTGTGTCACCGGCGCATTAAGCGCCTGCCAGTCTGGGAACATTTCAAAGAGTGGTCGAGGATCAAAAATAGCCCCCGAGATAATGTGCCCGCCGATCACATCGGATTTTTCGATAACAGCCACTGATATGGACTGTCCCTGTAATTTGGCAAGTTTCTTTATCTGGCATGCCGCACTTAGACCAGCAGGCCCAGCCCCGACAATGATGACATCAAATGATAGTGATTCGCGCATGATGAAATCCTCAGTGTTTCCGAAAATTCGCCAATAGGTCGGCATTTAAAACACACGGTATTTGCATGTAGAAGTCTAGCGTGAAAAAACGGATGTTTAGTCACAATGTGAAATTATGGACGGTTGTTTTTGACGCTGTCAGAGAATCTTTACGCTAGGTAAGTATGGCACAAGCTATATCCCGTTGACGTAAACGTAAACTTTCCTACGCTTAAAAAACTGCAATGAGGTGCTATTTCTCTTTACGGTTAACGGAGCGGGGAGGTAAGAGATGAAAGTATTAGTTGGCCTTAAACGTGTACCTGATCCTTATACACGGGTACATCTTTCATCCGATGGTGATCAAAGCCAAATCGAGACGGGGCATATCAAGCATGTTATCAACCCTTTTTGTGAAATCGCCCTAGAGCAAGCCATTACATTACGCGAACAAGGCGTGGCGGACGAAGTCATTGTGGTGAGTTTAGGTGATGAACAGGTCGTTGAAACATTACGTGCTGGGTTAGCAATGGGGGCCGATCAAGGGATCCACATTACGGAATCACGCACATTGGAGCCATTAATGGTGGCACGAGTGTTAGAAAAAATCGTGGAGCAGCAACAGATAGATTTGGTACTACTTGGTAAGCAAAGTATCGATACTGACAATGGACAAGTCGCACCAATGCTTGCTGGTTTACTTGGATGGCCTCAGGGAAATTGTATTGCTGCTTTGGCAATGAATGAAGCTTGCCAAGCAGCAGAGTCCGTTGGGGGAAATGACACGAAACCCGTCGTGAAAATTACTGAAGAAGCCGATGAAGGTACCGTTGACTTATCGCTCAGGTTACCTGCTGTCATTAGTACAGACTTACGTTTAAATCAGCCCCGCTTTACCTCTTTACCCAATATTATGAAAGCACGCTCTAAGCCTCTTAATACATTGAATATAACTGAACTCGGCCTCGATTATCATGCGAGCCAAGTGATTGAAAACTACCAATCGCCACCTGCTCGTCAAGGTGGAGTCAAAGTCGATAGTGTCGATGCATTGATCGCGAAGATTAAAGCTGTACAGGAGGCACTATGAGTTCTTCATATGAAAGGTTGGCACTCCTGTATGTTCCAGCGAATCAGGCAATGAGTGACACACAAAAACTGGTCGCTATCGCATCGAAGTTACAGCACGTTCAGTCAACCCCACCTACTTTAGATACCGGTATTGATGTCATTCTTGTTGGGGATGCCATCGCGCAAGAGCTAATAGCCGAAGTCACCCGCATGGAAGGGGTTGGTAAGGTGATCGTAAATGATGATGAGCGACATGCACATCATTTAACCGTGGCGGCAGCAGATACGCTTAAGCATTCAATGGCGGGATATCGTTACTTACTCGCTCTTTCTACACAGCATGCCCAGTCGGTTTTACCGCGTGTTGCAGCACAACTTGGTGTCGGTATGTTATCGGATGTGTGCGAGCTCATACGAGAAGACATTTTTGTGAGACCAATGTATGCCGGAAATGTGTTGGCGACCGTGAAAAGCAGTGATCCTCAACTGATTATGACGTTAAGGGCGAGTGCTTTCGAAGACCAAGTTAGTCATAACACCTGCCATAATGATCAACAAGAAATAGAGCATGTTGATAAACCGACGAGTCGGAGTGCTGCTGATTTGGCGACTTCATGGCAGGGGCATGCAGTGAAGGTGACGACTCGACCTGAGCTTAGCTCTGCTGAAATTGTTGTCTCGGGGGGGCGGGGCTTTGCACAGGCGGAACATTTTTCCCTTTTGGAACAGTTAGCCGACAAGCTAGGGGCAGCGATAGGGGCTTCTCGAGCGGCTGTGGATGCGGGCTTTATCGGCAACGATCATCAAGTCGGGCAAACCGGTAAGATTGTGGCTCCAAAACTTTACATTGCTGTGGGGATCTCCGGTGCCATTCAGCATGTTGCGGGGATAAAATCGGCAAAAACTATTATTGCTATCAACCGAGATTCTGACGCCGCCATTTTTGAGGTTGCTGACGTTGGGTATGTTGGCGACCTGTTTGATGTCTTACCTGAGTTGATCGATAAGCTTTAGTACTCGCTGTGGAAAGTAGAGTTTACTCTCGACAAAACCACGTTGTTTGCAGTTTTTCTGTCGAGGTGCATACACTCAAATCAGCCTATTTTAAAACTCTCACCCTTTAAGTGAGTAGTAAGGCAGTAGGAGACGCTATGAATGACATGTTGCAGTATCTATCCCCAACGGGTGAATGTCAGTGTGATTGGTCTACAGTGATGACGCCTTCTAAACTTGTCCACCTCTACCAGCAGATGGTGCTGGTTCGTGTCTATGATAAAAAAGCTATCGCTTTACAGCGTACTGGTCAGCTTGGTACATATCCTTCTCACCTTGGTGCTGAAGCTATTGGTATCGGTACAGGGGCTGCAATGCAGCGCGAAGACACCCTCGTACCTTATTATCGTGATATGCCTGTGCAGTGGATGCGCGGCGTTTCGATGGCGCATAACCTACTGTACTGGGGGGGAGACGAACGCGGCAGCGACTTTGAATCGCCTTCAGGCGACCTTCCTTTTTGCGTTCCTATCGCGACACAATGCACCCATGCTATCGGTGTGGCGACTGCGTTAAAACTACAGAATAAAAAACAAGCGGTTGTGGTTAACCTTGGCGACGGTGCTACGTCTAAGGGGGATTTTTATGAGGCGATCAATTGTGCTGGTGTGTGGCAGCTCCCCGTTGTCTTTGTGGTGAACAATAACCAATGGGCGATTTCTGTCCCGAGAAAGCTACAAAGTGCAGCTAAGCACCTTGTTGATAAGGCCGTTGGCGTGGGTATTCCCGGTGTGCTTGTGGATGGCAATGATGTATTGGCTGTGTATCAAAGCGTGACTGAAGCTCTGAATCGCGCAAGGCATGGCTTAGGGGCAACATTGATTGAAATGTCGAGCTATCGTCTTAGTGATCACACCACGGCGGATGATGCAAGTCGCTATCGGTGTGCAGATGAGCTTCAAAGTGCGTGGGAAGCCGAGCCTATCAAACGGCTTCAGCAGTACCTCCACAGCAGTGGTTGGTGGGATGAACAGCAAGAAGAGGGCTGGCTGAAAGAGTGCACCCATATTGTCGAGCAAGAGGTTAAACATTATCAGTCAGTGAGCCAGCAACCTCCAGAGTCTGCCTTCGACTATCTTTATGCCTCTTTGCCAGCCGAGCTTGAATCACAGCGAGATGCGTTGATTCAAAAAGCCATGGGGATGGAGGCTAATCGCGATGAGTGAAATGACATTGTTAGAGGCTGTGAATCTCGCCTTAGATTATGAAATGGCACGGGATGAGAATGTCGTCTTACTGGGAGAAGATATTGCTGAAAACGGCGGCGTATTTCGGGCTACGCAAGGTTTAAAGCAGAAGTATGGCTTTAAGCGGGTAATGGATACACCGTTGGCCGAGGCGATGATTGGTGGTCTGGCGGTGGGAATGGCAACTCAGGGATTAAGGCCTGTGGCCGAATTTCAATTTCAAGGTTTTGTCTTTCCTGCGATGGAGCATATTGTTTGCCACGCATCAAGAATGCGTAACCGAACCCGGGGGCGGCTAAGTTGCCCATTAGTCTACCGCGCGCCATTTGGTGGCGGTATTCATGCGCCAGAACACCATTCTGAAAGTGTTGAAGCTTTGTTTGCGCATACGCCAGGTTTACGTGTTGTTGTCCCTTCTTCTCCGCAAAGAGCTTATGGGCTCTTGCTGGCAGCGATCAGGAGTAATGATCCTGTGATGTTCTTTGAACCAAAGCGTATCTATCGCACCGTTAAGTCTACGGTTGATAATAACGGTTTGGAACTGCCTTTAGGTCAGAGTTTTATCTTACGTAAGGGCAGAGACGCAACGATGGTGACATGGGGAGCAACGGTTGTTGAATGCTTACAGGCTTGTCAATTGTTGGCGGAAGAAGGCATTGAAGTGGAAGTGATCGACGTGGCATCGATAAAACCACTGGATACCAAGACGGTACTCCGTTCGCTGGAAAAAACAGGGCGGTTGTTAGTGGTACATGAAGCCGCCAAAACGTGTGGCGTGGGGGCGGAAATATTAGCGAGAGTAGCAGAAGAAGGGCTATGCCTTTTAAAATCTCCGCCACAGCGTTTAACGGGTTTTGATACGGTGATGCCTTACGCACGTAATGAAGCATACAACCTCATATCAGTAAAAGATATTGTTCAACGGGTTCATGTCTTGATGGAGGGATGGCAATGAAAACTTTTCGGCTGCCTGATTTAGGTGAAGGCTTGGCAGAAGCAGAGATTATTGAATGGCATGTCGTTGAAGGGGATGCTGTCATTGTCGACCAGATTTTATTAACAGTGGAAACAGCCAAGGCATTAGTTGATGTGCCCGCACCGTTCGAAGGCCGCGTGATGCGCTGTTTTGGCGCAGTGGGCGATATCTTACATATTGGCGTTAAGCTTGTAGAAATCGAACCCAATCCTCATAGCGCTGAGAGCTCATTGGATGATGCAGCAACCGTTGTCGGGTCGGTTTCCCATCAAGAGAGTGATGTGGATATTGATACGTTTTGGTTGAGTGATGATCTTCAAGATAAAAATGACCCTGCGTTAGGGAAGGCAACAGCAACTCCAGCAGATAAATCAGCAGAAAAAAACATTGCTGCGATGCCTTCTGCTCGTCGTTTAGCGCAGCGCTTAGGCATCGATTTACATCGTACGCTAGGGAGTGGGCATGACGGAACGATTTTAGATAGCGATGTATATAACCAGTGCCAGCATCAGTTACCGGGGACAGAGGTACTGAAAGGGGCGCGTCGAAGCATGGCGAAAGCGATGGCAGAGTCGCATCATCATGTGGCGTCGGTAACGTTAACAGAAGAGATAGCGTTGGCGGCTGAGCATCATCACGATATTACCGTTGCCGTTATCAAGGCAATGGTGGCTGCGTGCCACAGTGAACCATCTTTGAATGCATGGTTTGATGAGGAGACCATGACACGCTGTATGCACCACCAAGTCGATATCGGTATCGCGGTGGACAGTGAGCATGGCCTTTACGTCCCCGTATTAAAATCAGCAGAGAGCATGCAGGATGAGCAAGTTCGTCAATGGTTGAAAGAGACCGTTGTGGGCATTCGAACCCGCCGCCTTGGTCATGACCAAAGGCAATCGGCCACACTAACACTGAGTAACTTTGGTTCGATAGCGGGGTTGTATGCCACGCCAGTGATTACACCGCCACAAGTCGCCATCATTGGCATTGGGCGGCTGCATAGTCAGCTTGCGTTTGATGAGAATAAACAGATTGTAGAAAAACAGTGCTTACCAATATCGATGACTTTTGATCATCGAGCATGTACTGGCGGAGAGGCGGCAAGGTTTATGCGTGCATTAACGAGGTACTTACAGTCTGACGTTAATATTTAGCTTTCAGGCAGATAATATATACAGCCTTTATGGTGCTATTTCGACATTGACAGAGTCAGACTAGGAAGTGACTAGGGTTAATTAAAAGGGATGTTCAGTCGAAATTTTGCTAAAACGATATCAATATGAACGATTGCGAGTCAGTTCAAAATTAGAAAACCATGAAATTTAATGGCTTAATTTACGTTTCTTTGTGCGTCGCAAATCACAATTATTTCTAGATTTTAATCGCTTCTAGATAACAATTTTTATAATTAAAGTTGCATACCTCGTCTTTAACATCTGCCTCTCCTGTTTGTAACATTTGTTGGCTCTGTTTGTAGCAACTGTTTAGCGCAGATTTGTATTAGTGAAGTTGCGTTAATAAGGGATTAAACGTATCTGTATTAATGTGTTGTTCATAATAAGGAGTGAAAATGAAAACCACATTAACCCTACTTGCTGCATTGATGGGTGTATCCGTAGCGCACGCAACGCCATTAGACTCGATGTCTCAAATAACGATTATTCCAAATCATAATGCGACAATGGTTCGAAACTTTAACCCTTATATCTCATCTCGACTTCATACAGCGAGAGACTTTATTTATGAGCCGCTTGTTGTTTTTAATGAATTAAAAGGGAATGTGCCTGAATTCCGCCTTGCAACTAATTATACTTTTAGTGAAGACTTATTATCGGTTACCTTTGACTTACGAGAAGGTGTTAAATGGTCAGATGGTGAAACCTTTAGTGCTGACGACGTAGTATTCACCTTTGGGTTAGTAAAAGATAACCCACCGATTGATGATCGAGGCATTAATAAACTCGTCACACATGTTGAAAAAGTCGATGATTACACAGTGAAATTTTCGCTCGCAGAAGTGAATACCAATGCTGCTTATGAAATCGTATTGGTACCCGTCGTTCCTAAGCATATTTGGAAAGACGTTGAAGGGGTGACGGAGTTTGAGAGTATTCATCCTGTAGGAACAGGGCCGTTTACTGAGATCCCTGTCTTTACTCCAACATTATTTGTGCAATGCCGAAACCCTCATTATTGGGATAACAAAAGCTTAGATGTTGATTGTTTAAGAGCACCGCAGTTTAACCACAATGATCAGGTGCTGGGTTCACTTATCGATTCTCAGGTTGATTGGGCTGGATCGTTTGTTCCAGATATTGATACCACGTTTGTCGCGGCATCTGAAAACCACGGTTATTGGTATCCGGCTGCAGGTACACAATCATTTGTGTTTAATTTTAAATCCTCGGATCCCGTTAAAGATAAGATTTTATCGAATAAAGATTTCCGCCGCGCTTTCTCAATGGCCATTGACCGACAAGATATTGTCGATATCGCTAACTATGGTAATGGATCAGTCAATGACTTTGCTTCTGGTTTAGGTTACGCATTTGAAGCATGGTCGGATAAATCAACCCACGAAGAATTTAAACCCTTCATGACTTATAACGTTGAAGCAGCAAAAGCGTTACTGGCAGAGGCAGGGTTTGTCGATAAAAATGGTGATGGTTTCGTTCAATCTCCGAGTGGAGAATCGTTTTCTCTCGATATTCAAACACCAAACGGTTGGACAGATTTTAATAATGTTGTGATGTTAGCCGTTGAGCATTTAGCTGCCGTTGGAATTAGAGCCAACGCGAGAACGCCTGACTTCGCGGTCTATAATCAAAATATGTTGAGTGCAACGTATGACATTGCGTATACCAACTATTTTCATGGTCCGACGCCACACACATATTGGAATAGTGGTTATCACTCAAAGCTGCAAGCAGAGCAAGGTATGCCACGATTTGCCATGCACCATTGGAATGATGAAGCGCTTGATGTGCTCTTAGACAGCTTCTATCAAACAGCGGATAGAGATGACCAACTTAAGATTGCCCATCAAATTCAACGCATTATTGCTGAGAATCAAGTGACGGTTCCAGTGATGTCTGGTTCAAGCTTCTATCAGTTTAATACGAAGAAGTTTACGGGCTGGTGGACTGAGGATAACCAAAAGGGGCGCCCGATGATCTGGGAAGGCACACCAGAGCGTCTATTGCACATTTTGGATTTGAAACCAGTTAGCTAATCTTCAGAGGTCACGCTATAGCACTGACTGTTCATCCCTAATAAAAACCAGCCGCTTGGCTGGTTTTTTTGTACAGGGCTGATGAAGATAAGCGTGTGTTAATGCGCTTCGAAGGCCAGCGCACGTTTTTCTACTTGACGGAAAATGAGCGTTAGCGTGCCGTTCACCGTGAGGTAGAAAGCGCCAGCGATACCAAATACAGTGAGTGTATCGTAAGTTTGTGCGTTGATTCTTTGTGCATAGCCCATGACATCCATAATGGTAATGGTGCTTGCGAGCGAGGTACCTTTAAAGACCAGAATAACTTCGTTGGAGTATGCCGGTACAGCTCGGCGAACAGCGTAGGGCAGAAGCATCCGCAATGTCTGTTTCGTGTTCATCCCGAGTGCAGAGCAAGCTTCCCACTGTTGGTGCGGGATGGCATCAAATGCGCCTTTAAACAGTAAGGTAGAGTATGCCGCCGTATTGAGGGCAAGGGCGAGCATTGCGCAGAACCACGGTTGAACGAGCCAATGCCATAAGAAGCTTTCTTTTAACCATTCAAATTGCCCTGGCCCGTAGTAGATTAAAAAAATCTGAACGAGTAAAGGGGTGCCGGTGAACAACACAATGATACCTTTCACAAGCTGTTCAGCGACAGGCGTTTTTAGAATGAGAATCAACGTGAAGAAAAATGCAATTGTACAGCCCACTAACAGAGAAACTAAAGTGAGCTCTAGACTTGTGCCGAGGCCCCCCAGCATTTGCCAAAAATGATCTTGATTCATGCTTTCACCTTCTGCTGGCCGGGTGCTTCAAAATAGACTGAGAGACGCTTAATCAGCTGTTGGCTGAGTATGGTAATGATGAGGTAGATAGCGGCAACGGTGGCATACCATGTGAAACTCTCGTGGGTTGCACTGGAAATCAGTTGTGCTTGCTTCATCAAATCGGTGACGCCAATGAGTGAAACTAATGCCGTATCTTTGAGTAGTACCAACCATTGGTTTGTGAGACCGGGTAGGGCGTGCCTCACGGCTTGGGGTAAAACAAAGTAAAAGAAGGTTTGAGCTTTACCAAAGCCTAACGCATAAGCGGCTTCAGTTTGGCCTTTTGGTACGGCTTTGAGTGCGCCACGAATAGATTGTGATGCATAAGACGCAAATATGAGAGCAAGAGCGACGACCCCAGACCAGAATGGGTCAATGTCGATAAATGACCCTGTCAAAAGGAAAATAGCGTGTGTTGTACCAAAGAAAATAAAGAGTACGACAAGCAGCTCTGGCAATCCACGAAGCATGGTAACAAGCAACGTGGTTGGCCATGAGACAAGGCGCCATTTTGCCATTTCGCCAGCGGCAAACAGCACAGCTAAAACTAAGCCAACTAACAGCGAGACTAAGGCAAGCTGGATTGTCATCCAGCCAGCCGTCGCGAGGGTTAGTGGGTAACCGCTCAATTCCATATTAGTTTCCGAAATACTTATCAAAGATAACTTGATACTGACCATTCTCTTTAACGGCCGTCAGTGCTTGGTTTAGCTGGTCAACAAGCTCTTGGTTGTCTTTGTTTACCGCAATACCAAATCCATTACCGAAGTAGGCTTTATCTGTGACTAATTCACCCACGTAGGTCAAGGCGTCGTTTTTAGGGAACCATTCTGCTACAACAGCAGTGTCACCAAAGATAGCGTCGATACGACCATTTTGCATATCAATGAATGCATCTTGGTAGCTACCATATGGCACTGAAGTAACGTTTTTCATCTCTTCAATCAAGTAACTTTGATGGGTAGAACCGTTTTGAACACCGATACGTTTACCTGAAATGTCACCATCATTAAGCGCAACGAAAGCCGCAGCGTTATCATAGTAGGCGTCGGAAAAAGCGACTTGCTCTAAACGTGCATCAGTGATGTCCATTGCTGAAATAGCAGCATCGTAACGCTTAAAGCGCAGTGCCGGAATAAGGCTATCAAAAGCTTGATTGTGGAAAGAACACGTAGCGTTCAGCTCTGCACATAGTGCGTTAGCTAGGTCAACGTCGAAGCCTTGAATTTGGTTGTTTTCATCCATGTACTCGAAAGGCGCGTAAGTGGCTTCCATGACGAATTTGATTTCTTCTTGGGCGCTTGCTGCTGTTGCTGTTGCAGCCATCAAAATAGCCAATACTGTTTTTTTCATCGCGTTACTCCTTGCGTAATTTAGTGAGACAAATAGTCTGCAAATTGTTGGGTTTTAGGCGCTGTGAATGCAGTGTGATCACCGAATTCAACAACCTTTCCTTGTTCTAAATAGAGGACATGACTGGCGACTTTTTTCGCGAAATCAACTTCATGAGTCACAATCGCTTGTGTGATGCCAGTCTTTCCGAGCTCTTTAATGATACCAACGACTTGATTAGTAATTTCGGGGTCAAGTGCAGCAGTTGGTTCATCAAATAAGAGAATCTCTGGTTCCATCATGAGTGCTCTCGCAATAGCGACACGTTGTTGTTGTCCACCTGAAAGTTGTAGTGGCCACGCATCTGCTTTGTCACTCAGTTGTAGCTGTTCTAGTAATTGATTGGCGAGCTTAATAGCGGATGGCTTGTCTTTCCCTTGCACATTGATTGGTGCTTCGATCAAGTTACTCAAGACATTTTTATGTGGCCATAAATTGTATTGCTGAAAGACCATTCCCACTTTTTTTCTTAGTGCTTGACCAGCAGACTCAGGTACGCCCTTGCCAAAATCAAAGTTATCGCCATTGATTTGTAATTGACCTTGTTGCGCTGTCTCAAGCAGGTTAAGAATACGTAAAAGAGAGCTTTTACCTGCACCACTAGGGCCGAGTAAAACTAATGTACTTCCCGCTGGGCAATCAAAGTTTACGTCATGCAATACTTGATGATCACCATAGAATTTGTCGATATGACTAACTTGAATACCCATGCTATTTTTCTGCATTAAAAACCGATGTGTTAATACTAACAATTATGGTTTTTTATGCAAGAAAAATGTATATATTCGCGATTGACTGGTTTTTAATTGTACTTCTTTGTGTTTTTGTAGCTGATTTGTTGGTTAGGTGTGATCGTGCTTTGTGTGCGTAATTGAAACCAAGGAGGAACCCTACCGATGTACATATAGGTAGGGAGGCTTTAGTGCGTGCTGAAGATAAATGGGAGGTGGGCTAGCGCTAAAATGACCATTCGAAAATAGGCCCGTTTGCTGGGATATCATCTTCATCATGAGTGACAAGAATCACGGGAATATTTGCGCGGCGTACTTGCTGATAAACAAATTCGCGAAAGGAAGATCTCAATGCTTTGTCGAGCTTACTAAAAGGTTCGTCGAGTAGAAGGGCAGATGGCTTGGCAAGTAAAGCACGAATGACACTGATACGGGCTCTTTGGCCGCCAGAGACTTGCTCTGGATGAACACCGGCTAAATTGATTAAGCCAATGGATTCGAGCGCTTCATGGCAGCGTTGTTGACGATTTTTTACCTCCTTTGGCAAGGCAAGCGCAAGGTTTTCCCAGATATTAAGGTGGGAAAAAAGTAAGTCATCTTGAAAGAGAATACCGACACCTCGCTGGTGTGCAGCCAAATTGATTGGTTTATGCTTTTTACCCTGCGGGGCTGGGGAAATACTTGGGTTAATGCTTTTTTGCAGCACAGTGCTGTTTAAGGTTATCTCGCCGACGACAGAAAAATCACTGCTTAGGTGCCCAGCGATTGCATTAAGTAATGTCGATTTCCCACAGCCACTTGGCCCCATGATGGTAAGAATTTCACCTTCTTCAACCTGCAGTTCAAAAGGACCAATGAAGGGTTGGTTTGATCTATTTATAGTTAGGTTTTTTATTTGTAGCGACATAGCGGTTGTCCGGTTTGATCGTAGAGTGTGAATGGTAACTTGGGGTGTCATCGACTTGTTCTGCCAAAGCCGAACGTGTCGTTGCCTCACGATAGTGAGGTGATAAACGAGCTTGAGCTTTACGTTGCAGGCGAAGACTAAACCAAAAGATAAATAGCGGTATAGCGGCTTGAAGAAGCGCATATATAGCCGTTATACGTCTGTCTCCACCACTTGTGAGAGCAATTGCTTCTGTCGTGATTGTTGCTATTCTTCCCCCACTCAGCATTTGTGTCGGTAAATAAAGTGACAAACTGACACTTAACCCCATTCCCATTGCAACGCATATAGCAGGCAGCAAGTAGTGAACTTTGACTTTCCACCAGCATTCCCATGGTGACAAGCCGAGGCTTTGTGCCGTCATCTCTATGCGCGGGTCAATGTTTGCCCAACTCGCTGATAAACTGAGATAAAGGTAAGGAAATACAAATAAGAAATGGCTCCATATTACCCAAAGCCAAGTATTACCAATATCTAGCCAGTAGGAAAAGACTTGAATGCCAAATAAGACAGAAAGTTGAGGTACCACTAACGGTAAGGCAACGAGCCAACTCGGTAGTTTCTTGGTTGAGAATTGTAATAATGCGCAGACTAATACGAGAGTAATTAACACCGTAGGCATCGCGATGAAAAGACTGTTCATTATGAGATCGCCAATGTGCGCCATCTCTTGTGACCAATACCGTAAGGTAAACTGGCTTGGGATTAAATGAGTGAAACGCCATCGCAATGTGAAAGACCATAGAATGATGGCGGGTAGTGTGACTAAAGGTAATATAGGAAGAAAACGAACACTGCTCAAAAGAGGGAATGTGAAATTCCTCATGCCAGATAGGCGCTTTTTATGTGTGAATGTTAAATAAACCCTTTCCCCGACCCACCAAGCCAGTAGGCTAAATAGCCCCAATAATAACAAGATGGCAGAGCCAGCAGCTGCGCGCGGGAAGAGCGTTAAATCGGGGTCATTAAACCACTGCCAAACTAATACGCTTAGTGTTGGTGGACGCTGTGGGCCAATAATATAGGCAATCTCTACGTTAGAAAGGCCAAAGGCGAGCACCGCGAAAATAGGTAGGCGCATACTGGCTAACCATTGTGGAAAGATAATGGCGTGCCAACTTTGCTGTGGTGCATAGCCTATACTTGCGGCGCCTTTCAATTGCTTGTTGACGTTGATGCGATGTAAAACGCTAAGGCTCATGATGATGAGAAAGGGGATCTCTTTCACGGCCAAAATGATGATGAGTCCTACTCCCCATCGGTCACCGGTCAGAAGTGGCATAGTGATGGGTGAGATTATCCTTGCAACAACGCCAGTTTGAGAAAAAGTGAATAAAAAGCCAATAGCGAACGCTGCATGAGGTAACGCCAATATAGGGGCTAAAACAGTTTGTAACCGCTCCCAAGCAGAGGTTTGCCAAAGGTTTCGAGTTATGATGAACGTCGCACAAACGGCGAGAAGTGTACTCACTCCCCCTGTGAAAATACTCGTCAGAATAGCGGAATAGACGCCATTCCAATGAAAGACGTCTTCGAAAGCAGAGAGGTTAAATGTTTCTAACCCTAGCGAAGGGATATAAGAAAAGGCGGGTAAAAGAATACCAGCAAACCCAGGAACCAGTGGTATCGCTAGTAATGATATTGCAACCCAGTACAGCCATGACATTTTCATCGAGTGACTATTGAACGCCATACCGCAACTGCCAGCTATGCTCTAAAGCAACCTGCCAGCTGGGATGGGGCTCTTTTAATGAGGGGTAGAGGCTAAAACCTTGCGTTTCACCACTTAGTTTGCTGCTATCAATAACCGCAGGGTCTCCCCAAATTTCGCTATCTGATTTTCTAATTTGCGCTTCAGGGCTGAGTAGAAAGTTAATTGCGACCAGTGCACCTGCACTATGCTCTGCGTTCCATGGAATTCCTATGAAGTGAATATTTGACAGTGCACCAGCGTCAAAGGCATACGTCTGCGCAGAAGGTGTTAGGGAGCCATCTGCAATAGACGCATTGGCATCATTTGGATTAAAAGTGACGGCAAGGTCGATCTGACCATCATCAAGAAGCTGCTTTGTTTCAGCACTACTGGCAGGAAAACGTTCACCTCGCTGCCATGCCACTTGGTGCAATTCATCCAAGTATTGCCACAGTGGCGCTGAAATCACTTCAAATTCGTCATGATCAACAGGATTGTAAAGTTTCGGATTGTTGTTCGAAAGCTCAATTAATGCTGCCTTTAAGAATGAACTACCGTGAAACTCTGGCGGTTGAGGGTAAGCAATTCTTCCTGGATGATTTTTAGCGTACTCAAGAAGTGAATGAAATGATGTCGGAGGGGATGTCATCTGCTCTGTGTCATAGATAAAGACGAGTTGTCCAACTCCCCAAGGGGCTTCTAAACCCAGTGTGGGCTCAGTGAAATCAACGTCAATAGGAAGAGAGGTGTCAATGTATGACCAGTTTGGGAGCATGGTGGTGAAAGGCCCCCAAAGCAGGTTGTTTTGTTTTAGAGATTTAAAATTCTCACCGTTGATCCAAACCATGTCGACACTACCACCACTGTGTTTACCCGCGGTTTTTTCTGCAAGAAGGCGATTCACCGTTTCGGCAATATCACTGACTTTGACATGCTTTAAGGATACTTTGTAATCACGTTGTAGTGTTTGGTCTGCCCATCGAAGATACTGGTTGATCTGAGGGCTTCCACCCCAAGCATTGAAGTAGACGGTTTGCCCTTCAGCTTCTTGAAGGACAGCGTCCCAACTGGATTCAGGGGTAATAGCATTTGCTGAAAAGCTGACGGCTAGCGCAAGTGCAAAAGGCTTAATCATGGACTTCTCTCCGTGTCTCGAATTATCCGTATTTCGTGGTCTTACAGCGTGTAAGTATATGATGAGCAGACCTCATGTAACGATCTGCATTCACAGTGTCTTTTTAATGCTCCGAGCTATCTCATTTCCTCATTTTCTGCGCCATTGGTGGTATTTTTCTACCCAAGTGAGCAGCTTTTCGGGAGCGTTCGCTTTTTTCCATACTCCTGCAGTATATTTAACCGCTTCACTCATTGTTGGGTAAGGGTGGGTCGTCCCTAAAATTTTATTAAGCCCTAATCCATGCTTCATTGCGAGGGTGAATTCAGCTAAGAGGTCACCAGCTTTATTTCCTACGATAGTGACGCCTAAGATAGTATCTTTACCTTTCGGTGTGATTACTTTGATGAAGCCGATGTCATCACCGTCAGTGATAGCCCTGTCGAGGTCATCGATATCATAGCGGGTGACTTCAAAATCAATGCCTTGCTCGAGAGCTTCTCTTTCGTTGATACCAACTTTTGCGACTTCAGGTGTGGTATACGTTACCGCAGGGATCACGCGATAGTCAGCTTTGAATTTCTTAAATGTACCAAATAGACCATTTACCGCTGCATACCATGCTTGGTGTGCGGCAGCGTGAGTCAGTTGGAATGGTCCTGCAACATCACCCACCGCGAAGATATTCGGGTATTTAGTTTGTAAGTAGTCATTCACATCAACGGTGCCTCGACCGTTAACTTCAATGCCTAATGCTTCAAGACCAAATCCTTTCACGTTAGCAACACGGCCTAAGGCAAGCATTACTTTGTCGAAGTAAATAAGCGTCGTCTCACCGCCGTGCTCAAGTTCAGCAAACTGTCCTTGATCGTCTCGACCAAAACGTAACGCTTTGTGTTTTGTGAGTAGCGATACACCATCCTGTTGAAGGTGACTTGCCACTAAAGAGGAGGCTTCACTGTCTTCTCTAATCAAAACTTGATCGGCCATTTCAACGAGCGTGACATCACTGCCCAGTAAGCTGAAGCTTTGTGCAAGTTCACACCCAATTGGTCCACCTCCAAGTACGAGTAATCTCTTAGGTTGTTCCGTTAATGACCAAATGGTGTCTGACGTTAAATACTCAACATCATCAAGTCCTGGGATATTAGGCACGAGTGGTCTTGCGCCAGTTGCAATGACGATATTTTCAGTGCGAATCATCTCACCGTTCACTTCTACTTCCCACGGAGAATGTATCGTTGCCTCTCCTGTTACACAGTCGACACCGAGTGAGGTGTAACGTTCGATAGAGTCGTGCGGTTCGATGTGGTCAATGACGCTGTGTATCCGTTTCATCACTGCTTGGAAATCAACACTAGGTGCTTCACTTTGAATACCAAACTCGTGAGCACGGCTAATTTCCTTCATCGTGTGTGCAGCACGGATAATCGCTTTTGAGGGCACACATCCTGTATTTAAACAGTCGCCACCCATTTTGTGCCTTTCAATCAGTGTCACTTTTGCTTTTACTGCTGCGGCAATATAAGCGGATACTAAACCGCCAGAACCTGCGCCAATAACGACCATATTGGTGTCAAAGGCTGCTGGTTTTGTCCATTCGCGGTAGACTTTTTGAGCTTGTATTCGACCTAAAATCGCTTTTGCAAAAAATGGAAATGTACCTAGTAAGACAAATGAGAATAAGATAGGTGCGGAGATAATCCCGGTTAAGCTCTCTAGCTCAGCAAGTTGTGTACCTGCATTTACATAGACCGCTGTGCCTGCGAGCATACCGAGTTGGCTAACCCAATAGAAGTTTCTTGCTTTAAAAGAGGTAAGCCCCAGTAACAAGTTAACCATAAAAAACGGGAATACAGGAATAAGGCGTAACGTAAATAAGTAGAAATTACCTTCTTTTTCAATGCCTTCATTCATTGTGGCTAGGCGATCGCCAAACTTGTTTTGTACCCAATCTCGTAATAAATAGCGGCTAAACAGAAATGCAAGCGTCGCTCCAACAGAGCTGGCGAAAGAGACCAAAACTAGCCCCCATGTGAAACCAAACAATGCACCACCAAGTAGAGTCATGATTGCTGCGCCTGGCAATGAAAGTGCTGTAACGGCGACATACAGCATAAAGAAGAGCACACTGCTATAGAGTGGATTGTCACTTATAGCGTCTCCGAGCTGTTGTTGCTGTAGTTTTGCGTTTTCTAACGTTAGTAATGAACCTAGGTCAAACAGAAACCATGCTGCAATCAAGATGATTAAGGCGATGAACAATGATATTTTTTTGATACTCATTCTATGTATTCCTCGTTAGAAAGCGGTTGCTACTTTCTATTACGGTGAAAAAAGTAACGCTATTTTAATGATTTATTAACCATTATATACCCTGAGGTACGAGTGTTGCTTAAACAATGTCACACAGCGATACTATTTAGTGCGCAAATGTTATACGCATCTTTTTTCGGTAAAGAAGGTTACGCAGGGTATAAATGACTCTTGATTACTATCTAAATGACAGCATGTTTAATGCGCTTTAAAACCCGTGCATAGCCACAATATTGCTCGTTTTGAGCCATTAGTGATAAAAATTGGACATAATTATTGTTTTTATCACTAGATGCTATAAACAAGAGACCTATTAGGAGGAAAAAAATTTCACTGAGGAAGGGTCGTTAAAGCAAGAAAATCGACAATGAGAAGGAAAATAAGTAAAAGTAAGCTTTTTCCAATGTGGTAGTTACGATACCAGATTGATTTGGCTTTCAGTTTTAGTAACAGCCCCCATAATAGCAGCAGTAGGTTCCCTAGTCCCCAAAGGGTAAGAATGTCATGAAGCGTTGCAGGGGGGAGGCTAAACGGAGAGGTAAGTATGAAAGCACTGATATTGATTGAGACAGCAACTAAGACGACAAAGTGAAAGAGTCTTGGCCACTTCCTAAAATTATCACAAAACAACCTGTCTTGTTGACCTGGTAAAGGGGACACCATTCTCATCTTTCTAAAGCTTCCGAATTGCTTTCACGATTTTTCTAGCATAAATGATTGATTGGTAAATAGCTTAACTAATTGATACTTTTGCGACTAATTTCAATAGTTAGCTGATGTCAGTTATGAAAGCGGTACAAATTGATGTGAAATGCTGACGGAAATGAGTTGAATCGTGAAAATATGTGGATTGTTCATTTGGCTGTCTAATTGGAAAGCCCGCGCGATCTAGTCTTTACTGATTAGGTGTTTGGTTCTTTGAGTGGCAGGGTGTGAAAAGTCAGAATATGTTACTCAGTTATCTCGTTTGTGGTGGGATTCTTCTATATGGCCTTTACTCTTACCTTGATAGACTCGAACATTATCGGATTGCCACTGACTTTCAATCTGTCGTAGAAGAGAAAGCAATGTCTATCTATGATGAGTTACACCGTAACTCAGAGCCGCTCTATGCACTAAATCAATTTTATCTACTCAATGATGACGTCAGTCATCAGGAGTTTCAGTCGTTTTCTCGTGGTTTTTTTGAGCGGCAGCGAAGTCTCATTGCTCTCGAATGGGTACCCAAAGTCGAACACTCTGAGAGGCAACGTTACGAAGAGAGCCTTCGAGGCACTTTTCCCCATTACCATTTTGTTGAGCTATCTCCTCAAGGCTTGTTGGTCGAGGCCGAGGAACGACCAAGCTATTACCCTATCCATTATATCGAGCCCTATTCCAATAACCAGCGGACTCATGGGTTTGATTTCGGGTCCGAAGATATACACCTTGATGTTTTGAATCGAGCTAGAACAAGCGGCGTACTTCAAATATCGCGACCGATTTCATTGTCTTTGGGGGCGGAGGAGATAGAGGCTGCGCTATTGGTTTTGCCGGTCTATGATCGAGAAATGGTACCTCCCGTTGAGCGTGAGCAGCGTTTCAAAGGGCTACTCGTTGGAGCGATTAATCTTGAGCAGATAGTGCATACAGCACTTGATAAAACGGCTGAAAAAGCGCTCTTCATGACGCTGAAAGATACCACTCCAGAGACTGGTATTGCTAATGATAGCCAAATTCTATTTCAATACCCAAAGGCACACGAAGTTAAATCGCTGAGTGATGACTCATTTTATTCGCAGACAACGGTATTGCAACTTGGGAGTCGGGTATGGACACTAGAGGCTACGCCAACCAACAGCTATATTCATGAAAAGCAAAATAAATTAACGGTACTCGTCCTTACTTTAGGAGGATGCTTCTTGATCACCTCGGCACAGTTATGGAGAAGCCAGTTACGCCGTACAACAGAGATTGAAATCGCGGTTGAAGACAAGACAAGTAAACTGCGAGCAGTAAATCAAAAGCTTGAGATGCTATCGAATACTGATCCATTGACGGGTATTGCTAATCGTCGTTTATTTGATCGTTATTTGGATCAAGAGTTTTATCGTTCGCGCAGAGAAAAGACCCCGCTAGTGATCATGATTATAGATATCGATCAATTCAAAGCTTATAACGATCAGTATGGGCACTTGATGGGGGATGACTGCCTTAAAGGTGTTGTTGATCGTATTTATCGTAGTTTGAATCGAGCCAGTGACCTTTTGGCTCGCATAGGTGGCGATGAGTTTGGAATTATTCTACCTAACACTAATGATGCTTTACCTGTAGCCCAGCGTATACTTGATAACTTTGAAAAAGATAAAATGGCAAATGATAGTATCGAGTCTGGAGGTTACATCTCTGTTAGCATTGGTTCTGTTGTCGCCTACCAAATCAAAGATATGCAGAAAGATGAATTGATACAGCTGGCTGATCAAGCGGTTTTTCGGGCAAAAAGTAATGGGCGACATCGGGTCGAAGTGACAAAGATTGGTAGCGATACGCATCGCTACCAACAAATTTAGTATTTCCAGTCATTGAGTTCAAATTCAAGAGTGTGCAGACCTTGAATGATCATGCTGTCTTCATTGAGAGTCATCTCCCCCCAATCAGATAGTGTCGTGATGAAAGCATTCTCTGTCGCCATTTCGCTGTCATCGCAGGCCATCATTGTGCTAATCAATTGTTCTATACGGAAGCGACCATTTTGTAGCTCTGCTTTACCCATAAAAGTATTACAACCGGCATAACCGTTGCTATTTAGCGCCTCTCCAACCTCTAAGCGTGGAATGCTTAATTTGTCTTTAGGTTCAACACTAACACCATCAATACTAATTAGATTCCAGTTGTGATGGAGCAGATCTTGGGCTGTTACTATCGTCTTAACAGGCTCATGCTGAGCCAACTCTGTTGGTGTTGAAGAACATGCTGTAAGCCCTAGCGCGATGAACCCGCATAGATATATATTCATTTTCATGGTTGTGTTTACCTTTGTTTTGTTGTAATTAGCAATATTTGTAGTGTTAGGTAATTGTCGGCCGTCACCATCCCGTTAGTATGAAAACACAAATGACCGAGGTTTATCATAACTTGCGAAAGTGGCAATAGGTATCAAGAGCATGTGAATTTTGATGTGTTTCCAACAAAGGAATCACTCTTATTGATCACTAATGGATAGCAAGGTGGTACGAATGGCTCTTGTTTTCCTAATGATAGGGAAAACAAAGTGACTAAGTAAACTCACTACGTTCATTAGCATGATTCGAGGAAATAGGTGAAGGGCACCGTCAGGAAGCGTTAGACTGTTGTCGCCGTTAAGGATTGGAATAGATAGAATAAAAAAAGCCCCCATATTGCAATTAGGGGGCAAAATTTACCATCGCTTATCTTTATTGGAATAATCTGCTTAGAGCGATGAGGCTCAATTTTTTAAATTGAAGTTTAACTATGTGAAAGCACAGCTAAATATGGTTGTTTTATTAACCGAAGTCACCATTTACGTAGCCACGAGTACGATCATCTTGAGGGCTGCTGAAGATGTTTTGAGTATCATCATGTTCAACAAGCTCACCCATTAGGAAGAAAGCAGTGCGGTCTGAAATACGACGCGCTTGAGCCATTGAGTGAGTAACGATAACGATAGTGAAATCTTTCTTTAGTGACTCCATCAAATCTTCAATCTTCTTCGTTGCAATAGGGTCAAGTGCTGACGTTGGCTCATCCATTAGGATAACGTCAGGTTGCATTGCAATTGTACGTGCAATACATAGACGCTGTTGCTGACCACCAGATAGGCCAAATGCGTGCGACTTAAGTCGGTCCTTCACTTCATCCCAAATTGCAGCACCGCGAAGCGATCGTTCAACAACTTCGTCTAGCTCTTTCTTGTCTTTGATACCTTGTGCACGTAAACCATAAGCAACGTTATCGTAGATACTCATTGGGAATGGGTTTGGCTTTTGGAATACCATACCCACTTTGATACGTAGACGAGATACATCGATGTTGCCATAGATATCTTCGTCATCCATGTGCAATTTACCTTTAATCGTTACGCCTTCGATAAGGTCGTTCATACGGTTTAGACAGCGTAATAGGGTCGACTTACCACAACCAGATGGCCCAATTAATGCAGTTACTTGTTTAGCAGGAATCGGTAGTGTGATTTGCTTAAGCGCTTGGTTCTCACCGTAGAAAAGGTCTAGGTTTTCAATATCAAATTTATTCATGGTCAAAAATCTCTTAGTAAGTCGCGGTATTGAAGCGGTTAGCAATAATTTTGGTGATTAGGTTAATTACTAGGACAACAACAATCAGCACAGTGGCTGTTGCATAAGCTTGGTGCCATTCATGAATGGTGTAGAGCTCTGTTGTTAGCTTATAAAGGTGAACGGTTAGCGTACGACCAGAATCTAGAAGACTTCCAGGAATACGGGCAACCATACCAGCGGTCATAAATACCGGTGCAGATTCACCAATGACACGACCAATACTAAGGATAACGGAGGTTACAATACCAGGCATCGCACTTGGTAGGATAACTTTCCAGATGGTGTAAATTTTAGAAGCGCCTAGGGCATAAGAGCCTTCACGGTAGGTTTGAGGTACCGCCATCAGTGCTTCTTCTGTAGTACGAATAATAACAGGCAGAATAAGGATACTCAGTGTTAATGCACCTGAGAGAATCGAATAACCAAAGCCCATTACAACAACGAAGAAGGTCATACCGAAGAGACCGTAGATAATCGAAGGAATACCAGCCAACGATTCGGTACAGAAACGGATAACTTTAACCATTTTACTGCCAACAGCAGCATATTCAGTCAGGTAGATTGCCGTCATGATGCCAATTGGTGCAGCAACACCAATAGAGGCAAGAACCATGTAAATAGTGGCAACGATCATTGGCCAGATACCAGATTCTTCACCAATAGTGGTGTAATTCGAGCTGATAAATGTCCAGTCTACGTAAGCTAAGCCGTTTGATAGGATGTACCAAACAACCCAAAATAGGAAGCCGACGGTAATCATTGCCGAACCCCATATAACGCTTAGCGCAATTTTGTCTTTTATAGAATTAGATAACATGATAATTACTTCGCTCGTTCGCGGTTCAAGTAAAGAAGTGCGCCGTTCAGTGTCATGATAAACACAAGAAGAACAATACCAGTGGCGTACAGTGCGCTAGCGTGGAGGCCGGTTGCATATGACATCTCAATCGCGATATTTGCAGTTAGTGTACGTGCCGAATCTAGTATGCCTTCAGGCATGGCTGGCGAGTTACCCATCACCATGATGATTGCCATAGTTTCACCTAAAGCACGAGCAATACCGAGAATAACACCGGTCATAATGCCTGAGCGAGCTGCGGGTAATAGCAACTTGAAGATGGTGAACATATGAGATGCCCCTAATGCTAACGAACCTTCTTTATAAGTAGGAGGAACAGCACGGATAGAGGTCTCAGAAACGGTAATAACCGTTGGTAGAATCATCACACCAAGTACAATCATACCGGCAAGAATGGTGTTACCAGAAGGAAGATTAAATACCTGTTGAATGAGTGGAACGATGATTACTAGGCCAAAAAAGCCATAAACAACTGATGGAATACCCGCTAATAGCTCTACTGCTGGGCGAATAATGTTTGCTAAGCGTTTCGGTGCCACTTCTGCAATAAAGATGGCAGTAAGGATACCGACTGGAACACCTAAAATAACCGCACCGGCAGTAGAAACAAGTGACGCAACGATCATTGGTGCAATACCAAATAACGCTGAAGGTAGCCAGTTCTGCCCCAATACGATGTTAGAAACGCCAGCTACTGCAAAGGCTTCAAAACCTTCACGGAAAATAAAGTAGCCAATAAGAATGAGTGAAATGATGCCTAGGGCGGCACTCGACATAAAGAGGTACTTGAAAAACAGTTCACGCCAATCAATTGAGTCATTTGATTGTAGCGAATCAGCGCTTCTCAGTTTCTCTAATTTATCACTTGCGATGGTCATAAAAACTCCAAAGGCCTAAGACGGCAAACAACCCGCCCCAAAGTGGGGCGGGTTAAAAATCTTACTATTTATTACTTAACAGCGATGTAGCCACGGTCAGCAACAATTTTCTGAGCGTCAGTAGAAAGAGTCCAGTTTAGGAAAGTTTCTGTTGCGTCATTAACTTCTTTGTGTAGAACAAGGAAAGGACGTTGTACTGCGTAGTCACCAGAGATGATAGACTCAACTGATGGGTAAACACCGTCAACTTCAACACCAGCTAGTGTCTCGTCTAGTGTACCTAGAGAGATGTAACCGATAGCGAATGGGTTGTTAGCAACCATAGTTTTTAGCTGACCGTTACCAGATGCAACTTGTGCACGAGCAGAGATAGCCGTTACAGTTTGGTCGTTGATTTTTTGAGTCAGGCTCATGATATCTTCGAATGCACCACGAGTACCAGACGCTGTGTCACGAGTAACAGCTACGATTGGCTTATCTTCACCACCAACTTCTTTCCAGTTAGTGATTTCGCCTTTGAAGATTTTAGTGATGTCTTCTTTAGCTAGTGCTTGAACTGAGTTTGAGTTGTGAACAACGACTGCGATACCGTCACGAGCGATAACAACTTCTTTTAGCTCATCAGATTTCTCAGAATCTTTTAGGTTACGAGAACTCATACCTAGGTCTGCAGAACCGTCATTTGCAGCACGGATACCAGCAGAAGAGCCAGGGCCTTGAACTTCAACAAATACTGATGGGTTGTTTGAAGTGTAAGTCTCACCAAACGCTTCCATCAATGGAGTTACAGAGTTAGAACCTACTACAGAGATAGTTTCGTTTGCAGCTGCAGTGTTAAATACCATTGAGCATGCTAGTGCTAGTGCTAGTGCGCTGATAACCTTAGTTTTCATTTTTCTAAATCCTTTAAGATATGGCCTGATTGCCATGAGCTTGTTTAAATGAACCAGGCAAAGGTTAGGAAACTTATGTGACAGTAATGTTTCACTTCTTTGAAGACTCTATGACGGTGGGAGGAAAGCTGGTCTGATCTGATTAGGATTTGCACGGCATTCTTAGTTAAGTTGTTGTTTTGAATGGATTAACTATCACTTAAAGAAAAAAGAAATTCTTTAGATAAAAAATGAATTGATTTCGGAGGATGTACAAAATATGATTCTTTTTTGTACGATATAACTAAAAAGTTTGATTGCCCTTCAAAAAAATATTTTTGAAAGTGTATTGCTGTGTTTCACGATCAAGCTGTTTTGTTTAGTTTTTCAGCTATCGCTTTAAATGCATTTGTCAGTTTATGGTTTGGTGCACTCGCCATCAGTGGCAGTCTTTGATAATGAGATTCTTTCATCTTTACTGACAAGGGTAGGTATGGCTCAATGACAGGAAGCCCAAATTGACTCAGTTCTGCAACAATCTTCTTTGGGTGTTTAGCTTGAGCATTAAACATATTTACAATGACGCCCTCGACAAGTAAAGAGGGGTTGTGATCTTCTCTTAACTCCGCAACATTCGCGATGAGGGTTTCTAGTGCCTGTTTTGAAAAGGTGTCACAATCGAAAGGGATCAGTAGATTATTGCAGGCAATCAACGCTGATTTTGTGTAGAAATTGAAATTTGGTGGGGTATCGATATAGATATACTCGAAGTCTTTTTCTAACTCTTTAATCGCATCTCGTAGTTTGTATATCTTATAGCGGCGTTCTAACTCATTTTCTATCTGGTCAAGTTTGGGGCTGGATGGTATCAAACTCAGATTGGCGTAGTTTGTTTCATGAGGGAAGCGAGAGATGGGTGTTGCAACACTAAACCAACCTGCAGTTTGGTTTAGCAGGTCAGCAACGGTAAGTTGGTCGCTTTCATTTTGTTCATAACCTAAATAATGACTAGCGTTTCCTTGCACGTCAAGATCAATGAGTAATGTCTTATAGCCATTACTGGCAGAAATAGCGGCAAGATTACAAGCGATACTTGATTTGCCCACTCCGCCCTTCTGATTGAAAATCACTCGCTTCATCTTAAATTCCCTATATGCAACTAGGCTACAATGTAGTCAAACCGCTGTTTTATATCAAGGTTTGTTTTGTTTGGCTGGTTATTCTTTGAACTATGCCAAACTTTAATAATGAGAGATTCGTTTTACATCATTTACGTCAGAAAAATAACCTCATGTCTATACTGAATATATTGGACGTAAATGGAGTTAGTGATGCAAGCTCGTTGGTTTGGGTTGATATTTTTAGTCGGGGATGTTTTAGCCTCTCATGATGAATTCCTTGATCTTGAAGCGTTAATGCAGATGGATGTGCAGGTGACAACTGCCCTTAAACGGGCGTCAGCAGTTCAAGAGACACCCTCTTCAATTTATGTTTTAGATAGTAAGGAGCTACGTTCGTTTGGTGTGCAGTCAGTTCCAGAGGCGTTGAAACTTGTTCCCGGCGTTTTTGTGCGTCAAATCGATCGCAATGTATGGGCCATTACGACACGGTTTCGAGCGAGTCAGTTTTATAGCCGTATGTTGGTGATGGTTGATGGGCAGAATATATATAACCCAACGTTTGCTGGTATCACTTGGGAAGAGTTAGATATTGATATTGCCTCAATAGAACGAATTGAGGTCATACGTGGTACCGGCGGCATGCTATGGGGGGCCAACGCAACAAACGGCGTGGTCAATATCATTACGAAGCATAGTTACGATACTCAAGGCATACAGGGCCATGCGTCGCTTGATTCAAGGGTGGGAGGTGAAGTATCAGTACGTTATGGCGGGGAGTACAGTGATGCGACTCAATATCGTATAGGGATTAAAGGCCGTCGGCATGAACACTCTGATGTTCCCTTTGACGCTAAAGACAGTGCCAGTGTCTACTCTCTCAATTTTCGTCTCGATCACCTGATTAACGACTCATTAGACTGGCAAGTGCATGGCCTTTATGTGGATAGTGATATAGATCAACTGGTTCAAACATCCAGCTTAGGCGTAAAACACACGCCTGAAACGGTTGATGGGAATCGTGTGTCGTTGATGACGCGTCTAGCGCATCAAATATCACCAACCGCCTCTCAACAATTTCAAATCTCTTATCAGTATAGCCATAGACCTCAATTAGCCATTGATCTGGAATATCAATCTTGGGATATCGATTATCAGCTTAACCGCTCTTGGGATCGTAGTCGCTTAGATTTTGGTACTTATGCTCGCTACAATGACCTACTTTCTGAAGATGGATTATTGGTGAAAGTATCTGAAAATGATAAAAATCTTGATATCTACGGCATGTTTTTGCAATACGAATTAGATCTTGCGGAGCGTACCCGTCTATTGTTAGCCGGAAAAGTTGAACATAACAATTATCACGGTTGGGGGTTCCAGCCTTCTATTCGTGGTCTACACCATTTTAATGATGCACATAGTGTCTGGTTTGGTTACACAGAAGTTGAGCGAACACCTACTTTCGCAGAGTATGCTGCTGATATTTATGCCGGGCTTCAGGACTTTTCGAACATATACACAACAGGTTTTAGCGATATTGATGATTACTCTGTGAACTCATGGATTCGCAGTAATAACAAGTTAGATGCGGAACGCTCAACGAACTACGAAGTAGGCTACCGCTTTTCGCCAACCCCCAATACTTATTTGGATCTATCAGGCTATTTATCTAAAGTTGAAAATACTAATGACTTTAGTATCGAAGTTGATACTGATTTAGTGCAGAGGGCGCTGATCTTAGCTTCTATCGGAGATATTTCTGGGGCGCAGGCGATCATCGACACATTATCTATCGATTTTCAATCGATAGGTGGTGGGTCAACGGATATCTACGGTGTCGAGGCTGTCTTTTCACAAGCTCTTAATAAGCACTGGCGTTTTCAAACATCACTTACTTGGCTAGACATTGAGTTTAAAGGGCAAACGAGCAACATCTTAGCAGGAGGAACAAGTGATGATATCCTCCAATCGAAAACAAAACTTACCTACCTTTCAGGGCAAAAATTAGACCTTTCAGCGGTATTTAATTATGAAAGTGAAAGCCTACTGTATGAAACAGATGAGCTCTATTCACTTTCATTAGGCGGGGTGTATCGTCTTAATGAACATATTGACCTTAGTTTATTCTACAAAAATATCTTTGCGAATGAAGTGGAGTACGAGATAAGCAGTGATATCTATATTGAGCCTTCAAAGCAAGAACCATATTTATTAGGAACGATTTCGATTGGTTATTAGTATGCGGGTATTGGTGCTGCTAATTTTTTTCTCGTGCTTTGTTATCGGGGGAGAGCTGACACCCCGAGAATATAAAATTAAGGCCGGGTATATCTATAACTTTATTCGGTATACGAGTACTAACGATAATCAAACCATCGAAGTATGTAGCCATAGTCACGATTTTTTAGAAGCTGCCAATCTACTATTGGATCATCGTAAACTCAATAATCGTTCAGTTGATGCTAGGCATGTGCATCGAACCATTGAGGGCTGTGATGTTCTATTTGTTACTGAACAGGATGTTAACTGGTGGAAGGAGGTGTTTGCGAACAAGCAACTACCAGCAGGGCTCTTGGTCATTGGAGAAAGCAAAGACTTTGCCAAAGAACTGGGGCACATTAACTTTGTCGTCGTCGGTAATAAAGTGAGGTTTGAGGTCAATCCCGATGCACTGAAAGCTTCAGATATCAATATCAGCTCAAAAGTTCTTCGGTTAGGTAAGATTGTTGCAGGTGGACGTCGATGAGACTAAACCGTTTTTCAGTCACTGCGAAGATTATGCTGCTTGTGAGCAGTGCCTTGATTACGATAGTCACTTCATTACTGGGGCTATTCTTTGCATTTGAATCGACGTTAGTGAAGGCGACAGAAGAGGAAAACTTAAAAAGTATTGTAGAAGTGGTTTCTCCAAGCCTTCAAGCTGCACTTTTATTCGATGATCTTGAGACTATAGAAGAGGCAGTAGAGTCATTGAATCATGTTGCCTCAATTGATTATGTTGCGATTGTTGACCGTCAAAACCGGATGCTATACGAATTCGGTAGTGAAAAAACCTCTCTCTTAGAGGGAGACTCTAAACTGCGAGAGTTTTTCAAATTCCCTTTCTATGATGAAGGTGAGCTGCTCGCAACCCTTATAGTGACGAGGAGTGATGCATATTTAGGTGAAAAAGTTCATCTTTTTTCAAATGTATTGCTGGGGGTGTTTTTAGTTTTTATTGCTATCTCGGTTATTTTTTCATACACCATTCAGCACATTATAAGTGCGCCGATTAAGCGCTTAACATCGGTAGTAAAGGGAATTTCTGAATCTGGGGAATATGCACGGCGGGCAGGCATACATACTCGTGATGAAGTGGGGGAGTTAGCGACATATTTTAATGTCATGATGGACGAAATTAGCAAAAAAGATCAACGTTTAGAAGATCAAGTATTGAAGAGAACCCAACAATTAGAGGCTTCAAATCAACAACTTTTTGAGCTTGCGTATACAGACCCGCTCACAAAATTGGCAAACCGATCGCGATTTATGTCTGAACTTGAGGCTTATACTCAAATAGGACAAAGCGAGCCTTTTGCTCTGTTATTTATTGACCTGGATAAGTTTAAAGCTATTAATGATAATCTGGGTCATGAGGCAGGAGATATCTTATTGATAGAGACTGCTCGCCGTTTAACGGATGCTATGGATCATCGTGATGTGATTGCAAGGCTGGGGGGGGATGAGTTCGTTATTATGCATTTTGGTTACCGAAATAACTTTGAACTAAAAATGCGTTGTGAGCGATTAAGACAGCAATTTTTACTCCCCTTTGTGCTTAGCGGTCGTCATGTATACGTGAGTGTGAGTGTTGGTGCTGCGGAGTACCCTAAAGATGGGCGTGTAAGCGATCAGCTTGTGAAGAATGCTGATGAAGCAATGTACCATGCGAAGTCAAAAGGTCGGAATCGTGTCGGTTATTATGACCAATCAATGGGTGAAGTTGCCGCCCTAAAAATGAATTTGACCCAGGATTTACGTCTTGCTCTAAATCGTGGTGAATTTGTCATTCACTATCAACCCATTGTTGATCTTAATACAGGGGAATGGGTCAAGGTAGAGGCATTGCTTCGTTGGGAGCACCCACAGAAAGGCATCATATACCCAAGTGACTTTATTGCTCATGCAGAAGAGAATGGGATGATCTCGGAAATTGGCCGTTGGGTGTTTATGCAATCGGCACAGTTTTGTAAGTATGTTTACCGAATGACCGGCCGATGGATAGCGTTTGGTGTCAATATTTCACCAGTTCAATTCAATGATAAGCCAGAGGATTACAAAGATTATATAAAGCGTTTTCAGCGATTAAGACTACCCAAAGGTTCTATCATTGTAGAAATCACCGAAGGTTTACTGATGGATGTTAACAACTCTACCTCCGACGTGTTAACCGGACTGCGACGTTTAGGTATTCAGCTTGCTATTGATGACTTTGGTACGGGGTATTCATCACTATCTTACTTGAGACGTTTTGATGTTGACTTATTGAAGATTGACCGCTCTTTTGTTGAGTCTGTAGCGCAGTCACCAGACGACAAAGCGATATGCGAGGCTATTATTACGATGTCTCATTCATTGGGGATCTCAGTCGTTGCAGAAGGCATTGAAACGGAGAAACAGATTGAGACATTGTATAACTTAGGCTGTGACTTCGGGCAAGGATATATATTCTCACGGCCTATTCCTGGAGATGAGTTTATTATTCAGTTAACGAATGGAGACACTTACCTTGAGGTTGGCGAATAGTTGCTCTCGTATCGTTAAAGTTGTGACTTATACGTCATTTCTTGTTCTTAGCCTTTGAAACTCTCAAATTATGAAATCTCGAAATTAAATATTAACAACAATGTCTGCTTTTGGTGACTTTTGTGTCTATCTCTATCTATCCATCTGTTTTAAAAGGGGTTAATGTATTTGCATGATCTATGTGTTGGAGGTTTGGTATTTTTGGTGGTGTATTGTACTAAAATTTTTGTTCAAAGATTAAATTGACTGAATTGTCAATAGAAGAACAAGGTTGCGCAGGAAAGCATTGCTAGCTATAAATAGATCATACTTAGAAAAAAAATGAACTTTACAAAATTAAATGGTTAGGTGTCTATGTTTAAATGTGAAATTGACTGTCAGTCTCAAAAAGTGAGCTTTTCAGATGTCGAAATGGCGATAGGGTATGTTTCAGAGGTATTAATCCCGAATAACAATAATATCGGTTTTAGTCGTGCTAACATCCACTTAAATCGCGCCGAACGTGCACAGGATTATGTGTATTGTGATGCGGAGAATCTACTAGAAGATTTAATGAACTTATAGTGTTTTTAAACTTGATGAGTTCATAGAGCGTAGGCCAGTTCAGACTGGCCTTTTTAATGCCTGTTATTCATGCTGGCTTTAAACTTGTATTGGATTCTTACCATGTGTACTCCTATTGACGCCGCTTCAGAGCACTCCTTCAACCATGCTCGTCCTTTATCATTAGTATACGTTGATTTGTCGAGGTGAATACTTTTGTGCTATTATATCGCCGCTTTTCGAAGCCCTGTCGTAGCACCAGGTAAAAAACACCACATCGCTGTCTGCTTTTGTAACAGCTAGAGCTCGCTCTAGGCTGGGTGTTGTGCTGCATTGTTTGTTTTACAGGAACCAATGCATTATGTTTCGCATCAGAAAGTCTTTTCAATTTTCGGCTTCTCATCAACTTCATGGTCTACCCCATGATCACCCTTGTACGCGTTTACATGGGCATAATTATGAAGTTATTGTTGAGTTAGCATCTGACACGTTAAATGAAACAGGTTTTGTCCGTGATTATCGTGAGCTAGGCGATTTTAAACGCTATGTTGATGATGTGATTGATCATCGCCATTTGAATGATGTACTTGGCGAAAATAATACAACAGCAGAAAAATTGGCTAAGCATTTTTATGATTGGTGTAAAGCGCGTTGGCCTGAAATTAGTGCCGTCGCCGTTTCTGAGACACCAAAGACTTGGGCGGAGTACCGTCCGTGATCACCATATCTGAAATATTTGGCCCGACGATTCAGGGAGAAGGTGCGTCGATAGGCGAACCGACTGTTTTTGTTCGAACCGCTGGTTGTGACTTTCGATGCAGCTGGTGCGATACGCTTCATGCTGTTGACAAAAAGAATCGCCACCTTTGGAATGACATGAGTGCGGCTGATATTTTTGCTGAAGTTGAAAGATTAAGTGGTGGAAAACCGTTATTGATAACGTTATCTGGTGGAAACCCTGCCACACAGGACCTAGCACCATTGATTGCGCTCGGCAAAGCCAAAGGTTATCGCTTCTCTATGGAAACCCAAGGGAGTGTTGCAGCAGAGTGGTTTGCTGAGCTAGATGCGATTACGTTGAGCCCTAAGCCTCCTTCATCCAAAATGCGCTTTGACCCTATTCGGTTTGATACTTCTTTGTTGATGGCTGGCGATACGACGCAAAAAACCATGAAAATTGTCATTGCCGATGAGTCTGACTTTCTATGGGCAGAAGAAATGAAGGCACTTTATCCGCAGTTACCTCTCTACTTGCAGGCTTGCAATCCCGATGTTGACGGCGAGCCGAATCAGACTGAGTTAGCTGCACAGATGCGAGCTTTGGTTGATAAGGTTATTGAGAAGCAGTGGTTTGATGTGCACGTTTTACCTCAACTTCATGTTTACCTTTGGGGTAATGCAACTGGCGTTTAGTTGATGGTTACTTAGTGTTAATTTTTACAGCATTAAGCCTGAAATTTCCATGAAAAAGCCGACGTTAGCATATACATGCTGTGTCGGCTTTTTCGTTTCAGTAGTCAAAAGTGCTAGCGTTGGTTCATCAACCGATAACCAGTTGCTGACAAAGCACCGATAAATAGGAGTAACGGTACTGCGATAGCCAGTTTGGTCACGAGTTCTGCGTGGTTAGTAAATAAATTGGTACTAACAAAAAAAGCTCCGATGACACCGAGGCACGCAGCCCAAAGGAAAGCGCTAATAAAGCTTACTATAGCAAAGCGCTTTCGAGAGACTGCTGATGCCCCCATCAGCATCGGGGTCAGTGCGCGAACAAATGGGACAAATCGGGCGATAAACATCGCAAATGTGCCATGCTTTTCAAACAGTACTTTGGCACGCGGAAGAACATCAGTGGGTAGTGCGTTTTCTATTCTCGTCATGAAACGTGTACCAGTGAGCCATCGTCCTTGCTCATAAGCAAAGATGCCACCAAGACCAGCAGCTAGAGGTAAATAGACTAAGCTCACTTCAGGGCCAATCACCCCTAAGCCGACAAGACCACCCGTTAGGATGACGAGGCTATCACCAGGAAGGGGTAAAAAGACAAAACCATTCTCAAAGAGTAGTACGCCAGTTAGACAAATAATCAGTAAGCCAATTTGATTCGCGCTAATTAAATATTCGTAATCGGTATGCCATAAAGCAGAAAGTAGGTCTAACATGTTGTAGTCTCAGTGTAATCGTTATGTATCATCAACATAGCAATATAATGACGAATAACAATGAGAAAGATATTTTGTTTATCGACGAAAGATTACAAAGTGTGTCTCGCTGATGTTGCATAAGGGGATTTTTATGACGAATAAAACACGGTGTGGCTGGCTTGATTTAACGAAAGAAGATTACGTCGCCTACCATGATGAAGAGTGGGGAGTCCCTATTTATGATGACCAAACTCTCTTCGAATTTCTAACATTAGAGTCAGCTCAAGCAGGATTAAGCTGGTACACCATTTTAAAAAAACGCGAAGGATACCGCCGTGCCTTTCATCAGTTTAATATAGCGAAAGTTGCCGCGATGAACGATCAAGACGTTGAGCGATTACTTTTGGATAGTAGTATTGTTCGACATAGGGCTAAGATCGAAGCCGCAATCAATAATGCACAACGGTTTATCGAGATACAGCAAAAGTTTGGCAGCTTTAGTGCGTATATTTGGGCATTTGTCGATGGTCAACCGATTGATAATCAACGTCGTGTACTCGGTGACGTACCGAGTAAGACTGAACTGGCTGAAGTGATCGCTAAGGATCTGAAAAAAAACGGATTTAAATTCTTAGGTCCAACCACTGTTTATGCTCATATGCAAGCCAGTGGCATGGTCAATGACCACACAACAGATTGTTTTCGCTATGCAGAAGTTAAAGCTAAGTAGAGGGTTAAGCTGTGCATAAGGTTAAGCATTAAAGTCAGTTTTCTGGTTCCTTAAAGTCAATGCTGAACGCCACTACGCTTATGATATTGGGACTGATCATTCGTTAACCCTTGTGACTCAACATGAGCGTTGAACCACAATGGTTGTTTGAATTGGCGACTAAACGGAGTGGAGCAACTCGCCCCACTAACGCCAAATAAGTGTTCAATTTACGCTAAGCAAATGCCGTTTTAAGAAGCTTATGGGTATAGTCAGACTGTGCGTCAGAGAACACTGCAGATACATCCCCCTTTTCGACAATTACGCCATCTTTCATGACGATAACGCGATGGCAAAGTGACTTAACAACTTTTAGATCATGGCTAATGAACAAATAGCTTAATTGATATGTTTTTTGTAACGTTTTAAGTAGGGCGAGAACTTGATACTGTACCGATCGATCTAACGATGAAGTAGGCTCATCTAAAATGAGTAGCTCAGGTTGCAAGACAATAGCACGAGCAATGGCGATACGTTGGCGCTGGCCTCCTGAAAACTCGTTAGGGTAACGGTGGCGAGACTGAGGGTCGAGACCAACTTCAGCCATAACCTCAACAATTCTCGCGTCAATTTCTTCATTAGTGAGCGTTGTATGAATACTCAAGCCTTCACCAATGATCTGAGAAACGGATAATCGAGGGCTTAAGCTTCCGTATGGGTCTTGGAATACCACTTGTATCTTACTTCGGTAGGGAAGTAGGGCTTTCTGACCGAGTGAGTCTATACGGTCACCATTGAAGGTGATTGGCCCATTACTCTCTACCAATCGAAGAATAGCGTTAGCGGTGGTTGACTTGCCACTCCCACTTTCACCGACGATACCAATAGTCTCCCCACGTTTAATATCAAAGCTTACGCCATTGACGGCTTTAAAATGATCGACGGTGCGTTTAAACACACCCTTCTTAATAGGGAACCATACTTTTAAATCATCCACGGCGAGCAATGTCTCCTCGCTAGGTTGCCCGACGGCTTTCCCATCAGGCTCTGCATCAAGTAAACTTTGTGTGTATTCATGCTTTGGCATGGCAAATATGGTTGAGGCGTCACCTGTCTCAACCAGTTTTCCTCGTTCCATCACCGCAATTCGATTAGCAACACGCCTAACGACGTTGAAGTCATGGGTGATGAAAAGAATCGCCATGCCGATTTCTTGTTGCAGCTGCTTAATGAGTTTGAGAATTTGGTCTTGTACTGTCACATCAAGTGCCGTTGTAGGTTCATCTGCAATCAGTAGTTCTGGTTCGTTGATCAACGCCATCGCAATCATTACACGTTGTTGCTCTCCCCCTGATAACTCGTGAGGGTAGGCTTTCATTTTACTTTGTGGATCACGAAGCTCGACCTTTTGCAGCCAACTGTAGACTTTCTGATAGGCATCCCGTTTTGTCATACCTTGGTGGATTTCAAGCACTTCGGCTAATTGTTTCTCAACGGTTTGTAGTGGGTTTAAGCTCATCATCGGCTCTTGAAAAATAACACCAATTTTATTTCCCCTTAGGTGCCTGAGCTCGCGCTCTCCCATCGTGAGGACATCACGGCCAGAGAAGCGGATACAACCTTGTGGGTATTGAGCTTGAGGGCTAGGAAGAAGCTGTAAGACCGACATTGCCGTGACAGATTTTCCCGAACCACTTTCTCCGACAAGTGCAAGAGTCTCCCCTGCATCGATGTGGAAACTGACGCCGTGAACAACATTTTGTAATGTATCACCCTTCTTGAAGCCGACATGGAGGTTTGAAACAGATAATAGATGGGACATGGTTACTCCTTAATATCCGCGACGAGGGTCGAGGGCGTCGCGAACGGCTTCCCCAATAAAAACCAGTAAGCTGAGCATAATGGATAGTACTAAAAACGCTGATATGCCAAGCCAAGGGGCTTGTAGGTTGTTTTTACCTTGAGCGAGCAACTCTCCTAGTGATGGCGATCCTACGGGAAGACCAAAGCCGAGAAAGTCTAATGAAGTGAGTGTGGTGATTGAGCCACTTAAGATAAATGGCATAAAGGTTAATGTCGCGACTAAAGCATTGGGAAGAATATGCCGACGCATAATAGTTCGGTCATTAACCCCTAGTGCTCTGGCAGCTGTGACATAGGCAAAATTTCGGCCACGTAAGAATTCAGCACGAACTAGCCCGACTAATGCCATCCAACTAAAGAGAAGGGTAATGATCAGTAGCCACCAAAACGTAGGTTGAACGACACTCGCGAGGATAATGAGCATAAAGAGCTGGGGCATACCACTCCACACCTCGATAAAACGCTGCCCAATAAGGTCGACTTTACCCCCGTAATACCCCTGAATAGCACCAACCGTCACTCCTATGACGCTTGAAAAAACACTTAAAGTAAGGCCGAATAATACGGATATTCGAAATCCATAAATTAGCCTAGAGAGTACATCCCTCCCTTTGTCGTCAGTGCCGAGCCAATTCTCTCCTGTTGGCTGGAAAGGTGCCGGTCCAGGTAGTGCGTAATTAATGGTTTGATACGAATAACGAATGATTGGCCATATTGCCCAACCTTTTTCGTTGATGAGCTCCTCAACGAATGGGTCACGATAAATCGCTTCGGTCTCAAATTCTCCGCCAAATTCCGTTTCTGAATAGGTATTCCAGATGGGGAAATAGAACGCATTGTCATAGCGCACAATCACCGGCTTATCGTTGGCAATAATCTCAGCAAAAAGGCTTAACCCGAATAGAGCAGCAAAAATCCATAAAGACCAAAACCCGCGTCGATTCGCTTTGAAACGGGCGACTCTTTCTTGTTGTAAAGGTGTCATGTCGGCTCTCCTAGCGCTGTTCAAAGTCGATTCTAGGGTCGACAAGGGTATAGGTTAAATCACTGAGAATACTTAGTAAAAGTCCAAGTAGCGTGAAAATATAGAGACTAGCAAAAATAACGGGGTAATCTCGTTGCAGGGTTGCCTCAAAGCCGAGTAAGCCTAAGCCATCTAATGAAAAGATGACCTCAATAAGCATTGAACCGGTAAAGAAAATGCCAATAAAGGCCGCAGGGAACCCTGCGATGATGATGAGCATCGCATTACGAAACACATGCCCATAGAGTACTTTTTGTTGGCTTTGTCCTTTGGCAATCGCAGTTCTAACGTACTGTTTGTGGATCTCGTCTAAAAAACTGTTTTTAGTCAGTAACGTCAACGAGGCGAATCCGCCTATCACCATTGCGGAGACAGGAAGAACCATATGCCATAAGTAATCTGCAATCTTCCCTAAGGTGGAATAGGTTTCCCAATCATCGGAAACTAAACCACGCAGTGGGAACCAATTGACATAGGAGCCACCCGCAAAAAGAATGACGAGAAGAATAGCAAAGAGAAACCCAGGGATAGCGTTGCCGATAATGACGGCAGCACTTGTCCAAATGTCGAATTTACTGTTGTGCTTTAAGGCTTTTCGAATACCCAGTGGCACAGAAACGAAATAGATAATTAGCGTAGTCCACAGCCCAAGGGATATCGAAACCGGCAGCCTGTCTTTGATTAGGTCAACGACGCTACTTCCGCGGAAGAGGCTATCGCCAAAATCAAATCGAGCGTAATCCCAGAGCATGTTGAAATACCTAACATGCATCGGTTTGTCGAATCCAAATTGCTTTTCGATCGCAGCAATGACTTCGGGGTCTAAGCCTCGCGAGCCTCGATAAAGGCTGTTCTCATCCTTGACTGCAAGTTGTTGGTTGTTAGCTTCACCGGTTGAGCCTGTGAAACGCTCACTGAAGCCGCCAGCAGAGCCTTCCATTTGCGCAATCATCTGGTCAACAGGCCCACCAGGTGCAATTTGAATAATGAAAAAATTTAACGTGATAATGGCCCAAAGCGTGGGTATCACCAGTAATAGTCGGCGAACGATATAAGCGCCCATGCTTGCTCCTTATTGAATCTCTGTTGACCACCAGGTATCGACGCCTAATGCGTAGTCTGGTCTCGTTTCAGGTTTATCAAGCTTTTTCCAATAGGCGACCCAATAAGCATTGAGATGCCACTTTGGTATCACGAAAAAGTTCCATTGAAGTACTCGGTCAATCGCGGGGCCTAGCGCTGCTAGTGCTTCACTATCCCCTTGAGATTGAGCAATGATTTCAGTCAGTGTATCGATGGCTGGATCACTCACCGCGGCCGCATTGTAGGATGAGTCCATGAAGTCTGAGTGCCATACAATCTTTAAACCGCCATCCGGGTATCGGTTCGCATTAAAGCCTCTGTCAATCATGTCGTAGTCTTGGCTGCGCATACGGTTGATGAATTGAGAATTATCGACCATACGAATATTGAGATCGATCCCTAAGCGTTTGAGGTTCGCTTGAAATGGGAGAGCGGTACGCTCTTGATCAGGCGTGTAGATCATTAATTCAAAGGTGAATGGTTGCCCTGTTTCTTCATTGACGAGAATTTGGTCACGAACTACCCATCCCGCATCTTCCAAAAGGCGTTTAGCGTGCAGTAAATTATCTCGAATTAAACCATCGCCGTGTGAAACAGGGGGGAGATAACTCTCAGTAAATACTCGTTCAGGAATTTGTGTTCTTACTGGCTCTAAGTAGGCGAGCTCAGCTTGTGATGGGAGACCTTGAGCTTCGTATGGACTACTTTGAAAGTAGCTACGGTTTCGAGTGAACTGCCCGTAGAAAAGCGCTTTATTCATCCACTCAAAATCAAAGGCGTAAGCAAGGGCTTCGCGCACTTTGGGGTCCTTAAACAGACTGCGCTGCGTATTGAAGACGAGTGCAGACATCGGTTGAGGTACTGAGTGGGGGATGGTTTCTGTCGCGATTTCACCACGCTCAAAGGCAGGGCCGGTATACAACGTCGCCCAGCTTTTTGCTGAAGTTTCTGTTCGGATATCGTATTCACCCGCTTTGAAGGCCTCTAGGGCAACATTACTGTCACGATAGTAGTCGTAGATAATCTCGTCGAAGTTGTAATGACCTTTGTTGACGGGGATGTTTTCAGCCCAGTAATTATCAACACGTGAATAAGTCACTTGTTGGCCTAATTTATAGTCACTGACATAATAAGCGCCACTACCAACCGGTGGGGAGTTTAAAGGCTCACTGAAATCTTTGTCATGCCAGAAGTGTGCAGGTAGGACGGGCAAACTGAGTAAACCGAATAGCTTCTCTTTGTCTGGCTCTGCGAGCGTGATAATCACACGGTGTGTGGTTTCTGCTGTGACTGTGACATCGGCATAGTATTTACTAAACTGCGGAACACCTTCATCGAAGAATTTTTGAAAGCTAAAAACAAAATCTTCGGCGGTAATTGGTTTTCCGTCATGAAAAACGGCCTCAGGGTGCAGGTCGACGGCGACCCAATTCCATGTTTCACTGTATTCTGCTTGAGTGGCAATGAGTGGATAATATACGCCTAGCTCATCTTGTGATGACGTATAAAGCGCGTCATAGAGCTCTCCACTTCGGCTAGCAGCGACACCACGTGAAGCGTAGCGATTAAAGTTATCGTAGGTACCAATCGAAGCGAAGCGAATCGTTCCTCCTTTCGGTGCGTTAGGGTCAACGTAGTCGAAATGGGAGAAATCAATAGCGTACTTCGGTATGGTATGCATTGATAAGGCGTGCGATACAATGGTCTGCTCAGGTTTGGTGACCACTTGTTTAGGTTCATCTTCAGTTGCTTGAAGTGCGAGATCTTCAGCATAAGAAAAGAGAGACGTTGTAATGAACAATGTGGTGAAGACTAGACGCTTCATCGGCTATCCTTGACTAATTTAAAGTCGATTAATCGATTGTTTTAGATCCATACATTTAACTATACGACTAATTTGGTGTTTTTTGCTAGTAAGCTGTTGTATTTATTCTGATAGTTTTTGGGGAAATTCGATGTCAAAACAACGTGTCTGTTTCTTGCTGTCACTTTTTGCATTAGGGAGCTGCAGTGCTTCTTCGACAGATTTGGCCATTAAGGAGATCTCACGGAGTGCATTACCTTCAGAGCTGAATGAAGTGTCAGGCTTGTGGTGTAATGACGATCGTGTTTATGCCATTAATGATTCAGGAAACAGCGCAACGCTGTACACTTTGGCGACAAATGGGACTGTTTTGTCAGAAGTCGCTATATCTTCACGTAATCGCGATTGGGAAGCGATCACTGGTGGACCGGATGGGATCGTGATTGGCGATATCGGCAATAATCGAGGGAATTTTGACCATTTCAATTTGCATGTCGTTAATACTGAATCTAGCCATTCCCCTGTGGTTCCCATGACTCACAAGTTCGAGTACCACGATTACGTCCCTTCTAGACCGTATCAGCATGATTTCGATGCTGAAGCGTTGGCATACCAACCCGAACTTGGGGTGGTGATGTTTACCAAAAGTTGGAATAGTCTTATTTCGCACGTCTATGTATTGGATGGGATGAAGCCGTTAAAACCTATCGCGGAATTAGAGGGAATTAATTGGCTAGTCACAGGGGCTGATTGGCATGATGCCACTCGCCAATATGTGCTCGTCGGTTATCATCCCACGTTAGTTGGAAGTCTTTCTGCACATCTTGCGGTACTCGATGAACATTTTGATGTTGTCGCTAGTCATCCGCTACCGAATGGTCAAGTAGAAGGCGTATGTGTTTTGTCTGGTGGTGATGTGCTGGTGGCGCAAGAGCAACGTTGGGGTACGCCAGCGCGATTAACACAGTACCAAGCACGCTATTTTGATGAAACAGCCTCTAAAATCAAGGTAGCGTTGAAACAAAATTGACAAACTAATTGTTGTCGCGCGTTAAACTAAACCGATTCTATTTATTCAAGAGATTGACCCATGCGTACTATCTTTGTCTTTTTAATGATTTTCTTCCTTTCTGCGTGTCAGATTGAATTTACGAACGGAAATCGCTGCTCCTCAGCCACTGATCATACTTCAGGTTATCGTGTTGATGTTTTTCAACAAACATCTAATTTTGGAAACTTGACTGAAAACGGTTACGAGTCTCGCAGTGGTCGTTTTGTTCGCCACTATGAGTGTGGTCCAGCTTCTTATCGTCGTGTTTTCAGTAACCAAGGTGTGAGTGAGCTTTTTGAGTTCTTTCGCCATGATGCGCGTTCACACTCGATAAATGGTATGACAGACATTGAGTTTAAAGATAGCGATATTGGTCAACGTATATTTAAAACAAATCAGCTAAATAGCGAACTCGTGAGAGATGAAGGCGAGCGAGATAATGGGAAACTGTACCGTAGAATCTGGCCGCAAGAGCAATCCATCGGACCAATTACGTTAACCCAAGTAACCGTCTCGAATGAGCGAGCGCCAGATATTAGTGACTCTATTTTTGCGGTAGCAGAAACGAAAACCAAAGAAAAGCGAAAGGTCTTTGATGAGAACGATCAACTGTATACCTGCTACTGGCTAGAAGGCGAAGAAGTGATTGAAACTTTGAGTCATTGTAGTGGTGCGAGTGAAGAAGCTATTGATATGAATGTCTTCGGAATCGCGGTTGATTTAATGTCTTATATTGATAGCTTTAACGCAAACCTAGATGTTTCGTACTCTACTGATCCTGATTGGTACCGTAGAGAAATGAAGATTCGTTAAGTGAATGCGCACTTGCATTGCTCATAAATAGCCTTTTGCTTTGAAATCCATTGTAGTTTGAGGCGATAGGTTTGAATTATCTTTCTCTCTTTGCTGTTTTTTGATTAGTTCATTGTCCATTCAGTATATATTCAGATGTTCTTTGATCTTGCCTAAGTTTATTTTCCTATTGGTCGCTATAGTAATGCACCCGTTGTATCTGTGTTTGAACTTAAGCTGGGTAATTTTTACGGGTTAGTTTAAATGTTTATCTTTGTTGTTACGGGCAGGGTAGGGAAATCTAGCTATCAAATTATCGCCAAAAGGAACGATGTGCGATCATTATAAGAGTAAAAGTATGCAGCATACTCAATCCAATGCTTCTTCGTGGGCTAGATTAAAGAAAATCAAGACTCGGTTAATGGGAACCGTATTATTGAGTTTTATTACAATCGGCTTTTTGGGGTATGAAGGAATAACCGGTTTACAGTTAACACGGTCACATATTGAAAACCTTGTTGAACAAGAGCTTGTGCAGATAACGGCAACGGCAAAAATACAGCAGAACTTAGAAATGGCTCGTTCCCAAGCGTTGTTGACACTTCAGCACGATCCTGAAAGCCCATTAGCTGTACTGCACGGTCATTCTGTTAACCAGCATTTAGATACAATTCAAGCGAGTATTGGTGAAGTTGAGCGTTTGCTTTTCGTTTTATCTCGGCTTGAGCTAAATGCGGAGGAGTTAAGTGCGTTAGCAAATATTACACAGGGTATTAACGATCTTAAGCTCAATGGCTATACCGCATTGGTGACAAATGTGAGGCAAGGGGAGTACCACCAGGCTAACCTTGTGATATTGAATGAGATCAACCCGCGTGTAGAGCAGCTACAAGACAATGTTGAAAAAATTATTGATTTTAGTATTGCTGAGGCGAAAAGTGGATATGAAATATCTCAAACTCAAGCGAGGGATTTTTTCGTCGCATTACTGATGACAATGATTATCTGTATGGCTGGTTTAACGGCGATTGCTTATTTCACTATACGACGCTTCGTGATCGCTATTGAAGCATTGGACAGTGTGTCAAATAATATCGCTGGTGGACGGCTGAGCAGTAGAATCAATATTGGAGGTGAAGACGAGTTCGCTGATATTGCTGAGGCGGTTAACCGCATTGCCGTTCGTTTTGAGTCAACAGTTGCGATGATAGGCAATAGTACTTCACGACTGAGTGTGGCTGCAGAACAAAATACCGTTGTTAGCCAGCAAACGAGTGCAAATGTTGATAACCAGCAATCACAGACTCAATTGATTGCTAGTGCGATTGAAGAATTGACGGCGACAGTGCAAGATGTTGCCAGTAACGCTGCAGAAGCGGCTGCTGCATCGCAACAAGCAGATGATGTTGCACTTAGCGGTGAGCGTGTTGTAACTGAAACCATTGATAAAAATCAGCAGCTTGCCGCGCATTTGATTGATGCCAAGGAAGCGATTGGTGAGCTCTCTCAAGATTCGAAAGATATCGGTAGTATTCTTGATGTGATACGAGATATATCTGATCAAACGAATTTGCTAGCACTCAATGCAGCGATTGAAGCTGCTCGTGCAGGCAACTATGGACGAGGCTTTGCCGTGGTTGCAGATGAAGTCAGAACATTGGCACAACGAACAAATGATTCAACTGAAGAGATTCAAGCGATGATTGTGCGCCTACAACGTGGTTGCCAAAATGCGATGGTGAAGATCGAAGAGGGAAATACACTGGCTGAACAGAGTGTGACTCATGCTCATCAAGCAGGCGATTCACTCAAGGATATTCGCCTTTCTGTAGTGAAGATTAATGACATGAATGCCCAGATAGCAACAGCAGCAGAGCAGCAAGCTACAGTGACTGGAGAGATCAACCTGAATGTTATTGGTATTAATGATATCTCAGTACAGACATCAGAAGGTGCAGCTCAGACACTAATGGCTTCACAAGAGATAGCCACGCTAACGAGCTCACTAAATAAAGAAGTTGCTGTATTTAACTAGTGGATAGCTTTACAGTGTAATTTTTACTCTCTTGTCCTAAAATAAATTGACGATTATTAGTAAGCCAGTAACGCAAGTTACTGGCTTTTTTCATGCATCTTATTTGGCGTATTCATACCTAGGTCAGAGATGCGTTTCATTTCGTTATACGTATGCCTCGGTCTGAATTATATTTACATATTGAGAGTTAATGATGATTAGTGATTTCGTCAATAAGTTCTGAATGGCTGTCATCGTCTAGTAAAGAAAATGTCATAAAAGGATCTATGGTAATTCGATAAAGGTTCGCTTATGGTGTTGCCAATTTATGATTAAGCTTAGAGGCAATACATGGTTGAGTTAGCAAATTATCAAGGCATTATCTTTGATATGGACGGGACTCTGATTAATTCAATGCCAACGCATTTAAAAGCGTGGGAGCAAACCGCAGCACAGTTCGATTTCCCGTTTGAAGCTGAATGGTTCTATCAATTAGGTGGACAGCCTACATCTAAAACAGCAGCTATGTTAAAGGCTAAATACCCTATTTCTGCGTCTGAAGCTGATATGGTGAAAACCAAGTATGGTTTTTATGAGGCAATAGAGAGTAAAGGTGAACTTATTCAAAGTACCCATACTATTCTTATGCAAGCAAAGGGTGAAATGAAATTGGCCATCGGTACGGGTAGCCAGCGTGTTCATGCTGAGGCACTGTTGAATGCCAATGGTGTAGCAGGTTGTTTTGATGCTGTGGTGACCGCGAATGATGTGGAAAACCACAAGCCGCATCCAGAAACCTTTCTCAAAGCGGCAGAGCTTATAGGATTAACGCCTTCAGAGTGTGTTGTTTTTGAAGATACTCAGTTAGGGATGCGTGCTGCAAAAGCCGCAGGTATGGATTGCTACCTTGTTACTGAAGGGAATATTACTGATTTCGTCGCAGCGAACGTTTAATTAGAAACAATCATGGTTAGTTAGCCGCTGTGTACGGCTAACTAACTTTGCCTATTGCTCACCATACTACTTCTAATTCAAGCTTCTCCCGCCTTACGTGTCTTTAACATCTAAATATTTTGCGTGGAACTGGAGGTGCTCTTCGATAAAACTTGCAATGAAAAAATAGCTGTGGTCATACCCATGCTGTGTTCTGACCGTTAGGGAAGGGTAGTGCTTACCTGCTTGAATAAGACGCTGGGGATGAAGTTCAGTGTCTAAAAACTCATCTTTGTCGCCTTGGTCAATCAAAATCGGTGTCTGTGCTGTGGCATGTTCAATTAAACAACATGCGTCGAACTCTTCCCATAACGATTCATCTTCACCAAGGTAGCTGGTGAACGCATTTCTACCCCAAGGGGTTTTTGTTGGATTACAAATAGGGCTAAAAGCAGAGATTGAACAATAGCGATGAGGGCTATGTAACCCAAGCACGAGTGCACCATGTCCTCCCATCGAATGCCCCATGATACTTCTTAAGTGATTAACCGGGAATTGACTCTCTATAATATGAGGCAGCTCGACGGCAATGTAATCATACATTTGGTAGTTGTGAACCCAAGGCTGTTGAGTCGCATTAATATAAAAGCCTGCACCTTGACCGATATCATAACGGTCTTCATCTGGAATATTCACGCCTCTTGGGCTTGTGTCAGGAATGACTAAAGCGATGCCAAGCTCATTGGCAACGCGTTGTGCTCCTGACTTTGTCGAAAAGTTTTCATCCGTGCAGGTGAGTCCTGACAGCCAGTAGATGACAGGCACTGGATTATCTATTGAGGCTGAATGAGGAAGGTAAATAGAAAATGTCATCAGGCAGTTTAGTGTGTCTGATGTGTGTTGATAACGATGCTGCTCTCCTTCAAACATCCTTTGTACTGCGATGAGCTCCATGATGACACACCCTCATTCTTAATATGATTTATTGCTCTTAATACCTAAAATAGAAGGGATCATTCGATAAAACAAACTAATTAGCTGTTATTCCGTCAGTACGCTTCACAAGCACCAAGAAGGTTTAGACCTCAAGGTGCTCTGAAGGCGGAGCAAGAACGCGCAGAAAGATCGCTTCGATATGCCTAAAATAGCCACTGATAAGTGAAGCCTGCCATTACTGCCATCGTAATAATCACCGTGACAAAGGCAACAATCATTGGTGTTTTAAAGATAGATTTCAGTAAAATCACCTCAGTAAGACTTGCGCCAGCGCTGCCAATTATCAGTGCCATCACTGCTCCAAGCCCCATTCCTTTCGCGGCAAGTGCTGCGCTGAGGGGAATAACCGCTTCGGCGCGAATATAAAGTGGGATACCTATTACAGCAGCCACAGGTATGGCTAATGGGTTATTTTCACTTGCAACGTTTGCAATGTAATCCGCAGGTAAGAAACCGTAGATTAACGATCCAATAGCAATACCAGCCATGAGGAAAGGCAGTACTTTCTTAAAGTCTTTCCAAGTGCTTTGCCATACTTTTCGTAATGGGTGGATAGGCGGCTGTTTGCCTTTACAGCTGTTACCACATCCAGTGCTCTCTTCCTGATGATAGGCATCGTCTTTGACAAAACGCTCAAAGTTAAGTTTTTCCAGTATATACCCCGCCACTATCGATACACCCATTGCCATCACAAAATAGAATGCAGTGACCTTAAACCCGAACGTCGCGGCAAATAATCCAATAATGATGGGGTTGAGTAATGGGCTGGCAAAAAGGAAGACCATCATTGTCCCAAATCCCGCCCTTGCCCTCAGAAGACCTTTTAAAAAAGGAATGGTTGAGCATGAACAAAATGGTGTAATCGCACCTAAAAAGCCCGTGATGACGTAGCCTTTACCATTCCGACTACTCAACATTGACTTAATTTTTGCTGGTGAGATGTAAAGTTGAAGTACACCAACAAAGTAACTGATTATAAGGAATAGTAAGGTCAGTTCTACGGCTAAGAAAGCGAACATTCCAAGCGTATCTTGAAGCATATTTAAATGTGTCATGTCATTAATTCCATATTTCTAGGTTATTCGAAATATAAGGTGTGTGATTGATTTCGTCAATACATTTCTAGTAATATCGAAATATAAGAGTGGTCCAAGACAATGAACGGATGAGGTCAAAAATTATGGAGCTAGAAACTGTAGCGAAAGCATTGAAAGAGCTAGGGCACCCTACACGCCTTTCTCTTTTTAAAGCGATTGTTCGAGCAGGTCATCAAGGCGTAGCCGTTGGTAGACTTCAAGAAGAGCTGTCTATCCCGGGTTCGACGTTATCACATCATCTATCTAGTTTGCTCTCTGCCGACCTTGTTCACCAGCGCAGAGAAGGGAGAGTGTTATATTGTGTAGCGGAGTATGAACACCTCGAAGGTGTACTGGCATTCTTAAAAGATGAATGTTGTATTGATGAACGGCTTTCTGAGTAACCTCTGCCGTCAGTAATACGCTGTTGAAGCACGGTGCAATCTTGTATACTCGCGGCGTGTTTTGATATGAGGTTTTTATGAATAAGGGTTACGCCTGCGTTGGATTATTTAATCCCAAGTCACCAGAGAATGTTGGTTCAGTCATGAGAGCGGCTGGATGTTATCGCGTAAACAGTGTTTTCTATACAGGACATCGCTATGATTTGGCGAAAAAGTTTTATACTGATCCAAGCAAGCGACATCGCGATATTCCGCTTATTGGCGTCGAAGATCTAAAAGCTGTTATCCCTCATGATTGTGTGCCCGTTGCTGTCGATTTAATCGAAGGTGCAAAGCCTCTTCCGGATTATAAGCACCCTCGTAGAGCGTTTTACATCTTTGGTCCAGAAGATGGTACGTTAAAAAGCGAGATTACAGAGTTTTGCCGAGAAACTATTTATGTACCTACTGAAGGGTGCATGAACCTAGCTGCGGCAGTTAATGTCATTCTGTATGATCGATTAGCGAAAGGTGACAACTACTCTAATCATAAATAAGCGACTTTTTCCGATTGAAGCTAAAATTAGCCTGCTACGGCAGGCTATTGAAGCGATTCTACCTCTATGGATAATAAACCGGATCCGCATAAGACTTCTCTGAAAATCCCACTGATAGATATAATGCTAACGATAACTCAGTCGCAAATTACTGGTGCGTAGATTGTCGTTGTTATACAAGGGCGCTAGCGTATGGTTTTTAGGCTAGGGAAAAACCATGAAGATTCCAATGTCGTTAAAGAATCGAACAAGGAAAGATCCAACGAGTGTTCAATATATTGAACAAATCACCAACTGGGTTAATTCAGAGCGGCCAATCGATGCTATTTCACCAGAAGATCTGGTGCAAGTTCTTGGAGGAAGCCTCGAGAGTGCTGAGGTGGCTCTACATCGTTATCGCAAAGAAGAGTCATTGAAACGTCGAGTCACCCCCGAATCTGTCGACACACCATTTGTTCGCTCTGACGCTATCGCCGAGGTGATGCACAGTACGCTTGGGACAATTAATCAAATCTTTGATCAAGAAGTTGCAAAGCATGTTGCTAAGCAGGAAGAGGAGTTTGTGCGCGTTCGCTCCGAGCTTGAAGGTGTTATTAAAACTCATCTCGCTGATATTTCATTACTTAAACAAAATGCGGAAAAAATAGAAAATCAGCGAATCGCCTTATCAAGACGTACTGAGCAACTAAACGCTCAGTGGGTTGAGGAAAAGGATAAAGTCTCAGAAATGGAAGCACGGTGTGCCACGTTATCTGTCTGTTTAAGTGAGCACCAAGAACGCGCTCAATCACTTGAAGCCAAGCTTCAAGAGCAGAAAGAAACACAGGGACAGCAATTCAAATTTCTAAGCGAGCAACACCAAAAGCAGATAACGGCGTTACAGCTTGAATATCAGAAACTGAAGAAAATACAGATTCAAACTCAAGCATCAAAAATTTCTGCCAAACAAACTGAAGTTGATGGGCTCGTTGCTAAGTTAAGTGCGCTAGAAGCGACGGTAAGTGCTTCAAATCAGGCACTATCTCGTGCAAATGCACGAGCTGAAGATGCAGAACGAGAACTAGAAGTGATTCAGTTGAAAGTGATTGCGGATAGTGAGAATAAATATACCCAGACAGATTTTTCCTAGCTAGCCTTTGCGCTAATGACGGTCAAAATAGTTTTTTCGGCGAATATACTTCTCCATGTAGTGGTAGGCAATTGGACGGAAAAGCCAGCTTCGTAATGAAAGATAGAGGCGTAATGGTGTCCCAATATTTTCATAGATACGTCCATTATGAAGCCAAAGCAACTTACCGACGTGCCAATATAAGAAGGGGATTGCTGGCAAAAAAGTGACAATATCAATATCACAACTAATACGATAAGTGATTTTTTCTAGTGAGTAGCCTTGTTTGAAACTCCAGAAGCCAGTGGCGGGTTGACCAAAGGTGACAACACGTTTAATGGCATTGGGGTAGGATTCTTGCATTAACTCCGCGGCAATAACAGCCATAGAGCCACCAGATGAGTGGCCTGTAAATGAAACTTTTCTGCCAGACTGAATGATTGGAGCCAGTACATTTATTAAGTGCTTGTAAACAGTCTCTTCCCCTAATAGCTCTCTTTCTTGAGACTGCAGATACTCAAGGACTTGAGTATCTGGCATTGATGTTGGTTGACTTTGATAGCTAAGATTTGGAGCGTGACTTGGCTGGTTGAGTAAATAGTGAAAACCCCAATGAACAAAACCATAAGTTCGACGCTGGGTACTCATTGGGATCTTTTTAGGAATTAAAGCAAAATTGATCAACCAGTCTTTGAGTGAATTTGAACCTCTGAATACAACAACGGCATCCCCACTTTCTCCCCAAAGGACACGTATAATCGTTTTTCCCTCGCGGTCGGCAATGTCTTGCCTACCGTATTTTGCGAAACCATAGAGTTGATGGTCAAACGTAGATGGGTACGATTCCAAGCACAAAATAGCATAGCGCTCATATTGGTATCGTTTGAGTTTTTTCATCAAAACCGTCGGTGATAGTAATTCATCATAATCGTCATCATAAGACGGTTATGTGAACAATTTACGGCATATAGATAACAACAGAATTTCTCTTGAATTGAGTTCCTTCATAGGAAGCTAGTGAGAGAAAAATTTTCTACGGTAGTCAGATGCTTTTGAAAATAGGATAAGGGGGAAAAAAAGTGCAATAAGCCCTAGCCCAAAGATAACCTCGCTCTTAACAAGTAGCATAAACGTACTAACTGCAAAGATAGCGATACTGATTAAGAGCAGTATCCGGTGTGTCCATGGGTGGTAATGCGAAAATTTTGCATACTGGCGAATCATAAAGCGTCCTACTTTATATCACAATTTAGAATAGTGTAACATTTATGAGAATAATCATACTAAAGCGCTTACCTCAGTTTCTAGTTTACTGAGTCATCAACAATTGAATGATAGACATTGCTCACATTTTTATGCCCATAAAATGCGGAGAGTATCATGTTAAAATGTAAAAAATGTTACTCATATGCAACTAGTATGGGTAAGCGTAGAAGGGCAAAGTGGGATAGTCAATTATTTTTTATGTCAGTTTAAACAAGGGCTTATTAATAACCTGTTCAGTCAATCGTGCAGCGTTGACTATTAAACTAGTCGGCTTTATTAACTTGCATTTCAGTGGCTTATGGAGGTCTTTATGGTATTTGTTATGCTTATTATTCGTAAGGTTGCAAATCCTTAATCGGGAATAAGAAGCGGTCTCACTCCCATTGAGGCGTTTTTTAATTTGATTTTTTAGCGTTTTTGATTTTGCTGTTACGAAAAGGTTGTGTAAATAATGCGACGAGACTGATTTCACTGTGTTCACGGAAGTTTTCTAAGCCTAAGGTCATATTGGCTTGAGTTTGTTTTGAGTCGGGAGTGTAACTCTTAAACCAACGATCCCAGCAACTTAGAAAGAAACCAAAATTACTGTGCGTCTCATTCTTGTGGATGGAGTGGTGGATTCGGTGCATATCAGGGGTGACAATAAAACGACGGATAACAGGATCGACTTTAGCAGACAGCTTTATATTGGCATGGTTAAACATGGCTGCAGCGTTGAGAGTGATTTCAAAGATAACGACGGCAACCGCCGGGACACCGAGCAATACAATCAGGCTTATTTTGATGAGCATTGATAGAATAATTTCAATAGGGTGGAACCGAGCGCCACTACTGACATCTAAGTCTATGTCTGTATGGTGAACTCGATGTAAACGCCATAACAATGGAATACGATGAAAAATTCGATGTTGCCAATAGATCACCATATCCATAATCAGTATGCTGATTAAAATGCTCAGTGGTAACCATAATGACAGTTGGTTAAACAGCCCAACTTCTTGCCTAGATGCGAAGAGTGCGGCATCAATGGCAAGAATAGGGAGAGCCAATTTTAAAATGACGCTGTTGACGACAACTAATGAGAGATTAACAGCCCATCTTTTGGGAATAGAGGCCACAGGTTGCCGACGTTTGATGAAATGCTCTAATACCGCCATGATCACAAACACAGAAACAAAAAAACTCAGCCTTAAGCCATCAGCATTACTTACTACCCATTCATGCATTTAAATCTTCCTAAGTGTGATTAAGCTGTTCAAAATGCTCAGTGTTTTTTATGAGCAGACAAACAGCTTACATATTCATGAGACCTGTCTAAATCCCATTCGTTTTGATTTACAGCAAATATAGCGGATTCACCTACACTTACTTCATGTTATTTACCAAGAAGTATCGTAATGAAAGTTGTGCAAAATCGCTGGGAACAAGGTCATTGGCTTGTTGATGTCTCTTTTTCTTCACTAAACAGCTCCTCTACGCTAGTGCTTGCCTTTGGCGATCTATCCACACACCTAGAGGTACTTGATGAGTTAAAGAGCTGTATGCCTGATAGCCATATCCTAGGAGCAACGACAGCGGGGGAAATATACGGCTTAGACGCACTTGAAAATAAATTTGTAGTCACAGTCATTCAATTTGAACACACAGAGCTACGTTCAGCTTCTATCACTTTCGATAATGATTGTGATTATAGGCAGTTAGGACGAGATATTTCAACAGAGATATTAGATGAAAATCTTAAAGCTGTATTGCTGCTTTCTGAAGGGGTAGTGATTAATGGTAGTGAACTCGTGAATGGGTGCAAGGAGGTTTTGCCTAATGATGTCTTGTTGACTGGGGGACTTGCTGGTGATGACACTCGTTTTTCAGTGACACATACTGTTCATAACGATAACGTTGCTACACAGCAAATCGTCGCTCTAGGGCTATACAGTGAAGTATTAGAAATTGGTGTAGGTTCATGTGGTGGTTGGTCAGGTTTTGGCCCTGTTCGATGTATTACTAAATCAAAATGTGGTGAGTTGATAGAGCTTGATGGTGAACCTGCATTGTCGGTCTATAAAAACTATTTAGGTGAGCTAAGCGCAGGGTTGCCATATTCTGGGCTGCGGTATCCAATGCAATTATTTTCAGAAACGAATGATTGCACGCTCGTTCGTACCTTGGTTGGTTTAGATGAAGCGAATGGCTCCATATTTTATGCAGGAGATATGCCGCAAGGAGCGAAGGTGCAGCTAATGAAAGCAACGGTCAACTCATTGGTCGATGGTGCGGAAAATGCAGCTCAGCAGGCGAAAGCACACCATCAGCAGACTGCTGAATTTGCACTATTAATTAGTTGCGTAGGTCGTAAACATGTATTGAAGCAGCTTGTCGAAGATGAATTAGAGGCGGTTCAACTTGCACTCGGTGAACAAACAACCATGACTGGATTTTACTCTTACGGGGAGATTGCACCACATACAAAGGGAGGGGAGGCTGAATTGCATAATCAAACAATGACCATTACGACGTTTAGAGAGTAAATGAATGCATCGACTCTTAAAGCGCCAACTAAACCGCCTGTTCCCTCATGGTCTTCCTGAAGTGACAGGTTTTAAACGTTTTATCGATTTGATAGAAGAAGCTTATAGGGACTATGATGAAGCACATCATATATTAGAGCGCTCTTTAGATATTAGTCTTGAGGAATTAAATACACGTAATGAATATCTACAGAGGGTGCTTAAGTCAATCCCTGATAGTTACTTTTTACTTACGGATGAATTAATTGTCAGAGACTTTAGGGTCAATTGTGATTTATATGATGTGTTTGATGATGTAAACATAAACGAAGTATTGTCTGAACACGTGCTAGTTGAGCATAGTGCTGAACTACCCTTGTTAATTAAGCAAGTCATTATAACGGGCGAGCAGCAAGATACTGTTATTCAGATATTGAAGGATGAAGACCCTCTTTTTCTTGAAGTTCGCTGTCGTCAGATTGATACGAAAAGCCTTCTTTTAACACTTCGAAATGTAACTGACCGTTTTATTGCAGAAAAACTACGAGCGCAAGCTTTGCTCCAGTCTCAGCGGTCACAGAGTCAGCTCCAAGATGTTATTAATGCTGCGCCTGTGGGTATTATCATTGTTGATTTAGATTATCGAATTCGCCAGGTTAATGAGTTTGCAACAAAGTGTTTTTCCCAGTCTGCAGACGTTCTCACAGGACAATCTTGTTTACAGCTACTCATTACTCAGCACCGAGCAATCTTTTTGGAAAAACTACAAAGCATCGTAAATGATGGAAAACCAATTACCATTGATATTTCGATGAAAACATTTTCTGAAGTGAGTTTTATGGCGAACATGTCGTTAAGTTTGGTCACACTCGATTCTAAAATACATATTATCCAGACGTTTACCGATATAACTGATCGTATTGCAATGGAAGGTCAATTAAGGATGATGGCAACGACCGACCCATTAACGGGTATTTTTAATCGCCGTTCATTTGATGAAGAAATGCTCACGCATCTACAGGACCCCTTTAGTCACAATGCTATTATCATGATGGATCTTGATCACTTCAAAAAGATTAATGACCAGTTTGGGCATAGCGTTGGCGATGATGTGATTGTGTCTGCTGTGAACACTGTTTTGAAAGGGCTAAGAAAGCGTGATTTGTTTGGCCGATATGGAGGAGAAGAGTTTATTATCGGGTTACCCGATACTTCACTGACAAGCGCTACACTCATCGCAGAGCAGCTAAGGATTTCGGTGGAAATGCAAACATTAGTTCTAAATGACAAAAAAATTTCAATCACAGCGAGTTTTGGGGTTGTTGGGAGTGAGTCAGGCATTAATGAACTAACACCACTTATTTTAGAGGCCGATAAAAACCTTTACAAAGCAAAACGACAGGGTAGGAATAGCGTGATTTCCTCTTCTGTGCAACAGCTATAAAGCGTGTTCAACCTCAAAGCTTAGTGGGCTATTGAGTGAGGTATGACATACTCTATATGCGGCTGTTTTTTCGTTGTATATTGGTTTTATATTACCTTGGTTAAGTATTTTCTGTGTGAATGTGGGGGGCTTTGAGATATTAACTTATTGTGAATAATGTGGTTTATTATCAATAAAGCATTACTAACTATTGTGATTGTTAAATTTATAGATATAGTGACTATCTCAGATATAGATATCAAACATGAGAGCATTACTGTGTCCAAATGGAGCCTTGGATTTAATACATTAACTATTTTCACATATTCACTCCTTCTGGGTGTTGTTTACCAGGTTCTTTTGAATTGTTGGGATATGGAAAAGCAAGGCGAAGTTGCGATTACTCAATTAGATACTGAAATAACAAGTGTCTTAAATGAATTATCCTTCGTTGAAATCCCCGTAGCCTGTAGTGAAGAGTACCGGCATCGTTTAGCTCGTTCTCTATACTCTAGTTTAAATATTCGTACCGTTGTTATTGGTGAACCTTATCGCGAAGGCACCACTTTTTGTGGCTCAATGGGAGAGTATATTGTTGATTTTGACAGCCGATTTGCACGTTCACCTCAAATTGGCGATGTGTTTTTAGCACAAAATACACGTGCTGAGTACCGCAATGAAGCGTCAATTGTTGTCGGGAAATGGAATCAGGAAAAAGTGTTGCTCGCATTTATTAATCCAAGGTTTATTTTAGGAAGGTGGCTTGAGCCGTTTGATGGGAGTGCTAGTATTTCATTAGAATGGTTAAACAGTGACGAGAGCATATTAACACGTTATAACCAAGGCAGTTATGGTGGTAGCGAATGGCTTAATCAACGTTATATTGAACGTCAATACTTATCTGACCTGTACCCTTATCAGGTAACAGTTATGCTTTCCTACTCGGTGATTTGGACGCATATTGTGGAGTTTATTCTTCGTTTGATTATAGGCCTGGCAGCGCTGAGTTTAGTTGCTGCTATTGGTGCTGTTTCAGTCTTTCAATTCAGCCGTGGAAAATTTAATCAGCACTAGGTTATACGGATTGGTAATGCAATATTGAAGGCTAAGCTGGATGTAAACATGATGAAACGAATAATAATGACTTTTTGTCATAAGGTTAAGATAGCTATCGCAGTGTTTTTGAGTGCGATTCTCTTGACTTATGGTCTGTATTTCACAATGCATAGTGTGACTAAAAATTTAGACGTTCATGCAGATGCTGTGGTTCAAAGGCTGGATTCTAAAATTGGTACAGTGCTTACCGAACTTGATAGTATTGAAGTCGATACCACTTGTTCTGAAGAGCAGGTCGTGTCATTTGAAAATGCCACTTATCGCAGTGAAAATACCCGTGCATTAGGCGTTGTATATACTCAGTCTGAAGTGATGAAAGCCTGTAGTTTATTTGGTGGCATTGATTTGTTGGAGCCTGAAAAACTTTGGCATCAAAGCTCTATGGGGAATATCGCTATTGGTACCAGTTTGCAAACAACATATTTTCCTGAAAGGTCCTTTTTTGTTGGTAGGCATACTGGCACAATGACAATGTTTGGGTACGTGAACCCCAGATATATTCTAGGGAAATGGATACAACCAGAGAAGCAAGATGCTTACTATGCTTTTTTTCTCAATACAAAGGCTGATGCACCTCTTTATCAAACTCATTCCAAGAACAAATTAGATCGCAATAATTGGTTAGATAATCTTTATGGGCATGTCTCATATTCAGAAAAGTATCCTTATCATATATCGGTATCAATCCCATATTCGTCGTTGATCAAATCTGTCTCTCTTTCATTGCTTAAGTGTGCAGTTGTTATCTTAATCACCATAATGATGTTCTTTGCCATGCTGGCATTGTTACGGGATTTAGCCGTGACCAGCAATAGAGCAGGTCACAGATCTTTTTCTTCACTGGCTAACGACGATGAGTGATTTTGCTATTTTAAACTTGGCCACCGTAGCATCAAGTTCATGATTTTACGTAGATAATGTACTCGTTACGAGCACTGTCTTTCGCCACTATCAAGCTACTTACTTAGCATACTAGAAATATCGGTGGTGCTTTGCTGTGTTCTTGCAGCAAGGGCTCGGACTTCATTGGCAACAACAGCAAACCCCCGGCCTTGTTCACCTGATCTAGCGGCCATAATTGCCGCATTGAGAGCCAATAAATTCGTTTGTTCAGAAATCTCTTCAATGACGTTTAATACATTGCTGATCTCATTCGTATCAGTGTTCATTACTTGAATACGGTTCGCCATTTTATTAACGTCTGCTACCAATGATGAAACGGTCGTTATTGCATTGTGGACAATCGATTCACATCTTTTTGCTTCGCTGTTTGCAGCATCGGTATGTTGGTTTGATGTCTCGAGGCTGTCAGAGACAGAGCGTGATGTTTGAGTCATTTCAGTGATCGCTGCCACAACTTGCTCTGTCTCACCTTTTGTTTACCTATGCAGGCTGCTTGGTTAGGGGCTGTCTATCAGTAGAGAAAATTACATTTTATTACGAAAATTGCGGCTTTTAGTTGTTCATTTAGGATTATACTTTACTACATACCGACGGTCGGTTTGCATTGGGGCCTCATGGCAATAGACAAATCTCGAACGATTAAACCATCAGAAATACGTAGGAATGAGTTTATTCGTGCTGCTAAAACACTGTTTTTTAAGAAAGGTTATACGGTGACCTCCGTCAACGATATTATCGCCGCCGTAGGAGTATCAAAAGGTGCTTTCTACCATCACTTCGAAAGTAAACAAGCCGTGTTAGAAGCCATGGTTGATTCTATGGTTGAAGAATTTGAATGTATTGCTGCGCCAGTGGTAAATGATGATGCGCTTAGCGCTTTGGAGATCTGGCACACCATGCTTAGTGCAACTAATAAGTACGAGCTTTCAGAGAAACAAAGCATGATGATGTTCGCACAAGTTATGCAAAAAGAAGAGAATGCTTTACTTGCAAAAAAATTAATCAAACAGAGTGGAGATGCATTCGCCCCTTTTCTTGAAACAATCATTAATAAAGGTGTTCAAGAACAGGTTTTTAATGTGGATTATTCTGCTGATACAGCTCGGATTTTGATCGCCATGATGAATGCGTTTCATGATGATTTCTTACATTACCTCTGCTTTAAAGAGGATTATGAGGACGTTGTTACGCTTGCAAAGAACAAGTTGATAAGTGTGCAAACAGCAATGGAGCGTGTGCTCGGGGCGCCAGAGGGCAGTTTACCAATGACAGATATAGACCAGCTCAATGCGTGGTTTGAATAATAGACATTTGCTTGTCGATCCGAGCAGGAGGAAATAATGATAGATAGGGTGATTGAGTATTTACGTTCTGGTTTTATGGCAAAAACCGTTGTGATGTTCTCAGCGTTTTGGCTGGTAATGGGGGCCTCTACTGAGAAAGCTAGCGCAACAGAGCTGTCAGCATTAGAAATCGTAGAGCGCTCTGATGAACAGATGCGTGGTGACTCGAGTTATACCGAATCAACGATGAATATTATCCGCCCAACTTGGACGCGTTCAATGAGCATGAAAAGTTGGACAAAGGGTCAAGATTTGTCACTCGTTCTTATTACCGCACCGGCTAAAGATAAGGGGCATGCATCTTTAAAGCGCTACCAAGAAATGTGGAATTGGCTGCCAAATATTGAACGAGTTGTCAAAATAGCGCCTTCTATGTTGAGTCAATCGTGGATGGGCTCAGATTTCACCAATGATGACTTAATCAATCAATCATCTATTGTTGTTGATTATACACATCAGCTTGTCGATGAGGAGGTGTTTGATGGGGATCCTAGCTTCATCATTGATGCATTGGCAAAACTGGATGCGCCTGTGGTGTGGTCAAGGGTGCGATTATGGATATCTAGTTCGACCTATCTACAGCGTAAAGTCGAGTTTTATGATGAATTTGAAGACCTTGTTAACACGATGTATACCTATGACGTTCGAGAGATTGGTGGCCGTCAGCTAGCGACTCGTATGGAAATGGTTCCAGCTGATAATCCTGATCATAAGACCGAAATGCTTACTCATTCAGCGCAGTTTGACTTTGACATTGGTGATGGCTTTTTTTCTCAACAGCAGATGAAAGCGCTTCGGGACTAGTCATCTACACGCGAAGAGTGGCATGCCACAGTGTGAAGAAAATTGGCATTTAGCTCGATGTATCCATCTTATGAGTAAACAATAAATATGTTACTAAAGTTAGCTTGGCGTAATTTATGGCGTCAAAAACGGCGGACGTTATTAACGGCAGGTTCAATCGCAACGACATTACTGCTTATGTTGGTAATGCGTGCTATCCAAGTCGGCACCTATGAAGCAAACATTGAAAACTCTGCACGCTTCTTTACTGGTCTAATACAACTTCAACACCCTGAATATGAAGACACGAACAGTATTGATGATTTACTGCCTGGAGCTGATTCGTTCATTGCAGCAGCACAAAATATAGATGGGGTGTCATATACCTTACCGCGTATAGAGTCTTTTGCATTGGCAGCGGCAGAGGAGCGCTCTAAAGGTGTCATGGTTGTAGGCATTGAACCTGAGTTGGAAAACGATTATTCAGGTATTGAAGAGCGTCTAATCTCTGGCACGTTTATCGATTCTAACGATAAAGAAAATGTGGTGATTGGTGAAGGGGTCGCGGATTATTTTGATTTGACGCTTGGCGATGAGCTAATTCTGTATGGTCAAGGATACCGAGGCCAAACTGCAGCAGGTCTTTATCGTATTAAAGGCATTGTTAAATTTCCTGTTCCACAGCTTGATCAGCAACTTGTATATTTACCCTTACGTGAAGCTCAGCAACTATACAGTACCGAAGAACAAGTCACTGCTTGGTTACTTCATATTGATGATATCCATCACGTTGATGACACCGTGAGACAGCTTACTGAAACGTATAGTGAGCTCAATATTGTCCCTGAAGGTGTTCGGGTGCGTGGTTGGCGGAGTTTGTCACCAGAACTTTCTCAACAAATGGCAATGGATGAAGTGAGCAATGCGTTTTTGATGTACTTGCTATACGGCATTGTTGGCTTTGGGTTATTTGCCACCCTGATTATGATGACTCTTGAGAGACAAAGGGAATTTGCGGTCATGTTAGCAACGGGCATGGTTAGACGGAAGTTACTACAACTCATCGCGACAGAATCTGTGTTTATTGCGTTGCTAGGCGTCACTGTTGGAGTCGTGGCCGCACTACCGATTTTAGGTTGGTTTTTCTTTAATCCTATCGAGTTATCGGGTGAGTATGCCGAAATGATGATTGAAATGGGGTGGGAGCCAATACTGCCAGTGGGGCTTTCGTTAGCGCTGTTTTTCGAGCAAATCAATATTGTATTGGGGCTTGTTCTCATCTGTCTTCTTTACCCTATGTGGCGGGTTTATCACTTAGATGTTGTCAGCGGACTAAAAGGAGGCATGCATGCTAATTAAATTAGCTTGGCGTAATTTATGGCGTAATAAATTACGTACCGCCATTATGCTTGGTGCGATGATCTTCGGGTTAGTTGGTGTCATGGTCATGATTGGCTTTATGAAAGGCATGCTTTACAACATGGTAGATAATGCCATAGCTTATCAAACCAGCCACTTGCAGGTTCACCACACGGATTATATTAATGACTCAAATATACACACCGTGATCCCCGATACGGCCACATTGATTGAAGTCATCAGCAGCGATGCACGGGTTAAAGCATGGTCACCGAGGCTTCTTGTCAATGGAATCATGGCATCAGCAAGAAGCTCGCGAGGAGTTAGGATCAATGGTGTTGATCCTGAGAAAGAAAGCCAAGTTATCCCGATAGAAACCAGTATGGTCGAAGGGACTTGGCTACCGGAAGAAGGACGAAACCCTGTCGTTGTTTCTACCAAGTTAGCTTCACGTCTAAAGCTACGCTTAGGATCGAAGGTAGTGTTAACGTTTAGCGATGCCTTAGATAATGTGTCTGGAGCTGCTTTCCGTGTTGCGGGCTTTTATAAAACACCCTCAACAGGTTTTGATGAAGGGCAAATATTTGTGCGTCATCATGATTTGTTTACTCTTTCTGGACTTGATACTTTCTCTACAGCTACAGCTACAGCTACAGCTACAGCTACAGCTACATCTACAGCTACAGTTATGAACATGGACCATTCGGCTGCAAATTTTATCATGCATGAAATAGCAGTATTAGCGAAAGAGGGCGTCGATGTCGACAGCCTTAGAACGGACCTAGAACAAAAAGTACAAGAACAGGTCGGTGATGATAAGCCAATATTGTTTCGGACTTGGTCGGAAATTCAACCGTTACTGGCCTCTATCCTTTCTCAAATGGGCGTTAGCATGGGTGTGATGGCTGGTATCTTTGTCGTCGCGATGTCGTTTGGGATTATTAATATTATGTTGATGTCAGTCTTTGAGCGAACCAGAGAATTCGGTGTGTTAATGGCAGTAGGGATGGCAAAGAATAAGATATTTGTATTGATCGTTCTGGAAACGACTTTGCTGGGCGCTGTCGGTGTGTTAGCGGGGTTAGCGGTTAGTGCATTGATCATCACTTTTCTCAATCATGTTGGTTTACCGCTTGGTCATATGGCTGAAGGGCTAGGGGCTTATGGGGTTGATACCACGATATTTCCTGTCGTTACTGTTAATGACTATCTCATAGTTACCATCAGTGTCGTTGTTGCAGCAATGATTGCGGCGATTTATCCGGCAAGGCAAGTACTTAAACAGCGTCCGGTTGACGCTATGGCGGAGAAGCATTAATGGCAATTCAAATTACACAACTTCGCAAAACGTATAACGAGGGTTCTGACTATCCTGTTGAAGCGGTGAAAGCGTTGGATCTTACCATTGAGCAGGGTGAATTCATCGCGGTAATGGGCCCTTCAGGCTCTGGTAAAACAACGTTATTAAACATGCTTGGTGGTATTGATGCACCAACCTCAGGCAGCGTCATGATTGATGGTACAGTGGTAACCGACCTCAATGATAAGTCTTTAATTGCCTATCGCCGAGACAACATAGGCTTCATCTTTCAAGACTACAGTTTACTCCCTGTATTAACTGCAATTGAAAATGTTGAATTTGTAATGCAATTGCAGGGGCACTCGGAAACTGAATGCCGTGAACGTGCAACTGCACTGCTGAAGCAAGTGGGGTTAGAGGAGCAGATGCATAAGCGGCCATCGAATTTGTCGGGTGGTCAGCAACAACGTGTTGCCGTTGCAAGAGCGCTTGCTTCAAGGCCACAATTTGTTATGGCAGACGAACCAACAGCAAACTTAGATGCAAAGAGCACCGCAGAGTTGTTGGACATTATGCAGAGTTTGAATGAACAAGAAAAAGCGACGTTTATCTTCTCAACACACGATCCCCGTGTGATAAAACGAGCGAAGCGTGTCATTGTGTTTGAAGACGGTGAATTAAAAGAGGATCGTCGTCAGTGAACACTCGATGTATCAGCAGTGCGACTTTTAAGAGCAATAAATTTAGCCATTTCAGCTTGCTGATGACGTTCGTATTGATGACTTGTGTTTGTTATAGCCCCTTTAGTTTTGCAGCGATTCCTGGATTAACACCAGAGAAGGCATGGAGCATAGATGGCTACATTAAGTATATGTTTACTTCAGCGTATGCTGATAATACACCTGTGATGACAGCACAAAATCAGCAAGACCATCTCATCCATCAACGACTTAATGCTGAATATCGAATGAATGAACAGTGGCGCATTAACCTTGGGATGCGCAATCGACTCTTTTGGGGAGACAGTGCTAAATTATCGGGGTATTCAGCACAGGTCGCACAAGATAATGGCTATTTTGATCTTTCCTCAAATGTTATTGATCAAGACGAGTGGTTTATGAATAGCCAATTCGATCGCGCTTATGTCCATTGGCAACAAGATGAGTGGTTGGCACGAGTTGGCAGGTTTCGCGTCAATTGGGCAATGGCAACACTGTGGAACCCAAACGATATTTTTAATGCTTACTCTATCTACGATTTTGATTACGAAGAGCGCGCCGGTAGCGATGCACTGCTGGTATCAAAAAAACTCGACTTTGCTAGTGGATTTGATGTCGTTTACAGCCCAAATACTGACAGTGAACTGGATAGTTATGCAGGACGATACTTGGCTAACCGAGAAGGCTGGGATTGGCAGTTAATCATTGGTAAGTCAGGGCTAGATAACGTTTATGGTGCAGGATTCGCTGGCGATCTTCGAGGGGCAGGCTTCCGAGGGGAAGTGAGCTACTTTGACCCTCAGGAATCTACGTGGGAAAACCAACAACTGCGCCCATCATTGGCCGGGACACTAGAACTTGATTATAGCTTTGGTGGGCGTCGTCAATGGATGTCGCGTGCAGCAATGCTTTTTATCTCTGAACCAGAAGCAAGTGATTCAGCGTTACACCAATTGAGCCTTCCCTTAACAGCTCGTACGTTGAGTTTTACTCGCTATACCGCTTATGTCGACGTCGGCTTTGATTTAACGGATTTAAGTCGCTTGACCTCATCGTTGACTTATTATGATGATGGGTCTTGGTATTTTGGGTTAAATGGCAATTACTCGTTATCTGATAATTTAATCGCCGTGGCTGTTGTGCAACGTTTTGATGGCGATCATCATGCCACTTTTGGTCAAAATCCTAATACTACTTTTTTTGGCCAGCTCAAATGGAACTTTTAGTTACATGAGTTTTTAGCACCACTTCTTTAGGGAATGACCTTCTAAACACATTTTTAAAAATAGAGAAATTGGTGTGCCGGATAAATGGGTAGGTACATATACATCACTCTGATGATTGGTCGATGGTACCCGCTCTTCAGCTTTCAAATCTCTATTGTGTCTGTCTGTCTGTCTGGCTTGTGTGATTATCTTCACACTGTGATTTTATTGCGTTTTATTCGCGGTTGGTTAGACTTATACACTGAAAGCATCACAGTTAGTTGGTTTTTTACTCTGCTCGAATAGGGCTGAATATCAACAGGTTCAAGGAATGAAGTAATGAAGATTGGTGTAATTGGCGCAGGTGCAGTTGGTGTAGGGATATGTAACTACTTACTTTCTTTGGGTAGTGTTAGCGAGCTTGTTTTGATGGACACGAACCTATCACGGGCTGAAGGGGAGATTCTCGACTTTAGCCATACATCCGCGCTCACATTTTCAAAGAATACAGCATTGAAAGCAACGGATGAATACAGCGCATTGGCGGATGCCGACATTGTTGTTATTACTGCAGGCGCTCAGATAAAGAAGGGGCAAAGTCGACTAGATTTAGCTGAAATCAATAGCCGGATAGGTGTCGATATTGCTAAAAATATTGAGAAAGTCGCCCCCAATGCTATTTTGATCGTGGTGTCTAACCCTTGCGATATCGTTACCTATTTTATCGTTGCTAACACAGGGTTTGATTCGAGTCGGGTGATCAGTAGTGGGTGCTTAGTGGATACAGCTCGCTTGATGACGATTGTGGCGAAACGCGTTAATCTCGATCCGAAGAATGTGTTTGGCTATGTACTCGGTGAGCATGGCAGCCACTGTTTTACACCGAAAAGCTTGATAAGCATTGCTGGACAACCAGCGGATTATTACTGTGATACTAATAATCAGCCGCGTATCGACGCTGATGAATTGCTTGAAGCAGTTAAGCAGGCAGGTTATGAAATATTTAATCGCAAAATGAACACCACTCATGGCATTGCCGCCAGTGTATTTCGAATAATTCAAGCGATTGCCATTGATGAACGTTCCGTATTACCGATTGGTACTCTTGTTCGCGGGGAATACGGTTTATCAGATGTCGTATTGAGCTTGCCTACCGTTGTCAGTGCTAAAGGTGCTGAATCTATATTAATCCATCCTTTCAATGCCGAAGAAACACATATGTTGCAGTATGTGGCTGACAACCTGTCTAAACAGATAAAGCGGGTCGCAGAGCAAACAGGACTAAGTGCGTAGCCGATAATAGGGGGTGATGGCTTCCTGAACATTTGCTCTCTGTATTTTTCTACTGGTACAGAACATTCAAATGCAGCGAGCCCAGAAACGAGAATTTAGGCTTGCTGCATGTTATCGATATCCTCGTTGGGGGTGTCTATTGGGATGATTATTGTGAAGGTAGCACCGTCACCGGGCTCAGATTCACATTCTATCGACCCTTGCATCAATTGGACGACGAGGTTGTAGATAATATGAGTACCTAGCCCGCTCCCTCCTTGACCGAGTTTACTGGTGACAAATGGGTCAAAGATACGTGTACTTATTTCGTCATCGATACCGCGTCCATTATCGGTATATTTTATCATTAGCGAGCTTTCGTGCTCTATTTTCGTGACGGTAATAACGACGTTATGGGCGCCAGGCCAATCTTGAAAACCGTGTATGAGGCTATTCATCAGTAGATTGGTGAACACTTGTTGTAAACGCCCTGGATAATTATCTATTACTAACCCTGCATCACAGATAATCTCGACATCAACACTTTCTTGAACAAGTTTGTATTGAAGGGAGTGGGTGACTTGACGAATATTGTCGACAAGATTAAAGGATATGCGCTTTTCACTGCCTTGGTTAACAGCAACCTGTTTGAAGCTGTCTATAAGTTGAGAGGCCTTTTTTAAGCTATCTAAAACAAGATCAGCTGAGCTATTGATATTATCGATCATGGTCATTAATGCATTACGAGAAATTTTTCCTTCAGAGACACTGTTCTGTAATTTCGTGGCTTCATCTTTCATAAATGAAGAGGAGGTAACACTGATGCCTATGGGTGTGTTTATTTCATGTGATATCCCTGCGACCAAGCTACCCAATGAAGCCATTTTTTCTGCTTCAAGTAATGATTTTTGAGTTTGTTTCAATTCAGCGTAAGCCCCTCTTAATTCGGCATTACTTTGGTTTAGGCTAGCAGTACGATCTTCAACTTTTTCTTCAAGTGCTTCATTGAACTGAATCAACTCTCTCTCTACTGATTTCAGTGCAGAAACGTCATAACCAAAGGCGATGATGTAACGTAACGTATTGCCTTCATGGAATGGAACAAAGTGCCAAATTAAGGTACTTGTTTTCCCTTCGCTATTCAGCATTTCGATTTCGTATTCTTGATGGAATGGTTTTGAAGTGAGCACTTCAGAAAACTCATAGTGTTGTTCTTGCTTGACGAAAAGGCTTAGCCAACTTACCCCTAATGCATCTTTATCGCTTAATCCGATGGTATCAATACCCGACTTATTAATGGTTTGAACTCTATATTCCGGGCTTAAGCAGCAGATAATGGTACTGGATGCATGGATAATTGTAGAGGAGAAGTCTCTTTCGTTCTCTAACTTTTCGTTAATTTCAAGGCGAGCAGCGAATTCGGCACTAATCTTTCTCTGCATTTGATTAAGGGTGGCACAGAGTTTATCAAGCTCATCATTAGGCTGTGTTTTTTCAGTTCGTCCTTCCAGTTCTAAGGGAGGCATAGAACCATCAAGATCAAACTGCTTGGTGTAATTTGAAATACGGTTTAGGTGGCGTATAACCATATAATAAATAATGGCGAGGATGAAGGTCGAAACCAGCATAGTCTTAATGATCTGGCTGACTAATATTAACGCCGACTTTTCGATAAGGCGCTGGTATACACGTTCCAGTGATGCCGAAACCTCGAGATAGCCGATCACTTCTTGATTATTGACTAGTTCAAATTGGCGGTTAATTTCGTAGGTATCTCTGTACTCTCCTTGTTCAGCAATAGTTGAAATCGTGTCTCCGATTTTTTCTTTTACGACGGCATGCTGAAGATTTGGCAAATTCATAATGCCATCGATCTGAGCCTCAAGTTGTTTCTCGTTGAGGTTCCATAAACTTACCGCAACAGACTCGACAAAACTCACCTCAATTTGGCGGATGTTATCTTTGATCTCACCAACATCTTGTCTGTAATCCCAGAACAGTTGAACACTCGTAATGAGTACTGCTAAAGCACTACTACATAGCAATATATAACCTAAAAGGCGAAGTGATAAGCTGTGCTTAAACTTGTTAGGAAGAAACGGAGTCATATAGTCCTTACTCGATAGTTTCCAGCTCAATAAAAACGCAACTTGAGTTTAGTTGGTATTGCTACTAAGTCGTGCATAGACACCTAAACGTGGTTTGTCATTGAGTGTAGACCATTCTTTTTTCATTCGATGGGGTTGTGATAGTGATACTGCAGTGGGAGTGTGAATTGCAGGGATAAAGAGTATAAGACAAACTCCCCCCAGCGCAGTACCATACATAGAACGCCAACTCCCTTATATTATTAATATTAATAGTAGACGTTCTTGAGGATTATGTTGCGAAGATTGACGAAAATGAAGTACCAATGATCATAGGTATAAACTTGCTCTCTTCTCTAAGTCTCAGCGTGATTATCTGCTATTTTGCGAACGGCGTGAATGACTGTTACTCGTCGTCAAATTGTGTCACCCATGTCATTAATTCTTCACTGAGTTGACGGTTGTGTTCTTTTAAAAAAGCAATAAACCTTGCAGGAGAACGAGTAACGATTTGAGACGATGAGATACCGATACGGTTGACGGCATCCATACTGTGGTTAACGTTACCTAAATCAAATGCAATATGGGCATCACTGCCGATGCTGATAAGCGCATCGTGCTTTTTGATTTGTGCGAGTAGCGACTCACAAAATGGCCGGCTACCCGTACGCGAATGAATGAAAGAGCTGTTGTTAATCTCAAGAGCAACGTTATGTTTTTTGGCTGAAATCACAACAGCTTCTTGGTCAATAGGGTAATTTGGATTTCCTGGGTGACCGATTATTTCACAATCCCCAGACTCAATGGCAGCCAACATTGCTTCTGTATTTTTTGTTAAAGACTGAGGCGGAAAAACAGGCTCATGAAAACTGGCTATCGCGAGATCAAGTCGCCATTTAAGTTCATCAGGAAGTCCTAATCCGATATCAGGAGATTGGATGTTAGCTTCGATGCCACGCAATATCGCGATATTGTCGTGTACATGAGGTATGACTTTCATGTTTCCAAAGTGCCACCAATGTGGTGCATCAGGCATTGGAGGTGCATGGTCGGTAATACAAAAAAGTTGGATACCTTCTTGCTTTGCCATCTGAATATAATCGTGCACATTGCTGTACGCATGGGTGCTAGCGATGGTGTGGCTATGGGTGTCTACGCGTGCTTTCATAGTGACTATCCTGATCGGCGAGTAGGGTTAGCCTAACGCTTTTTATTCTATGCTGATAGTGATCATTATGTTGCGTTCGGTTATTTATTGCTCGGAATTTTTGTCATCGCCATTGTTTTTTGTTCGTAGGACGAATGCCCTAGCCAGCGTTATGGCAACGAGTGTCAGTTAATATAAGGAGAAGAGTGATGTCACGATGCTGTACGAAGTTTTTAATCAAGGGGCGAGTTCAAGGTGTTGGTTTTCGTTTTCATACTGCCCATGAAGGATTAAAACTTGACCTACAAGGTTACGCAAGAAACTTACCGACTGGTGATGTTGAAGTGATGGCATGCGGTGAGCAAGAGGCGATTGATAAATTGGCAAAGTGGTTAGCACAAGGGCCGAAGATGGCGAATGTGATATCTTGTGAGAGAGAGGAGACCCCTTGGCAGGCATTTAATGGCTTCAGTATGCATTAAATGCGCTGCTATGGGTGAGCCGTGAGGCTAACCGTTAGAGGTTGTATTTACCTATTTGCTAGAAAGTGTCTTTGATGAAGCGAATGGTTATAGGCACTTTGCAGGTTTAGGAAGCCCTGCTAGCTTGGTAGCTTGTTTCGCTGGCCCCTTTGGAAACAGTTTGAACAGATATTTTGAACTGCCTTTTTCTGGCCCATATTTCTTTGCCATGGCTTTCACAAGCATTCTTATCGCAGGGGAGGTTTGAAACTCCAAATAGAATTCACGGACAAAGTGTACGACCTCTATATGTGCATCACTCAGGGTTATCCCTTCATCTTCTGCCAGTAATGGGATTAAATCCTCGTGCCAATCTGTGACGTTGATTAAGTAGCCTTGGTTATCTGTTTCGATTTCAGCGCCGTTATATTCCAACATGGTGACTTCTTTTCTGAGTTACGGTTAGGGAATATGATACGCAAAAAATGAAAAAAAAGCCGCTAGATAGCGGCTTTTTTAGTGTTTGAGTGCTGACAGATTAATCGTTGTTACCTAGGAAGCCTAAGATTTGAAGAAGGCTTAGGAACAAGTTGTAGATTGAAACGTACAGTGTAATCGTCGCTGAGATGTAATTCGTTTCTCCACCACGGATAATTGACTGAGTAGTCAATAGAATCGCACCACTAGAGAATAGGACGAAAATACCAGACATTGCTAAGTAAATGATTGGCATCTGTAGGAATAGGTTCGCAACAAAGCCTACAAGGATAACAACAAAGCCTGCCATTAGCATGCCGTTTAGGAATGATAAGTCGCGTTTAGTTGTCAGTGCGTAGAAAGAACAAAGCATAAATGTTAATGCTGTTCCGCCAAGTGCAGGGACAATGGCTGAACCCATGCCAGCACCAATATACATGTTAAGGATAGGACCTAACGTGTAACCGATGAAACCTGTGAAAGCGAACGTGAATACCAGACCCATGCTGTTGTTACGGTTCTTTTCAGTCAGGAACATCAGACCGTAAAAACCAACAAGTGTGATTATTAAACCAGGGTGTGGTAGACGCATTACCATTGAGCCCACAGCAATTAACGCTGACCATACAAGTGTCAGTGACAATAAGAAGTAGGTATTGCGTAGCACTTTGTTCGTCGGCAGGACACTGGTTTGTGCTGAGCCACGACTAACAATAGGATCGTTCATGTTCTCTCCCTTTGGGATGTTGAGTCTTGTTGTAACATAGAGTTATGAGTATTTATGGGGCATATTGTTCCCCAATTCAACCGTTCATGAAAGAAAAAAATCAATTATCAGTGAACTTAACGTACTTAGGTGACTGATAATACGAGATTCTTATTCGATTATTGTAGTGTGTTTTCAGTGTGTAACAAAGTGTTAAATACTCGCAATGCACTCCTTTTCTACGTTCATTACTCTATGAAGATCATTTAAATATAAAGCAGCTTTAGTATGGGTGGTTTTTTATTGGATAAAATCTCATAAAGAAGCGCACAATCTCTGAGTATTACGCTGATTAAGGCGGTAGGTTATGTCTTGTTTGTTGTGCACTTATGGGGCATTGGTGCAGACATCGCACCAATAAAGATCATTGTTAACAGTGCTTTAACATCTTCTGTTTGCCCGTTATCAAGGTATTATTTAACCTTGTTGAATTAATGTGTTGTTTGGCTGTTTTTCTTAGTTTTTTACGCTATTTTTTTGATGTTGATTTAAATAATTCAGCATGATGCATTGATGTGCTTGCTAGGGTTGTTATCTGGCTTATTTGTTGCAAATTAGAGCATAACACTCAATCGTGAGTCGTTATCTCTATATAAAGCAATTAGTTATCTTTATATCAACAAGGAAGTTAAGTATGAATTTGGGAAAAAGCAAAGTATCTCTCTTTTTGTCGTCTGTTTTGCTCGCGGGTTCTGCTGTGTCAGCAATGGCAAATGCATCAGATGATGGAGCGACCCTCGCTAAGGTTAAAGCGGCAGGAACAGTAAAATGTGGTGTAAGTACGGGGCTACCTGGCTTCTCAAATACAGATTCAAAAGGTAATTGGGAAGGGCTAGATGTTGATTTCTGTCGCGCGGTAGCGGCTGCAGTATTGCATGATGCCTCTAAGGTTCAATATATTCCTCTAACGGCCAAAGAGCGTTTTACGGCACTTCAGTCTGGCGAAATTGATATCCTATCAAGAAACACGACATGGACAATGCAACGAGATGGTGCATTAGGGGTTAACTTTGTCGGTGTCAACTACTATGACGGCATCGGTTTTATGGTACCGAAAGAGCTTGGTGTTGCTTCAGCACTTGAGCTAGACGGTGCTTCAATCTGTGTCCAATCAGGTACAACAACTGAATTGAACGTTGCTGATTACTTTCGTGTTAATGGTATGAGCTTCAAGCCTGTCGTATTTGATACGTCTGATCAAACGGCAAAAGGTTTTGATTCAGGTCGCTGTGATGTACTAACATCTGACCAATCTCAACTTTATGCACTACGTATTAAACTCCAAGATCCGAAAGCAGCCGTTGTTTTACCAGAGGTTATTTCCAAGGAGCCTCTTGGTCCTGTTGTTGCTCAAGGGGACGATGAGTGGTTTAACATCAACAAGTGGGCATTGAGTGCAATGATCAATGCAGAAGAGTACGGCGTGACACAAGCTAATGTTGATCAAATGAAAGAGTCAACGGATCCAAATATTCGCCGTCTACTTGGTCTTGAAGGACCAAAAGGTCAAGCATTGAATCTTGCTGATGAGTGGTCTTATGAGATTATCAAACAAGTTGGTAACTATTCAGAAGTCTTTAACCGTACCGTTGGTGTAGATTCACCACTAGAAATCGATCGTGGTCTAAATGCGTTGTGGAATCAGGGCGGTATCATGTATGCGCCACCAATTCGCTAAATCTGTTTGATTGTTGAAAAAGAGCGGCGACATTGATGTTGCCGCTCAAGTTACACCGTTATTCATATTAAAGGGAAGTTATGATGACCGAAATTCATTTATCAAATGAAGTGTGTAATTCAGAAGCGACTACCGCACAAGAAGAAAAATTAAGTAAAGAAAGTGGTAGGTTTAAACGCTATATTTACAATGAGAATGTCAGGTCTGTTTTTTTTCAAATTCTTTTATTAGCAACACTCGGCTTATTCTTTTATGTCGTGATTAATAATGCACTCACTAATTTATCAGAAAGAGGGATATCGACAGGGTTCTATTTTCTAGAACAGACAGCAGGTTTCGATATAGGCATGTCGTTGATCGACTATAGTGAGACGGACACTTACGGAAGAACTTTTTTTGTTGGTTTAATTAATACTGTCGTTGTTGGGGCTCTTGGTATCATTTTCGCGACCGTATTGGGTTTTATTGTTGGTGTATGCCGACTCTCAAGAAATTGGCTAACTCGACAGGTAGCGACTGTTTATATAGAAACGTTCAGAAATATTCCATTGCTGCTACAAATATTATTTTGGTATATCGTAGTGTTACAAGCATTACCATCGCCAAGGCAAAGCTTTAGGCTAGGTGACGCAATTTACTTGAATGTAAGAGGATTATTTCTTCCTGGGCTTAATCTCGGTGAGAGCGCATATTGGTTTTTAGGTTCTGTTTTTCTCACTCTTGTAGGCTGCTACTTTTTGCGAAGGAAAGCCAAGCGTCATAAGGCATTGACAGGCGTAACAATGCCTAGCTGGCGCTATATCGCAGTGATGATAGTTGCATTTCCAACACTGTTTTTCTTTTTACTCGGCGAACCTGTTTCTATCACTTACCCTGTGTTGAAGGGGTTTAACTTTGTAGGTGGAATTGAAATTATTCCTGAGTTATTTGCATTATTACTCGCCCTAGGTATCTATACTGGCGCTTTCATTGCAGAGATTGTACGCTCAGGTATTACCTCAGTGTCTCAAGGTCAGCATGAAGCGGCAAAAGCGCTTGGGTTAAGTGCAAACAGAACGATGTCATTGATAGTCTTACCACAGGCAATGCGTGTTGTTATTCCACCGCTAACAAGCCAATACTTGAACTTAGTCAAGAACTCATCACTAGCGATGGCTATCGGTTACCCAGATCTAGTATCGGTTTTTGCTGGGACTACCCTTAATCAGACTGGGCAAGCAATTGAAATCATCGCGATGACAATGGCGGTTTATCTTACTCTGAGTCTGCTCACTTCTTTCCTTATGAATATATATAATCGTCGCATTGCGATTGTGGAGCGATAGTCATGAAGAAATTTCATTTTTCGCCTAGCGAATTGCCACCACAGAAAAGCACAGGATTTTCTGCTTGGCTAAGAAGTAATTTGTTTTATAGCCCATTGAGTACTTTCTTTACACTCATTTTTTCTGTTGGTGCTGTGTTAGCCCTTTCTAATCTTTTTATGTGGGCATTTGTTAACGCCAACTGGGTAGGAAGTACTCGTGCCGATTGTAGTTCCACTGGCGCATGCTGGGTTTTTATCTCGGTTAGATTTAAACAGTTTATTTTTGGCTTTTATCCAAATGAAGAGTTATGGCGTCCTATACTCTTTATGCTGATGATCGTCACATTGATACTTTCAGTATTAAAAGGTGTCTTAGTCTCTAATAAGAAGTTGCTCGTTGTTGTCTTGGCTTGTTTTCCAATTGTTTCTGCTGTTTTATTATATGGCGACATATTTGGCTTAAGTAAGGTTGAAACACACCAGTGGGGTGGGTTATTAGTTACCCTCGTAATTTCATTGACGGGTATTATTGCGTCCTTGCCATTTGGTATTTTATTAGCATTGGGACGTCGTTCTAAATTACCTATTTTTAGAAGTGTGTCGACCATCTATATTGAATTTTGGCGTGGCGTACCACTGATTACCGTATTATTTATGGCCTCTGTTATGCTTCCACTTTTCCTTTCTTCAGGAACTGAAGTCGACAAGCTGCTTAGGGCATTGGTAGGTGTTGTGCTATTCAACTCTGCTTATATGGCTGAGGCTGTTCGAGGTGGTCTTCAATCTATCCCGAAAGGGCAATATGAAGCCGGAGAAGCTTTAGGGTTGAGCTACTGGAAACTAACGTCATTAATTATTTTACCTCAGGCACTTAAAATCAGCATCCCTTCCATTGTGAATACGTTTATCGCCCTTTTAAAGGATACGAGCTTAGTACTGATTATTGGTATGTTTGATGTATTAGGTATTGCTCAAGCTGCCAATAGTGACTCAGCTTGGTTGGGTTTCTCGACAGAAAGCTTCGTGTTTGCTGCACTTATATTTTGGATTTTATGTTTCAGTATGTCTCGCTATAGCCAATTTTTAGAGCGCAAGCTGCATACCGGCCATCATTAATATCAAGGAAGTAATGATATGTTTACAAAACAGGTATACCAAAAAACAACAGAAGACTCAGCTATTTGCCTGCAAAAAGTGAATAAATGGTATGGCGAATTTCATGTTCTTAAAGACATTAACTTGAATGTGAAAGAAGGGGAAAGAATTGTTGTTTGTGGCCCTTCAGGCTCTGGAAAATCGACGATGATCCGTTGCATTAACCATTTGGAAAAACACCAGATGGGTAAAATTATGGTGGCAGGCACGGAGCTAAATGATGATCTAAAGAACATTGAGTCAGTTCGCCGTGAAGTTGGTATGTGCTTCCAACACTTCAATCTATTTCCACATCTAACGGTATTAGAGAACTGTGCCTTAGCACCAATCTGGGTTAAGAACACGCCTGAGAAAGAAGCTGAAGAGCTGGCGATGAAGTATTTAGAACGTGTTCGTATCGCTGAGCAGGCTCATAAGTATCCAGGTCAATTATCTGGAGGACAACAACAACGTGTCGCCATTGCTCGCTCACTGTGCATGGAGCCAAAAGTGATGTTGTTTGATGAGCCAACGTCAGCGCTCGATCCTGAAATGGTGAGAGAAGTGTTAGATGTTATGGTCGAGTTGGCAAAGGATGGTATGACGATGATTTGTGTTACGCATGAAATGGGTTTTGCGCGTGAGGTAGCGGATAGAGTCATCTTTATGGATCAAGGTGAAATTATTGAAGAGAACAACCCAGAAGCGTTTTTCACTTCCCCTAAATTTGACCGTACTAAGGCTTTCTTAGAGCAGATCATTCATTAATAGAGTGTGCTTGCTTAGAGGCTTAGAGGCTTAGGGGCTTAGGGGCTTAGAGGCTTAGATAAATAGATAAACACAGTTTTGATGAATAAACCGTGAAGATGGAAGAAGCCAACCCTTCATTCTCTTTCAACTAGGAAGAGAACGGTAGAGGTTGGCTTTTTTATATCTCTGTTAATGCAATATTTGGCTGAGGAACAGCTGAGTACGATCCGATTGTGGATTATCAAAGAAATCGACAGGGTTGTTTTCTTCGATTATCTCGCCAGCATCCATGAAGATGACACGGTCAGCCACTTCTCTGGCAAAGCCCATTTCGTGTGTCACACAGAGCATGGTCATCCCTTCTTCTGCAAGTTCAACCATTACATCCAGTACCTCTCTGACCATTTCAGGATCGAGCGCTGACGTTGGCTCATCAAACAGCATGACTTGTGGATTCATACATAGCGAACGTGCAATCGCTACGCGCTGTTGCTGTCCACCGGATAACTGGCCGGGAAATTTATGGGCTTGCTCAGGGATTTTTACCCGTTCAAGGTATTTCATTGCGATGGCTTCAGCTTCTTTTTCAGGGAGCTTTTTGACCCAAATAGGAGCCAGCGTACAGTTTTGAAGAACAGTCAGGTGCGGGAAAAGGTTAAAGTGCTGAAAACACATACCGACTTCTTTTCGTACGAGTTCGATGTTTTTCAGATCATCAGTAAGTTCCGTACCTGAAACAATGATATTGCCTTTTTGGTGTTCCTCAAGTCGGTTAATACAACGAATCATCGTTGACTTTCCTGACCCTGAAGGCCCACAGATAACAATTTTTTCGCCTTTACGCACCGATAAGTTGATATTTTTTAAGACATGGAATTGACCGTACCATTTATTCATATCGATTAACTGAATCATCGGCTCTTCGTTGTCTTGCTGGGTTGATAATACTTCTGACATAGTGGTTTCCTTTTTGAATGCCGATTAACGTTTGTGTCCGGTGTGTAGTTTGTTCTCTAAATAAATACTGTATCGAGACATCGTAAAGCAGAATATCCAGAATACGAATGCAACGAAGATATAGCTTTCTGTTGCAAACCCTAGCCATTCAGGGTCGGTATTTGCTGCTTGACCGATGCCTAGTACATCAAACATCCCGATGATGAGTACTAGACTGGTGTCCTTGAATAAACCGATGAAGGTATTAACGATAGAAGGGATAGTGATTTTAAGAGCTTGAGGCAAAATGATGAGCCCCATTTTTTTCCAGTACGTGAGCCCAAGTGCATCAGCCGCTTCGTATTGGCCTTTTGGTATCGCTTGTAACCCACCTCGAATGACCTCTGCCATGTAGGCAGCACTAAACAGTACAACACCAATGAGTGCACGTATTAGTTTATCTGTTTCAGCTTCGGCATTGAGGAACAATGGCAGCATCACTGAGGCCATAAACAGGACAGTGATGAGCGGAACACCGCGCCAAAATTCGATGTAAATGGTACAGATACTACGGATGATTGGCATATCAGAGCGGCGCCCTAACGCTAGCACAACACCAATAGGCAGTGAGACGACGATACCGACGATGGCAATCACGAGCGTGACAAGTAGTCCACCCCATAGATGCGTATCAACAACTTCTAAGCCAAGAAACCCACCATAAAGTAAACCAGCAGCAAGGAAAGGGTAGATATTGACGAAGAATAACCAGATCCATTTTCTACCGGGTGTTTTCTCAATCGCTAAGGCGGTAATAAAAATAGCGAGCGTTGCGTAGAAGAGTTGAGGACGCCAAAGCTCTTCTGTAGGGTAAAAGCCAAACATGAACTGTTGGAATCTTACTTCGATAAAGACCCAACATGCACCTTCTCTACTGCAGGCATCACGTGTTTCACCTACCCAGTCAGCTTTAATGATTGTCCAGTCGATAATGTTCCATAATCCGATAAAGGCAAAGTAGCCAAGGACAAGGGAGATGACAGAGTTTAACGGTGTTGAAAATAGGTTTTTCTTTAACCAGCCCACAAGACCTGTAGTATTCACGGGTGGCGGTAAATCGGGTAAAAATTTATGTGTACTCATTTTATCGCTCCACCAGCGCCACTTTTCTGTTGTAGATATTCATTAGTAGTGATGTCAAAAGGCTTAATGTGAGGTAAACCGCCATTGTCATCGCAATAATTTCGATAGCTTGTCCTGTTTGGTTGAGGGTAGTACCGGAAAACACGGAGACAAGATCGGGGTAACCTATCGCCATAGCGAGGGATGAGTTCTTGGTTAAGTTCAGGTACTGGCTCGTTAAAGGCGGAATAATAATCCTTAGTGCTTGAGGAATAACCACCAAGCTGAGGGTTCGATTTCTTGGTAATCCAAGAGCCATCGCGGCTTCTGTTTGTCCATGGCTAACTGCATTAATACCTGAACGAACAATCTCAGCAATAAATGATGCGGTGTAGATGGTTAATGCCAGCGCTAATGCAGCAAGCTCAGGCAAAATGGTAATACCACCACGAAAGTTAAATCCCTTAAGGGCAGGGTATTCAATAGAGACAGGTTGTCCACCGATGAAATAGCCAATAAGTGGTAGGATAATCAGTGCACCCATTGAAACTAGAAATACGGGTGATGGTTGGCCAGTTAATTTTTGTTTGTTATGCGCCCAATATCGGTAGGCAAAACTGAAAATAATGGCAAGAATGAGTCCTGCAAAGATAAAGCCTGAGCCTTGCTCAAATATCGGTCCTGGGAGGTAAAGACCACGGACATTGAGAAAAATGGCCTCACCTAAACTCATGCTTTGACGAGGTGAAGGGAGCGCTTGTAGCACTGCGAAATACCAAAAAAAGATCTGCAGTAGCAATGGGATATTTCGAAACGTCTCAATATAGACAGCGGCTATACGGCTCACTAACCAGTTAGAAGAGAGACGCGCAACCCCCATGGTAAAGCCGAGAATAGTAGCAAAAAAGATACCTATCACTGAAACCAGTGCAGTATTGATTAGGCCGACAAAAAATGTTCTGCCGTAAGAGTGTGTTTCATTGTAGTCAATGAGAGAGAGTGAAATACCAAATCCAGCTTCCTGTTTTAGAAAGTCAAACCCAGTAGCAATACCACGTGCGTCGAGATTGCTCAGCGCATTGTTTACAATGGTATAAAAGAAGAAAAGTAACCCGGAAATAACGATAATCTGAAAGACGACTGCCCGAAATACAGGGTTATAAAGTAAGTTTTGCGCTTTTTTTGGCGCAGCTTCAACATCCGGTGTGGAGAGAGTGTTTGGTGTTTTAGGAGCCATACAACAACCTCAGATCCCTTATTATTATATAAAGTGGGTAGTACGATCGTACTACCCAAAGTTCAGTTAAGTGATTAGCGAATTGGTGGAGCGAATAAGATGCCGCCATCATTCCAAAGCGCGTTTAAACCACGACTGATGTCTAGAGGTGAGCCTGAACCTACTGTGCGATCAAAGCTTTCGCCGTAGTTACCGACTTGTTTAATGATTTGGTAGCCCCAGTCATCACGAATGCCTAAGCCTTTACCCCCAGGTCCATCAACACCCAGTAGGCGAGTAATGTCAGGGTTTTTAGAGGATTTCATTTCATCAACATTTGCTGAGGTCACACCAAACTCTTCACCAGCAACCATTGCTGTAAGTGACCATTTCACAATGTTGAACCACTGGTCATCGCCTTGACGTACCACTGGGCCAAGTGGCTCTTTTGAAATAACTTCAGGCAGTACCATGGCAGAAGATGGGTCGCTTAGCGTTAAACGCAGCGCATAAAGACCAGATTGGTCCGTGGTCAGTACGTCACAACGACCTGCATCGAAGCCTTTTGAGGTTTGTGCTGCAGTATCAAAGACAACGGGTTCGTACTCCATACCCGTGGTACGGAAATAATCAGCTAGGTTAAGTTCAGTGGTCGTTCCTGATTGAACGCAAACTGCAGCGCCATCTAACTCACTTGCACTGGTTACACCCAGCTCTTTTTTAACCATAAAGCCTTGGCCGTCATAGTAGTTTACACCAGCAAAGTTAAGGCCGAGGGCTGTATCACGCTGTAGAGTCCATGTTGTATTTCTCGACAGTATATCTATCTCGCCAGATTGAAGAGCTGTGAAGCGCTCTTTTGCTGTTAACGGGATATATTTTACTTTTGTTTTATCACCGAGTGTTGCCGCTGCTACCGCTTGACAAAATTCAACGTCGAGCCCTTCCCATTCACCTTTCGAGTTAGGGTTAGAAAAGCCAGGTAGGCCAGTACTTACACCACACTGAACATAACCTTGCTTCATCACCTTATCGAAGGTGCCATCGGCCGCGACACTGGAAGCGGAGTACAATGCTGCTGCAGCAGCAAGCGTTGTAAGTACAGCTTTTACTTGTTTCGCCATTTGATGATTCCTTATCTTTAGCTTTTATCCCCAAAAGGGTCTTTAGTTGTAGTTGCGTGATAACTTATTAATCGCCAACGAAATATGCTCACTAACAAGTTATTAACATCATGAGTATAGAAAGATATTTCAAAACGTCACGTTAGTACGCACTATCCAGATTTGATTCTAAAGCGCGATTGGTATTCAGCAAGTGATGTGCCAGTTGTGCAAGTATTACTGTGATTTATGGGTTGGTGATTGCACAGTTATAATTTTTGCAATTTTAGGTATTCTGTATCTCTGTTTAATTTAGGGTATTAAACTTGAAGGGGTGTTATTTTTGGTTTTTGTTGCTGTAAATGTTTCTTTTTTACACTTAATGAACTGAAATGGTTTACACCTATACCATTATGCCCCTTAGGAAAAGTGTTTTTTTTTTTGGGTTAGGCATGCCTCAAAGAAATTTACATGCTCGCATTATGGTTATAGTTATATATATCGTAGTCTTAGAGAATTGTAGAGCGAGTCACTATCGCATATATTGGCGAGCGTATAGCTGTGCACACTTATGATGCATGCTTGATTCATAACTGTGCATGATAAGGTATTGAATCACTTAGATATCAATCACAGTGCCCCTTGATACATCAGGTCACTGACAAAAGCTATTTGAACTGAATTCGCTAAAACGTGAGCAATGGCTCAATTTAGGTGTATGAATTTCAATTGCTAGCCTGAGCGGATACTTTTTTGTTAAGTTTTAAACAATTCTTCTCCCTATCGCTTGTACTTAATCTATTACAGCTAAGCACCATAACTATGTATCGAAGCGATGCATTACAATTCAGTTGATGTATGCACCTTTTCTATGCATTAATTCTTAACGCTGAAGGCTTTTTGTATATATCTTATAAGCATGGGTTAAATTGATGTCTCACATCTAGACCCTAGATCTATTCCTTACTTCACTGCTCTGTTACTACGGTGATTCTGAGAGTGATAACAATCATTAGCACTCGAATGGTGCATCGCTCTGGTTGATTATTTTATTTTGCGTAAGAGTTAGTTCACAGAGGTGATAAAGGCTATGTTTCGTGGCTCGCTACGTTACAATAGAGGGATATTGTATTGTAAGAGCCCGATATGAATTACCAGCCTTTAGATGGATACCCTCGAAAGTGGATTTTCACTCATGCTTCTATGCCGTTGAGTGAAACACTGCTTGCTGGGATCAAACCTTTAACTCAAGCCCGTTCATCACAATTGTGGCGTGAATATGTTAGTGCCATGAGTCCTGATGCAGACCATTTTGAGAGTGGAGATTGGGCCGCTCAAGAGAGCACGTGGTTAGAGACGTGTACATGGCAAAATGAGTGGGATGGCGATGATCCTGAGTTACCTCTTGCAGTGACAGAGCTCATTCAGTGGGAAGATAACACCACCGTCTATTTCTGCTACGAAAAGTACAATGTTATTGAAACGACATGGGGTGTTTTCAAGCAGGCGTGGAAGAATTTCCTTTTCTTTGACGATGGCCCAATATTACTCGGTCGTCGTAAGAAAGAAGTACTGTGGTTTGATTCAGAAGGCAATGTGAAGCTAGGTAAGAAGGAAGCATAACGTTACTGACTTCTTAAGCTTTATAAAGTCCAAAATACAAAATAGCCCGCGAATGTGTGAACATTGGCGGGCTATTTGTTTCTCACGTAACGTTAAGCAATTGTGCTATAAAACGTGATTAGAATTTACGGCTGTATTGTAGGCCAAACATCATTGCGTCAGCGCGGGTGGTGGCGGTGACAACGCCTAGACCAGGCATACCTTCAATGGCCTCTTCGTTAACGGTTTCGTTTTTTCCACGTAGCATCGTCACACCGAAGTCGATGTTAGATTGGCTGTTTAGGTGGAAGGTTGCACCTGCTGAGTACCATTGACGATCTGAATCAGGGATCGACATTGAAGATATTTCATCAACAGCACTAATGTCATACATGTAGCCTGCGCGTAGCGTCCAATTGTCGTTCATGTAATAAGTACCACCTACGGAAACGTGGCCAGCATCTTTCCAGTCGTAACTTTTTAGTGAACCATGACCGTCAGAACTAACCTCTTCAAAGGCACTCCAACCAACCCATTGAAGGCTATAGTGGGCAGCAAATTGATTATTTAGTTTGTGATAGCCAGAAAATTCAACCAAATCAGGAAGCGCTACATGTAATGTATCATCAGAATGTAAGTTATCTTTATAAATTACATCGCCTTTAGCGTTGATCGTTGGGCTATAGCGGTAGCTAAGACCAAAACGATGATTGTCATTAACTTCATAAACGACACCGACATTCCAGCCAAGAGCAAAGCCTTCTGCATCTGCAGATAGCGCTACTTCAGGAATAGGGAAGCGACCACTACCATTACGGCGTAATTCACCTTTGCCGTAAATGATGTCAAGACCTGCACCAAAACTCCAGTTGTCGTTTAGACGGTATGAACCAATGAAACCTAGGTTCATGCTCATTACATCAGTTTTCCCACCGAGTAGCGAAACTTCGAAATCGTCCGAAAACTCAGTACCCGTTCCGAAGTTTGAGTAGGCGTTAACACCCCAAGCCCACTGCTCATTGACAGGCGATACGAAGTAGAAGTTAGGAACGAATGCTGTGCTGCCAATGTCGTTTTGATTTGATAGTTTTCCTCCCGTAGGACAGACATTGACCAAACCACCTTCGCAACTGATATCAGTCACATTCACATCAGTATCAATAACCGTAAAACCAAGTGACATTTCTGATTGCTTGAATAGTGCAGCAGAGGCTGGGTTACGAGCAATGGCAGATGCATTATCAGCGATCACAGCGTCGCCTGCGAACGCGCGGCCAAGGCCTGTCGCTGATTGCGAATTGAGTTGGAAACCAGCAGCAAAAGCTGATGAAGAGCTTACCGCAAGAGCTGCGATAACGGCACGAGTTAACAGACGCTTATTATTCATAGTGCTTCTTATTGACTTAATGTGTGGTGAAATCACCGTTCTATGCGGCGATAAGTTGGCTAAAGTGTAAGAAGTTGAACTTTTATTAGAACTCAGACCAGTACAAGCTTGTTGATATCATCATCAATCAGGTCAGTTTTGTGTGCTGAAGTGTTGCGAATGTTGCAATGTGGTTTTGAGTTGGTGTGCAAGTGATTTTTATACGGTAAGAAAATAGTGTGAGGCATGAAAAAGTATGAGAAAAGTGTGTCTAAATATTAGAGTTATAACTCAGTATTTCGAAGCGTAAATATCAGTGTTAATGGTTAATATTCCAGATGCTGAGCATTAGCGTATCAAATTGGCCTTTCTTTGAGCTCTCTGTCGTTTTAACGTTTTTCGATGGTGTGCTGGTGAAAGTGTATGGGTATAGAGGCTTGTTACTGTTTTTAGTTCCCGTTCATATTGATCATGGGGGCATAGTGCTGCTTGGTTTTTTTGTTTCTGAGCAGGGATTAGGGTAAATTTATTGTAGCAATGTGAATTTGATCAATAAGTGCCAGTGGATGGCATAAGAACATAAAGGATAGCGATGTTACCGGTTCTCCCCTATCAGGCCAGCATAGATGATGCCGTGCTGCGATTTCTCGATGACTTAAATAACACTTCTTTTACTGGTGAGAGTGAAGCGACGTATGCGAGTCGTTTAGCTGTTGCAACGGATAACAGTGTCTACCAACAGTTACCCCAAGCTGTTATTTTCCCTCGACACGCCGATGACGTCATCGTTATTGGCAAGCTTGCTACGAAGTATCCTCAAGTCAGTTTCTCTGCAAGAGGGGGAGGTACAGGAACGAATGGGCAGTCTTTAACCCCCGGTATCGTTGTCGATTTATCGCGTTATATGAATCGTATTTTAGAGGTGAACCCTGAAGAAGGGTGGGTACGTGTCGAAACCGGTGTGATAAAAGATCAGCTTAATGATGCACTTCGTCCGCATGGCTTCTTCTTTTCTCCGGACTTATCGACCAGTAATCGCGCGACCATTGGGGGCATGATTAATACCGATGCTTCTGGGCAAGGGTCGTTGAAATACGGTAAAACCTCTGACCACGTGTTGGCTTTGCAAGCTATCCTCGCTGATGGCTCTGTGCTTAATACCGAGGAGTACGATATTGACGCGCCTATTCCCGAAGGAATTGCCTCTGGTGGGTTAGCAGCACAAGCTTTGAAGGTTGCTTCAGATGTTTGTCGAACGAAACGTAATGATATCGAAGGAAAATTTCCATCGCTAAATCGTTTTTTGACCGGATACGATTTAAAGAACGCTTATTTACCGGAGAAAAACACTTTTGATATCAGCCGTATTTTATGTGGTGCGGAAGGTTCACTGGCGTTTATCACAGAAGCAAAGCTGAATATCACACCTATCCCAACAGCTCGCACCTTGGTGAATATTAAGTATGACAGCTTTGACGCAGCCTTACGTAATGCGCCAATGATGGTTGAAGCTAACGCCTTATCAGTAGAGACCATTGATTCGAAGGTGTTGAATCTCGCCAAAGAAGACATTGTCTGGCATACCGTGAGTGACTTGATCACGGATGTACCTGGTAAGGATCTGCAAGGCATCAATATTGTTGAGTTTGCTAGCCAAGATCTTGAAGAGAATAAAGCGGCCATAGATGCCTTGTGTCAGCAGATCAATACCCTACTTGAGAATGAAGAGGCCGGTATTCTTGGTTTCCAAGTTTGTGATGACCTTGCTGGTATCAATAAGATTTACGGCATGCGTAAAAAAGCGGTTGGCTTATTAGGCGCGACGAAAGGGCACGCTAAGCCACTGCCGTTTGCAGAAGATACTTGCGTACCACCAGAAAATTTGGCGGACTTTATTGTTGAGTTTCGCGCACTCTTAGATAGCCATAATCTTCATTATGGGATGTTTGGGCATGTTGATGCAGGGGTATTGCATGTACGTCCGGCATTGGATATGTGCGACCCTGAGCAAGAACGCCTGATGAAAACGCTATCGGATGAAGTGGTTAGTTTAGTCGCTAAGTTCGGTGGTTTGATGTGGGGGGAGCACGGTAAAGGTTACCGCTCTGAATATGGCCCTGCATTCTTTGGTGATAATTTATTTACCGAGTTGCGACGTATTAAAGCGGCATTTGATCCCCATAACCAAATGAACCCGGGAAAAATATGCACACCGCTCGATTCTAATGCTGAGTTAGTGAAAGTCGATGCGATTAAGCGTGGATTCTACGATCGCCAAATTGATATTGAAGTACGTGAAAGCTATTCAGCGGCGATGAACTGCAATGGCAATGGGTTGTGCTTTAACTACGATACCAGTTCGCCAATGTGTCCTTCGATGAAGGTCTATGCTGACCGTCGCCACTCACCAAAAGGGCGAGCAGGTTTGGTTAGGGAGTGGTTGAGGCAGCTTTCGGAACAAAATATTGATGTGCTTGATCTCGAGAAGCAGGTGGTCGAAACTTCGCCATCATTGGTTCAACTCGTAGAGCGCTTACGTAATAGCTATATCAGTAAAGAGTATGATTTCTCGCACGAAGTGATGGAAGCGATGGCGGGATGCCTTGCGTGTAAAGCATGTGCAAGCCAATGTCCTATTAAAGTGGATGTACCGAGTTTTCGTTCACGCTTCATTAATCTCTATTACAGTCGCTACCAGCGCCCAGCAAAAGATTATTTAGTTGCTCATATTGAAACACTTTTGCCTTGGATGGCGAAGGCGCCAAAATTTGTCAATTTGATGGCAACCAACAAGTGGTCTGAAGTCATTGTGCGAAAGACCATTGGTTATCGAGATACTCCAGCATTATCTGTCCCCACTTTGGCGTCTAGCTTAGAAGGACACCATGCTTCAAGGTTTGATTTAACGTGGTTACAAGCGCTTTCAATGCAAGAGCGTTCAAACTATGTGTTGATCGTTCAAGACCCTTTCACAAGCTACTATGATGCGGATGTTGTGAGTGACTTTGTTTATCTTGCAGAGAAGTTAGGTAAGAAGCCTATCTTGGTGCCTTTCAAACCGAACGGCAAGGCACAGCATATTAAAGGTTTCTTGCGTGAGTTTGCTAAAACGGCGAAGAGTTCAGCCGATTTTCTACAGCAACTCGCTTCATTAGGTATACCGATGGTCGGCGTGGATCCCGCTTTGGTACTGTGCTATCGCGATGAGTATGCGGAAGTACTGGGTGATGAAAGAGGCGAGTTTACGGTGCAGCTGGCTCACGAATGGTTGTTGCCAGTGCTCAAAGAGCGCCAGCCTTACCCTGATCGTGAAGAGCAGCCGTGGTACCTTTTTGCTCATTGCACTGAGAAAACCAAGTTGCCAAATGCGGAGAAAGAGTGGGGTGAAATATTCACTTACTTCGGTGCGTCGATGAAAAGTGTCCCTGTTGGCTGTTGTGGTATGGCAGGTACTTTTGGGCATGAAAATGATAAGTATGAAATCTCTAAAGAGATTTATGGCTTAAGTTGGAAGCCTCGACTAGAAGAATTACAACACCAACGCTCTATGATTACGGGGTATTCATGTCGTAGCCAAGTGAAGCGTTTGGATCAGCAGAAGTTAAAGCATCCTGTTCAGGTGTTACTGAGACTCGCTTAAGGACTTATTCTCGCAGGAGTCAGGTCCTGAATATAATAGGTTCTGAATATGAATTAGAAAGGCAGCAAATAGCTGCCTTTTTTTGTCACTGTTGTTCTCTATCGATAGTCTCGGTTTAGACAGAGCTTTTTTAAGCGACACGATGTGGTTTTACAAAAGGTCGGTTATACGATTCATCATTAATCATACCGAGCTGCTTAGTCGTTGCGAGAACACACTCTTCTTCTGTCCATCGAACAAGATCTATTTGACCATTTTGTTGTTCAACCAAGGCCGTACAATTTTCAATCCAATCACCGTCATTTAAATAGAGGATACCCTCACGCTGTTCAATTTCAGGGTGATGAATATGACCACAAACAATCGCATCCATATCGTGGCGTTCGACAAAGTCGAAAGATGCTGTTTTGAATCGCTCTATCGCTTCATTTGCTTTGTCGACACGCTGTTTGATGTACCCAGAGAGTGACCAATAAGGTTTTCCGGAAAGACGTCGATATTTGGACCACCAGCGGTTGAGGAGCAAAAGGAAGTCGTAGCCCACATCGCCAAGCATAGAGTGTAGTTTTGAGTGGCAGACAAAACTATCAAATTCGTCACCATGGAGTGCCAGAATATTCTTCCCTGTTGCTGACTCGTGTACAAAGCGCTGCATGACTTCTATTTTACCAAAATCGAACTTGATGAATTGGCGGACGGTTGCGTCGTGGTTACCGGGAACGTATACCACTCGGCAACCATTATGCGCTCGTTCAAGCAGTAAGCTGATAATGTCGTTATGACTTTCAGGCCAATGATGACGCTGTCCAAGGGACCACAAATCGACGATATCACCAACAAGTATAATGGTATCGGCGTGATGGTTATTTAAAAAATCAACTAGGAAGTGTGTTTTGCAATCACGATTGCCGAGGTGGATATCGGAGAGCCATAAAGTACGTACTTTTTTCATAAGCCATATATCAGTAGTGGTGTTAACTCTACGTTAAAAGCAATATATGACGGGGTGTTGTACTTATGGTGAAGGGAATGTTTCAGTGCATTGTGCTTACATTCCATTGATGAGCGCTTAAATAGTGTATTTTAGCGCTCAGTGCTATCTCAACGTTTTAAAAGCAGCGTGTTGTCGATTTCTCTGAAAAGTGTCGCGCTATTAACAAGACTTGCCGCTGTTAAGCTCGGCGCACCGTACACTTCTACTTCAACGTTGTACTCTTCTTTAAGATGGTCAACTAAAAGGGCAAAGTCGCCATCCCCTGAGAGTAAAATAAGTTTATCAATATGAGGGGCGCAAGCGATAGCATCAATGGTAATACCTACGTCCCAGTCACCTTTTGCACTACCATCCGCTCGTTGAATGAATGGCTTTAATTTTACCTCAAATCCAATCGCACGAAGAATATTTTGGAATTGACGCTGTTTCTCATCACCACGGTGGATGGCATAAGCGAAGGCACTGACCACTTCACGGTCATAGGTTGCCTCAGCCCAGAAGGCGTTGTAATCGAAATTAGCTGAGAATTGTTCTCGAGTGGTGTAATAGATATTTTGAACATCGACGAGAATGGCAATACGTTGTGGCGGTTTAGATACTGCGCTAACTTGATCTGACACTGGGCATAAATCCTTGAATTAGAAGAGAGCAATGATATACCTAATCGTGAAGAAGGCAAAGGAACAGCTGACGTTAAAACATTGAGAGAGGCATTTGATGCAATGTTTCTCGTATAATATAGAGCTAAGGCTTAAATGTGCATATCATGTTTTCAAATGGTTACACTTAATGCTGGCTGCAATCGCCTGATAAGTTTCAACTTTATGACAAACAAGATAATCTGGTAACAATAGTGGTTTTTTGTGGTCACTATAGTAGCAGTACATTATTACCGCATACAGGGTGACTAGCTACGCGTTAGCGCTATATATATTGCTACTTACAGTGACCGATAAATGTTTACAGCAGACAACAGAGGTAGAGCACATGTTAAAAGCAGTTGTGATTATCGTATTGTTGGGTCTCGCTTATTTTGGCTCGCAGCTTCTTGATGAAAAGCGTCAAAAGAAGGTCGCCATCGGTACCATTATTGCACTACTTGTTGCGATTGGGTATCTGGTTGCCACAGAATTAATACGGTAGGAAATGAATTTGAAAGTAGTCGTAGTACACGGACTGTATATGAATGGCTTCGTGATGATGCCACTTTGCCGTCGACTTAAACAAGCTGGATTTGAAGTCCTTAATTTAGGCTATAACACTATCGATCCCGACACGGCGGCGATGTTTGATGAGATTCAGGCATTTTCTGCAGGGGAAACCTTTGCACTGGTGGGGCATTCGATGGGGGGGGTGATGTCTCGCCAATATATTGAGGCGCGTGGAACGGATAATGTCGCTGCCGTAATTACGCTTGGTACACCGCATCAAGGCGCAAAAATCGCGAAATATATTCGCAATATAGGCCTTGATGAATTTGTACTAAGAGGAAGTGCACCTTACCTCATGCCGCGTCGCGTTGATTGGCAACATGATGTGCGGTTGTACAGCTTAGCGGGTCAACTTTCACTTGGCGTATTGCCTATTATTCTGCAAGGGACGGAGCGTCCGTCTGATGGTGTTGTGCTGGTGGATGAAACGAGAGTTGACGGGATGTGGGAGCATAAAGTTGTTAATCACACGCATGAGAGCATGCTGGTGTCGAAAGATGTCGCTGACTGGGTCATTGAGATATTAAATAAAGAGGCGCAGCCATCCCCAATAGCTGCGCACGCTTCAAGTTGATACCAATAAAGGCTAACGTTTACTGAGTGCCTCATAGAATTCAGGGGCACGGCCTTGTAATGTGTAGAGGCGCTGCCCAAGCAATAGCGCAGCAACAGACAAGCCGATGATGGTTCCATACCAGAAGCCAGATGCACCAAGTGGCTCGACGACCCAATTCGTTCTACCCAGTATGTACCCTGTAGGCATCCCGATAAGCCAGTAGGCAATAAACGTTCTTATAAAGATAGCATTCATGTCTTTATAACCTCGAAGTGCGCCAGCAGCTATCACTTGAACGGCATCACTAAATTGATAGACAGCAGCCAATAACATTAAGTGTCCTGCAAGGATGATAACTTCGGGGTTGTCATTATAAAGTAGCGCGATATTTTCTCTAAATATGACACTTAGTAGGGCGGTTATTGCCGAAACGAGTAAACCGATACTTATCCCTGAAATACTTGCGTATTTGGCACTGTCAGAATCTCTTCTCCCCATAGCATGACCAACACGAATACTAACTGCAGTACCGATACTTAGCGGGATCATAAAGACCATGGAAGAGAAGTTCACAGCAATTTGGTGTGAGGCGACAACAATGGATCCGAGTGGGGCAAGAAATATCGCGATACAGGCAAACAATGTGATCTCAAAAAACATCGATAGTGCGACAGGCAGTCCCAGAGAAAAAAGTCTTTTTATCGCCACATAACTTGGACGATGCCAGTTAGAAAATGGCCTTAGTTGGCGCAGCTTCGGCACTAAGTGAATATAGGTAAAGAGTGCCACTGCCATGAACCAGTATACGATGAGTGTCGCGACGGCACACCCAACAGCCCCCAAGGCAGGAGCGCCCAATTCGCCATAGACAAAAATCCAGTTCAACGGAATATTGGCAAGGAGCCCGAGAAAGCCAATGACCATCGCAGGCGTCGTATATGAGCAGCCTTCACAGTAGCCTCGAAAGACAGTGAAAAGCATGAAACCAGGGATGGCCCATTTCACCATGTCTAAATAGCCAATTGTTTTTACACTTAGCGCTTCCTCGATATCCATCAAGTCGATGATTACACTTGCATTGTGGAGGATGAAAATCATCGGTACTGAAATTAGGAGTGCTAAAAAGACGCCTTGTTGTACTTGATAAGCAATTTTATCCTGTTTCCCGCTACCGTTCATTTGGGCGATAATCGGTACAAGAGCAAGAAGAATACCTAAGCCAAATAGAATAGTGGGCATCCAAACACTAGATGCAACTGCGACAGCCGCCATGTCGGTAGCACTGACACCACCAGCCATCACGGTATCGACAACCCCCATTGATGTTTGTGCTATTTGAGCGATAAGCACGGGGAGCGCGAGCCTTATTATTGATTTTGATTCAGCGAGATAATTTTGCAATGTTGACTCCAAGCCAATAGGAAAGAGACGAGTAGAATATTGGCGGGGTATTATATCCTTAATACAACCTTAAAGCTGGTATTAGGAAAGTAAAAACTGAGTATAACTATATTTATTAATAGTTTGTATACTTGCATCCCAGCATGAAGAAGCGCAATATCACGCTTGATATGATTCATTGTGAGGTATAGATGTTTACAGGTATTGTTAGCGGTACAGTGGCGATAGCAGATATCGAAGAGAAAAAGGCATTTCGTCGTCATACTTTTTTGTTTAATGCAGAATTGTTGGAAGGGTTAGCGCTCGGTGCCTCTGTTGCGCATAATGGGTGTTGCTTAACGGTTGCTGCCATCGAGGGTGACCGCGTCAGTTTTGACCTCATCGACGAAACATTAAAAAAGACCAATTTGGGCGAGACTGAAAAAGGAAGCTTGATTAACATTGAGCGCGCCGCTCGTTTTGGTGATGAAATTGGTGGGCATGTTGTTTCGGGACATATCTGCGATGTCGCGGTCGTCGAAGAGGTCAATCCGACAGAGAATAATTTAGAGCTTGTGTTACGTGTTCGGGATGAGTGGATAAAATACATTTTACCGAAAGGTTTTGTTTCGGTGAATGGCATTAGTTTAACGGTAGGACGTGTTGACGATTCAACGTTTAGCTTGCACATTATCCCCGAAACAATAATGAGAACCAATATTGGGCAATGGGCACCTGGTGATAGAATTAACCTAGAGATTGACCCTCAAACACAAGCTGTTGTCGATACAGTCGAAAGAGTACTAGCGACGAGATAATGTTAGCTATGCTCACGCTAGTATACAACGAGGTTTCTTTCCCCAAGCCTGTATAAGATGCGGCTGGGGACCTCTTTTCAATATCGACGTCTTAAAGCAAAGTATAATGATATCAACAATATCAGAATATTTGCTCATCATCAGCGTCGACAAACAACTGAATTGTTTTTTGGGCTTCATTAATGTTTAACGTTAGGTGTATGGCATTGCAACACGCTGGACAGTCATCGTAAAACTCTTGGCTCCCAGCGCTTGCATCTAATGTCATTCTAATACTATGACCACAATGAGGGCACTCAATGTTTTGATCTTTAAAGTTATTCACTACTGCTCCTTAATTTTAATCTTATCAATATGAATAGCAGCTTAAATTCATCATAGCGCTTAGTTCTTTTTTGCGTAGGAAAATAATTAAAAAATTGGCTAGCTTTCTTAAAAAAGGTTGAGACTTGTAGTGTTGATCACTATTATTGGATGGCATAGCAACATAGTATGCTGTGAATTACCCATTAAAGTTAACATTGTTGTACGGCCACTGAATCGGCTCTGTGCAGGCATTCGCCTAACGGACTGACGAAATTCCAAAGTGTATTCTGGGTTAGAATATTGATTCCTTATAAGAATAGCTCCATCGCTAAGTTATTTTTAGATGCAAGGTAAGTTGCTTAATAATAAGCGGAGCTTTGATGATTTAAAGGACGCTCTTACGATATGACATAATGTTTATGTCTCTGCGATTAACTGGTATTTTATTAGTGATTCAATAACTTGGGAACGATATTTATCGCCAAATAAATTAAAGTGATTTAATAAATGGTACAAATTATACAAGTCTTTTCTTTCCTCATAACCATCTTCTAATGGCCAAACACTGTCGTAGCCGTTTCGAAATGCTGTAGGAAAGCCGGAAAACAGCTCGGTCATTGCGATATCACACTCTCTATCCCCCCAATAACTAGCGGGGTCAAAAATAACAGGACCATCGACACTGAGCGCACAGTTTCCAATCCAGAGGTCGCCATGAAGAAGGGAGGGTTTTGGCTGGTGGTGGGATAGTAGTTGGTAGACACCTTCTGTGATAGCGTTGATGTTCCCAAAGCTATGTCCTTTTTCTTGTGCTAATTGTAGCTGCCAACCTATTCGCTGTTCAGAGAAGAAACGAGACCATTTCCGTTGCCAGCTATTTGGTTGGATATTAGTGCCTATATAGTTATCGTCATCAAAACCGAAATCTGCTTGGTCTCCCCACTGATGTAAATGGGCAAGCTGTTGCCCGAGATAAAAAGCACTTTCTGGATCAAGAGTTCTCATTGGGAGGTAATCTAAAACGATGAATGCATTATCTTTACAGTTACCTAAATGAACGACATTTGGGGTCGCGATAGTATTGGTTTGGGATATTTGCTGCAATGCCTCAGCTTCTGCTTTGAAATTAGCAAGTGAAGCACGTGTATTTAGCTTCACAAAGTATCGAAGATCACTGCCATTACTAACACAATAACAATCGTTTAATTCACCGCTGAGAGACTCTTTCTCATTGATGAAAAAGGGTAAGCCTGTAGTGTCACTGATCTGTTGAGAAATGGCCTGCCACATAGCAATAATCCTCTTACATACAATGGATGTAGATCTATATTAGACTAAATAAGAGTGTATAGACTGTGCAGTTGAACACGTTTCGAAAGAATGAGGATAAGGTTTATTTTCTTGATCTTTAAAGGATCATCGATGATCTCGAAATATATGTTTGGTATGTCATGATTTATCTTCTAGATTTAATAGAATATCAGCCGTGGAGGTCTATTCTCCTTGATAATTTTAGCGCAATGTTTAATATTGCTCTGAACTGAACAGGATGTTGGTTAAATTAATATCAGGTGATCTAAGTGCAACAATATAGACCGAGTATGCCCCTAAATGAAGCCATTGCTTACTTTGATGATCATATCAAGTGGATGGGATGGCGATCGAGCCAATCAAAGCAATTTAATCCTTCGTCATTGAAACGGTTGAAAGACTCTGTCATGAGCAACCCATTTTTGTCTGATGAAGAAAAGTCATATTGTCTTGTTAGCTGGTTACAGTAACCTAGTTTACCTACTACTCCTGTTTAGATAAAAAAGATACCCTGCAACGCATAGGTGCATTCTGCATGCACCTCATTGTCATTTTGTATCTCCCCTCCTTAAATCAAAGGCCTTCTTCATCACACCCGATTTTCAGCGTATTTATCGATAAAAAGTCTCTGCACTACCTTTAATTTTTTTGTGATTTAGGTAACATTAGCCAAGCATTTGCTGAACCAAATTTGATTTGTACCAAATTTTGCATCGAGTGCGCTATTCTCAGCAACGTCATTCCTATCGAACGTTGCCGACAACTATTTGTTATACGTGCTACTTGGTATGTGGCACCACTGTAAGGATTTTACATGCCTGTAATTACTCTTCCTGACGGCAGTCAGCGTCAATTTGATCACCCTGTTTCAACAATGGATGTCGCGGCTGATATTGGCCCCGGTCTTGCGAAAGCTACTATTGCTGGACGTGTTAATGGTAATCGTGTTGATGCCTGCGATCTTGTTGAAGAAGATGCAAGTCTTGAAATAATCACTGCTAAAGATGAAGTAGATGGTTTAGAGATCGTTCGTCACTCTTGTGCTCACCTTCTTGGCCATGCGCTAAAGCAGCTTTATCCTGATGCTAAAATGGCGATTGGTCCAACGATCGACAATGGCTTCTATTACGATATCGACCTTGAAGAGTCGCTTACGCAAGAAGATCTTGAAAAGATTGAAAAGCGTATGAAGGAGCTTGCGAAAACCAAATACCAAGTTATCAAGAAAAAGGTAAGTTGGCAGGAAGCACGTGATACGTTTGAATCACGTGGCGAATCATACAAAGTGGAAATCCTTGACGAGAATGTATCTCGTGATGACAAGCCTGGTCTATATCATCACGAAGAATACGTTGATATGTGTCGCGGTCCACACGTACCACATATGGGGTTCTGCCAGCATTTCACTTTGTTAAATGTTGCAGGTGCATACTGGCGTGGTAACAGTGACAACAAGATGCTTCAACGTATCTACGGCACTGCTTTTCACGATAAGAAGGCACTAAAAGCTCACCTTACACGCTTAGAAGAAGCGGCTAAGCGTGATCACCGTAAAATCGGTAAGCAGCTAGATCTGTTCCACATGCAGCAAGAAGCACCGGGGATGGTGTTCTGGCACCATAATGGCTGGTCTATCTTCCGTGATCTAGAAGTCTTCATCCGTGAGAAGCTGACTGAGTATGGTTACCAAGAAGTAAAAGGTCCATTGATGATGGACCGTGTACTTTGGGAACGCTCTGGTCACTGGGACAAGTACGCAGAAGCGATGTTCACGACTTCTTCTGAGAACCGTGAATACGCAATCAAGCCAATGAACTGCCCGGGTCACGTTCAAATCTTCAACCAAGGTCTGAAGTCTTACCGTGATCTACCGCTACGTATGGCTGAGTTCGGCTCATGTCACCGTAACGAACCATCTGGTGCACTTCATGGCATTATGCGTGTACGTGGCTTTACGCAGGATGACGCTCACGTCTTCTGTACAGAAGAGCAAGTACAAGATGAAGTGACTGAATGTATCAAGATGGTATACGATACGTACTCAACTTTCGGCTTTGAAAATATTGTTGTTAAGCTTTCTACTCGTCCAGAGCAACGTGTTGGTTCTGACGAAATGTGGGATAAGGCTGAAGAAGGTCTTAAGCAAGCACTTGAAAACAACGGTGTTGAATTTGAAATTCAAGAAGGCGAGGGTGCGTTCTACGGTCCTAAGATTGAATTTACTCTTCACGATTGTTTAGATCGTGCGTGGCAATGTGGTACAGTTCAGCTAGACTTCGCTTTACCAGAGCGTTTAGGTGCCACTTATGTTGGTGAAGATAACGAACGTCACGTTCCAGTTATGATTCACCGAGCCATTCTTGGTTCTTTAGAGCGTTTCATCGGTATTTTGATCGAAGAGTATGCAGGCTTCTTCCCAACTTGGTTGGCTCCTCAACAGGCTGTAGTGATGAATATTACCGACAGTCAGAGTGATTATGCTCAAGAAGTTGTGAAAAAACTGCAAAAATCTGGATTTAGAGTCAATGCGGACTTGAGAAATGAGAAGATTGGCTTTAAAATCCGCGAGCACACTTTAAAGCGTGTTCCCTTTATGCTTGTATGCGGCGACAAAGAAGTCGAAGCTGGGGAAATCGCAGTGCGTACCCGTAAAGGTAAAGACCTGGGTAAATTCAAGATTGACGACTTTGTTGCATATTTACAGCAAGAAGTCAGCAGTCGTACGCTGAATATTTCGGAGGAATAAGATATTAAAGGCGCAAGAAGAGGCCAACAGCCAGCAAAACAAAATGCACATCGCTTGAATGAAGAAATCCGTGGTGTACGTGAAGTACGTCTTACGGGTATTGACGGCGAAGCTATCGGTGTCGTATCTATTGAAGAAGCGACGAATGCAGCGTATGATGCTGGCGTTGATTTGGTAGAAATCAGTCCTAATGCCGAGCCACCTGTCTGTCGAGTGATGGACTATGGCAAATATCTCTTTGAAAAGAGCAAGGCTGCTAAAGAGCAAAAGAAAAAGCAAAAACAAGTCCAAGTGAAGGAAGTTAAATTCCGTCCTGGTACAGATGTGGGCGACTATCAGGTAAAACTGCGCAACCTGGTTCGCTTCATAGAAGAGGGTAATAAAGTCAAAGTAACGATCCGCTTCCGCGGCCGTGAAATGGCTCACCAAGACATCGGTGTTGACGTTTTGAATCGTCTGAAGGAAGACACAGCTGAAATTGCAGTTGTTGAAAGCTTCCCGACGCGAATCGAAGGTCGTCAGATGATCATGGTTATCGCCCCTAAAAAGAAGTAATTAGTGCATCCAAGTAGATAAAGGCCTGCTTGCAAGAGCAGGCCTTTGTTTCGCCTAATTACATGTTATTAACTTTATAAACAATGCGGAGCATCATCATGCCTAAGATGAAATCCAACAAAGGCGCTTCTAAGCGCTTCAAAAAAACCGCTGGTGGTTTTAAGTTCAAGCACGCGACTAAACGTCACATCCTGACTAAGCGTACTACTAAGAACAAACGTCAGCTACGTCCAAACGCTATTCTTCCTAAGTGTGAAGTAGCAGCTGTTGCACGTATGCTTCCGTTCGCATAATTCGTTTTTAGTCTTACAATATATTAGTTAGGAGTTACACATGGCTCGCGTAAAACGTGGTGTACAAGCTCGTGCACGTCACAAGAAAGTTCTTAAACAAGCTAAAGGTTATTACGGTGCGCGTTCACGCGTTTACCGCGTAGCTTTCCAAGCAATTACTAAAGCTGGTCAATATGCTTACCGTGACCGTCGTCAACGTAAGCGTCAGTTCCGTCAATTGTGGATTGCTCGTATCAACGCTGCAGCTCGTCAAAACGGTCTGTCTTACAGCCGTTTCATCAACGGCCTGAAGAAAGCATCTATCGAAATCGATCGTAAGATCCTTGCAGATATCGCTGTATTCGACAAAGCAACATTTGCTGTTCTTGTCGCTAAAGCGAAAGCTGCTCTGTAATTTATTACAGTCGGTAAATACTGAAAAAGGAGCCTATTGGCTCCTTTTTTCGTTTTTCAAATAACTATTTGTTCAATATAGGACAATAATTTCTCCTTTCTCCTTTCTCCTTTCTCCTTTCTCCTTTCTCCGAACGTTGTTGGTGAGTCTGAGCGTACAGGCTATCCACTCCACTGAACCTTACTCTTTACTTGATAGATGTCACTCATCGAAGGTGCAGACACGAATCCAGCGCTTTTATACCCTCGTTTTGTTTGAAAAACATATCACAGAGGTCATGTTGATTTTTAACATCAAAAATATGATGAAAATTCAAACAACCTGCCATTTTTATTACGAATGCAATTGGCATTATGGTCTTCATTCTTTACTATGTAACGCTTAGAAAATCCTTATCTCCCAATAGATGCCACGATTAAGTGGACGAGGAAATGATGCAACAACTAGACGAGATTTTAGCCAACGCAACGGCAGCTATAGAGCAGTCAGATTCTCTGAACACTCTGGACGAAGTCCGTGTTCAGTACTTAGGTAAAAAAGGGGAGCTAACGCTTCAACTGCAAAGCCTAGGTAAACTTCCACCAGAAGAGCGTCGTACTGCTGGTCAAGAGATCAACAAAGCGAAAGGTGCAGTTCAACAAGCAATTGCGGCTCGTAAAGACGCGCTACAACGTGCAGAGCTTGAAGCGAAACTTGCTGAAGAGACTATCGATGTGAGCCTACCTGGTCGTCGCATTGAGAACGGTGGACTTCATCCTGTAACTCGTACTGTTGAGCGTATCGAACAGTTTTTCGGTGAACTTGGCTTTAACACTGAGTCTGGTCCAGAGATTGAGGATGCATTCCACAACTTTGATGCACTGAATATTGCCGATGATCACCCAGCACGTACCGATCATGATACTTTCTTCTTTAATCCTGATCTAATGCTACGTACGCACACTTCTGGTGTTCAAATCCGTACGATGGAAAACGGCAAACCGCCTTTCCGCTTCATTGCTCCGGGTCGTGTTTACCGTAACGACTACGATCAAACTCACACGCCAATGTTCCACCAAGTGGAAGGTATGTTAGTTGACGAGAACGTAAACTTTGCACAACTTAAAGGTATTCTTAACGATTTCCTTTGTAACTTCTTTGAAGAAGAAGTTGAAGTGCGTTTCCGTCCTTCATTCTTCCCGTTCACAGAGCCTTCAGCTGAAGTTGACGTGAAACGTAAAGATGGCAAATGGTTAGAAGTTTTAGGCTGTGGCATGGTTCACCCTAACGTACTTCGCTCTGTTGGCATCGATCCTGAGAAATACTCTGGCTTTGCATTTGGTATGGGTGTTGAGCGCTTAACGATGCTTCGTTATGGCGTGAATGACCTTCGAGCGTTCTTTGAGAACGACCTTCGTTTCCTTAAGCAATTCAAGTAGTCGGGAGTAGTACAATATGAAATTCAGTGAATCTTGGCTGCGCGAGTGGGTTAAACCTGCAATTAATAGCGAAGAGCTAGCTCATCAAATTACGATGGCAGGTTTGGAAGTTGACGATGTAGAACCTGTTGCTGGTGAATTCACCGGCGTTAAAGTAGGTAAAGTGGTTGAGTGCGGTCAGCACCCAGACGCAGATAAACTACAAGTAACCAAAATTGATATCGGTGAAGAAGAGCTTTTAGACATCGTATGTGGTGCATCTAACTGTCGTCTTGGCCTAACTGTCGCAGTAGCAACTGTTGGTGCAGTACTTCCTGGTGACTTCAAAATCAAGAAAGCAAAACTACGTGGCGTTCCATCGCACGGCATGCTTTGTTCTTTCTCTGAGCTAGGTATCGACGTAGAGTCTGACGGCATCCTTGAGCTGCCAGAAGGCACAACGCTAGGTATGGACGTACGTGAGCTTCTTGAGCTTAACGACGTAACTATCGACGTAGACCTAACAGCAAACCGCGCAGATTGCTTCAGCATCCGCGGCCTTGCTCGTGAAGTTGGCGTACTAAACCGCGCAGACGTTACAGAGCCAACAGTTGAAGCTGTTGCAACAAGCATTGAAGACACAGTATCTGTTGAAATTAAAGCAACGGATGCTTGTCCACGTTATCTTGGCCGTGTGGTTAAGAACGTAAACGTGAAAGCGGAATCTCCAATCTGGATGCAAGAAAAACTGCGCCGTTGTGGTATCCGTTCAATCGACCCAGTTGTAGACATCACAAACTACGTGATGCTAGAGCAAGGCCAACCAATGCACGCATTTGATCTCGCTAAGATCGAAGGTGGCATCGTGGTTCGTCTAGCAGAGCAGGGCGAAAAGCTAACACTTCTAGATGGCAACGAAGCTGAACTAAACAGCAACACACTTGTTATCGCTGACCACAACAAAGCACTAGCAATCGCTGGTATCTTTGGCGGTCAAGATTCAGGTGTTACTACTGAAACAACAGACGTACTTCTTGAAGCTGCATTCTTCGCACCGGATCACATCCGTGGTCGCGCGCGTGCTTACGGTCTTCACACTGATTCTTCTCTACGTTTCGAACGTGGTGTTGATTCAACACTTCAAGCAGCAGCAATGGAGCGTGCAACACAGCTTCTAGTTGAAATCTGTGGTGGTGAAGTTGCGCCAGTAAACGGCAGCGAATCTGAAGCTGATCTTCCTAAAGCAAACGTAGTAGCTCTACGTCGCGCTAAACTAGACAGCCTACTAGGTCACGAAATCCCATCTACAGACGTAGTGGAAATTCTTACTCGCCTAGGTTGTACGGTTTCTGTTGTAGAAGATACGGAGACGACTGAAGCTGGTTGGACGGCAACGTCTCCATCTTGGCGTTTTGATATCGCAATCGAGCAAGACCTAATTGAAGAAGTAGGTCGTATCTACGGTTACGATAACATTCCAAACCAAGCGCCTAAAGCGGCACTTAAAATGAATGACCACAAAGAAGCTGACCAACCGCTTAAGCGCGTTCGTGACCTTCTTGTAGACCGTGGCTACCACGAAGCAATCACATACAGCTTCGTAGAACCAGAACAGCAAAAGCTTGTTGTACCTGGTGTTGAGCCGCTAATCCTGCCATTCCCAATCTCTGCGGATATGTCAGCAATGCGTCTTGGCCTAATCCAAGGTCTTCTAAACACAGTGGTTCACAACCAGAAGCGTCAGCAGTCTCGCGTTCGTCTATTCGAATCAGGCCTACGTTTCATCCCTGAAGAATCAGCTGAAAATGGCATGCGCCAAGAAATGATGCTTGCGGGCGTTATCTCTGGTACTCGTGGCGAAGAGCACTGGGACGTTGCTACTAATACTGTCGATTTCTTCGATCTTAAAGGTGACCTAGAAGCCGTTCTTGAGCTTTCAGCGAACGAAATTGCATACAGCTTCAAAGCAGCTAAGCACCCAGCACTTCACCCAGGCCAAACTGCGGCTATCGTAGTAGACGGCAAAGAAGTGGGTATCATTGGTACTGTTCACCCAGAACTAGAGCGTAAGTTTGGTCTTAACGGCCGCACTATCGTATTCGAAATTGAATGGGCAGCTATCAACACTCGCGTGCTTCCAGAAGCAGTAGCCGTATCTAAGTTCCCTGCAAACCGTCGTGATATCGCAGTAGTTGTTGACGAAGCAGTAGCTTCTGGCGACATCGTAGAAGCGTGTATCGCAGCGGGTGGCGAATTCCTAACAGGCGCTAAACTGTTCGACGTATACGTTGGTCAAGGCGTTGAAGAAGGTAAGAAGAGCCTAGCAATCGCACTTAGCCTACAGTCTGTAGAGCGCACACTTGAAGATGCAGACATCGCTGGTTCAGTAGAGAGCATCGTTGCCTCTTTGACTGAACGCTTCGGCGCGTCACTACGTGACTGATAATTAAGCAGAAAAGGAGCCTTCGGGCTCCTTTTTTTTTGCATTAATTTCACTATAGATAAAATAGTTAGTTATCCTAGGTTGATTACCAGTCATGGTTTTTTATGCTGCTAACGATAATTATGCAGAGTTATATTTTGCCATTGTTCGTGATGTTGTACAACTTTGTGCATTTGCTGTGACCAACATCACTGATATTTATCGTTTTTTTTAGTGGCATGTCGATGAAAAAAGTTGGCGCAAATCAGCTGGTTGGCTTAAACTTGGGTTAAGTTGTTGTCTGGGCGGTTAAATTTATTACTGAATAACTATTTAGTAGATCAATTTAATGAACAGAGAACACTGAGCCGCGCTCCTTGATAGCGCATATGTTCAACATTGTCTTGAGGGAAACATCTATGGCGCTCACTAAAGCCGATTTGGCTGAGAACCTGTTTGAGAAGGTTGGATTAAACAAACGGGACGCCAAGGATACGGTAGAAGTGTTCTTTGAAGAGGTCCGTAAGGCGTTAGAGAAAGGCGAGCAAGTTAAGCTCTCTGGCTTTGGCAACTTTGATCTACGAGAAAAAAACGAAAGGCCAGGTCGAAATCCCAAGACCGGCGAAGATATACCTATTTCTGCTCGCCGCGTTGTGACATTCCGACCAGGACAGAAGTTAAAAGCCCGAGTCGAAAACATCAAGTTAGATGACTAACACAGAAAGCTCTGCAATCGCAGAGCTTTTTTGTTTCTAACGTATCAACCTGCACCTAATTCCTTTATACGTCGCTACTTTTTTCAATCGCATTTTAAATTCGTCATTTGTAATTTCATCAGTCTATTCTCTTAAGGTGTCGTGGTCTTTTCTTCTCGATAATATCGTTAGGTTACCTGGTCATTATGTTGGGGACGTATGGATTTAGATAACTTTGAAGTGCAATTAGAGACACTCGGTTTTTTAACGATGACGTTGAACCGAATAGTACCTAAAGATAAAAGGTTTACCCTGCATAGCAATACAGTGATCTTTCATGATGTGGGGGTAATAGAGGTCATCCCGCCAGAGTGGTTTCAATGCATTGTACTTTCCTCAGGAATTCATGGTGATGAAACTGCTCCCATTGAGCTTCTCGATCAGTTACTGAGTGACATTGTAGAGGCGAGGCTATTTGTTAAAGCCCGGCTTTTATTTATTATTGGACACCCTGATGCGATTGATGCGCATCAGCGTTTTATTGACGTAAATTTAAATCGCCTTTTCAATGATGAGGTTGGCCATACACAAGAACATCAAATAGCTAATAATTTAAAGCGGAGTGTTAGCAAGTTCTTCTGTTCAGATGCTGAAAAGTGGCACTTAGATCTACATAGTGCCATTCGAGATTCTCAGTACTACGCTTTTGCGGTCTTGCCTTTTACAGAGCTAAAGCTAAACAATTCAGCTTTACATCATTGGCTCGAAATTGCACGTGTTGGCGCTGCTCTTGAGTCCAATCAACCTTCTTCAACGTTTAGCTGGTATAGCGCTTATCAGCATCAAGCAATGGCAATGACACTGGAGTTAGGTCGTGTGGCAAAATTTGGTGAGAATGACCATCATTTAATACTTCCTATAAAAGAAGCGCTCAGCGCACTTATCAGTGGAAAGTTGAGGGAAAACTCTACCATTGCCCCTGTAAAGCGATATACCGTAAGTCGAGTTTTAGTGAAAACTCACGAAAGTTTTAAATTTAATTTTCCTCCTATGACGCCTAACTTCACCTCATTTGAACAAGGAGACGTTATTGGCCAAGAAAATGGCCATGCCATTATTGCTGCAAAAGGCGAGTCAGTTATTTTCCCCAACGAGAACGTTGCGATAGGGCAGAGAGCAGCATTGATGGTGGTTGAGAATGACTATTTTGATTGAGAATCCTTGAATGTCTGGTAAGGTATCGACCCAGTATTTTTCGCAGGTTTACCATGGATTTACAACAACTTGATCGGCAACATGCATCTCGATGGCGTCGATGCATTACTGGGTTCAGTATTTTACTGGGGTTATTGACGGTAGTTTCTCTCAGTGCTGGGGAAAGTTGGTTTTTACCTTTTGGTGAGCTTTCTTCATTTCAATCTATGTTACTCATGGAGCTTAGGCTTCCCCGAGTTATTGCTACATTAGCCATTGGCGCAATGTTGGCTTCCTCTGGCGTGACACTGCAAGTCGTACTTGGAAATCCGTTGGCAGAGCCGGGCATTTTAGGTGTGTCTGGTGGTGCAAGCCTGTGCGTGATTATACTCTTGTTTTTCTTCCCAACGTTGACTAGCCCATACATGCTCATGATTGCTGCGGTGATAGGAGCGTTGTTTTTCACCGGCCTACTGGTTGGGCTGAGTATATGGCGAAAGCTATCAACGGCAAATTTACTCTTAGTTGGTATTGCGCTTGGTATTTTGTCTAACTCAGTAGTTACTTGGGTGTTCTATTTCAGCGATGATATGAACCTTCGACAATTACTTTACTGGCTTATGGGGAGTGTGTCGGGGGTTTCATGGGCACAGTTAAACGTTTTATTACTGCTAATCCCCATTCTTATTTGGCTTTGTTTACAAGGCAAAGTGCTCGATTTTCTGATGCTTGGCGATGTTGCGGCGTCACAGCTTGGAATGAATACTCGGATAACACGATTAAAATTGATTGGTATTATTGCTGTTCTCGTCGGTGGTAGTGTTGCTCTTGCTGGCGTTATCGGGTTTATTGGTCTGGTTATCCCTCATATATTGAGGCTATGGCTAGGAACAAGTCATCGATATTTACTAATACTCAGTGCCATTGTTGGGGCTTGCTTATTAACCCTCGCAGATACCCTTTCTCGTATTGCGTTGTCTTCAACAGAATTACCTGTTGGTGTTATTACATCGTCAATAGGGGCTCCTGTGTTTGTGTGGTTATTACTGAGAGGGAATAGTGATGCTAGCCACTAAAAGTGTTTCCTTAGCCAATAGACTGAGTGACATTTCGATTACTTTCAGACCTCAAAGTGTCACTCACCTCATAGGCCCTAATGGTAGTGGCAAGAGTTCATTACTTGCTGCGCTATCTGGCTTAACGCCGATTGAAGGGGAAGTTCGTTGGGAAAATCAGCTTATTACGTCTTGGAGTTCAAGTGAGCTTGCGACATATCGAGCGTATCTTCCACAGTCATCTTCGCCGCAATTTGATATGCGTGTGTTTCAGTATTTGAATACTATCATTTCACAACTTTACCCGCAGAGTCATCGTAACTATCAAGAAGCAGTAATGAGTCTCGATCAGCAGCTTCATATCATGCCTCTGTTTGAAAAAAAAGTGAGTGAGTTGTCTGGTGGTGAATGGCAAAGGATTAGATTGACTTCATTCTTTTTGCAGGTTTGGCCATCATTAAATCCACATGGTAAATTCGCATTACTCGATGAACCGTTAACAGGGTTAGATCTTCTTCATCAACAAAACGTTATGAGGCTCATTACTAACATTGCGAAGGCTGGAATGGCTGTTATTGTTGCTAATCATGATATTAATGACACGCTACGATATGCTGATGAAGTTGTTGTTGTGAATGGTGGCACAATAGACTCATATGGAACCCCAGACCAGCAGTTGTCGCCGTCAATGTTAGCGAGAGTGTTCAATGTAGAAGCTCGTATTGTGACGTTAGAAGATAGAAATATGTTGGTTTGGTGAAAATATTGTGATTAGGGCGGCAATGGTAGCACTAGTAAGATCACGCTAGCGGTAATGAGTGTAGATCTATAGCATAATGTTAATAGTGATTTCAAAGTGATGTCAGGCAGTACTCTTCTTCGATAAGGAAATTGAATAAAATGAATCCAAAACTCTATTATTTCCATGATCCTATGTGTAGTTGGTGCTGGGGGTTTAAACCTACTTGGAACGAGATTAAGTCAAACCTTCCTGATAACGTAGAGGTGGTTAATATTCTCGGAGGGTTAGCGCCTGACTCAGAGATCGAGATGCCCAAAGATATGCAGCATTTCTTACAACAAACGTGGAAACGCATCGAATCAGAACTCAACCGTCCTTTTAACCATGCTTTCTGGACTCAATGTAAACCTCGGCGTTCGACTTATCCTGCTTGTCGAGCCGTTATTGCTGCGAGTGTACAGGGTATGGAGCAGGAGATGATCGATGCAATACAGGAAGCTTACTATCTGGAGGCACGTAATCCGTCGGATATTGATGTTCTAGTTGATATTGCCAAGTCATTAACACTTGACGTTAATTTATTTGAAGAGCATATGTGTAGTGAAGCATTATCATCTTTGTTGGACGAAGAGATATCTTTCTACCAGAAGTCTTGCGTGAGGGGCTTCCCGTCATTGATGCTTGTTGTTGGTACAACGGCCTATCCATTAATGATTGATTACCAAGACCCTCGTATACTTTTGAATCAAATTGAAGTACTCATTCCGACTGCTTGATTATCCCTCAAACATTCATTTGAGAAAGAAGATAAGGCTGTTTATCAACCCTATCGACTTGGAGGTTCTAAGGTTTAGCGACCCAGGCTGAACACCACCCATTGGATGATACTAATGCTTGAGGAAAGATGGCACATTGTTGCCATTTTTCTTGCCCATTTCCCTGCACTAATGCACAGTTAGCGCAATTTTTCCCTTCGAACTCGGAATCATGGACGTACTTTAGTGCTTTTGCTTGCGGAGCCGATTCCTCTAAAGGTGTCATTTCAGCATGAGCTTGACGAGGTAGTGAGTAGCTTGCAGTGGTACCGATAACTCCGCCAATAATCAGTTTCAAAAAATCGCGACGTTTCTCTTTCATTTTCGGCTTCCTCATTGTGGTAGTTATATCAGTATACGTGTTAACTAACCAATTTCTGGACCTGCCGCAAATTATCGGAATTTTTTAATCGTGATTTTAATTTTGCATACCTTTAATTCCTTTTCTGTCTAAAACGGTAATGGCTTTGATGCAGGAATGAGAACTTGATAGAGGTTAAATTTAGCTTATAAATCTATGCTATTTAGTCTGACTTTTTTGTGTTAATAAATTGATAATGCCTGACTTGGTTAGTAAGTGACAGAAAGTAGTCATGTTAAATAAGCTAGTTGGCTTTGCATGTTTTCATTTTTGCATTTCTTTGTGCTTATTTATTGGTTTTATGAGGGTTTCATGAATGAGACACACCATTAATAACTAGTCTTAAAAGCGTTAAATGTAGTGTTTTTGTTGTGTTTTTGAGTGGAATGTCACGTATACTATTTTTCATATCAATGCGTATATTAGGTGTCGGAGTAAAAATATGGCTGAGTCCAATCGAACTACAACAGATAGCACTACTAGCAGAGTAATTATCACCCAAGAGGGAGATATTCTAGATGTTAACCTTAATGCTAACCAAGGCGATATTCTATTCACCGCTGGTGATGAAGAATTAAAGGTTGAAGTAGCTACCGATACCGACGAGCAGCCAGTCGACATTACTGCTGATGTTGAAGCCATTATAGCCGCTATCGAGGCCGGCCAGGATCCGACAGAAGTTGGTGAAGCTACTGCTGCTGGTGAAGTCTCTGGTTCGAGCTTAATTGCAGCTGCTGAGTTAGTGCGAACAGGACAAGCTACCATCGCAGAAGCTGGCTTTGATACTAATGCCATCAGCGACCTAGGGGTATCTGAACAGCAGTTTACTTCTTTGATCGATTTTGGCTTTGCCGCATTGATATTGCCCGACGCAGCCTTAATCCCCGATTCTGAAACGCCAGCTGTAAGCATTGATAATTCTGATGAGCTTGATACAAACACGCCAACATTTACTGGTAGTAGCCAAAATGTCACTGGTGATATAACAGTTACAGTCATTGGTAGTGATGGTACACAGCAAGTGTTTGCCGTGACCCCCGATACAAATGGTGATTGGACACTAATCATTAGCGAAGATAATGCTTTGGCTGATGGAGACTTTACGATTACTGCGTCTGTCGAAGGTGGAGATTCGGGTACTGTAAGCGCAACAGATACATTTTCTGTTTTTGTTAATGATACGCCTGTCGCGAATGATGATTCAGCTATTACTACCGATGAAGATACCAGTGTAAATGACATTGATGTGCTGGGTAATGATATAGATGCTGATGGTGACACGCTGACCGTGAGTGAAGCGACAGCGTTGAATGGTACAGTCACCATTAACGTGGATGGCACACTAAATTATACACCCAACGAAAATTTTTATGGCAATGACACGATTTCCTACACGGTAAGTGATGGCAATGGTGGGAGTAGTGCAGCGGCTATCGCTGTAACGGTGAATAGTATTGATGATGGCATTAATACTATTGCATTTGATAACACAGTCATTAATCAAGATGAAGTCACCAATGTGACGTTGAGCGGCCAAGTGGAGCCGGGTAGCACGGTTGATAGCATCACCATCACCGATGAAAATGGCAATCAGCATGTGGTTACCGAAGGGATCACTGTCGACGAAAACGGCAATGTTACTGTGTCCGGTCAAGACCTGTCTGGTTTAGACGATGGCACATTGACTGTGACAATGGACGTTACTGACGCTGCCGGAAATCAAGGCAGTGTCACTGATACCATTACCCTCGATAGCACCGATCCAAGTCAAGATGACGGCAGTAACAGCATCAATTTTGATGAGGAGACCATCAATCAAGATGAAATCACCGATGTCACCTTAAGCGGTCAAGTAGAGCCGGGTAGTACGGTCGATAGCATTACCATCACCGACGAAAACGGCAATCAGCATGTGGTTACCGAAGGGATCACGGTCGACGAAAACGGCAACGTCACCGTAGCTGGGCAAGACCTGTCGGGACTGGATGATGGCACACTGACCGTCACTATGGAGATTACCGATCCTGCAGGTAACCAAGGTAGTGTCACCGATACCATCACCCTCGATAGCACCGACCCAAGTCAAGATGATGGCAGTAACAGCATCAGCTTTGATGATGACACCATCAATCAAGACGAAGTCACTGATGTCACCTTAAGCGGTCAAGTGGAGTCGGGCAGCACGGTCGATAGCATCACCATCACTGACGAAAATGGCAATCAGCACGTAGTCACGGAAGGGATCACTGTCGATGACAATGGCAGCGTCACTGTGTCCGGTCAAGACCTATCTGGTTTAGACGATGGCACGCTCACCGTCACTATGGAGATTACCGATCCCGCAGGTAACCAAGGCAGTGTCACCGATACCATCACCCTCGATAGCACCGAACCAAGTCAAGGTGACGGCAGCAACAGCATTAGCTTTGATGATGAGACCATCAATCAAGACGAAGTCACTGATGTGACGTTAAGCGGTCAAGTGGAGTCGGGCAGCACGGTCGATAGCATCACCATCACTGACGAGAATGGTAATCAGCACGTGGTCACGGAAGGGATCACTGTCGACGAAAGCGGCAACGTCACCGTAGCTGGGCAAGACCTGTCGGGACTGGATGATGGCACACTGACCGTCACTATGGAGATTACCGATCCTGCAGGTAACCAAGGCAGTGTCACCGATACCATCACCCTTGATAGCACCGACCCAAGCCAAAATGACGGCAGCAACAGCATCAGTTTTGATGATGAGACCATCAATCAAGATGAAGTCGCTGATGTAACGTTAAGTGGTCAAGTGGAGCCGGGCAGCACTGTCGATAGCATTACCATCACCGATGAAAACGGCAACCAGCATGTGGTTACCGAAGGGATCACTGTTGACGAAAACGGTAATGTTACTGTGACTGGTCAAGACTTGTCTGGTTTAGACGATGGCACACTTACCGTGACCTTGGACGTTACTGACCCTGCAGGTAATCAAGGCAGTGTCACCGATACCATCACCCTCGATAGCACCGATCCAAGTCAAGATGATGGCAGTAATAGCATCAGTTTTGATGATGAGACCATCAATCAAGATGAAGTCACCGATGTCACCTTAAGCGGTCAAGTAGAGCCGGGCAGTACGGTTGACCGTATCATCATCACCGATGAAAACGGTAACCAACATGTGGTTACCGAAGGGATCACTGTTGATGACAACGGCAATGTCACAGTATCTGGGCAAGACCTATCAGGCTTAGACGACGGCACACTGACTGTGACCATGGACGTTACTGACCCTGCAGGTAATCAAGGCAGTGTCACCGATACCATCACCCTCGATAGCACCGATCCAAGTCAAGATGATGGCAGCAATAGCATCAGTTTTGATGACGAAACTATCAACCAAGATGAAGTCACCAATGTGACATTAAGCGGTCAAGTGGAGCCGGATAGCACGGTCGATAGCATCACCATCACTGACGAAAACGGTAATCAGCATGTGGTCACGGAAGGGATCACGGTTGATGACAACGGCAATGTCACCGTATCTGGGCAAGACTTATCAGGCTTAGACGATGGCACACTGACCGTCACGATGGAGATTACCGATCCAGCCGGCAATCAAGGTAGCGTGACCGACACTATCACTCTTGATAGCACCGTCCCAAGCCAAAATGACGGCAGCAACAGCATTAGCTTTGATGATGAGAGCATCAATCAAGATGAAGTGACCGATGTGACGTTAAGCGGTCAAGTGGAGCCGGGCAGCACTGTAGATAGCATCACCATCACCGATGAAAATGGCAATCAGCATGTGATTACCGAAGGGATCACTGTCGATGATAACGGCAATGTCACTGTGTCTGGACAAGACTTGTCGGGACTGGATGACGGCACACTGACTGTGACCATGGACGTTACTGACCCTGCTGGAAATCAAGGCAGTGTCACCGATACCATCACCCTTGATAGCACTGACCCAAGCCAAAATGACGGCAGCAACAGCATCAGTTTTGATGATGAGAGCATCAATCAAGATGAAGTGACCGATGTGACGTTAAGCGGTCAAGTGGAGCCGGGCAGCACTGTCGATAGCATCACCATCACTGACGAAAACGGCAACCAGCACGTGGTTACCGAAGGGATCACAGTTGATGACAACGGCAATGTCACCGTGGCTGGGCAAGACTTATCAGGCTTAGACGATGGCACACTGACCGTCACGATGGAGATTACCGATCCTGCAGGTAATCCAGGCAGTGTCACCGATACCATTACCCTCGATAGCACCGACCCAAATCAAGATGACGGCAGTAACAGCATCAGTTTTGATGATGAGAGCATCAATCAAGATGAAGTGACCGATGTGACGTTAAGCGGTCAAGTGGAGCCGGGCAGCACTGTCGATAGCATCACCATCACTGACGAAAACGGCAACCAGCACGTGGTTACCGAAGGGATCACAGTTGATGACAACGGTAATGTCACTGTGTCTGGGCAAGACTTATCAGGACTGGATGATGGCACACTTACCGTCACCATGGACGTTACTGACCCTGCGGGTAATCAAGGCACTGTCACCGATACCATCACCCTAGATAGTACTGACCCAAGCCAAAATGACGGCAGCAACAGCATCAGTTTTGATGATGAGACCATCAATCAAGATGAAGTGAGTGATGTGACATTAAGCGGTCAAGTGGAGCCGGGCAGTACGGTTGATAGCATCACCATCACCGACGAAAACGGCAATCAGCATGTGGTTACGGAAGGGATCACTGTCGATGAAAACGGTAATGTCACCGTGGCTGGGCAAGACCTATCAGATTTAGACGACGGTACACTCACCGTCACTATGGATATTACTGACCCTGCAGGCAATCAAGGTAGCGTGACCGATACCATTGCTCTTGATAGTACTGACCCAAGCCAAAATGACGGTAGCAACAGCATTAACTTTGATGATGAGACCATTAACCAAGACGAAGTCACCGATGTGACGTTAAGTGGTCAAGTGGAGCCGGGTAGCACGGTCGATAGCATCACCATCACCGACGAGAACGGCAATCAACATGCGGTCACGGAAGGGATCACTGTCGACGACAACGGTAATGTTACTGTATCTGGGCAAGACCTTTCTGGCTTAGACGATGGCACTCTCACCGTGACTATGGAGGTTACTGACCCTGCGGGTAATCAAGGCAGTGTCACCGATACTATTACCCTCGACAGCACCGATCCAAGCCAAAATGATGGCAGTAACAGCATTAGCTTTGATGATGAGACCATTAACCAAGACGAAGTCACCGATGTGACGTTAAGTGGTCAAGTGGAGCCGGGCAGCACGGTTGACCGTATCATCATCACTGACGAAAACGGTAACCAACATGTGGTTACCGAAGGGATCACTGTCGACGACAACGGCAATGTTACCGTTGCTGGGCAAGACCTATCTGGCCTGAACGACGGCACACTGACTGTGACCATGGAGGTTACTGACCCTGCTGGAAATCAAGGTAGTGTCACCGATACCATCTCCCTAGACAGTACCGATCCAAGCCAAAATGATGGCAGTAACAGCATTAGCTTTGATGATGAGACCATCAACCAAGACGAAGTCACTGATGTGACGTTAAGCGGTCAAGTGGAGCCGGATAGCACGGTTGACCGTATCATCATCACTGACGAAAACGGCAATCAACACGTGGTTACCGAAGGGATCACTGTCGACGACAACGGCAATGTTACCGTTGCTGGGCAAGACCTATCTGGCCTGGACGACGGCACACTGACTGTGACCATGGAGGTTACTGACCCTGCTGGAAATCAAGGCAGTGTCACCGATACCATTACCCTAGATAGCACCGACCCAAGTCAAGATGACGGCAGCAACAGCATCAATTTTGACGATGAGACCATCAATCAAGACGAAGTCACCGATGTAACCTTAAGCGGTCAAGTAGAGCCGGGCAGCACGGTTGATAGCATTACCATCACAGATGAAAACGGCAATCAGCATGTGGTCACGGAAGGGATCACAGTTGATGACAACGGTAATATCACTGTGTCTGGGCAAGACTTATCTGGCTTAGACGATGGTACTCTCACCGTGACTATGGAGGTTACTGACCCTGCGGGTAATCAAGGCAGTGTCACCGATACTATTACCCTCGACAGCACCGATCCAAGCCAAAATGATGGCAGTAACAGCATTAGCTTTGATGATGAGACCATTAACCAAGACGAAGTCACCGATGTGACGTTAAGTGGTCAAGTGGAGCCGGGCAGCACGGTTGACCGTATCATCATCACTGACGAAAACGGTAACCAACATGTGGTTACCGAAGGGATCACTGTTGATGACAACGGCAATGTCACAGTATCTGGGCAAGACCTTTCTGATTTAGATGATGGCACACTTACCGTGACTATGGAGGTTACTGACCCTGCGGGTAATCAAGGTAGTGTCACCGATACCATCACTCTAGATAGTACTGACCCAAGCCAAGATGACGGCAGCAATAGCATTAGCTTTGATGATGAGACCATCAATCAAGACGAAGTCACCGATGTGACGTTAAGTGGTCAAGTGGAGCCGGGTAGCACGGTTGACCGTATCATTATCACTGACGAAAACGGTAACCAACATGTGGTTACCGAAGGGATCACTGTTGATGACAACGGCAATGTCACAGTATCTGGGCAAGACCTTTCTGATTTAGATGATGGCACACTTACCGTGACTATGGAGGTTACTGACCCTGCGGGTAATCAAGGCAGTGTAACCGGTTATGGTGTGTTGGATAGTTTGGCGGAAGCGGGCACAGTGACGGTTGCGAATATCACAGAAGATGACGTGGTCAACGCGGCAGAAAGCGGACAAACCATCGCGGTGACAGGTACAGCGACAGGTGGCGATATCGCACAAGGCGATAAAGTGACCATGACGATCAATGGTACCGACTACGAAACCACGGTTGATGCGAACGGCAACTGGACAGTGGATGTGGCGGGCAGCGACCTAGCCAACGACACAGCGTTCGATGTGAACGTGGCGTCTACGGACGGCGCGGGCAACCCAGTGACCAGCACAGGCTCTTCAACGCATACGGTCGATCTGGCTGCGGAAGCGGGCACAGTGACGGTTGCGAATATCACAGAAGATGACGTGGTCAACGCGGCAGAAAGCGGACAAACCAT
>JBHOGO010000002.1:0-63164 GCA_043421945.1 bacterium sp. HQB-150 | reverse complement strand
GCGTCTACGGACGGCGCGGGCAACCCAGTGACCAGCACAGGCTCTTCAACGCATACGGTCGATCTGGCTGCGGAAGCACCACCATTGATCACTAACATTACCGATGACTCAGCAGATTCTGACTATTCAACGGTCACTATGCACGGTACAGGTCAGGCTGGGTTGACTATCAACGTTTATGACGAACATGGAACACAAGTAAATATTGATGAATCAGGAAATACAATTGAAGTCCATGTTGATGGTGATGGAAACTGGACGTTTGATATTTCTGATTTAGACGCAACAGGGAATAATGACAATGAATTCTTCACGGCAACACAAATTGATGCTGCAGGGAATGAAAGTGCACCAACTGCTCAGACGCATTACTTCCATGGTGATTTTGAACCAGCGTTAACGGAAGATAGTGATGACTATGTGTTACTTGGTTTGGGGGATGACCATTTAGTTGTTGATGACGATGATGTTAATGACCAAATGACTGCTGATGGTGGTGCGGGTAACGATACTGCTAAGTTTGATTTTGCACTAACATCTTCTTCGATAAGCCTAAATGCTGACGGGCATGTCATTATCGAAGAGAGCAACGGTGATGTTAATACTTTCATTGAATTTGAAGAGTTTGACTTTACCGATGGGACCTATACCAAAGAAGAGCTGTTTGACCCAACGATCACGATTATCGATGCTGACGATACGTTGTCATTAACTGAATTAGAAAATAAGGTTCAATATACTGTTGGGTTGCCGCCTGCTGCAGTTGTTGGGGCCATACTGCTATTGACTATCAATGGCATTGACGAATCATACCTGCTAACACAGACTGACATTGACAATGGCTCTGTAACGAGAGAAGTTGATGGTGACACCATCAGTGGAGATGATTTTGAAGTGACTGTTCAAATTCAATATTCATCTGGCACAAGTAATGTTGCAGAAGATACTGTTGAGATAAATACTGCACCAATTGCCACTGATGACACTTTAGGTCTTCAGGGTAGCTATTACGGCTGGGAGGAAAGTGTTGAAGGAAGTAATTTAGACACAGTCCAAGAGGCACGTGATTATATTAATGCCAATAATCCAGATGCGACATTTAACGCTCAAACAATAGAGTATGGATTCGGGAGTGGTGACCTCGGTACTGGAGATAGTTTAGAAACATTCTTAGGTGATGATGCAGACAGTTTAAATACATCCCCTGGTGATACATCCGATGCTATTTTGCATTTAGAAGGGGCTATCTACCTTGATGCGGGTGAATACCAGTTCAGAGTAACAGCAGATGATGGTTATGCGATTTATATCAACGGTGTAGAAGTCGCTATTATCAATGGCAGTCAAGCTTCGGCAACGGATACTTTCGACAGCTTTATGATTGATAGTGCCGGTTATCATGAGATAGAAATCGTCTACTATGACCAAGGTGGAGCATTTGAATTTATCCCTGAACTCGGGTTAGTCAGTGGGGCAACAACCTCTTTCAGCGCTCTAAACACCTACCCACTATCTAGTAATAAGATTTCAACACCGGAAGATACCGCGCTTACCATTTCAAAAGAGACTTTGATGGATAACGATAGTGATGCGGATAGCGATAGCATTACTATTACTGATGTTTCTGTTCCTGCTGGGGCTCAGTGGAGTGTTTCTATTGATAGCGACGGTGATGTTTCTTTCATTCCGGATGATAACTTCAATGGGGTCGCGACATTTACGTATACATTAACCGATGAACATGGTGACACAGATACAGCCACCGTTTATGTTCATGTTAACTCTATTAATGATGCACCAGTTGTAGATACTAGTGTCATAAAAGATGCTATGGAGGGGGGAGCAACAATTGGTGACACGATATCTGTTACCGATGTGGATAGTGATACATTCACATTTGAAGTTCTTGGTGATATACCTGATGGCTTTAGTTTGAATGCGGATGGTTCATGGACGTTTGATCCAACAGATGATGCGTATAACTCTTTAACAGATGGCGATACGCTACCTTTGGTTGTTACGATTGAGATTACAGATGACACTGGCGTATCTGCACAACAGGAAATCACCATTAACGTTTCGGGTACTAACGATGTACCAACAGCTGAGTCATTTACAACAACACTCAGTGGTAATACGACCAGCGTTATTGTCGATTTTGCTTCTTCAATTAGTGATCCTGAAGATGATCGCAGTGATACTGATGCTTTAGTGACAAATATTACACAGATTGAAGATACACAATTCGGAACTATTGTTGATACATCTTCAGGAAGAGCCATCACTTCGACTTCATCAGTGGCAAGTGATACGTCATTAGAGTATCAATTACGCAATGATATCCATGACTACCTCAGCTTCAATGCCGAAGATGATTTTGCACCGAATTATAGTAATAATCAGGTGACTCAGTTCAGTTTGGCAAATGGAGCAATTGTTTCAGGTGGTACATTCAGTGGAGACCGACCTGATGACGATAATGAGCTTACGCCAGAAGGTCTATTTTATGACTCTAAAGTGAATGAAACAGGGCTCGGTGTTGGTAATAGTGAATTAGATGTCACCAAAAAAGATTATGTGTCGGTTGCTTATGGAGCGAATGTTCTTATTAATGAAGCCAACGTAAACTTTGGTAGTGTTTGGGGTAATTATCATGCAAACAGTACTGCAGATGCACAAATTAACATCCTGGTTCTAAGGGATGGTGTTGTGATCAGCGAGTTAGAGTTCGATGACTCTGAGTCTGACTATTATGATGGTTCAGGTGAGCTCGTGGCCCACATTGACGTTGAGGGAGGATTCGATGAAGTCAGAGTTTATACCGTTCAAGGTGATGACCCGGATCAAAAGCCAGGGACGAACAGCAATATTACCTTCCAAGGTATCGATGTCTTGGATGTTACCATTACCGAAGAGATCAATTATACCGCAGTGGATAGTGATGGCTCTGAAGTGACTGCGACAGCAACCATAGAAGTTCCTAGTACGAAAGAGTCTTTTAATTCAGTTACATTAGACAATGAGGACCCTGGTTATATCTATGGCGACGACCAAGATAATGAATTACTGGGTGGCTTAGTTAACGATATTCTGGTCGGAAATGAAGGAGATGATCTTCTATTTGGTGGCACCGAGGATGATATTCTTACTGGTGGTACAGGACAGGATACATTTGTGTTTGAATCAGCTAGCTTAACAGCCGGTGATAGTGATGTGATTACTGACTTTAGCATTTCTGAAGGGGATAAACTTGACCTTTCAGATTTGTTTTCTGATATCGATGAAAACGACCCAGTGGCCAATTACCTCTCTATTTCGGACGATTCGGATGGTAATGCTGTCATGACCGTAGAAAAAGGTGGCGATACGTTTAGTGTCGAGTTCGAAGGTGTTTCAAGCTCAGCATTGACAGATTACCTCTATGATCCAACTAATCCGGGACTTATAGATAAGTAGTTGCTCAGTGTGAAGTCGAGGGGAATGCGTTCTCTCGGCGATTGCTGGACAGGCACCTTGTTCTAATTAGTAGTATAAAAAGAGCCGGATTACCGGCTCTTTTTTGGTTATGTATTAGCCTATATTTAGTAGGCGTTTTTTCAGCATTAGCTAGACACTTTTGATTGCGCTAAGTTTGTAAAATAGAGGTTGGTTTCAGAAAAGATGACATGACGTAGCATGATTAACCCAAGTAAGTTTGGTATAGCCATTAAGCCATTGACGATATCAGCAATGACCCAAATCATGTCGAGTTGAAGGAAAGCACCAATAGCAATTAGGAAAAGGAAAGCAAATTTATACGGCTTCACACCTTTGATACCGAAAAGGTAAACCACACAGCGTTCACCATAATAGTTCCAACCTAAAATAGTCGTAAAAGCAAAGAAACTTAACCCAATAGAAACAAGCATTGGCCCCCAGTAAGAGGAGTTAAGGCCTATTGCAAAAGCGTAGGTTGTCATTGATGCGCCAGCATAGTCACTTTGCCACGCACCCGTTAAAACAAGTGTTAGTCCTGTCATTGTACAGATGATGATGGTATCAAAGAATGTACCCGTCATCGAAATCAACCCTTGTTTCGCAGGTGAGTTTGTTTGTGCTGCTGCTGCTGCCATTGGTGCACTACCAAGACCAGATTCATTGGAGAAAACGCCTCGAGCTACACCCGATTGGATAGCAAGCATAATGCCGGCACCAACGAAGCCACCCGCTGCTGCCGTTGGATTAAACGCGCTATGAAGAACCAACATGATAGCGGCTGGAACAGCACTTGCGTTTGTGATCAAGACTAACAAACATGCGCAAATATAGAAAACCGCCATCGTAGGAACGACTTTACTTGCTACTTTTGCGATTGACTGAATACCACCGAGTGTTACCGCTGCAACTAAACATGTCAGTAGGGTGGCAGTAAACCATTTAGGTAAAGAAAAAGCGAGGTCAGCGGCGTCAACGATAGCATTCACTTGTGGGAACGTACCGATACCAAAGCAGGCAACTCCTAACGCGAAAACAGCAAAGATTTTTGCTAGCCACTTGTTGCCAAGTCCTTGCTCTATATAGAACATAGGACCGCCTATCATTGCGCCATTAGCGTCTTTTTGACGGTATTTAATGGCTAATAAACATTCTGCGTATTTGGTTGCCATACCAAATAATGCAGCAAGCCACATCCAGAACAAGGCACCAGGTCCACCTAATTTGATCGCTGTTGCGACCCCTACAATATTACCAGTACCAATCGTTGCTGAAAGTGCGGTACATAAGGCTGCAAAGCTAGAAACATCCCCTTCAGTATCATCTTTATTGGGTTTTGAAAAGACGAGCTTTAAGGCCGTTGGTAAGTGGCGAATCTGAATAGCGCCAAGTTTCACCGTAAAATACATACCCGTACCAACGAGCAGCAATAATAATGGTGGTCCCCAGACGAGGTTGTCGATTGAAACGAGAATTGAATGAAGTTGTTGCACAGTTCCTCCTTTTAGAAACGAAAGGAGGAGACAGAGATCTGGTGTAAAAAGATCACGACGACGCGTGGCGTATTAACACCAGCTCTTATCCCCTCTGTCCTTTTGCCTGAGAGTTTGACCTGTTAGTAACTAACAGGCTTGCTCCTTCGGCGTCCGATTTAACGGATCTCTCCAGAGGTTCCTCCAACAGCAGTCCTTACCCTTATAGGGCGCCTGAAAGATTTACTTCTTCGGCGTACGAGAACGTACTCTCCAGCTGTCTTCAACGGAACACATATTTTCGGGAAGGATAATAATGAAAAGATAACGTTTTGTCTCTAAAAAATAGTAAAAAAATATATGATTAATCGGCTAGGGAGGTTTATGTGTTGCTTTATGGTGGGAGTAACGTATTACAACCTGAAGTATCGTGCGAATTTTCGCCAGCGCTCTACCTCTATTGCTAAATTTGATAAGTGGAAATGTACAGGTAAACCGATTGCTGTTTGCACTAGTCGTGGTATATCCGTTTTCGCAACGACCCCTATTTTTGGGTAACCGCCAATAGTCTGGCGGTCGTTAAGTAACACGATAGGATCACCAGAATTGGTAATTTGGACTGCACCTAGGCAGATACCTTCTGAAATAACACCGTCGATCGTACAATGGATTCTGTTACCACTCAGGCAGTAACCCATTCTATTACTCTGTGGTGTAACGTGGAAAGGGTGACTAAAAAACTGTTCCCGAGCTTCGTGTGAAAAGTACTCATATTGATAGCTAGGTATAATTCCAATAGAGGGAGGAGTGGTGTAGTTAGGAATTAGGCGAGCAGAAAGTACTCTTACTTCCTCATGTTTTGCTTTTTTTTGGGGTGGATATGGAATGAAAACATGAGTTTGTAGACATTTCCCGTCACCCGAAAGCCCTCCTAAGTCATTGCGAACTACCGTTGCTGAACTACCCAACGACGTTGCGACTTGAAACCCACCAGAGACCGCCAAATATAAAAAATTGCCTTGCGAAAAACCGCCGATATAAAGAATATCGCCTGTAGTAACAGAGTGGCTTTGCCAGCTTTTGATTGATTTACCGTTTAATGCAATTGATGCTTGAGCACCACAAAGTGCAATTGTTGTTGGACTTAGAAATTGAATTTTGCAGAGGCCAAGAGCAATTTCGATACAAGTTGTTGCTTGGCTGTTGTTGATAAGCTCATTTGCCCAGCAAAAGGCGTGAAGATCCATTGGACCTCCTTGGCTTAAACCTGAAGTGGCAACACCATAACGGCCTAAATCTTGGAGTTGCATCGAAGGACCAGCCTTTAAAATTTTTAGCATGACTTTTCTACCAATGCTTCGAAACGAGAGCGACTTATTGGTTCAAATTTGACGGTGGTTCCGACAGCCAGAAGGCTTTTATGTGGGGTATGAGCATTAAATAATCGGCTGGGACAGAAGCCTAATACATGCCACCCTCCTGGAGAGTCACAGGGATAAATAGCAGTCTGTTTATCAGCAATTGCGACACTTCCGGCTAAAACAGTCTTTGGTGATTGGCGACGGGGGATAACAATACTTGATGGAAGCTCAGCCATGAAGCCGAAACCAGGTAGAAACCCGATAGCACATACTGTATAGGTGCAATTACTGTGTATACGAATAAGCTCTTCAGGTGATATTGCGAGTTGCTTTGCAGTCTCAAGTAGATCCGTTTTTGAAGATTTGTCGTAAAATACGGGTAATGAAACTGCTGCTTGAGGACATGCTTGCTCGTTTTCTGATATGAGATATTTTGAGATAGCGTCTTCGATTTTCTTCATATCAAACGTGTAGTGGCATTCAACAAGCAAAGTTGTATACGATGGTGTAACGTCGAGGATTGCTGAACCAAACTGAGATTTTAGATATTGGGTCACCTGCGAGATGACTGAAGGTAGTTTAATATCGATGGTATTGCCAAACACGATTAATACACTACTTTCGCTGACAAAATGCACGTTTAAAATTGTATTATCCATTACTCTTTTGTTATCCATTGCCTCACCGTCCTAACAAAATTCAGGGCATTGGGTGAATCACCGTGAATGCAAATAGTGTCAATGGGCATTGTTAATGGCCTGCCATCAATGGAATAAATAACATTGCTCTTAATACTTTGTAATCGCTTCACTACATCCTTTTCTGAGTGAATAACAGCCTGTTCATGGCTTCTAGGCAGCAAGAATCCTTCCCTATCATAGTTTCGATCAACGAAGGCTTCATAGATCAGCTTACATTGATATTTAGTCGCCACTTGCTGATAAATAGCGTGTTCGACTGTTGCTAAGATCATTAATGGTAATTTTAGTTTTGAGGAGGCTCTACAGACAGCTTCAAAAATACTAAGGTCTTTCATCATGGCGTTATAGAGTGCGCCATGTGGCTTAATGTAACTTAAGTCCACATCGTTTAGCCTGCAAATAGCTTGAAGTGCGCCAACTTGATACGCAATAAGGTGCTCTATTTCATCCATTGTATGGGGGATTAGGCGTCGTCCAAAGCCGATTTTATCATCGAATCCAGGGTGGGCGCCTATGCTCACTCGGTTTGCGACGGCAAGCTTAACTGTTTTGTCCATTGTACTGGGATCTGACGCGTGAAACCCACACGCAATATTCGCCATATCAATAAGAGGGAATAAGGTTTCGTCACAACCTAGTGACCATTGGCCAAAGCTTTCTCCAGCATCGATGTTTATTTGCATGAGCTAACAATTCGTAATGAGTTTTTTTTAACCATACCAGCACTGAGAATTATTGCAAAGTTGCTCTGGCACAGAAAAATTGCCCTAAAATTAAAGTGATGTGGCTTTAGGACGATAATGAATAAAGACTCAACATAAAGCGCTGGCACAAGCGTGATAAGTAATAACAAATAGAGAGCGCTATCTTTAATGACGACATTTCACGAGTTACTAGGAACAGAAGATGGGATGTCTTCTGCTGAAGTAAAAAAACGTTTTAAATCCATTTCAATGCGGGTACACCCTGATAGAGGGGGATCGGACGCGTTGATGCGGATAGTTAGTCAATCATATAATTTTGTTCAAAAAGGCCAAGGTAACAAAGAAGTCTTCAATAGTGTCACGGTGGAAAAGGGAGATGTTACCCAGCTTAAGGCTAAAATTAGGCTGTTAGAAAAAGAGAACCGCCAATTGAAAGAGGCTTATGATCGTAGCCAAAAAGAGAATTCAAAGCTTAAAGTTGAAATCAAAGATCAAGTCGCTGAGCAGTTTACTCAACAGCGTCGCCAAGATAAAACGTTGCTCGAAGCCAATGAAGAGTTAAAAAAATTAGCACAAACATTAAAGACTAAAGACCGCGAATACGCGCGTCTCGAAGCTGAGTATAATAGTTATCGAGAAAAAAGAGAGCACAGCGTTTCTCTGCATAATAGCAACAAAAAAGGACGTAAAGGTAACTGGTTGTTTTTGATTGTGGGCTGTCTATTAACGGTCGGGCTTATCGCAAATATGCCTGGTTTAAGCGAAAAATTAGGGGCGTTATATAAAACCGATACAGAAGAAAAGGCTAGAAAAGTGACGATTCAGCGCCCATTGCCCTCTGAGCCTGAAGCAGAATCTCAAACAGTTGAAGTCCCGGGTATCATCCAAGCGATACCGACGAAGCCTGTTGAATACTATGATATTCGGAACGTAGGTAATGTCGGGCTGTGGGGCAACTTTACGTACTTGGAAAGTAAAAAACCTTATATTGCGGTAAAAAGCCGTAGTGGGTCGTATGTGGTCAAAGGTTGCAATGGTGGCTTCCACTTGTACCTCAACCAAAATGACAAGCCACTACGGGTTTCGCCAAATCTCTCTTATTTATTGCAATCTGATACCTACCATGTGTATGAGATTCAATATGGCAATGGCTCTGCGATTGATAATTGGTTTGACAGTAATAGCCTCCTAATTAACAGTGAATCGTTTTCAAACCATAACTTTGCTCAGGCGATAAACCGTCATAACCAGATCTGTTTAGTGACAGGCAATAGTTAATTCGTAACTACGTTTTTCACCTCTAGCGCTTTCTTACTAATGGCAATTTTAAATGCCGCAGGAACAAATAAAAAAGAAATTAGGGTGGTAAAGACTGTACCACCCGCTATTGCAATCGCAAAAGGAGGCCAAAACCCTCCGCCTCCTAAAATCAGAGGAAGAAAGCCACCTACCGTTGTTATGGTGGTTGAAGTAATATGACGTGTACAAGACATGACGCTCGACACTATTTCTTCCACATCTCCATTCAGTGCGTTGGGGCGGGTTCGAAGCTCAGCAATAATGACAATCGCAGCGTTAATGGCTAACCCGACAAGTCCGAGAATGCCGATGATCACGGTGAACCCAAAGGGGTAGTTAAAAATCCAAACTGAAAGTAACCCTAATCCTGCGGCCTGTCCGCCAACGAGAAAAATGATGGTGCTCAAGCGGAATGAATTAAAAGATAAAACAACAACTGCGATGAGTAATGTCATTACAACCGATAGGTTTGAAAGGAGCTGATTGACGGATTCGTTTCTCTCAGCGGATTCTCCACCGAATGTGACGGTATAGTTAGGTGGAATGATGATACCTGATTGTTTGTATTTGGTTTGAAATTCATCCAAGGCTGTCTGTGGAAGGATATCGGCATTGAGATAACCCTCAACCACGTTAACACGTTGACCATCCCTACGAGGAATGGCGCCTATACTAGGAACAAGGGACGTTTTTGCAATAGCAAATAGAGGTTGCAACGAAACATCAACGCCTTGCTGAATAGGCAGTTTCAGATTATCGATAGAGGCGATATCACTGCGAGCTTCTTCTTTCAGCTGTACACGGATAGGAACTTGCTCAGTCTCTTCTATTAATGAACCACCCGTCACACCAGAAAGGTTAGCGTTGAGGTAACGGGCAATATCAGCTTGAAGTAAGTGGTTAATTTGCCCCTCACCTTGTTCAATGTCGATACTCACGGTAGGAACACCGGGCAACATTGTCTCTCGCGTATGGCTGACATTAGGTGTTGTCGCTAATAACGCCCTAATTTCTGCAGAGATAGAACGAATGGTATCGATATTAGGCCCTGAAACACGAAGCTCTATAGGGGCATTAAATGGAGGACCTTGCTCAAGCTTTCTAACGATGATTTGTGCTTGTGGCATTAGCGTATCTAATGATGCCTGTAATTTAGGTATCAGGGCATTTGCTGTTTGAAATGTATCTGTTGTGACCATTGCTTGTGCAAAGTTAGCTGATCCTTGTTGGCGCCCTGTAAGATTATAATAGAAAGAAGGGAAATTCCCCCCTATGACCCAATGTAGGCTTTCAATGCCTTCATTTTCGTTAATGATTTCGGAAGCTACTAATACCGTTGAATGTGTCGCATCAATGCTTGCTCCAGAAGGCATAAAAACTTGAATCTGGAACATATCTCGGTCAGACGTAGGAAAAAACTGCTCAGTGAGCTGCCCGGCAGCCCAAAAACCAACCGCTGGAAATCCACCTACGACTAAAATGGTAAGTACCGGTTTTTTGACCGCAACGGTCACTAACTGCCTAAATTGTTTTGCCAATAGAGGAAGGTGAATACCACTATGATACCAGCGAGGGTCGACATCTTTCCGATGAAGTACCCTCGCAGCAAAGCCAGCCACTAATGTGTGGGATATTAAGTAGGAACCAATCAGGGAAAATGAAACGGTGATAGCGATAGCACCTACAAATTCACCCGCTGAGCCAGGCATTAGGAATATTGGGGCGAATGCAAGGATAGTAGTTAATGTCGAACCTAGTAATGGCATCCAGAGGTGCTGAATAGCGTTGACGGCACTCTCATATCGACCGCGTCCCATCTTCCTCTCTTCTTGAATGGTATCAACCATAACGATGGCATTGTCCACCATGATACCGAGCGCAACAATCAAGCCAGTAACAGACATTTGATTGATTGGAATTTGCGTAACATTCATGAGAACAAGAGTGAATGCGGAGGTCAGTGGCAACGACAGAGCAACGATCAAAGCAGAGCGAATGCCAAGAGTAATAAGCAAAACAAAGACGATTAAAGTAAAACCTATCGCCATATTTTTGAGGAGCTCAGTGAGTCGTTGGCTTGTATAGCCATCTTGCTCAAAGATGGACACCAAGGCAATGTTAGCAGGCAGCTCAGCTTCGAATCTGTTGTAAAGATTGTGAGCACGTGATGTCCATAAATCGACGCGCAGCTCCGACTGCATCCGTGAGGCAACGATAATAGCAGGCTGACCATTAACAAGGGCAATTTTACTACTGGGTGTTTTTGCTTGTCTTCTAACCGTTGCAATATCACCCACAGTCACTTGCTGACCACTTTCTAGTGTTTTTAGTGGGGTGCTCCTAATTTGTGGAACGGTATCAAGTGATTTGGTGAGCTCTACCTGAAATCTATATTGTTGGTTAAAGAGCTCGCCAGCACTAGTTTTTGTGTCGGAAGCTTGGATAAGCTCGGCAATATCTGCAGCAGATAACCCAATACTCGCCGCTTTTTCAGCTTCGATTTCAATTAAAACTTCTTCGCTTGGCGTGCCATGTACCTCTACATACTCCGTTCCAGAGAGATTACGCATTTGATTGGCGAGTTCGCGGGCGTAGCGTGAAAGGTGGAGCAAATCGGTGGGTGAATCATTTTTCCATGTAAGCGCTTGGATAGAAGTAAACGCTTTGCTGCGATCATTATCAAAATCTGGTGCCGAAGCTGTGATAGGTAAGAGAGGGATAATATCATTGAGTTTATCTCTAACACGTGACCATGCTGTTTCTGTATCGGTCAAGGTTTCAGACAGCTCGATAGTGATTACAGAGATCCCTGTACGTGAAACCGACTCTATTAGCTTCACTTCGTCTAACTCACGTAAAGCAAGCTCGATAGGTTCCGTGATTAAGGCTTCAATATGCTCTGGCTTAGCTCCAGGATTCAGAGTGGTGACTGTTCCCCAGCGGTTGATGAGTAGTGGGTCTTCAGCCCTCGGTAAAGATTGAATAGCCCCAAGCGCTGATACCAGTAACATTCCAATAAAAAGTATGAGAAGGCGGGTGTTTTGTAGAATCATTTTCATTATTCACCCCCCTTCGTTTGATCAAATCGTGGTGTCACGTGCTGCCCCGGGACAATGCGGTGAATACCTCTTGCAACAATAGTGTCTCCGGCATTAATGGCACCGGATACATAGGCATTAAATTGGTCTGAGTGAAGGACATTAATAGTACGACGTTCAATGACATTTTCTTGGTCAAGAGCAAAGAGGTTCCATACACCTCTAACACCATCAGTTAATGCCGATAAGGGGACCCAAAAACCAGAGGCATCATGGTATTGTTCAACGGATAGATAAGCCAGTTGCCCAGCAAGAAGACCTTGATCACTAGGAACAGTAAAGGTCATTAACTGCGTACGAGATAAGGGGTCAATTTCTGCTGCTTGTCGAGATAGTTCTGATTCGTAGTATTCATTTTCTACACGCAACCGGAATTGACGAGTATCTTTTAAGTTTGGAATCACACTGGTTGGAATACCTACAGTTGCTTCTAAATCATCAGAAGAGATTAAAGAAATTGTCTGTTGCCCTAAGTTAACGACATCACCAAGCGATGCGTGCCTGTTGGCTATAATTCCAGCAAAAGGTGCGTAAAGAGTGGATTTAGATAAGCGCAAATTCAACGTCGAAAGAGTTGCAGACAATTGCTTTTGGTTTGCTGTGAGAACACGTTTTTGACTAATCAAGGAGTCGATTTCAGCATCAGCGCTAAATCCTTTTCGCTTCAACGTTTGTTGACGGTTAAGGTTAGCGTTAATTAAATTGAGCTGTGCATCGTATTGGTTCTTTTGTGCTTGGAGTTGAAGTCTCTCTGTTTCTAAAATAGAGGTATCGAGGCGGATCAAAGGGTCACCTTGTTGAATAACATCACCTGTATTAACCCAAACCTTGTTGATCTTGCCAGAAAATTCAAATCCAAGTGATGCTCTATTTGACGGTTGGATCATTCCTGATAACTCATGAGTGACAGTGTAACCTGGTGTTTTTTCTATCGTCAAAACGGAAACGACAGGTGTCGATATGTTGTCACTAGTAACCTCTTTGGAGGAGTTACAGCCAACGAGTAAAATGGACAACATCAGCGGTATAAATTCTTTCATAATGAGTGCACCTGAAGCTTGAATAGTTGTTGGCAAGGTCATTTTATAAGACTATAATTCAATCAAACTAGACTGTCCAGTTTGATTGTTATAAAATTGTGGGGTGATATTTTGAGAACGACACGAAAACGAGAAGCCATATTAGAGGCAGCGACAAAGCTGTTTATTGATAGTGGGTACACAACGTCGATGGATGCGATCGCTAAGGAGGCAGGGGTCTCTAAACAGACTGTTTACAGCCACTTCACGAGTAAAGATCAACTGTTTGAAATGTGCATTGGGGAAAAGTGCAAACAGATGTATCTTATTGAAGAGGTATTTAGCGACCAGCGTCCTTTGAGTGACGTATTAATGGAATTTGGACTGACGTTTCATAACTTCATGCTCTCTCACGAAGCGCAATCAACATTTAAAGCTGCTGTTTCTCAACAGGATAGTCACCCCGATCTTGCAAAAGCCTACCTGGCGGCAGGCCCAGAAAGAACGAGTCAGCGATTTGCAGAATTTCTTGTTGGTAGAATAAAAAAAGGCGAGCTTAAGTCTGATATAAATATTGAGTTTGCTACGTCTCAATTCCTTTTATTATGCCATGGTCGAGGGGTAGTGCATCAGCAGCTTGGAATGGACTTAGAAGAATCAGAAGTGTCTAAGCATACCTATATTAGCAGTTGTGTAGTTATGTTTTTGCTAGCATACAGTGCTAAGGAATAGGCTCTCAGCACATCATTTAGTCATGTTATAAAACATGACTAAATGATGTTGGAAGGCTAAGCTGCAGAGTTAATTTTACCTTCTTTTAATTTCTGCATGACGAGATCTTTTGGACCATCGGCGACAATAGCTCCTTGCTCCATGATAATTAGCCGATCAACGACGTCTAACATGCTGGTTTTATGGGTGATCAGAATGAGTGTTTCTTCTTTTCTTAATGAACTAAGTTGTTGTTTGATATAAAGCTCAGACCGGGCATCCATACTACTTGTAGGTTCATCCATCAATAGTACTGGCGGCCTTCCTAAAAAAGCTCGCGCAATCGCAACTGATTGTTTTTGCCCGCCAGAAAGCAAGCCCCCACGTTCACCCACTTGGCGATCAAGACCTGAAGCATCCTGCTGAGTGAAAAACGTTACGCCAGCACGACTAGCAGCATTAAGAATATCTTTGTCATCGCTTAATGGGCGACCAAGTGTAATATTATCGCGAACAGAGCCAAAGAACAGCATGATGTCTTGCGGTACGCAGCCTATATTGCGTCTGACATCAATGTGATGAATTTGCGCAATATCTGTATCATCAATTGAAACGGCCCCGGCTGTTGGTTTATATAACCCCATAATGAGGTGTTCAATGGTTGATTTTCCTGAACCAATGCGACCAATGATCCCCACTTTTTCACCAGGGTTAATGGTAAAGTTGATATCTCTAAGAGCGAGAGATTCAGTGTTAGGGTATTGAAAATTAACACGATTAAACGATATTTTCCCTTTTATCATTGGGCGGTGAATGTAGCGTTTGTCGTCTTCTTGTTCAGTAGGAAGTTGCATTAATTCATCAATGATCGCCATTGCTGACTTCGCTTGGTTATAGCGGGTGGAAAGCAGTGAGAGTTGAACAAGCGGAGCGATGGCTTTGGAAGTGAGCATTGATGCAGCTATTAACCCACCCATTGACAGGTCCCCTTCAGCGATGAGGTATACGCCACCAATAATCATTCCAACCGAAGAAAACTGTTGTAGGAACCCAGCAATATTTTGCACGCTGTCGGTGATTCGACGAGATTTTAGCCCCCAATTTGCCATATGAGCGACCGCTTCTTCCCAGCGATGTTGAAATTGGTTTTGTGCACCAAATAGCTTCACCGTGTCTAAGCCAAAGAGGCTTTCAATGAGGTTGGCATGTTTCTGTGTAGCGAGGCGTGAACCTTCTTCTATTGAGTGCCGAAGTGGCTTTTGAATCAATAGGCTATAAAGCATTAAGATTGATACGGCTGCTATTGGTACCCATACCAGTGGGCCAGCAACCCACCATATTACGAAGAGAAACAGAGCGGCAAAAGGAAGATCAATAAGGGCAGAAACCGTAGCAGAAGTGAAAAACTCCCGGATGGCCTCGAACTCTTGCATGTGTTTTGCAAATGCACCCACAGAAGGGGGTCGTGCCTCCATTCTAATGCCCATCACCTTACTAAAAATTTTAGAAGAAATGAGAATGTCAGATTTTTTTCCCGCAATATCGATGAAGTAACTACGCGAAACCTTCAACACTAAATCGAAGAGAAAAATAATGGTAATACCGCTAGCGAGTACCCACAAAGAATCGAAAGCTAGGTTTGGTACAATTTTATCGTAAACAAGCCTTGAGAATAGAGGGGCAGCAATCGAAAATAAATTAATCAGGATAGACGCGATGAGGACATCTCGATAGATAGACCTTGATTGCCAAAGCGTTGACCAAAACCAGTGCCCTCTATTGGTTTTAAGGACTTCAGGAGAGCGCTCGTCATAGCGAAATTTCTTTTTGACGAAGAAAACATCGCCAACAAATAGGTCATTAAATTCATCGAGAGACGTAGATTGCTCCATGCCTTCACTTTGCGGAAGGACAATCTCTACCTGCTGGTTTTCGGCATCAAATCCGAGTACCACACAACTCTGCCCATCTTTCATCAAGGCGATAACAGGAAAAAGTAAAGGAGATAAATGATCAACCTTCACTTTACTTAATTTAACTTTCAGTCCAGCCTTATCAGCGGCTCGAGGCAGTAGAAAAGGGGACAAAAGGCCGTTTGACAAAGGCAAATCGCTGACCAAAGCATCAGGAGAATTTGCAAGCCCATAAAACTTGCTGACATATACCAGCGATTGTAACAGGGGATCTTTCATTATGCCTCGTTAGCTTCTGGTCGTTCGAATACAAAACCCTGAAAACCATTTATAAACAAATCAGAAAGCTTATTCAGTTGCTTTTCGGTTTCAACACGTGTGGCAATGGTTGTGATATTCAGTTGCATTGCTGTCCGTGATACAGAGGCGAGAACATCAGCTTTTGTTTCATTATCAAGCTGAGTGGTATAGGCAAAATCCAGTTTTACATAACTAGGACGTAATTTTTTCAGATAATCTAACGAGCTGAAGTGATGCCCATAGTTATCGATACCAAATTGAAACTCATTTTGATGGATAATCTCACAGAGCAAAATAGCATCGGAAGAGTATTTAACGAAGACAATTTCAGGGAGTTCGAAAAACAAACGCTTAGACATCGATTTATTCGAACGCATCATATTTGCAAGCCAATGCATAAAGGATGTGTCACAAATACTGCTGACTGTCAGGTTAATGGTTAGCGGTCCCATGAGAGGATCTGCTTTTAGTTTGCGAAGCATGACTTCAATGATATGTGTGTCGAGGCTAGACCCTATATTCAGTTGCTCTACAGCGCCTAGAAACTGCCCAGCGCTATAGAGCTCGTTATTCTTCTCGATACTGGCAAAAACCTCATGGTGAAGCGTTTCACCTTGTTGATTGCAGGCTTTTTGATATTTAAATGTGAAGAGCTGATTGGCGATAGCTTCCTCAAGTAGCGCCTTCCACTCTTGCTTACCTAATGTGTTTGATACATCGCTTCCTGTCACCATGGCGATCGGTTCGGATGGTGTCTGGCGTGCTCTTGAAAGGGCATTGTCTGCCTCTGCAAGGGTTTCACTTGCTACTTGCTTATGAGTTTTTAGCACTAGGCCGACAGCAGCTTGTGGTGGAGTAACCCCAAGTGGATCATTCTGTAATTCAAGCACCATGTGTAGCATAGACTGCCCCAGAAAACGCAGTTCTTCTGAGCCAATATTAGGCGCAATGATCGCGAACTCTTTTTGTGACAGACGGGCGATGGTGTATTCGGCTTCAACGAGCTGATTAAGCCGCTCAGCAAGTTTGATGACTAACTTATCACCTTCCTCATAGCCATGGTTTATATAGCTTTCTTCAATAAGATCTGCGCTTAAAATGGCAAAACCACCTGTTTGCGCATCGAGAGACCAAGACTCTAACTGGCTGACTAAAAAGCTACGATTACCTAATCCAGACACTTGATCTTGATATGCCCGAACGCGAAGCTTATCGGCTTCCTTAGCTTGGTCTTCAAAATATTGCTTTAGTTGATTAGACATATGGTTGAATGCATTAACCACCGCGCGCAATTCGAGGGTTTTTGGGATGCTAAGCGGCTCACCAAACTTGTTTCTGGCCATTTCATTTGCGCGCTCTCGAATAGCATCGAGAGGGCGAAGAATGTACCCAAGCAAAAGGGCAAGCACGAGAGAAGTGATACCAAAAATAACGAGGAAACTGATAGAAAGCTGGACGAGCGCTTGCCATAGTTGACGGTAGGCATAGCCTGGATGCCCTGTGATAGAAAGCTCACCAAGTTGTAACCACCCACTGGTGAGAGGCTCAGTGTACGTGTAAGGAGAAAAAATATTCAGTGATGTGAACCAGTTGGGAACATCATGAAATTGGGTCTGGTACTGAAGCTCGATAACTTCTTCATCACGAAGGAAAGTCAGTGTCACATTGCTATATAATCCGCCGTCGAACATCGCATTAATGACGGACTCTGCCGCCACTTTATCCCCGGTTTCAAGATAAGGAGAAAGGGCCAACCCGACAGCCGTTGATGCATTCGAAATTTCTACAGCTTGTTGCGACAACAAAAAATTACGTGTTGTCGTTAAATCAACAAAGAAAACGGCTGACATAAGCAAGAAAAAAACTACTAGCATCCATGTCAGCAACTGCTTATATAAAGTCATATTCCGCTACTCATCATAATTAATCTTCTGCCGCTTTAAGCGACTTCCATTATTTCTGGCTCTGAGATCATTCCAAAGGCTTAGCCGAGAAGCATTCCCTGCAACTTGCCCCTTCCCTTGTTCCTTCATTAACCAAAGTTTACTACCATTGAAACTGTATATCGGTAGCAGATCTTTCCTTTTCGAGGCAGATCTTATCTCTCCTTCAATATTATCAAGCAGCAATGGCTCTGCACTGGGCGTTGGGTAGTAGGCGACAACCATATGAAACTGATTCAGTGTCAATGACTTAACGTATACTAATCGTAGTTTAGTATCTGAAACGCCTAACTCTCGTAATGTGAAGTATTTCGCAATACTAAAATCTTCACAATCTCCCGCGCTACTCCCTAAAAACTCTAGTGGTGTCGCCCAATAGTCCTTTTCTCCCCAAAGATGTATATCATCAACAAAAAAAAGTTGATTAAAGAACCTGTTCGTTGCTTCTAAAGTTTCCAAATCCGATTTACCTGACATTTCGGAAACAAGCTCCCGCCAAGCGTTGACTCGTTTGCCAGCTCGGTCTCCGTAAAACTCTGTTACTCGTCTTATTGTCTCTTTTTCATCAGCTGTTAATGCAACAGCATTTGCACTCCACAAAATCAGAGCGAGAAGACCGATTAGAGCACGAGATTTTCTAAGCACGCTATTCCTAGGAAGTTAAATGTCCCTTCGACTAAAAATAGTCCATTCTTTCTCGATGTCACCCCTAAATCCAACAACATTCCCTACAACTCGTCGGCTAAGCGCATGCGCTGTATCAATATCGGAAGATGATATCGGGTTATCATCACCATACCCGATGATGGTCAACCTGCTGGGTTTGATTCCAAAGCGAATGAGTTGTTGTTTCACTGCTTCAGCCCTTTTTTTAGATAATTCTAAGTTTAATTCTGCGCTACCTGTTGGACTCGCATAACCAAGAATTTCAAGTGTTGTGTCGCTGTAGGCAAGTAGGAAGTTAGCCATTTGCTTAATTTCAGGAATGTACGTAGAGGGTATTTCTGTTTGCCCATTCCCAAAAAGAACCTGCAATTTGTATTCTTCTGTAACTTCGACTAAGTATGGGCAGCCGTCATTGTCAACGATAGCTTCTGTGGGAGTCTCTTCACATTTATCACGTTCATTAATAACCCCATCAGAATCGAAGTCTCTTAAATCACTTTGTTGCTCAGAAAAACGATAAGGAGCAAGCTCGTTAGATGAACTACAACCCACGGTAATAGCTACAGTAAGTATCAGAATAAAAGTTTTCATGATCTTTTCCTTACTCTACTACAGACTCAGACCACTCTTCAGGAAGCTTCACTCTTAACGAAGAGAGGAGGCGACCTGTTGAATTGAGAATGCGATACTTCGCTAACATCTCGTCGTAGTAGGCGTTAATGTACGATTGTCGGGCTTCAAATAGTTCGTTCTCGGTATTTAATACATCAAGTAGCGTTCGCTTACCTATTTTAAATTGTTTTTCGTAGGCGATGACGGTTTCAGCGGCTGCATCGACATGCTCTTCGAGAAAAATTCGTTGCTCAAGCGTCAGCTCTAAAGCGCTCCAAGCGAGGCGAACCCCTTCATTTAGCATACGCAAAGTATTGTCACGAATATCTTTAGATTTATCGACTTGGTATGCAGCCTGTTTAGCTCTCGCATTATCTGCACCACCGTTATAAAGATTAAAGTTCATACGAATCATCGCGCTGGTTTCATCTGTTTTTCCACGTGATCCGTCTAGTTCTTGTCCCCATTGCTGGGTTGCTTCGAAAGTGAATGTTGGCATAAAAGCTCCCTTGCGGGCGTCATATTGACTATGAGCAGCTTCAATATCTGTTGTCGCTACTTTGACCCTCGGGTGGAGTTCTTCGGCAAGAGACAAGGCTTCATCAAGAGATAAAGGTAATTGTGTTTCATCAACTTCAGGGTCATAAACATTGATTGGGGATCGCCCAACCACTCGAAGATAATTGGTTTGGGTGTCGAGTAAATTATTTCTAGCGGCTAGTAAATTACTTTGTGAACGGGCGACACGCGCTTCAACTTGAACTTGGTCTGCGATTGAACCTATACCAGACTCGGTACGTCTGCTGATATCTTTGTAGATACGGCGATGTACCTTAAAGTTTGCTTCTGAAAGTTCGAGAAGTTCTAACGTTTTGAGAGAATCGATATAGACTTCTGCAACACGAAGCGCTTTGTCTTCAGCGTCCGCAATCAGTTGAAAACGCTGAGCTTCGGCTTCCCATTCTGTTCGATTAATGTCACTAGAGGTGCTCCAACCATCCCAAATAAGCTGCCTCAATGTAAAATTGACATCCCTTGGGGAATATTCGTCATCATTTGTAGGGTTATTGTATCTCTCTACACCTATGCCAGCATTTAGATCTAGGCTAGGGCGGTAACTACTTTTAGCAGCACCAATATCTTCAATGCGAGAACGATACTCGTGGTAAGCACTGCGAATCTCAGGGTGATCAGCGAGCGATTGCGCTACCGCTTGCTCTAAGGAGTACGCAGAAGCCGCAGTCGTCACCAGTGAACAACTGAGTGCAACAGCTGTGAGTGTTTTTTTATAGAGGCTATACATAGTCTATTCTCTTAGTGCGTTACTGCGTGCATGGAGCACTGGATTGAGTAAGTAATCAAGTACCGTTCTTTTACCCGTAATAATATCAACAGACGTTGTCATTCCGGGGATGATAGGCAAAGGATTTGCTTCCGTTCCCATCTGATTAACCTTGGTTCTTACTCTCACTAAATAAAAGCTATTACCTTCTTCATCTTCCTCAGTATCCGCACTGATATGCTCTAATTCACCATTGAGCCCACCATAACGAGTGAAGTCATAAGCGGTGAATTTAACTACAGCGTTGAGACCAGGGCGTAAAAAAGCGATATCTTGTGGTGCTATTTTAGCTTCGACTAGCAGGTTGTCTTCACTAGGTACTATTTCAACGAGATCCATACCCGGTTGAATGACACCACCACGAGTATTGACGTGTATTTTTTGTATTGTGCCGGATACAGGAGAAAGAACGACGGTCCGTTTTACCTTATCAGCAAGACCTACACGGCTTTCTGACACAGCGGCCAGCCTATCATCGGTCTCATTTAATTCAGCCTGCAAATCAGAGCGAAACTTAAGGGCATTATCGATTCGTTTAAGCACTGCTTCCTGAATAGCTGCATCAAGGAGCGGTATTTGCAGCTGGCTTGACGTTAACTCGCGTTTAGTGTCATTAACTTGTCGTTCCAGTTTTAATAGTTCAATTCGAGGAACAACGCCTTCTTCAGCAAGAGGTCGCGTGATAGAAAGCTCTTTTGCCGCGAAATCGAAACTTGTACGCAAGTTTCTCACGCGAGCATTCACTTCAATCAGCTCTTGCTCTTTTTGATTAATTTGTTGACCAAGGAGTTGCAGTTGGTTGCTTAAATTAATGAGCTTATCCGCGTACTCAGCACGCTGTCTGAGCACGAGCCGTGTATTTTCATCTTCAAATTTCTTATCAAAAGCCAACGTTGATTCATCAACAGTAACACTCTCACGCCAATTGGATTTCACTACATCGTCATTAACTATGACAGCGTTTAAAAGTGCATGCAGTCGTGTTGAATCCGCCTGAATACCTGCTAGTTCCTGCGCCGTTTCTCGGTAGTTTGATTGAAAGAGGGTATCGTCAATAAGCAGCAACTGCTGACCTTCAATGACTAATTGCCCTTCAGCAACGAGTACTTCTTTAACAATACCACCCTCTAAATTCTGTACGACTTGGAGTTGGCCAGACGGGATGACTTTCCCTCCACCAACGGTCACCTTGTCAAGTTGTGCCCAAGAGGCCCAAAAAACGGCAACAACAATAAAGATCAACATTGCCCAAAGCATTATTCGTGCGTTGGTTGGGGTATTAAGCAAAAGTGCTGCCGTTTTGTCGTCGATAAAATCCGACTGATGGCGATTTACTCTTTTTGATGATGTGGTTGTCATTAAAACCGCCTGTGTTAAAACTGCTAACTGTCTGTATTAATGTAATGTTAATGCAATTCGTACTGTTTTAGAACGTGAAACTACACATTTATTAGAACTGAGACATTGGTCCCACTAAGTAAGTTAGTTAAACCGCATTAAAATCATGTTAAAGCAACGTTGAGAAAAAAAGTTACTTTTGAGAATGTTAACTATAATGTCAGATATCATTCCCGATATCATAAGGATAGCGTGTGTTTCTGAGTAATCACTTCGGTGGTAAGAGTATCGCGACGAGACTAAACCTCATATTGTCGTTGCTTGCTTTGATTGTTATTGCGATTACGATTGTTGTTATGTTTATAGGAAACCGTATTCAAGAAGCAAGCTCTCAACTCAGTGATATAGATTTACCAGTGTCATTAAATGCACTAGCGATGCTGGATGAACTCGGTGATATGAACGCTAATTTATTGGAATATTCGCAAGGAGAGTATGAAGAGCGTCTAGAGTTTGTTGAAAATTATAATGAACTAAAGCTTTTTCATGATCGCGTTCCAAAAAATACAGCTTTTGAGTTTGAGCTGGGTAAAGTCGATCGCCTTGCCGCTTCGATGCTTGAAAATGCAGAAAAAAATGTTTTTGATACGTATGACCCGACGGTAGAAGCGAGAGCAAGGTCTGAAATCGAACGGTTACTCATCGAAGTCGGTCAACCCCTTGAAGAACTATTGGAAGAACTTAAAACAGAAGAGCTCAATGATGCGGGTACCTCTGGGGATACCAATGAAATTATCAATGATGATCTGCCAGGGGTGCGCTACTACCTTGAGCTCGTTGATGAAGTAGGGGATATGTTGTCAGCATTAGATCGGTACGTCCTTGGCGATGTTGGCGCGAAGAAAACTTTCTTTGCTAATGCATTGGAGTTTGAATTATATCTTTCACAGCTCATTCCATTAGAGCAGAAATCACAGGAAGTGGTAAAACTTGAGGAAGTAAAACGCTTATTTACATTATTAAAAAAGACAGCTGAAAACGTATTTGACTCGTACAATAATTTACAACGACGCAGTGCGCTTGGGTTCATTGATGATTTTGAACACAACGAAATGCGCGTCCTAGAGTCCTTACTAGATGATATTTCGTTACAATCGAGTCAGTCTCTCATAAGGCGTTCAGAAAACCTACAAAACTTAGCAAGTTCTACGACAAAATTAATGGTCATCATAGCGGTAATTGGATTGATTCTCATGGCATCGATGTATGTGTCGGTGAGAAAAAATGTCTTTCTTCCCATTCAAGATATCGGTGCAAATATCGATAAACTTCGGTCTGGCGACCGCAATGTTGAATTTAAATTGCGCGGTGACGATGAACTTGGTCGGGTTATTTCAAGCCTTCAAGAGTTTCAATCGGAATTGAGCGAATTAGATGCTTTGAGGCTAAAGAATGAAAAACAGAATGAACATTTGCAAGATGAACGGGACAAGATGTCTGAAACATTAGAGGCATTGCAGCAAGCACAGGAAAAACTTGTCGCATCAGAGAAATTGGCCGCTTTGGGAAGCTTAGTTGCTGGCGTTGCTCACGAGATCAATACTCCTATTGGGGTCGCAGTGACGATGTCTTCAACACTCGATCATAACCTCAAGCAATTTTTAGAAAAAATAAAAAGTGGTCAAATTCGTAAAATGGATCTTGAAGGTTTTTCAAATCAAGCGTCTGAATCAGTGGAAGTATTGAATAAGTCTTTAAGCTCCGCAAGTGAGCTCATTACCAATTTTAAACAAGTAGCCTCAGATCAAACGAGTGAAAAACGACGCTCATTTGACCTTCAACAATTAATCGATGAAGTTTATGTTACGTTAAAACATAAAGTTAAAAATACAAGCTATAAAATAAGAATAGATTGCCCGAGTGATATTACATTGGAAAGCTACCCTGGACCATTAGGCCAAGTGGTAACAAATTTAATCAATAATTCGTTGCTGCATGGCTTTGATGGACGAGATAGCGGCAATATACAAGTGAAGGTATCACTAGAAGATACGAGTAATGTTCGTATCATCTATACTGATGATGGGGTTGGTATTTCAGAGAAAAATCTCAAGCATGTTTTCGACCCCTTTTTCACAACAAAGTTGGGTAAAGGAGGCTCTGGCATGGGATTGCACATAGTACACAATATTATATCTGGTGTACTGGGAGGGTCAGTGTCTGTTGAAAGTAAGGCTGGTGTCTTATTTGATATGACCATTCCCCGTATTGCACCACTTAGCAAGCAAGAGGTTGCGTAGTGAGCGATTTTTTTATCGATATTATTGATGATGACGATGACGACAGCAGAGATGATTCACAGGGCAGTACTGTCGTGGACAGCCGTTCTTGCTGGAAGGTTGCTATCGTAGATGATGAAGAGAGCATTCATCAAGTAACTAAGCTCGCGCTTTCTTCGATGAGCATTTTGGGACGAAATATCGAATTTCTAAGTGCCTACTCTGCTAGAGAGGGCTTTGAATTACTCTCAAATAACCCGGATATAGCGGTTGTACTATTAGATGTTGTAATGGAAAACCCGGAAGCTGGATTACAGCTTGCAAGGCGCATTCGTCAGGAGCTAGGGAATCACAATACGCAAATAATATTGAGAACCGGGCAACCGGGCTATGCACCGGAAGAAGTTGTTATTACTGAGTATGAAATTAACGATTATAAGACAAAGAGTGAACTGACCAGAACCAAGCTATTTAGCACCATATATACCTCATTGCGAACATATCAGCATTTAGTCGCTATGGAGCAAAGCAAAATTGGTCTTCAAAAAATAATCGACTCATCTGCCAATCTTTTTCAAGAGCGCTCTATAAAAGAGTTTTCTGAAGGTGCACTTTTACAGATTAACGCTCTATTTAGTATTCAAAGTGAAGGTATATTCTGCATCTCTTCCGGTCCATTAAATGGGGATCGGGATATGATTATTGCTCCGTTAGAAGCTGAGCAACATAGGATCGTGGCTGCCACGAATATTTTTAAAGAATATTTTGGCAAAGCGATTGATGATTTGGAGGATCTTACGACGAAGCAAACATTGCATCGGGCACTATCGACGAAGGAACACCAGTTTACAAATAAATATATTTGCCTCTTTTTAAATACGCCGTCGCAATGGGAAGGCGCTATTTTTATCAAGGGGGATATCGACGAAGAAAAACTGGATCACGAACTCCTTTCCGTCTTCGCGATGAATGTCTCTTTAGGATTAGAAAATACGAAATTTTTTACCCAACTTACGCAAATGGCATATTACGATATGCTTACCCAATTCTTTACGCGCCATGGCATTATTGACCGGTGCTTGAACGCGGCAGTGAAAAACCGTAAGCCTTTTTCAGTCTGCATTTTAGATATTGATTACTTTCATGAAGTGACAGAATCGCTTGGGTTTGATTACGGTAATAAAGTCCTTGTTGGTTTTGCGAAAAAAATTCAAAGTATTTTTCCAATAGATAGTGTTTTTGCACGTCTGCATAGTGATGTGTTTGCAGTCGTTGTTTTTGGCGAGCGACATCAAGATATCGAGCGGATTGCAAAACAGTGTGCAGAAGCGATAGAGATTGATGGGGACAAGCTGCGTTTTGGCGTCTCCGTCGGTGAGTCAGAATTTTTACCGGATGATAAACAAACCGGTGAAGAGTTATTGCGCCAGGCCGAGATAGCGTTGAAACTGGCGAAAGAAGTACGTAGAGGGGGAGGGCAGAGCTTTACGCCATCACTCGCTACAGAGAGCCGGAGTCGTATACAGTTACTCGGCGAGCTACGAGAAGCACTAGCGCATAGAAAATTAGTGATGTATCTGCAACCTAAAGTGAGTCTCGAGAAAAATATAGAGGGGCAGATTGTAGGGTTTGAGGCACTTATCCGTTGGCCCCACGACACAAAGGGAATGATTCCTCCTAATGACTTTGTCCCAGTTGCAGAGCGCTCAGGGCTTTATTATGAACTCGATATGTATGTTGTCGAAGAGTGCTGCAAGATACTGGCGAACCACCACGAATTAACTAGAATTGCGTTTAACCTTTCTGCGAACTCTTTGAATCGACCAGAGCTGGTGGATGATTTAGAAAACCTGTTAGCAAAATACGGGGTAACGCATGATGCAATTGTCATGGAGATAACAGAAAACTCGATGGCAAAAGGTGGGATCGTTATTGATACTCTTGAGCGGTTACAAGCGAAAGGCTGGATGATACATCTTGATGACTTTGGTACCGGTTACTCTTCTTTGTCGTATTTGCTAGATATGCCATTACACGCTATCAAAATAGACCGCTCCTTTCTTTTACAGCTCCACGAAAGCAATAATGCAGAGGTACTTCTGAAAGGTATTATCTCTATTTGTAAGGATCTTGATAAGAAAGTGATTGTTGAGGGTGTGGAAACGACGTCTCAGAAAGAGTTCGCATTAGCTGCAGGGGCAGATATTGCGCAAGGATACCTGTTTTATAAACCACTGAGTTTAGACGATGCCTTAAAGCTGCTGCCGAGTGACAAGGTACAGGATGCATAAAAGGAAAGGACAAAACAAAAGCTAATTGGTCGGAGTAGCAGGATTTGAACCTGCGACCACTTCACCCCCAGCGAAGTGCGCTACCAAACTGCGCTATACCCCGCCAATTAGCTCTTGAAAACACTATAAAAATTGCCTTTATCTATGTCAATAGAAAATGCAGACATCTATGCCTAGCTTAGCTTTTTCTTGAGGTTTTTACGCTTTAGAGAAAATATATTGGCGATAGAGCAAGTCACAGTAAAGAGCAACAAAAAAAGGGTAGGCATACGTAATGCTAGCTACCCTCTAGTGATTCTTTATTGTGATTTAGTCACGGAAGTTTTCAAACTGCAATGGAAGCTCGATGTCTTCATTCCCTCTCAGCAGCGCAATCGCTGACTGAAGGTCATCCCGTTTCTTACCCGTTACACGCACTTTATCATTTTGAATCGCAGCTTGAACTTTAAGCTTATTGTCTTTGATCATCTTGACGATCTTTTTAGCAATTGGCGTATCAATACCTTGTTTAAAAATAACATCTTTTGCGTGGAGTTTACCTGTTCTAACGGTAGCTTGAACATCCATTGAACGTGGGTCAACACCTCGTTTAGCAAGATTACCACGCAGAATATGAGCTAACTGGTCGATTTGAAACTCAGTTTCAGCAGACAACTTAACCGTTTCTTTGTTGAGTTCGATAACAGCATCTACTCCACGGAAATCAAATCGTGTTGCGAGCTCGCGTGTAGAGTTTTGAACAGCATTACGCAGCTCAACGGTATCTACTTCAGAAATAATATCGAATGAAGGCATCGTTCTTCGTCCTTAATCTAATGTGTTTCGTGTGCGTTGGGCTTGTGCTAATTTCTCAAGAAGCACTTTCGTATTTGACCAGCTTAAGCATGGATCAGTAATGGACTGCCCATAAGTTAACGAGTCCTTTGCCGCAATCGGCTGGTTACCAGCCTCAATAAAGCTTTCTGCCATGATGCCAGCGATACGGTCTGAGCCCGATGCAATGTGTTGACAAATATCGTCACAGACGTCTAGCTGGCGGTTATGTTGTTTTAAGCAGTTACCGTGGCTAAAGTCGACCACAAGTCGCTGTGTGAGGTTAACGTCACCCAACTTGGAGCAACATGCTTCAATGGAGTCTTTATCGTAATTAGGCTGCTTACCACCGCGAAGGATGATATGGCCATGCGGATTACCACTTGTTCGGTAAATGGTCATTTGCCCCTCTTTATCTGGTGAACAGAAGATATGTTCAGCTTGAGAAGAGCGAATAGCATCAATGGCAATTTGTACATTACCGTCTGTACCATTTTTAAACCCTACAGGGCACGAGAGTGCAGAGGCCATCTCTCGGTGTATCTGAGACTCAGTAGTACGTGCACCTATAGCACCCCAGCTAATGAGGTCGGCAATGTACTGACCCGTTACCATATCGAGGAACTCAGTCGCTGTCGCTAGCCCTTTCTGGTTAATGGTAAGAAGTAGCTCACGTGCTTGCTGAAGGCCGCTTGCCATATCAAAGCTTTCATCAAGGTGTGGGTCAGAGATAAGACCTTTCCAGCCGACGACCGTGCGTGGTTTTTCAAAATAAGTGCGCATAATGATCAGTAGGCTGTCTTTGTACTGTTCTTGCATATCCGCTAGGCGCGACGCGTAATCAGTGGCAGCTTTTGTATCATGAACAGAACAAGGGCCAACGATAACGAGGAGTCTATTATCGGCACCTTGTAATATACGTTCGACTTCGAGACGCTTTTCCTTGATAAACGTTGCAGTAACATCATCTATAGGAAGTTGCTTAATTAGTTGTGCAGGACTCGGCAAGCGTTCGATTGCCTGAGTACGTAATTCATCAGTTTTAATGGACATGCATAGACCAGCAGGTTATTGAGACACGCCTAAGATACCGAATCTTGAAGCATGAATAAACGTAAAATGCGCAAAGCGACACAATATCTTCAACTGAACGCCGAAAGTTTGCGCACTAGTACATGATTACAATGTGGTTGAGTGAAATGTTGGAGAAATCGATGGGTGAAAGGTAATGCTTAGTTAAGTGGATCAAAAAAGCGCCAAGTATCATTACTTGGCGCTTTTCATTTAAAACTAATCTTGCTGAGTGCAGTGAAGTAACACTATAGCAATAGCGTGATTAGTTGGTTGATTTTGCAAACTCAGCTTCCCAAGCATCACCTTTAACCGCTTCTAATTCTGGGAAATTAGATGGGTCAAATGTAGGTACTTTACCTGCTTTTTGTTGTGTCTCGTAATCTTTGATAACGCGAATCGCAAGACCTGAAAGCATAACCATAGCAACGATGTTAACCATCGCCATCATACCCATAGAGACATCAGCAAGGTCCCATACAAGAGGAAGAGACGCAACAGAACCGAACATCACCATAGCAAGTACAGCTAGACGGAAAATTAACAGACCTTTTTGGCTATTACCGTTTAGGAACATAATGTTCGTTTCTGCATAGCTGTAGTTTGCAATGATTGAGCTAAAGCAAAATAGGATAATAGCGAATGAGATGAAGTAGCTTGTCCAGCCGCCCAGCTCGTTGCTTAATGCAAGTTGGATTAGACCAATACCCTGTGCTGTTGTGTCTGTATCAAGTACACCTGAAACCATGATGATTGCAGCAGAAGCCGTACAGATAACCATTGTATCTGCAAACACACCTAGCATTTGTACAAAACCTTGAGAGGCAGGGTGGTTAGGGTTTGGCGTTGCAGATGCTGCGATGTTCGCTGCAGAACCCATACCCGCTTCGTTTGAGAACAAGCCACGAGCGATACCGCTACGCATTGCTTGTGCAATAGTGAAACCTAGACCGCCAGCGGCAGCTTCAGACCAACCAAATGCACTCTTTACAATCAGCGTCATTGCTGCTGGAAGTTCAGAGAGATTAAGAACAACAACAACTAATGCAAGTGCTAAGTAGCTAAAAGCCATAACAGGTACGATTTTAGCTGAAGCTTGAGCAACTTTTTTGATACCGCCCATAATGAAGAAAGCAGAAGCAACAACGAGTACACCACCAAGAAGCGTTTCATTGATGCCAAATGAGTGGCTTAGCGCGTCAGCAATTGTATTTGCTTGTACAGCGTTAAACACTAGACCGAAAGCAATAATTAAACATACAGAAAATAGTGCGCCCATCCAGCGTAAGCCTAGGCCTTTCTCCATGTAGTAAGCTGGGCCGCCACGATATTGGCCTTCACTATCTTTAACTTTGTATACTTGCGCTAGTGTTGACTCAACAAATGCAGTTGCCATGCCCAGAAGTGCAATAGCCCACATCCAGAAGATGGCACCAGGTCCGCCTGCTGTAATCGCAACAGCGACACCGGCCATGTTACCTGTACCAACACGTGCTGCCATTGATGTGCAGAATACCTGCCAAGAGCTGATACCCGTACCAGCATCTCTTCCATTTTTTAATACATTAACGGCATGACCAAATTGGCGAATCTGAATGAAGCCTAAGCGTACAGTGAAGTAGATACCCGTACCAACCAACAAATAAACGAGAGCGTGTCCCCATAGCATTCCGTTAAGGAAATCAACGGTAGAAACGAATGCCGTACTTACCTTAGAGATGAAAGCGTTTGAAGCGTCCATAAAATAATCCTGTTATTAATTTCGGTCAGGTCACAACACGTCGGATAGCTAAAAATGTTCTCAATAGGAAAACTAATCCGAGCGGTGACTATCTGTAATCGGTGAGGAAATTAGCATGAAACGCCGATAAATCAAGGATCATTCACCTAACAACTCTGTGTGTTTTCTGTTCAATGTTATGAGGTTGTGTGCTTCTGGGAAGCCCTATTGGGCAACAAAGCGCATAGTGACTAAAGAGTTTATTTTTATAAGATAAGAAATTAGAGCTTGATATTACATTGTCGTGAGGTTTCGGTAACACTTTTCAAACAGGATAAAAAGAGTGGTTAAATGAGTGAGTTTGGTCGTTTTTCGCTCGGATTAAAGTAAATCTAATCCGAGTGATTAGTTTTTCTAATTTAGTGAGTAACCAGTTTCAGCCCGGATGGGAGGCTGTCACCGAATAAATGCTGGGATTGATCATGTGTGAGTGTTTCGCTAGCGACGACTAATGAACACCAAGATTCAGGTGCTTTCGCTTGAATGAGTTTATTAAGTACCGTTTCGCGAAGCGCTTCGCTGATATCGAGTTGTCGATCTCCGGTTTTTCTACTCATCATAACAGCGGCAAAACCAATATAAGGCTCTTTGAGCCAGTCTTCTTCAAGTAACGCCGATAAGACAAATTCGGTGTGAGCTGATGACATTAATTTGTCGGCCTGACCACTTAAAGCACTTCTCGAAGCGATACGTCCAATAGCCCACCAATGCGCTTGTTGGTATTGTGACTTTTGCAAGTGTCCAAAAATCCATTCAATTAACTGCATCTTATTGTCTAGCGGGATTTTTTCAAGGCATGCGGCTAATCGCACCATCTCTTCATAAGCGCGTTCACTACGCTCTGTTGCTAGTTTACTATTTCTAGCCGCACCGGGTTGTAGATACTTTTGTATATCTTTGAAAATACGTTGCTGCTGACTCGAATCTAGCCCACCAGAGACTCGGCGCCAAAATACCCACCAATCTGCCCATGTTTGGGGTGATTGGAAATGAACACCTTGCTGATATAGGTTCCATACTTCGTTCATGCGCCACTCATCGGCAGGGAAGCCGAACCCTGGGCGTAGGCATTGACCTGCTAACTTGAACCAATTCCTTTCATGCTGGGCACTACGACGTCGACGCTTTTTACCTGCGAGAAGCGGTGTAGACAGTTCTCGCAATGTTGCCATGTCCCAGTCATCTTTGTTACCTAGCTGCTTTTCAAGTCGACTACGCAGTGTCTTTATTGCTTTGGTATCTTCAATGTTACTTGAGCCATAGACAGACTCTATAACAGCTAAGCTACTTTGAAGAGCAGGATTGGTTGCTTCTTGAATGGATTGGGCCTGTTGACGGATTTCAAACTCAAGACTCCAACGTTTATCTCGCTCAGTGCTTACACACGATACATTAACAAGCCCTAGTTCATCATATTGGCTTACCAGAGTGACGGGTTCATGGTAACCCTGTGTCGAGCGAGCTGCTTTTTCATCATTGAGCGTAACAATGAGGGGGGGGAGATAGTGAAAGCTATCATCAATAACAACTAATGTACCAGTAGGCGATGGCTGGTCATCTCGATTCGTCATGATGTTGAATTTTATCGGCTGACCGAGCGCTAGTGCAAACTTACGTCCTGACAAGTGGTATTCACTGCCTTCTTCACTGCCTTTTGCTAGTAAAGAAAGCGCTTTTTTTACTCCCTTGTCCGTTTCTACTTCAAGGAAATAATTGAGGGCTGTACCACCACCGATCTTTAATAAATGACCATGTCTTGCGAAACCGTAACAGACTGCACCGCGAGCAACAGCAAGGTCGGGGTGGGGGTTATCAAGCTCCGTGATATCCGAATCTTGCCACTGATTGAGGCAATCGAGTGTACGCTGTTTTAATAAGTCACTATTGAAAAAACCACCGTTAAACAGGACGGCGTTGGGCATTGTAATGCCTTCTTCATGGTTTTTAGTGGCTGCTTTAGAAGAATCTTGATGGCTCAGTAAAAAGTGGCCGATATGTGCACTGATGGCCGGGTTTGCAGCATAAGGCAAACCAAAAGATTGTACCGCTGATCTGCTCTGCTGCTCCATCTCTTGTAGTTCACAAAGGGGCATGAAACCTTCAAGAACTAATGGCTGAACATCTTCTTTTAACAAGTCGACGCTACGGCTGGATCCAATCAGTCGAGCACCTTTCCCAAGCACCGTTATTTTGCTGGTGGCTGGCGCATTATTGGCAAGTAATACTTCTTTACTTTTCCGTGTCTGCTGTATGAGCTTTGCAAGATTCGCAGCGTTAACATAGCCACTCTGGGATAGGGATTGCTCAGCATGGTGGGCGAGAGCAAGATCAATATTGTCTCCACCAAGCATCAAGTGATCACCAATACCAATACGCGTTAAAGATAACCCTGTTTCTTCATTATTGGAGGCAGCGATAAGGCTTAAATCGGTTGTTCCCCCGCCAATGTCGCAGACAAGCACGAGTGGCTTATCATTAAGCTCCTCAGTTGCCGTTTCGCGGTGGCGTTGATACCAATCGTAACAAGCTGCTTGGGGCTCTTCGAGAAGGTGCACCTTGGGTAAGCCTGCAAGCCTTGCCGCCTCAAGCGTAAACTGGCGAGCGGCTTCATCAAAAGAGGCTGGAACAGTGATAACAACAAACTGATCAGCGAGTGGAGTCTCCCCATGATGGTAGTTCCAACATTGATGAATGTGTTTAAGATAACTGGCACTGGCAACGACGGGAGAGACTTTTGGTACATCATTGGGGGCATGCCAGGGTAAAATTTGGGCATGACGTTCCACCCCTTCATGGGACAGCCAACTTTTGGCGCTAGTGACTTGTCGACCACTTACTTTACTGCCAAGTTCTCTTGCCCACTCACCGACAATGACGTGCGGGAAGTCACCGCTAACAGGTTCAGATTGCCAAGGTAAAATGATATCAGCACTGGCTATCTCATCCTGTGCGGGGTGATACCGAAAACTCGGTAAGAGAGGTTTACGAACAACAACTCCTGGTCCCGACAGCTGGTCGATATCGAAGAGTGATATTGTTTGGTCAGTATCATTCATCCGACTATAAGCAACGACGGAATGTGTTGTTCCGAGATCGATGCCAACAAAATACTGCATTGTTGAAGACATGACTAACTCCTGTCCACAAGCGACATGAGAAACACTCTCTGAGCGGAGGTAGAGTAATGAGAGCGTGTTAGAAGTGGTCGCTTGATTGAAAAACAAAACGGCCCATGAAGGGCCGTTAATTAACTAAAGCTTATGCTACGCTTCGCGCACGTCAAATTCGACTTGCCATTTTTGATCATTATCTAATGCGATAGCCTCTAATCGAAGTGTACCAATTTCGCTGACATACGAGGCCAACTTAACGGGAACAACATCACCTTGATTGCGACCTTCAGAGAGAGGTAGTGTAACCTGAATCTCTGGAAGCTCTTCAAGCTCTTCGGGTTGCCAGAAGTCAAGGTGTGTACCTTCGAGGTCTTCACGGCGAGAAGTTGAGCCGTAGAACTGGAAGTGAACAGGTTCACCGATCACGAGACCAAACTCTTGGCTAGGGACTTCGATATAGGCACCTTCTTCCATTCCAAATGGTGCAACACAGAGTGCTTCCATTGGTGGAGCCATTCCAGGTATAGCTGGCATAGCACTTTCAATACCCACGTAGTAACTGCTAGCGATACCACCGCGAATTCGAACACCTTTACCTTGACGAACATTACCAAAATAAGCCGCACCAGAGGAGACGGCAAGATCAAGGTCAATACCGCTAAGACGCTTAGCTTCTTGATGTCCTGCTTGAGTCAGCCACGTGTTTATTGTGGAGACTAAACGTTCAGCAAGAAGGTTAGATTTCAGAACACCGCCATTAAGTAAGATAGCCGTTGGTTTTATGAAGGCTTCATTTTGCTCGGTTTCAATCGCATTCGCTTGACGGCATAAGAAGCCCGCAATATGGCGAGTAACAGCAGCATCTTGTGCGTATGGCAGACCCATTTGTGTTAAGGCACCACGACGAAGTTCTTTTGGATGTACGTCAACTGGCGTTTGCGGGAAGAAACCTTCGACAAGCGACGTTGTCACTTCTTCACGCGTTAATTCTGTTTGAAGTGTCCCGCCGATTAATTTAGAGCCACGGCTAGGAACAACAATCGGAACACTCTGTACATCGTTGTCTGCAAGTAAGGTCTCTTTAGCATCACGGCAGGCTTGCGTCATCGCTTGGATTTGCCAAGGCTGTAGCTGCTTACCTTGCTGGGCTAGTTTCATCTTTAATTGATAAGCTAGCGCCAAATCCATGTTATCGCCACCTAGAAGGATATGGTCGCCAACCGCGATACGGTTTAGCGTCAGGTTACCTTCTTCTTCAGTAACAGCAACCAGTGATAAATCGGTTGTACCACCCCCGACATCAATCACTAGGATTGTGTCACCAACAGTCACTTGGTCACGCCATGTTTCTTCTTGGTTTTTAATCCAGCTATAAACGGCAGCTTGTGGCTCTTCAAGTAATGTTAGATGCTGAATACCTAAGCGGCGAGCTGCCTCAGCGGTTAAATCACGGGCTGCGGGGTCGAAAGATGCAGGCACGGTTAATGTGACATCTTGATCTGCAAGAGGCGCATCTGGGAATTCATTCTCCCATGCTGATTTAATGTGCTCTAGATAAGCAAAGCTTGCGTCAAAAGGTGAAACCTTAGCCACTTCTTCAGGGCTACCTTGAGGAAGAAAGGCTTCGCGGCGATTAACGCCACCATGGCATAACCAACTCTTAGCACTGGCAATAAGGCGAATAGGTGTTTTTGCCCCCATCGTTCTTGCCAATGAGCCAGTCAGGTATTTACTTTCAGTAGACCATGGCAGATGTAAATCAGTGTCACTGACTTCAGCGTCATGGTATTGGTATATAAAAGAAGGGAGCTGAGGTTTTTCTTCTACTTGTCCAAGTGCTGTCAGTTGTGGAATTGCCAGTGTTTCTACCGTTTGATCTTCGTCATCAAGCATTGAGTATGAAATGACACTGTGTGTGGTACCGAGGTCGATACCGACACTGAATTGACGTTCACTCATAGTTCTACCTCTGCTGGTGCGACAACGTGAGTATTATGGCTATCGCTGATCTTTGGCAGGCTAACATTGTCGACTTTCCAGCCGCGGTGGAGCAGTGTGCCCGTGAATGGTGCACTACCAACAACATTACCCGTTAAGCGAATCGCTTGACTGTCAAAACCTTCTTGTAAGGTAATACGAGACTCTTCGTCTTCAGTACGAATTGGGGACAGTGAGAAGTACTCTTTTAATACCTTCTGACTGCCTTCATGGATTACACGGGCAGCAGCACCAATTTCTGCATCTTGAAAGCCAGATAAGTCTTCCTGCGCAAAATCAACGAAACGCGCTTCTTGTTGTAGCAGAGCGATAAGCTGTAGCGCTGAGTCTGGCGAAGTGGCTTTTACTTGTGGCTCAATCTCGACAATTTTCTCAATAATTTTTTCAACTTCGACAACCTTTTCAACTTCAACGATCTTTTCGACCGGAGTCTCGACGATTTTTTCAACTTCAACCGTCTTCTCAACTTCGATTGTCTTACCTTTTTTACCTAGGTAAAGGGCGAGCAATACAACGCTCAAGCCTGCTAAACCTGCGTGGCCGGCATCGAGCACAGTGGGAATGAGGGATAAATCTAGAGTCATAACTATATCTTCTCTAAGTGTTAGTCAATCAATTGACATCATGTTTTGCCAAATGTTAACACAGCTTGTGGTATTGAATACTGTCTAGGAACTAAATTCCCTGCTGATTAAACGTATTAGCTGCTATTACATACCGTTGTTGAATGTTTTTTGAACTTTAAATGACAAAACGTGATTAAATGAGCCCGTTAAATACTGGTATAAACACCGTAATGAGTAAATAAACAAAGTTGTAAAAGCGAAAATTAAAGACATGCTCCCTACAATGAGTAACGCGAAGCATACCTAACAGCGACATCTCATCACTTTACACAGGTAAAAACAGCTTTTGATATATGAAGGGTCTGGTAGCCTTTAATCGTCCTCTAGCGCGTCAAACTCAGCACGTTTTTGGTCGAACCAGGCTTGCATCGCTTGCGGGTCCTGCATCATCGCTTGTATCTTCGCCATTGCAGAAAGGTGTGTCGCATCTTGTGCTTGGAACATCTCCATACCGTGTTGTTTACTTAATGCGAGGATATCTTCGAATGTCTCACCGCTAAACGATTTCTCACATGCTCCACCGAGCTGTAGGCAGGTCATTGTTTTCATTTCTCGCTATTCCTTAATAATTCAAAATACTTTTATTATTGTAGTGTGTATTTTTAACGGTTGAGTAGCGGTAAAAGAGATGACATTGCGATGTTTGCAACGGTTATGAGTTCAAAAATGCTGATGAGCAATTGTTTTGATGGGGCTATGGACGGCATGATAACTGCCGTTTAGGGCAGTTATCATTTGATTGTGTCATTGGATTGTCTCGACGAAAGAGCCCTATATGTTCACGGTGTTGGTTGCAAATCTCTTTTTCTGAGGCTGCCGTAACAATACAAAACTCAATGGGGTACGCTTGGTAATTTCAATGAACAAAATGGACATTCCAAGCACGAATGGAATGGAAATGTATTCTACCCAAGGCTGTAATAAAGGAAAAAAACCTATCAGATTTGTTAGGACGATAACAAAGTAAATATGGACCAAATAAATCCCAAGGCTTTCATTACCAAGGTACTGGAGTATACGGGTATTGCCTAATTGAGGGTAATGAAGAAGCGTGGCGACAATTCCTATTCCCCAAAGTGGCGACATAATCAAAAAATCATGACTGTTAAACTCAACACCGTGCTGAAACAGCCAATAGGCTTCACCCATATGGCCTAATATGCCAACGACCAAAAAAGAGATACTCAAAGGCAATGACAGGCTTGAACGTCGTAATTGCATACCCATGAGTACCATAAAAGTACTCATAAATGGGCCATTTCGGGTAAATATTTCAATCTCTATGCCAGTATGAATCGCATAGCTGCCACCCGCAAGACCATAGGTATATAGCGCCAGTGCTACTGCCCAAATAAAAATCCAATAGCGGTGAAATATTGAGATAATGATGATCGCGCAGACCAACCCGGGAAGATACCAAAGAACCACTAAGCCACCCTCTAGCCAAGCGTTAATACCAAGCGATACCCAATACCCCCAGTATCCCTGTCTCTCAGCTATGTAGCCAGATTCAATTAATACACCCAAATTAAAAGGTAGTAAAAGGTAAATAAGGCTCCAAACGATAAAGAGCGCAATGATTGGAAGGCAATATTTGAAGACATCAGAGTAAATGTTGTTTCGCCTATAGTGACCTTTATCCGCTAGTTTTGGATAAAAGAAATAGCCAGCGAGAACGAAAAATACAGGCACAGCGAATCGAGAAAGTTGATTAACGATGTAACCAATCCAAGGAACTTCGTTGATGGAAGGCGCAGTCATTAGCCATTGGGAGTGAATTATAATGACGCCGATGATGGCGAGACCTCTGGCAGCCTGCAGGCTCGGTGTTTTTACAGACATAAATGTTGGCTCAATGTTGAATGTTCAAATAGCAGGTTACCAAACAAAATCTAGGCAGATTTCGACTTTTTCTATGTAGTGTGCATTTCATCACGCGTTAAGTTGAGGAATTCACTTTTTTCAAAAAATATTTAGCTATACGTCGGACAATATTTGAATGTTGAATTGATTGACTAGTAAAGGGAGGGAGTTGTTTTGCTTTCGTTGCATTAAAGTTTCTCGCGATCAGGGGAGCTTGTTATGATGGTGGTTATGTGCCGTGGATTTCGAAAGGTTTAGCGTGAGATATAGTCATAGTTATGCATCGCTAGGGGAGGCATTTTACCAATGTGTTCCACCTACGAAAGTTGAAAAACCTGTTTTGCTTTGTTGGAATGATGATGTAGCGAACCATCTTGGTTTTGTTGAGTTTACAGCGCAAGAAAAGGCTGACATTTTTTCCGGAAATATACCACTCGCCAATCAACATTCTATTTCATTGGCCTATGCCGGTCATCAGTTTGGAAGTTTTAACCCCCAACTTGGCGATGGGCGAGCACACTTAATTGCAGAACTTGCTGATGAGATGGGTAACCGCTTTGATGTACAACTCAAAGGTTCAGGTCCGACACCTTATTCGCGAAGAGGGGATGGGCGGTGCGCGCTTAAGCCAGCATTGAGAGAATTTATAATGAGCCACGCGATGTCGTCATTAGGCGTGCCAACGACAAAATCTTTAGCGGTGGTGACGACCGGAGAGAATGTTTGGCGTGACAACGGCGCAGAGCAGGGCGCAGTAGTGACGAGAGTTGCCCAAAGTCATATTCGAATCGGTACTTTTCAGTATTTTTCTCAACGTGGTGATCTTAGCTCTTTGCAGCAGTTATTGGATTATTCGATGGATCGTCATTTTCCGTCTGTTGCATACACTGCTGACAATCAGGTCTCTCAATTTATCGAAGTGGTCATGGCCAAACAGATAACAATGCTTATTGAATGGATGCGTATCGGTTTTATTCATGGCGTGTTGAATACAGATAATGTGGCTATTAGCGGTGAAACTATTGACTACGGACCGTGCGCGATGATGGGGCGCTATTCACCAGAAACGGTATTTAGCTCTATTGATACCCAAGGACGGTATTGCTTCGGGAATCAGCCGCCGATCATTCAGTGGAATTTAGCCCGTTTAGCCGAAAGCCTTATGCCTTTATATGGCGATGATCAAGAAAAAGCATTGAGCGAGTTAGAGCCTATTATCGTTCGATTTAGTCAAGACTATTCCGCCGCCTACCGTCAAATGATGAACCAGAAGCTTGGCCTAAATACTAATATCGCTGAAGATGTAATGAGTGCTTTACAAGATGAACTGTTATCCGTTTTACAACATGAAGAGCGGGATTACACAATCAGTTTTAGGTTAATTACTGATGCACTGAAAGCTGACTTAACAGTCGCGGATTTTACAGCGAAGACCAGTGATAGCTTTGGTCATTGGTATGAAAACTGGCGAGAGTACGTATCAAATGATGAAGCACTGCCTATGATGGAGGTAGCTAATCCTCAGGTGATACCAAGAAATCACGATGTTGAAATACAACTGGCGCGTATTGAAGATAACTTGGACGATTTTATTGCGAAAGGTGAGTCTTACCAATTGTTTTCTGAGTATATGAATGTCTTGGCAAAACCCTATAGCATCACCGATAAAACAGAACGCTACCAACACGTTGCTTCTGATGGTGATCGCCATTATCGAACATTTTGTGGTACGTGACATTATGGGGTATGACGCTGTGGCAGCACAAATTGTGCTGCCATAATTGTTGCACCGAATCGATTAGATGCCGAGGCTATCGAATAAGTCGTCGTCAACTTCTTTGCTATTGTTCGATGTGGTCATATCGTCAAGCTTATGCTTCTTTTCTTTTTCCATCGCGATGAGTACGTCTGGGTCAATGTCTTCTTGTATTTCAAACTCATCAATTTGAATGAACTCAGTACGATCCATCGCAAGCTCGAGGTAAAAAATATTATTACTCTCGGTAGTAAAGCTAACACGACGGACTTGTGGGCGATCTAGGTTGGTATCAACAGAAAGGACAACTTGTTTATTGAGTGCAAGCATCTTGGGCTGGTTTTGAGTAATGGATACCTGAAGGTCTTTTCGAATCATGGTTGTAAATGCACCAACGATCTGGTTCATCAACTCGCCGAGTACATCAGACACTTCATCAGAAGTATGAAGTAATGCAAGCTCCTCTTCAGGAATACCCATCGATTTCATGTACTTTCCATACATCTCCAAAGCAGCTTGCGAAGAAAAGTTGATAACAACAAGCCCTGAAAATCCGCCATCAAAAAGAACAAAACAGCCAATATCAGGCTTGAGGCTCGTCTTCGTAATTTTTTGTACCATACCAGAGTACGAAACGTGCGACTGTGTTGCCGTGGTTAGTACTGTGGAGATTGATTTGCATAGTTTTAGAAGAATGTCGTCGGCTGTAACAACTTTACTTTTTTTCATGGTGTTCCTTACAAAGAATGCATGCGTCCTGCGGTCATCGTCGGTACTCGCAGATATTTTTTGAGGCATCGCTAAGAATGAGCTAAAAGAGAAACATTGATAGTGTAGATTATTGCGCAGTGTCGAAGGATTTGACAGTTAATTGCCATTTTAAAATTGAAAATGTTAACTTTGAACGAAGATCACAATAAAAGTTGATTCAAAAAGAAGATCAGACCATCACGATTTCGAGGGATTGAGTGTGAATATATTAATTTGTGATGACTCGCCATTGGTTAGAAAACAATTGTCGAGGTGCCTACCGTCAGCCTGGGATATAGAGCAGGTAGAAAATGGCTGGGATGCATTGATGCGATTAGAGCAAAAATCTTATGATTTGTTATTTCTTGACTTGACTATGCCTGTTATGGACGGCTTTACTCTTTTAGCTGAATTGCAGACACAGAGTATCTCTCTGCCGATTATCATTGTGTCAGCAGATGTGCAGCCTGAAGCACGAAGGCGCTGCCAACAAGCAGGGGCTTTTGATTTTATCAATAAACCCTTTACAAAAAATGTTGTTCATCAAGTGGTAAAAAAGTACTTGTATGTGACAGACTTTACTCGGAATAACCCAATAAACCTTGACGTTGATTATAAACAACAACTGAGAGACGTGAGCAACGTTGCATTAGGTCGAGGGGCGGCAGTGATCGCTAAGCAACTGGGTGAGTTTATTCATATGCCATTACCGAAGGTAGATGATACTCCTGTTAATGAAGTCGCTATGCTAATCCAAGACCTCAAAGCTAACGATGAACTTCTTTCAGTGTCACAACGGTTTGTAGGAGGGGGTATACACGGAGAAGCATTGGTCGCGATGCAAGGAAATGATAAAAAACAATTTGCTAAACGCCTAGGGTGTAATGATCAAGATACTGATTCAAATGAAAAAATCCTCGATCTCGCCAATTTGCTAGTTTCTACTTTTCTTGTGTCGCTATCTCAACAAGTTCTGATTGAGTTTTCGCTAAGGCCACCGATGGTTGTCGACAAGGAAATGGTGAGAAGAGCCACTTCGCCAGCGTGTAGCGGCAAAAAAAAAGGGCATTACCTGAGTATTGAATATAGCTATACGTCAGCTGACAGTGACTTTCACTGTGATGTGTTGTTTTTGATGGATGAAAACGCAAGTCATCGATGGGAAAAAATTTTGAGGACGATATGAAAGAAAAGCTAGATCTTTCAGAGTTTCACACGCTTGTACAGGTGGTCAATAGTGTTGATGCTGGGGTGATTGTCGTTGATGATACTTACACGATTACGGTTTGGAATCGATTCGCTCAAGCTTACACTGGGTTAAACTCAGATAAGGTACTTGGTAAGCGCCTTTTTGATGTGCTTACCGAGTTGCCAAGTCATTGGATGATGGATCGTATCCAGCAAGTGATTGCTACTGGCGCGAGTGGGTTTAGCAGTTGGGAAAATAGACCTCATATATTTCCTTTTTATAACTTTTGCCCACTTACTGGTGGAGAAGAAGTCATGTATCAGGATGTGACATTTCTACCACTGTATAACCTGTCAGGAAGAGTATCTCATGTTTGTATAAAAGTTAATGATGTGTCTGATATTGCCAAAAATAAAAGTGATTTGAGAGATTATAATCACGAATTGAAAAAGATAAGCTCAATTGATGGCCTGACAAATTTATTAAATAGAACACATTGGGAGCGATATTATAATGATACCTTTAAAAACATAGTGTGCTCTGTTGATTGCTCTGCAGCACTATTCATGTGCGATATCGATTATTTTAAACGGATAAATGATACTTACGGGCATCAAGTTGGCGATGAGATTATTAAATATGTCGCGAAAGAGTGGCAGACAGCTTTGGATGAGTTAGGCCAATCTGGTCGATATGGTGGAGAAGAGTTTGTTGCCTATGCTACGGGTGTCACAGAGAAACAAGCTGTCGATCTGGCTGAGCAAATACGGCAGAAAATTTCGAGTCATCGGATACACACTCAAGGGCAAACTATTCGTATCACCGTTAGTATCGGTGTCGCGATGCATGATAAGGCTGTGAAATCGAGTGACGCGTGGCTGAAGTTGGCCGACGACGCTTTGTATGCATCAAAAGAATCAGGACGGAATCGAGTGACCTTGCACCGTAGCGAGAAGGTGTCAGCGATGATGTAATATCCCTGCAGCACAAAATTGCTCTAAACACGCATTATTTGTTATTGCAGTCTAATATATTAATAATACTTTAGTCGGAGATTGACACTCGACGGTGAGTTGCATACCTTGTGTCTTGTAGTTGTAGAGATTTGTTGAGGATAAAAAGTAAACTATGGTCGTTGAGTCTGAAGGTTATCACGCATTGATAGAGCACTTCACTGCACACTTAGATCTCTTTGAGCGTGGTGGGGAAGAAGATGGTCAAGAATCCATAGAAGATGTCGTTATGGACATGATTGCGTCTAACTTGATGGCGGTGATGCAGCAGAACCCTGATCTCGATTCGGACTTTCGATTCAAACTGATGCAAGAAGCCGATAATGTAATGGAAGACTTAAATGAAGTGCTTTCTTCTGTTTGGATGTGTTGCCCTACCAATGAGCAAATTGGGTTTCTAGAAGATTATATTAGCCTCGTTAAGAATTTGTTCGATTCAGCCATTGCAGAGCGTTTAGCTCAAAACTGCGCAACCCGTTAGTATTATTTTTATTATTAGGTGTGATGATGTTTGTGCAATGCAATATAATGACACCTGATATATTGTTGACCATGACATGTTATTACCTTATTGACTAATTTTAAAATAATGGTGTATTTCGCGGGTGAAATAATTCTGTAATAAATTAGTTTTATCTTATTGCAAGTTGAGGTCTTACCCTCTTTTGCTCTTATAAGGTAATTTAATGTTGGCTAAAAAGAAAAAAATAGCGTCTAGCTCGTCATCCCATTCTGTCGCTTTAGTCACTAGCATCAAGTTTGTTCTCTTTCTTTTAGTTACCGTTGGTGCATTACTTTCTTTGTTCGGTACGAAAGGCCTCGATAATATATCAACAGAATTTGACGCATTATCAGCGAGAGCCCTGCCGGTTGCGAATGCAAGTTCCGTGATCGTAAAGAGCTCCTTATTAGCTCAACAAAATATGACTGAGATGGTCAGCAGCAAAACGGTTGAGCAGCTGGTCAATGCGCATGATACTTTCGATACGAATAAAGCGTTGATTAACGAATCGGTGTCATCATTAGCTGCGCTTGCAGTCGAAAACAATATGCCTTGGCTTAGTGAGGAGTCTCACCGATTTGCCGACGAGTTAACAGAGATTGACTCGTTCGTTGTTCAAGTGCGTCAAACACAAGAACAGATTATTACCAATGAAGAAGCCATTGTGAAAGCAAGATCAATGATGGACTATGCTGTCTCTTCTTCACGCTCTGAAATGTCACGTATTGGCGTTGAATTGTATGGTTTTGATTACGAGGCCAGAAACCACGTAACGAACTACATTAATCATTCGTTTGAGATGGCGACTAACCTGACTAACTTATTAAATGCAGTCGACCTTAAAACGGCTCAACAATTTGAACGTGGTCTGCGAACCTCAAACTTGGCGGGTATGAATTATGCTTGGGAAGAGCTGGTTAAAGTCAATGAAGCACTATTGAGTTACCCAAGCATTACGATGCCGATGGATATGGTTCGTGGTCTCTTTGATGACAATGGTATTGTGGCAATTCAGCTAGCTAAGTTAGCCCTCTTAGAGCAACAGCAAGCTATTGTCGAAGATATGGAATCTCAAGTTGATATTATGATGCTGCAACTTGATGAGATGACACTCCAATCAGATCGTTTAATAGCAGACGCTGAGCGTAGTGTCTTGAGTGCTAATGTGAATGCAAGGCGTCTATTGCTTTTACTTAGCCTAGTCGGGTTGGTACTCGCTGTTGTTGCTGGTCTTTGGGTCAGTCGATTAGTCACTAAGTCGCTGAATGATGTCGATAGTGTCGTTAAGTCCATGAGTCATGGTGATTTAACCGCACAAGCCAATGAAAGTGCTCCCCGTGAGTTTTCTACTCTTGCTCGCCTCATCAACAACTCCCAGCGGAATAATAAAGAGACAATTAGTCGCGTAACAGCAAATAGCGAAGACTTACGTGATGCGTCAACGGCAAGTGTTGCTGCAACAAATATTTCGAAGAAGGCACTGCAAACTCAAACTTCTGATCTTGCCACTGTAGCATCAGCTATTACCGAGCTAGAGGCGTCCATTCGCGATATAGCAAACAGTACGGTGGAATCAGAAAAAGAAGCAGAAGCAGCGCGAGAATTAGCAACTAACGGTGTGAAAATTATTAGCGAAAGCACGAATAAGCTGAAACAACTTGATCAGCAGTTTGCCGTTAACGAAGAGCGCATGATTGAGCTGGATAAGCACGTTAATAATATTACTGAAGTTGTCGATTTGATTAGTTCTATTGCTGGCAATACCAATTTACTCGCACTGAACGCAGCCATTGAAGCTGCGCGTGCTGGTGAGCAAGGACGAGGCTTTGCTGTTGTCGCTGATGAAGTACGAAAACTGGCTTCTGAAACGAATGATCAAACTGACTCAATTCGAACATCAATTCAAGCACTGCACCGCTCAGCAGAAGATGCAAACATGGCCATGCGCCAAAGCCGTGAAGAGATGACGCACACGATGACTTTGTCTGAAGGTGTTGGGGATGCTATTCATCGTATCGAAACGGTGATTGGTTCAATGAACGAGAAAATAATGATGATTGCGACAGCAACCCAACAACAAGAGCAAGCCTCAAGCGAAGTAGGGCGCTCTGTCGAAAAGGTAGCACACCAAGCACAAGTGAATAACCAACAGCTTGATCAGCTACTTGAAAGTGCACAAAAAGTCTCTGGTATTGCAGAAACTCAGCGCAACATGCTATCTCATTATTCTGTATAGATTTTACGTTATCATTTCACAACGCTGAGAAGCTATTCTCAGCGTTGTGTGTCTTTAGCTATATATTTGCCGTCTCTCGTGGCTCACATTCATACCTCCATCATTGTTCTATTGATTTTTTCTTAGTATGCCTTTAGTAAATGCTTTGCTAGTGGTCAGATTAAAACCGGTTAGATGGGAATAAACAAACGAGAAGTTGCCATTTTTTAGTTATACTAGCCGCCCAATATCTTCAGGTAAATTCAATGACGACATCTAAGCAATCTAACATCATTCTATTTTTGGGTGTCTTATTTGTAGCGCTTAATCTTCGCGGACCATTTACCAGTGTGGCACCTGTTCTTGGTCAGGTGATGGAGGATTTATCCCTTACTGCATCCAGTGCAGGAATGCTGACTTCACTACCACTGCTTACGTTTGCGATCTTTTCTCCTATCGCCCCTGTTCTTTCACGGAAGCTTGGACTCTACCCAAGCTTATTGCTTGCAATACTCTTGATTGGTATTGGGATCATTATGCGCTCCCTTGGCAGTGAATTTCCTTTATATTTAGGCACAGTATTCATTGGTGCAGGTATTGCCGCAGGTAATGTACTACTGCCTGTTGTCGTCAAAGTCAGCTTTCCGACGCGAATTTCCGTTATTACTTCTTTATATATATTTACAATGGGAATTGGTTCGACACTAGGGGCGAGCCTTATGGTTCCTATTTCAATGATTGAGGTAGGAGATTTCTCAGGCTGGCAGGTTGCGCTATCGTTTAACCTTATCTTTCCTTTACTCGCACTGATTATCTGGTTGCCGAAGATCGTGCGGACACCTCGAAAGAATACAGTAGCGAAAGAGGGTGGTAGTGATACTACCATGCTATCTCTACTTAAATGCCCCGTGGCTTGGCAGGTGACCCTCGCTATTGGTATCAATTCATTTACTTTTTATTCGCTTGCTGGCTGGTTGCCAAAGATGCTGAACGATCTGGGTTACAGTGAACTGGAGGCTGGGTATATTTATGGCTTATTACAGTTTTCAACAATGGTGCCTGGGCTTGTTTTAGCCCCAATTTTATCAAAAACAACAAGCCAAAGGTGGTTGATTACTGGGACAGCATCAGCGGTGTTTTTAGGGCTTATCGGCTTAGTCTTGATACCTGATTTTGCTATTTTCTGGGTTGTTTTATTTGGGGTAGGTAACTGCTCTACGTTCATTATCGCTCTGTCGTTCGTGGGCTTACGAACCACAACATCAGGGCAAGCTGCAGCGTTATCAGGTTTATCTCAGAGTATCGGTTATGCGTTAGCAGCAACAGGGCCTACCGTAATTGGTTATCTTCGAGCTTTGACTGGAACATGGGTGGTACCTATTGGGTTGATTGCAGTGCTTGCAGTTTTATGTACCCTTTTTGCTAATTTGGCAGCTCGAGACAATAAGGTGCTTCAGGGGCTTAATTAGCCTTTACACTGGCACCACAGAGCAATTCCGTTGTGCCAGTCAATCAACTTTAAATAAGCATTAAATAATTTTAAGCGATTTGAGTCATTTCATTTAAGGTGAAGCTAGCTACGCAACCCTCTGTTGCAGCCATGTAATCTACAAGGTGCTGGTTGCCCATATGGGTTTGCCATAGCTCACGTGACTCCCAGTTCTCATAAAAGGTGAAGTGAGCTGGGTTGTCGTTGTCTTGATGCAGGTCGTAGTTAATGCATCCTTCTTCTGCTCGAGTGATTTCAATTAGCTTGAGTAACTCTGCTTTGACGTGTTCAATTTTATCGTTATTAGCGACAATGTTTGCAACAATAGTTAACTTAATCATGATACTTCCTCTAATCTTATCATCAAGTGATACACAGCCTTTATGCTGCACTGCGTTGGTGGGGATGAGTGAATAATAGTGTGCGAAACAAAAATGAAAAAGGGTGTACAGATTGAATTATTATCAAATTATTTTTGATAATAATACTTTTTTTCATGCTATGAGCGTCTGCTGATAGAGGTTTGTAATGAATGTTTGGGTAAAGGCGTGTTGCGATTGTCACACTTTACCAACCCGTTAACACGACTCGTGGCATCATTTTGATTGGGTTATATGTAGAACCAAACAGCAACAGGCGTACAAAAAATTGCCGCATTGAGCTTGATTGAATCGGTTTGTGTTACTCTTTATATAAACCACCAAATCGTGTTGAGGTGGGATCCTGATTTCCCCGCAATGAAGGTTAGGGATAAGAAAAATGCAAAAACCAACCGGAAAGGATATTCCATGCTGAAAACTATCTTCAGTGTGTGTATAGCGTTGATAATCTCATTCATGCTCACCATTGTCTGCGTTGTATTTACACCTAAAATCTTTACCTCTACGCTTGCTACAACTTTAGAATTGTTACCCCCCCACCAGTTCCTCAATTACACCATTTTCTCAAAAGATGAGCTACTTAACGAATATCAGCTTGCTACAACCAGTGAAAATGATGAATCGAACTTCTTACAACTCCGTGAAGAGCTACCCGACAATTGGGATAAGAGTGTGCTCTTTGCTCGAATGTTTGTGATACAGGACTACCCAGAACGATGTCAGTATACATTGATTGGTATGCACAGAACCCTTGACGTTGCATGGGAGCTAACCGCCTTACGTTGTGGCGATCGAGAAAGTTGCAGAGAAGCTTTAGAACTTCAGGTTTGCAGAGAGCACAAAGGACCCAATCATGAACGCCATCATTAAAGCGGCAGTTTGGATCAGTATTGTTGTGTTCGCAGTCCTCGGTATTCGATGGCTAAATGAGACTTATACCCTTGCTGAAATGCAACAAGTTATCACAGATAATCAATGGTATGTATTAACTGGATATGTAGCATTGATTACAGTGAGAGGACTGCTTTTTATCCCCACGATGCCTTTTATTATGCTGATGGCAAGTGTGGTGGATTCTTGGCTGCTCTTCGGGGTAACGTTAGTGGCTTCTTGCTGTTCGACTTATCTTGTCTGTCTAGCAGTAGACTATTTAGGCTTTCAAAATAAACTCAATGCACTTCCAAGCAGTTCTGTTAAACGCGCTCAAAACTGGATCAATTCGATGGGGGTTGCTGCTGTTTCCGGGTGGGCTTTTTTCCCTCTAGTGTTTACAGAAATTATTGTCTATCTGGCTCGTCTTTCAGGATTAACAAAGAAAGAGTTAATCATCGCCGTCGCCATTGGTGAGGGGCTGTTGATTGGCTTACTTGTTTTTTTAACTGATTGGATAAGTAATTTAGTACAGTACTAAATTAAAATGGATTTAGAAACTCTAATGTCCTTTTTGATTTCGTTCAGAATGTTCAGGTTCAGTGATTGTCGACATCTGTTATGTACCTGATGTAATGCCCTGATACAAGATTCGGGGTGCTAAATGGTGGCCCTGATAGGCTGGTTGTCATGGAGGAAAGGAGAGTACCGTGCTGCTTGAGGACCTACAGGTTATTTTAAAAGTCGCTGAATTTCGCAGTATTACCGCCGCTGCAACGAGCCTAGATATGCGAACGGCGACGGCAAGTGCAGCCGTTAAACGGGTAGAGACTTCGTTAGGGGCTGAACTATTTGTTCGGACAACGCGCCACTTGAGACTTTCTTCTGCAGGAGAGCGGTATTTACCACAGTGTGAAGAAGCACTCAAAATGCTGGAAAGTGCCAAATTGAATATGCTCGAAGAGATGGGAGTCATTCAGGGGGAAATCCGTATTGCTCTTTCTTCAGATTTGGGACGGAACTTGGTCACACCTTGGCTAGAAGAGTTTTTACTGGAATACCCTGATGTATTACTGCGATCCAGTATCAGCGACAGCAATATAGACTTTTACCGTGATCCTGTGGATATGGCATTACGATATGGTTCGCCCACTGATGCCAATATGTATGGCTTTAAAATTTGTGATGTGCCGAGAGTCGTATGTGGCACACCAGAATATTTTGAGTCGTGTGGCAGGTTGCAAGTTCCAACGGATTTAAAGGGTCACAATGCTTTGTTGTACCAATTGCACGAGATCCTTCAAGACGATTGGACGTTTACTCGTGTGGCTAACAATGTAGCGACCCATTCTGAAGCTAATGCTGAAACTAACGCTGAAACAAATGGAACGGTAAGCTATCGGATTAAACTGAAAGGCAATAGAGCTTCAAATGATGGTGATATAGTTAGACGCTGGTGCGTGGCAGGGAAGGGTATCGCGATTAAGTCATGCCTCGACATGTCTCAAGATTTACTGTCAGGGCGTGTGGTTAATGGAATGCCCAGTTTTGTACCAACATCAACAGAGCTATGGTTAGTGTGCCCGAGTCGTCAATCGATTACTCCAACCGTCCGTTTACTCAGGGACATGCTTCGTCATAAAACCGAGACCCTTCTCTTAAAGCTCCACGAAAAGAACATATTATCGGTCTAAGTGTGCACAATAAAAAACACCTACTTTGAAATGATCTTAGCAGATTTATTTTCTTCAGTTTCTTCAACATTTTTATCATTAAAGGCTTCAGTTTCTGGCGTAGACATTTTGGCAAAAGTAAACCATCTGGTGCAGCCATGAACGAAGCAGCCAACAAGTATTCCATTTTAACGCCAAGTTGAGCGTAGCTAACAAGCATAGTACCAGCGATAGAAGCTAAGCCACCACACATTACAGCAAACAGCTCTGAGCGGGTCATTTTAGGAAGGCAAGGTTTCACCAGTAATGGTGCTTCTGTTACCCCTAAGAAAATAATGGAAGAAAATAGGCGCTCACTGTTTGTTGATTGAAATAGCCAGTTAAAGTGTTGTGAATTCAATAGCGACATTATGACTCTTTCCTTAATGAAACTAGTCACTTATGCATCTTGACTGATGTGAGTTAGCACTTTTTCTGCTTCATAGAGATGGTTTTCCTCAACCTCTTACTTACCGAAAAGAATGAATAAAGTCTTCTTTTTGCTCTAGAGGCTGAGATAAATATCCACATATACCCCCAATTGCACGTGCTAATTTGTGATTAAGGTAAAAAAATTACTTCGTTTGTTTGAATAATTACAAAACATAATGGTTAGGGGTGCTCGAATGGATTCTGAACAAAAAATCAGGAATACACATACTGACCTTAATGTGGTTTATCGTCTTTTAGATATGAATATCATTACTTTAACCTTGTTTATTTGTAGTGAGACCATGCAAGCGCACTTCGGTGAGAGGTACTTTCTAGCAAGCTTAGTTTTCTCTGCTGTATTCTTTATCTATGCAGAGGGTGCTCAGTTGTATAATTGTTCTCATACTTATCGAATTGCTGCTCAATGTCGGACAATCTCATTGGTATGGGCAGGCGCATGTATCACGATGCTGGTTGTTGATTCGCTGTATCCTCCTCTCTTTTTCTTTGAACGGAATATCGTTATCGCTTGGTTTATTACTGCGTTTTTTGCATTGGTATTATGGCGAGTGGCACTAAAATCCTTTCTGATCTTTATGCACAAATCAGGTTACAAAGTACATAATGCGATTGTGGTCTGCATGACAGATTCCGGGCTTAAACTGGCCGATGAAATTCGTAGTCACCCTGAGTTTGGGATGGTCTTTCAAGGTTTCTACGATGATCGCAGCGCAGAGCGTTTGCCTAACGATACATCCATTTCAGGATCTGTTGAAGATGCCTTAGAGAAAGCACGGGCTGGGGACGTTCAAGATGTCTTTATTACCTTGCCCTTACATGCCAATAAACGGATAGAGCACTACTTACAAGCGTTTTCTGATACCACGGTGAACACCTATATTGTCCCGGACTTCTTCTCATTTAACCTTATGCAGTCACGCTGGAGACACATTGGTAGCGTACAAGCCTTAAGTGTGTTTGATACGCCTTATAATGGATTTTCTGCAATCGCTAAGCGTTGCTTCGACGTCATTGTTTCGTCAATTGCGATTGTCATTTTAGCCCCTGTCATGCTGTGGGTTGCCTTTGGTGTAAAACGCTCATCACCAGGCCCCATTCTTTTTAAGCAGGACCGATATGGATTAGATGGACAAAAAATCAAAGTATGGAAATTTCGTTCTATGTCGACACAAGACAATGGGACGGTTGTTAAGCAAGCAACACGAAATGACCCACGTGTTACAGAGTTTGGTGCTTTCATTCGACGTACTTCTCTTGACGAGCTTCCGCAGTTTTTCAATGTTCTGTTTGGCACGATGTCTGTCGTGGGCCCACGTCCTCATGCCGTTTCGCATAATGAAGAGTATCGGTCAATTGTGCAGCGTTATATGTTACGCCATAAAGTAAAACCAGGGATTACGGGTTGGGCACAAATAAATGGATTTCGAGGTGAAACGGATACGCTCGAAAAAATGGAAAACCGTGTTTTATTTGATTTGGAATATATTCAGCGATGGACGGTTTGGTTGGATATTAAGATTGTATGGCTCACTATCTTTAATGGGTTTACTGGAGAAAAAGCTTATTAATCATTCCGTTAGTGTGAAGGGAAGTCATTATGTCTATATCGTTGAAAGCACTATTTTAATATTTTCATTCTTCATCAGTGGCTATTTGTCGTGATGGGTGTGTGCTGTGATTGGTGGGGAAAGGTACGGTTTATGTTGATACTTACTTTTATATCGATGCTTGCTTTTATATCAATGTTAACTTTGATGTTGATAACAGCTTTGAACATTCTGATGACGCTACATACGAAAAGACTAAACGCAAAGCAAGGTATATGGCGAGCCCCATTGATGCTAAGCGCTGTTTGCCCAATGTTTGCGTTGGCACAATCAATTGAATATCGAGAGTACCAAACAGAGTCTGGTTTACAATGGCAGCCGAGCATGAAAGTAACGACAGGATACGACAGCAATGTCACATTAGCTAAGCAGAATGAAATATCGTCTTCTTTTTTGCGAATAGCACCGAAGCTTGAATTAGAAGCTGAGCGTGAGCGCTCGCTTTGGGTCATGAAGTATCGAATGGATGGGATGCACTACTTTTCCTCTAACGATGATGATTACCTCGACCATTTTTTTGATGCCAGTTACCTCACACGTGCAGGGATAAGGCATCGCTTTGAAGTGAAGGCTAAGTGGTATAAAGGGCATAACCGACGTGGTACCGGTATCAGCGAAAGTAATGACGACTTTTACTTTGCGACTCCTGTCGAACATACCACTCAAGGTGCCAGTATCAATTACCAGTTTGGGGCGAATGAAGCGCGTGGTCGTGTCTCGCTCGATGGAGAGTGGGAACGAAAACACTACGACAACTACCGTGATCAAACCCGAATAAACGATTATCAACGCTGGCTAGGTGGCGCAGAATTTCAGTACCGAAAGAATGCACAAAGAGCGATGTATATTCGCGTAGAGCTGGAAGATAAACAATTTTCTCATTCAAGCACGAAAGATAATCAAAGCCTCTATTATCTAGCTGGTCTTCGCTGGGATATTAGTGAGTTAACACAGGGTGAAGCTGAACTTGGTTATCAAAATAAACGGTTTGATAGTGCTAACAGAGAAGACTTTTCTGGGCTCTACTGGTTGCTAGCAATGAAGTGGAAACCTATCCCATTTTCGGTCATCGACATCGAAACCAGTCAAGAGGCGCGTGACCCCGATGTCGATGGAGATTATATCCAAGAGACGGCATATAGCCTGACTTGGCAGCAGAACTATGCATACCATTTTTATTCTCGTTTAGGCGTTAAATATTTGAGGGAAGATTATACCGGCGACTACTTTGGCTCGCGTAATCGCCTTGATAAAACGTGGCGCTGGCTAGTCAGTGTTGGATACCTCATACGAGATGACTGGAACATTGTTCTCGCGGGCAGTGTGTTTGATAAAGAATCCACGAGAAATGATATTGGCTACGACCGCTATGTGATGTCTCTTTCTACTGAGTTTTCATTCTAGGAGTTGTGATGAATCCCTATTTTTTAATATTGCTGATGCTTACAGCACTACCAGTGAAAGCAGCATCCATTAATACGGACTACAGCCTCAACGCTGGCGATACGATAAAAATCGTTGTTTATGATGAGCCAGAATTGAGTATTAACAACCTCTATATCGATGAGGTTGGTCAGGTTGATTACCCCTACCTTGGTCGATTGCGTGTCACAGGCAAGACGCTCGATGGTTTACGCCAAGAAATATATCGAGGTTTAAAAGGGGATTATTTAATCGAACCGAAAGTGATGGTCACGATAGTGAGCTTTCGAAAAATATTTATTAACGGTGAGGTGAAATCACCGGGTGGATACCCTTATCAGCCTAATTTAACAGTCGATAAAGCGATCGCACTTGCTGGTGGATTTACGGATCGTGCTGCACGACGAAAAATTACGGTTAAGCCAGAAAATAGCCAGCAAGAGCTATCGAAAGTACCGCTCAATCATGGCGTCTCTCCCGGCGACATTATTGAAGTCGGTCAAAGTTTCTTTTAGCACCAGCATATTATAACAGCAGCTGTTTTTAACGACTGTGATAAGGAGAGTTACCGTGGCCAAAATGCGTGAGGTAGTTCAGATGTACAATGACACACCGTTACAGCGGCATACTGAGGGTGCAGATGATAATGACATTCTCGATATAAGCCGTGCATTTGGGATCTTGAAGCAGCATCTATTCAAGCTATGTTGCGTGGGGTTGTTAGCGTTGGTAGTCAGTTATTTATTCGTGAGTCAAATTGAGCCGAGTTATCGCGCGACGTCAACATTAGAAATAGCAGACAGTCAAGCGAATACGGTGTCGATTGAGTCAGTTGTCGGCATTGACACTAGTAAGCAAGAGTATTTCCAAACGCAATACGAAATCTTGCGTTCTCGCCAATTAGCGAAACGTGTTGTCGATAAATTAGGGTTAATTAATCACCCTGAATTTACAAGCCAGCCCTCACTGTATCGTCGTTGGTTACCTGAAGAGTGGTTGATAGGGGTAGATAATACGATTGCGCTAGCGAGAAGTGCGTTTGGTGGGGAAACCGTTGTTGATAGTAAGGTGCAGCAACAGAGGGAAGTTGAGCAGGTGTATAGCGAATTTTCTCAACGGCTAAGTATTTCTCCCGTACGTAAAACGCGTTTAGTTAGAATCAGCTTTGATTCGTCGGATCCTTCATTGGCTGCTTTGATCTCTAACACGCTAGGTGAAGAGTATATTGAACAAAACTTGGAGCTTCGTCTGCTTGCGACTCAAAATGCATCAGGGGTATTAGGCACAAGGCTCGAGGAGTTACGCAGTGATTTAGAGCAGTCGCAAGGTGCATTAGATGAGTTCTTAACGCGAGAGAATCTATTAGATACTGGCAATATTGATGATTTGGTAAATTCGGAGTTGAGTGGCTTAACGCGACAACTTGCAGAAGCGAGAGACAGAAGAATGGCGGCAGAAGCGTTAATTGCTGTTGCGGGCTCGAATGCTTCTTTATCGCGCCTATCGTCACTGCCTGAGATCAATGCGCATCCGCAGATCCGAGATATTCGTCAAGCGCAAATAGCCGCGGAACAAAAAGTGAATGAACTCAGTGAGCGCTATGGACCTAAGCACGACAAGATGATTCAAGCACAAGCCGAGTTACAAGCGGTGAAGAGTCGTGGGTATCAGGTGGTTCGTGAACTCAATGCTGGGTTGAAGGACGAGTTGAGCACCAGTTACCAACAAGAGCGAAATTTAGAGAGTGCGCTGGAAGCGAAGAAACAAGAATTTCAGTCTGTGACGGTGAAACGTAATGAATTCGAATCCCTTAAACGTGATGTAGAAAGTAACCGAAATCTCTATGATCTCTTTTTAACACGTCAGAAAGAGACCTCTGCAACCGTGGGGGTGACTACGGCCCATGCCAGATTTACTGATTATGCCAGTGAGCCTGTTTATCCTTTTGGTCCCGATAAAATGCGTTGGTCACTGTTGGGGATGATTGTCGTCATGGGCACTGTTGCAATGAGCTTACTCTGGAAGGAGAGTCATCGAGCAACCTTTGCTTTTGCTAGAGAGTTTGAAACACGTGTGGGTATCCAGCCGTTGGTTTCTATTCCGATATTGAAACACCGTCACCTGGATAAAGGCATGACCAGCTCAAGTGATTACCGTGATAAACGCCATGTGCTGTTTAGTGAAGCATTTCGTTCGGTGAGAACATCGATACAGATGATGGAGCCATGGAAAAATAAGTCAGTCATGGCCGTCTCTTCTTCTATTCCTGATGAAGGGAAAACCACCGTATCGATGAACCTTGCTATCGCGTTTGCACGGGTTGATAGCACTATCTTAGTGGAAAGCGATCTTCGTCATCCTAGTCTCGCAAAACGCTTTGGTTTTCCAAAGGAGACAAAAGGACTTGGGCATTACTTACTGATGGGGGCAGACCTGTCGGAGTGTTTGCACCAAGACCCCATCACTGGTGTGTGGCTGATGCCTGCCGGAATGCGCTGTCCTAATCCACAGGAGTGCTTAAGTTTACCTCGGTTTAAGCAATTGGTCGCCTTACTCAGTCAAAAAGCATCCCGCGTTATTTTCGATACGCCGCCTTTAATCCCACTCAGTGACGGACTGATTGTGGCGCAGCAATGTCAGTCGGTGTTACTGGTTGTGAAAGCCAACCAAACACGGAAAGGGCAGTTCACGTTCTGTATGTCAAAGCTAACGTCTTATGAAATTGATATTGCAGGGGTTGTACTCAATGGCGTGAAAGGGAAGCCGGGCTTTTCTTACCCTGCTTACCAGCACTACGGCAGTTACTTACATGACGATACCAAGGAGGATGTAGCATGAGTTTAACGGTAATTATCCCCGCTTATAACGAACGTAATGTGATCGCTAAAGCACTTGAACCCTATCGTTTTTTGCTTAAAAAACACGGCGATTTGGAGGTTGTGGTTGTCGCCAATGGCTGCAGTGATGGTACAGAACGTTTCGTCGAGAGGGAATTCCCTGAAGTTCGTTTAGTGAGCCTCACACAGGGATCTAAAACGGCTGCTATTAATGCTGGACTTGAGTTTGCCTCTTTCGAACACGTACTTGTGCAAGATGCTGATATTGTCATTCGTCCATTAAGTTTAGAGATCTTAATCTCTCGTACTGGCGCACAGTCTTACTTACTCGGCTCTCCCTATCCGCAAGTCCAGCTTCAGGAGGCCTCTTGGGCTGTCAAAGCCTACTATCGCTTTTGGGAGTTAACACCCATCTTTCAAGCGGGTATGACCTGTAGCTGCTGTTATATCTTGTCGCCGCTTGCCGTGAGAGCTGTCTATCCACTTCCTGAGGTGATTGCTGATGACGGCTATGTAAAAGCGACCCTAGGGCCCGACAATATAACGATTTTTAATGATGTGTATTGTGAAGTGTCGGCACCAGAAAACCTTTGGTCGCTGATCAAGATTAAATCACGGGCGAGGCTAGGTAATCGGCAATTGCGGCAACAAAATGGCATGAATCCATCCAGCGGTAAAAATAGTATCAAACGTTTAGCTTTACTGATGTGGGAGGAGCGGGCGTTTATTTCCGGTGCGATCTACTTTGCGGTTGTTGTGGCCTGTTCACTTCGTGCTAGATGGCAAAATATGGTGGGACAAAACCGCTGGGAGCGTGATGAAAGCTCTCGAAAACCGGTATTAACGGCTTGTGATGGAGAAAAATCATCATGAAAAAAGTGCTAGCGATTGCATCTACTGGAGGGCATTACGTTCAATTAACACGATTAATGCGCCCACTTCGAAGTGACGAACTTGATGTCGTCATGGTTCGTACACGAATGAGTAAAGAGGATAAGCCTGAGTCGCAAGACCATTATTTGATTTCTGATTTCTCACGTTCAAATTGGTGGCTTGCACCTGTTGTTATGACACAGGTGTTGCGTCTTATCTTACGAGAACGACCCGATTCGATTGTTTCAACGGGCGCTTTACCCGGCTTTATTGCTGTTTTCATCGGGCGATGTATGGGGCGAAAAGCGATTTGGATCGATAGTATCGCGAACACTCAACAACTATCAGCGTCGGGAAAAATGGCTAAATTTTGTTGCCATCAAACGTTAACCCAGTGGAAAAATGTTGTACAGCCAGGGGTTGAATTCCAAGGGCGTGTTATTTAAACGAGGATCGGGGCGATGATAAATCGATTTTTTCATGTCACTTTTCGACAAGCTTGTTTATCACTTTATACACGTTGGCTGAGACGACGTTATGGAATGAATATAGACCCTAGTGTCAGAATTTCTTTAAAAGCGAAGTTAGATAAAACCAACCCAAGAGGCGTACACATTGGTGAAGGGAGCTATGTTGCCTTTGGCGCTGTCGTACTCACTCATGATATGAGTCGCAATTTACATGCGGATGTACATATAGGAAAAAACTGCTTTATTGGTGGAAACAGTATGATTTTGCCGGGTGTTCGCATTGGCGATCAGTGCATTGTTGCTGCTGGGGCGATTGTGACGAAGTCTGTCCCTTCTCATTGTATCGTGGCCGGAAATCCAGCTAAGGTCGTGAAATCCGGCATTGTGACAGACCGTTTAGGTATTCTAACAATCAGCAAGGCGGCATAATGAAGATGTTTGTGACTGTAGGGGCGCAACTGCCCTTTGATCGTTTAATTCGGACGTTAGATGAGTTGGCTGCTCGTTACACTCATTGGGATATTGAAGCACAAGTTGGTGAAAGTGAATACCAAGCAAAGCATATTCAAACTCACTCTTTTTTGGGTGCTGGTGACTATGCATTAGCGATGGGACGTGCAGATGTCATGATAGCTCATGCGGGAATGGGCAGCATTATTCAATGCTTAGAAGTTGAAAAACCGCTTATCGTCGTACCACGTAGAAGCGATCTCGGTGAACATCGCAACGACCATCAATTTGATACTATCAAACGATTTGCGCCACTGGGTGGCACCATTGAAAGTCTACAAAGTAAATTCCAAGTTGCTCATTCAATGGAAGAGTTAGAGCCTCGATTACGAAATGTAAAAGATCTTTCTGATGATGCGCCTTTCTTCATTTCTGCTTCTTGCGAGCCCCAGTTTGAGACAATCCAGCAACAACAAACTCACCAAGGGAGTGAGGCTGATTTGCAGTACCATTCTCAAAATGCAAAAAACAATGATGGCCATGCAGCGCTTGATTTATCTGCATATATAAAGTCATGTTTGGTTGGGTAATATGACCCTCCCTAATGCACGACATATCCTTATCCTCGACTCTTTACTGACATCTGGCAGTCATTTTTTACTGACTTTTTCACTGCTGACTTTCTATGGTCATGCTGCGGTAGTGAGCTTTGGTTTAGCGATGACGATTGCTCTGATCGCTAATAGTTTTCATCTTACTGGATTATTAATTCCCTTTAACTTACGTAGTGATGAACGCTTTGACTGGCGAAAAATGTTGATGAATAGTGCCAGTCTAGGGGCCGTCCTGTTTATTTTTGTCGCACTTATCACGCCTCTTGTCGCGACATCTAATTGGTCTCTGAATAGTGCATTGTTCCTGTTTATATTTTTTCATGAAAGTCTGCGCTTTTGGCTACCAAGGATGTCACAAGCGATTTGGATTGTTGTCACTCCAGCGATATTGACCATTGTCGTTCTCTCAAGTTTTATCGCGCACACTTTACCATTGGCACCGCTTTACTTTTTTCTAGCATTCATTGATGTATTGATATTGTTGGCTTTGATTCGTCGACAAGAGCGTAGCGGCGTTATTTATCCTTGGTGGTTTGCTACTCCGCAGCTGCTTTTAGCACGAGCTAGTCAGTCATCCAGTCAGTTGTATTTAGTCCATATCCCCTTTGTTATTGCCAGTCACTTTTATGCAACGGCAATCGTTGCGAGTCTGTTTATTGCACGGTCACTTTTTCAGGTGGTACAACTCGTCGTCAAATCTAGAGAAGTGATTGATCAGCAAGAGCTAAATCAAGGTAAAGGAGAGGGGGATCATGCGCCTAATGTTAAAGAGGATGCCGGTCAAAAACGTGCGACTGATGTACAGCTCGGCAATCTGCAACTAGACGATGCAAAACAAGGCAATCTACAAGAAGACACTTTACAACAAGACACTCTACAAAAAGATAATGTACACACTAACAAAGTGCATGCTGGCAACAGGGTTTCAGATAAGGTTCATGCGGTTCACTTGAGTCAGCGTATTAGTGAGCTATATAAACGTTACTTTATTTTGGCGTTATCGCTGGGCGGTAGCAGCCTTGTGGCAGCGGTAATACTGTTGCCTCTTTTTTATCTGCCTGAGGAGCGCCCACCTTGGCAAGCAATGCTCTGCTGGTGGGGGGTGGTAACCGCCCTGTCGCAATGCCGAGTGAGTGAAATGGTTCTGGTTTCTCAACGCTGTTATTGGCCACTTAATATGAGTTATTGGTTTGGTGGGAGTACCGCTTTATGTTTGCTGGTCGCAGGGGCGGGTTGGGAGCACGGTTTATGGGTAAGTATTCTGGCAGGTTGGTCGCTAACGGCAGTTTTATTGAGAATAACGTCTGATAAGCGTCGGATGACGATGCAGGTATCACTATGAAGCTAGGATCTCATCATGAATAATTCAGCAATCAACCTAAATCGAACGGTCATTGTGTTCGGCACATTAGTGCTATGTGGTGCATTAATGGTGCTAAGAATTCGTGAGTACGCCAGCACCGATCTTGATTTTCAAGCATTTCTGAGGCTATTAAGTTGGGGCGGTACATTGTTTATCACCGGCATGGCCTTTGTTAAGCATGGTTGGAAGTGGATTAATCAACATGACTATCTTCTCGGCTTGTTTTTGATCTTAGCTCTAGCATTAGTCCCCTTTTCTGTGGACCCAGTTCGAACCTTAATGACGGTGATCTCTTATGGATCATTCTACTTGGGGATTCGATTTCTATATCTTCGCTACGGATTAGATGGCGTTATCGTGACATTAGGCTGTGCTGGTGGTGTTTTATTAGTGCTGTCCTACTTCTATTATTTCTTTCTTCCCGAGCTTGGTCGGCATATATATTGGTTTGATAGTGTGTTGTTGGTGAGCTCAAGAATGAGTGGCACCTTTACGACATCAAATGCGATGGGCGGCTTTGCCGCAGTGATGTTACTGCTAATACAGCGATTGCATCAAAGGCAGATTTTTTCATTACGTTACTTGCTGGTGTTGATGCTGATCGCGCTTGGTGCTTTGTTGCTGTCGAACAGTAAAACCGCCTCTGTGGCGTGGGCTGTTTCAGCGTTGATTATGTTACCTAAAAGCAGTTTCAAAACGATGCTGTTGTTTGCTGGTGCTTTCGTTGTGGTCTGTGCTGGAGTATTTATTCTTAGTGATCCAATGGCGTTTCTGGTGATGCTGTCACGTCATGGTGACCCTAATGAACTTTTATCATTAACTGGGCGTGTTGATATCTGGCCAGTTGCATGGGAACTAGCTTGGCAGCAACCGCTGACAGGCATAGGGTTGGGCACGACAAGTGCAGTAATGCCTGAGTTTAGTGATGTAGTAGGGTATAGCACATCTCATGCTCACAATTTAGTGTTACAAGCATTTCTGTGTATGGGCGTTTTTGGGGCTGGGTTAATCGCCATTATTGTTCTTTATAACCTGTTTCATGCTTCGGTTGAGCCATTAAGTAATGGCTTTGCTGTGTATCTATTGATTACTGCGATGTTTGAATCTTCCTTCCTATCTGGCGTAGCGGGATACTCTATGATACCGCTTGTAGTGATGTGCGTGTGTAAACAGCGATGAAGGTAGATAGTGATACTTCATTACAGATAAAGCTATTGCGTGTTTTTTCTATCACGTTTATGTGCTTTGTGCATGTTAATCCCGGTCTGGATAGTGTTTCTGATACACTTTCTCCTGTTGTGTTAGCTTGTAAGCATTTCTTTGCCGATATATTAGGACGTGGAAGTGTGCCGACATTAACGATTGTCAGTGGGTATCTTTTTGCAAGAGCAATAGGCAAAGCGCATTGGCAAGTGTTACTACGAAAACGTGTGTCGAGTCTGGTTATTCCGATGGTCGTATGGAATGGAATTGCGATCACTTTAGGACTCGCAATTTTCCTTACCTTGGGTCAATCGAATGCCTTTTATCGATCCATAGTGGATAGCAATGGGTGGCAGATCTTTCTCTTCCAGTTGTTCGGTTTAAATGGACAATCCGCACAGGCTTCACACTTATTTCTGCGTGACCTGTTTGCTATCTCCCTAATTGCTCTTCCTATATTGAATCGACTAAAACCCACTCTGTTGGGAAAGCTGGTAATACTGGCTTTTCTGATAACTATTGAGCTGTCCCCATTCGTTCTTCGTCAGGAGATCGCTATCTTTTTTTGGGTCGGAGTCATTATCTCCCCTTGTTCAACGTTGTTACCCCGTGCGTTTTATCACCTCAAATGGGCACTGGTGATGGCTTCTGTTGCGTTGATATATTGCGTCATCGTCGGTGGAACTTGGTATGAGGATTTTTGGCAGGGATTAGTTGGGCGACTTTTACTGGCATTGAGCTTTATGAGCTTAAGTGGCTGGGTCGCTGTACATTTGAAAGAAGTAGGGTGGGTTGAAGCTTGGGCGCGAATTGAATCTAGAATCTACTTTGTTTTTTTGAGTCACAATGTTGTATTCCTTCTGTTCTGGGGGCTATGGCAACAAATTTTTGGAAATGAGTTGAGTTATCCCTATCTCATCTTCTACATATCTGCCCCTTTTCTTTGGGTCATTACAAGCTTCTGGGTTTGGCAAGGAATTCGCAGGTTACCAACAGGGCTATATGTTTACCTTTTAGGTAAATGACAGGTTAGCAATTCAATATCTTAATGTTACGCCAGATCCTGCCGATCCATCAACCACTCAGCACATTGAAATACACCTCAATAGCATTGACCAATATGGTCTGGATAGTTCGTCATCAGCCTCTGAAATTCTAAATCAGATGGTCAATAATGACGTGTTTAAATGGGATTAATTGAAGATAGAATATGCTTCTTCTAAGGTCTTCTCCCGCTATCAGCAATTGTGATAGCGGGTGCTGACGGTTATATAGAAGGGTATGCAGTAATTGACGGCTCCGACATTGTAAAGGCGACTTCCCCTAGTTCATTATAATCAGCAGGGAGGGTGTTTAGCTCCCCTTCAACCCAAACAGCTTCATCTGCGGAGCTATTCACTAATCCTTGAGCGTATTGAATATGGATGATTTGATTAGCAGGAGGCGGCGGAGAGTCAATACAAGCACCTGAGTAAGGGACAAGGAGAAACTCAGTAATGGCGCCATTCTTCTGCTCCAGAGGAACAACAAATCCTGCTAGTTTAACCGCTTGCCCGACCAACTCTTGGTTAATTGGGGCGAATCCAATGCCTAAAGATTGTGTTACTAATCTTGTCATGTCATCTCGGTTATCACATGCATAAAGCTGTTCTTCTTCCATCAAAGCAAGGATGGTTTCACGCTGTGAATGCTCTATAAGCTCTGACCAATCTGTTGGCTCTTTATGTTGGCTCGGAGTGTAGCCTAAACACGCACTAACCATGGTGGCAAAGAGTAGAGTGATATAATTTTTTGGTTTCATTGTAGGATCTAAGGAGGGTGACGATAGTCTGTTCCTTTCATGCCTCTTTAATTTTAGAAAGATAATCGCAAAGCGATCATAAATACGACCTTTGAACAAAAGCTAATCTTGGTTGATTTCGTTTAGGTGAGCATGACTATGCACACAAACACGTTAGCTTTGCTATCTTTTATAGGGTCGATAACAATGAGTTAATGAGAACAGAATAGTGGGCGATTATCTGTATTAGATGACTGAAAGGTGATTGTTTTATGACTATGAGTCTGCAACTTTTGCATTTGCAGTTTAAAGTGGTTTTCTTTAAGCCTTTACTTTTAGTTTATAAGGGTAGCGGCGTTTTTCAAGCTAGTTGTCACTACTTGACTAATTATCAAGCAGCTTCTTTTTCTGGGTTCAGGTGAACTTCTC
>JBHOGO010000029.1:0-46094 GCA_043421945.1 bacterium sp. HQB-150 | reverse complement strand
AATGGCTTACATCTCCACCTAATACATCTCGCTTCGGCTCGATTGTTGTAGGTGGAGAATTACGCCAATTTGTTAAAAAAGTCTTGCTTGTTACCTTGAGTGGGTTTTCAACGCAATTTTGCCAGCAAGCACGACGAGCAACGCTATACTAAAAATTATCATCCGTGGTCGAGGGCGCCTTCATGGAATTGTTTTCACATAACTTAACCTCACTGTTTGAACAACTCGGTTTAGAGAGTTCCCCACAAGCCATTAACGGGTTCGTGACACAACATCGCCTTTATGGGGGAGAGAACCTCTATGAAGCGGCATTTTGGCAACCTGCTCAGCGTCGTTTTTTAAACGAGGCACTCAATGCCGATGCCGATTGGTCAGAAGCGATTGATCTCTTAGATACCCTACTCCGCAAGCAGCATTAACGGCATCGTCTCTTAACCTGATGAGCCTATATTGTTTCACAGCATTGAGGCGTCACTTGCAAATGAGGTGAAAGACAGGCTATGGTGGCGGCCATCACATACGCCCCATCAGCCTGGAGAACACTGTGGCTAACGAAATTCAAGCACTCCTAGAAACCGCAATCTTATCGCTTGTTGAAGAAGGGAAAGAGCCAAGCACTGCACTGATTAAATCTCGTTTGACTCAACCCGTTCCAATGCCTGTTATCATTTCAGCCCTACAAAGCTGGAAACGAACCCGCAAAGTACCTGGCTACACGCAAGTTAAGCCTCAAGAGAATACTGAACAGCGCGTGGCACAGCTCGAAGCGCGAACGCAATCGCTAGAAGCACAAGTCAAAGCCCTAACAGAGCAGCTCGCATTACTACAACAAAATAATGGTTAACAGACCGCCTTCGAATATCGAATAATGACGTTTTAGGTGTTTGATCTTCAGGGCTAACCTTCGGTGATTACCGTCGCGCTTTCATGGATAAGAAGTACGGATGCATTTCCTGCAATCGCTTTGTAGGAAGCATAAAAAAGCGCTCATGTGATCAGAGCGCTTTTGAACCTTGTATAGACTTTTTAAAAACGTACAGACTTTTAAAAAACGTGCAGAAGCACCATCCCCCTACACACTTTCATCTAATGAGCTATTCCTTCAATGAACTTTTTCTTCAATGAGCTATTGAAAGTCCCAAGAAAGATTGGAAACAATTCGGCAAGGCTCACAACGGAAATGAAATAATCCATGCAGTGATTCACTCAGCTTCCAATCCGCAGAACCACACTTAGGACAACAGCGCTGCTCTTCGGCTTCGAGACTTTCACCACCCACCTGATACTGATAGTAATAAGTAGGGATCTTCGTTAAATACTCGATGCGTCCACGTAAATCCCAGCCGCGTCGGAAAAGATCACTGTCGACATCTTTAATCTCATGCAACGTAGCATGCTCTGCCTTACACCCAGCAGCCATCTGAATTTCATCACATGCCTGCCACTCCGTTTGCCACTTCAAGATCGCCTTTTGATCACCATTAAAGACAGCGGGAATATGATAGAGCGGGACAGGCATCAGGGCATCGCCGCACTTCAATGGCGAGCAAGTGTGTACAAAGCTCGTATATAAAACAAACCAACTTGGTGCTTCGGTATCACTGCAAGAGTCAGAATTTAGATCGACCCCCAACACCTTTACTTTCGGCGCAAGTAAGCACGCTTGAGATAATCGCTTAATTTGCGCCTCTACTTGAGGGCTATAGTAGCTCGGATGTAAGCTCTCGGCTTCTGGGCATACCGCGCGCACCGTAAATATCCCCTCGCCAATCACGACGGGGAACTCGCGCCCCAGCACTTGGCCATTGTAGCGTAGCGCGTCCATCAAACCATTGATCGCACGCTCAGCATCACTCAGCGTGGTATTATCGAATATTTCAAACTGTAGCTCACATACATACATTAATCGTTCACCTTTGGGGTGAGTTCAGCTAAAAAGTCGTCGATATTCTCAGCAAGACGCTCTCGAGTCGACTTTCCTAGAGTTTCTAATATGACTTCACCAGAGAGGTTACAGATCGAAATAACCTTATCCTCATGCTCCAGTGCGGCAATAAACACCGTTGGCTTTAATTTTAAACGACGCTGCGTGACAAGGTGGCCTAAAATATTTTCTTGTAAACGAGGGAAGTCCTCATCACTCCAAACTTGCAGTAATGTTAACGGCTCACCTCGATATTCTGCAGGCATATCCGCAGCATATTGGCTACCATAAAACAGCTTAATATCTTCATGCAAACGCAGTTCAATGCCTTGTTCTACATTACTAAAATCCGCTAACGCTGTTCGAGGTACCCCTTTCCAACTCACATCTAAACCTGAGTCGCGCTCAATACAGGGAGATGCCAATCCACTGAGCTGATCATCTTGTGGTAATGCGTAACCTGCCGCCTGCCAAGCTTGTTGATAACGCTCGGTAAATGAAAATAATGCTCTCGCAACTGAATGATCCATTCGCAACCTCTTAAAAGATTCAGTAAACTTTACTTATTCTAATCGAAATGTGCCCTTTTCAGTATGAGCAAATACAAAGATGCACCAGCATTAGCTGGATTAACCCTTGGCCAAGCAACCGAATACCAAGCGCAATATGACGCGTCTCTGTTGCAGGCGGTTCCGCGTAGTCTTAATCGCGATGACCTGCAGATGGGCGAAGACCTACCATTCAGTGGATATGACATCTGGACCTTGTATGAGCTTTCTTGGCTGAATAGCAAAGGACTACCGCAAGTTGCTATTGGCGAAGTGCGCCTGCCTGCCAGTAGCCCAAACCTCATTGAATCTAAATCTTTCAAACTCTATTTGAATAGCTATAACCAAACTAAGTTTGAGAGCTGGCAGAAAGTGGCAGACACATTACAGACCGACCTCAGCGCTTGTGCTGGAGAGCATGTTGATGTCACGCTTTCACCTTTAGATGAGTTCGACGATCAACCTATCGTTAACTTCGGTGGAGAATGTATTGATGATCAAGATATCGAAATTGATAACTACGAATTTGATGCAAACCTTCTAGAAGGGGCAGCATCTGATGAAACGGTCACAGAGATCCTTCATAGCCACCTTCTTAAGTCGAATTGCCTTATTACCAGTCAGCCTGACTGGGGTAGTGTTCGTATCGCCTACACGGGTAAGAAAATTGACCGTGAGAAGCTCCTACGTTACTTAGTTTCATTTCGTAATCACAACGAGTTTCACGAGCAATGCGTTGAACGAATCTTCACTGATTTATTGGCTTACTGCGAACCAACCCAGCTCACTGTCTATGCACGCTATACCCGTCGTGGTGGGTTAGATATCAACCCATACCGTACTAACATGGGTAAAACGCCAAGTGATAATTTCCGGTTAGCACGTCAGTAACCAGTGACGACTGACCAATAAGCAAGACACTGGTAGTTATTAAAATGGGCGGAGTTGCCGCCCATTTCTCTGAATCCATCAACTTCCTGACCTCGCGGCGACATTAACCTCAAATAACCCGCAATTGGTATACAGATCCCCCTAGACTTCACAAGCTCAACGGTTAAGATAGCTTCACTATAATTAACACATTGATGTGGCATGCGTTTACTTCCCTTAACTCTCTTGATTGTTAGCCTTATTTGCTCTCCTGCATTCGCGAAAATCTATAGCGCCCCAGCCCTTTCAGAAGCAAATGAACTCGTTGAGACTGATCCTCAAAAGGCAATATTACTGACACAACGATATATTCAGCAGTCACGTAAGCTAAACAACGAACGAGAACTACAAAACCGAAGTGGCGAAGAGAATGATCTTACGTTAAGAACGCCCCTTAACATCGTACAAGCGATGCATATTCAAGCGCGCGCAGAAGCGAACTTAGAACGTAGCTACGATGCACTCGAGACCTTGAAACAAGCTTCTATCCTCACGACCTCTAATAACCTTCTACTAGCCGGCATTGAAACCGATCTGCTAAGCGCAGAGATCACTTGGTATGGATTAAAAGATCAAGACACCGCATTGAGTATACTCAACAATGTTGATGCGACATTGAGTATCCCTCAGAACCGAAACCTAATGACGCTGCAGCGTCAGCTAAACTTCCGTTCAACCCTACTGAGAGGGCATATCCAGTCTGAATTGTTTAATGAAGACCAAGCAGAGCAGCTACTCGCACAAGCACAAAGCTACTTAGAACACTTAGATGATGACCGCGATAAAATCGACTACTACCTCACAATGGGACGCCATTATCTGCAGTACAACCATGACGATTTATCGCTCGATCAGCTTATTGCCGGGTTCTGGCTAGCCAGTGATGCTAATACAGTCGCAAAACTCGCTGAAGCAAATTTACTCCTTGCAAGTCTCTACGAACGCCGCCAAATTTTTGATAAAGCACTACAGCATGCCGCTTCTGCAGGTGATTTTTACGAAACTCATAAACGTCAAAAACCGCTTTCGCAAACGCTCACCCTTATTGCTTCGATTTACGAGCAACAAAAAAGGTACAACCTCGCACTCGTTCATTACTTCAATGCACTCGATGTCGAAAAAAAGCTCAGTAAACACTCACGAAGCAGCCAGTTACGATTGAACATTGCTCGTGTCTACTGGCAGCTTTACAACTATATCCAGAGTGAGCAATACCTATTAGATGCAAAACTCATTGCACAAGAAAACAGCAATGACAACATCGGAGCACAGGTCGAAGTGATGTTCGGTGAGCTGTATATGGCACAAGGGCGTTATAGTGATGCGATTGAACGCCTCCAGCATGGTCTGATTTCTGCTAGCCGTGTCGGTAACCTCAGCCTACAAATGCATGGAGAGCGCTTGCTTTCTAAAGCCTACCAGGAAAACAGTAACTACTACGAAGCCCTCATGGCACAACGTCGTTTTGAACAACTTCAGCAGACCCAGCAACAGATACGCGACAGAAACGACATCGAGGTATTTAAAGGCCGCCAACGTATGCTTGAGCGCAACATCAAACTTGAAGACTTGGAGCAGTTACAGCTCGCGCAAAAGTTAGTGCTCTACCGAAATGAGCGCATTATTCTGACACTCACCATCATGCTCTTCTTGGTACTGTTATTTGCCAAAAATCGAGCGACAAAACGTAATAATCTGGAGCAAGAGCTCCTAGAGCTACGCCGAGAGCTCTATAAGCACCCACGCAGTGGACTTAAAAACCTTCGTATGCTCAAAGCGCGACTGCCAAGCTCTTTAAAGCAAACCAGTGACAACTTCGAACAGTGGCATCTCGGCGATATTATCAATGAGCCGCTCAGTGACCGCCTTCGCTTTGCTCTCATTGATATCCCTGAGCTACGTGACATGTATCTCGAGCAAGGTTATGAAAAAGGACTTAAGTTTGAGAGGGAATTTGGCGATTATTTACGTAATGAAGTCTATGACCCAGCAAGAATTTACCACTTTTCAGACGGTATCTTTCTCTACTTGGAACCGAATGCCAGAATGAGCAGTAATCCCGATCAATTATCTGATTCTATTCATAGTCTAGCGAGTCGTTTCTTAGGAAACAGTAACATGTCGAGTACGACAAGAATTGGGATGGCGGAGTACCCATTTTTACCGCGGGCTTACACAGCAATTAATGATCAGGAGTTAATGGACATTCTGCTAATGACCCTTGATGCCGCTAAAAAGTTAAGTAAAAACAGTGGTAAGAGTGAATGGGTACACCTCAGAGCGATTGAAGCAGCCCCCGCAGCCAGCTTCGTTAATAGTCCTATCCGAGAAGCCTGTAAACAAGGGATACAAAATGGGTTACTGAGAGTGCTTTCATCTTCAGAAAACGAGATCAGCTGGTAATGTACAGATGACTTATGACAAATACCTAATCAGTCTCATCTATTCACTTATTATTTAACCTGTTAATAGTGGCGGGACATACAGAATTTGTTACAGTGTACGCGGTACTATTCCGATCTGTGCCGCATTCTCGTCAGTAATTGTTATCGTGGAGCTGTAATACATCGATCATGAATGATAATCAGTATGTGACTCAGCTATCCTCGCTAAGGTTAAAATTGGAGTCAGCCCAAGAAGTATTTAGAAACGCGACATTGCATTCTCGTCGCGAAAAAAACGTTCTAAAACGACTCGTCGCAAGAATCAGTATCGCACTGAAAGGCTATGATCTAGAATTAGATGTCCTACTGGTTGAGATTCGACAAGCGCTGGAAAATCCTGAGACCCAAATTAGCCAATTAATTCCCAAACTAGCCTTAGCAGAGCGTATGACGATCAAACAGTCCGCAGACAAAGAAAGACAATTTCAGCGCCTCAATCGCCAGTTTGAACAATCTGGAGAGGTGCTAAAGCGTGTTCGTGGCTTACCGCCGCAACTAAAACGCGAACTTCGTAGTGTGATGCTGACGACGTCACCCAACACGCGAAGCAACTCTATTCAAAAAGTCATTCAGCTGCTTGAGATGTATGAACGAGCAATGAAGCTTGTGACATCCTGCCACGAATTTAATGATAGCTTGCAAGATCTTGTCGACAAAGACATGCAACTCAATCTGTCCAATGAGTTGCAAAACCTGATCACTGAGCTGGATTTTGAAGGTAGCTCTGGTGATAAGTTACTCGATATCCGTAATCAACTATTGATTGGCGTTGATAGCGAAACCCTATTAAAGCTCGCGCTAGAGGTGATACGTTTCGTTATCGACGGCACCCACAGTGAACGTCATCAGTCTCAACAATTCCTCAATACCATCAATAAAGACTTAGCCAGCCTCCAAAAAGCGACACATCAAAGCTTAGATCATGGCGAAACAATGGTATCGCACCACCGTGGTTTAACCGGTGAACTCTCTGATATTCGCCAGCGCTTGCAGAATCACTGCGACGGTGCAAATGATGTGAATTCATTAATTACTAACGTCAATGAGGCTTGCGTAGATATCCAAGAGCTTGTAGAACGAAACCGAGCATTGGAAAAGCGCGAACAGGCCCTGATGGAAAGATTGCGCTATAACGAGTCAAAAATCACCAATCTTTACGAACAAACCCTCGATTATCGCCGTCGACTTAACGACCAAGAGCGCAAAATGTTTATGGATCACCTCACCAAGGTCTATAACCGCGCAGCATTGGCTGATCGTATGGAGCACGAATATAAACGCTGGCTGCGATATCAACATAGCCTCTGCGTGGCCTTTATCGATATCGATCACTTCAAGGATATCAATGATAGCTATGGGCATATTGCTGGTGATAAGGCGCTGAAAATCATTGCTCGTACTATTTATAAAAGCGTCCCTGATACCGATTTTGTCGCTCGTTATGGTGGCGAAGAGTTTGTCATTATTATGGTTGAACGTGAAAAAGAGGTGCTGACCGAGCAGCTAAACCAAGTCCGTGAAGCGGTTCATGCCCTACCCTTTAAATTTAAAAATCAGTCTGTCTCTATTAGTATTTCTATTGGTGCCACTCTCTTTACAAGTAATGATACCCCTGACATTGTGCAAGAGCGCGCTGATCGTGCTCTCTATAGTGCTAAAGACTCTGGCCGTAATCAGCTTATTTGGGTTTAATCACTTCCTCTCTGCCTTTGAGACAACACGTGCATCATCACCTTTCGCGATCACCAGTGATCGCGAGGACTCCTCCGCTCAACATATCAGTACCACTGTCATAATGGCTGTAAGATCAATACTATCCCTTCTATTGAGCCTCTTACCGTCAGTCAATATTCACGGAATTAAGCTGGTCAATATACGTATTGCTGTGTAAGGTAAAAACAACTCTATAAAAAATAACAATAAATATTACGCACCTAGATAATGACTAGTGAGAGCGTATAGGGAGAAAAATATGATCACACATATCAGTCCAACAGGCTCTATGGACCTCCTCTCACAAAGGGAGGTAGACAAACTCAAACATACAGCCACCAGTGACCTCTATCGTCTCTATCGCAACTGTTCTTTAGCCATACTCAACTCTGGTAGCCACACCGATAGCTCAAAAGAGCTGCTAGAAAAAAACAAAAGCTTTGATATTAACGTTTTACGCAGAGAGCGTGGCGTGAAACTAGAGCTGATCAACCCGCCAGAACACGCGTTTGTTGATGGTCGACTGATCAAAGGGATCCGTGAACACATGTTCTCTGTGCTCAGGGATATTCTCTACCTCAACAGCCATGTCATGAATCGTGATGACTTAAACCTCACCAGCGCCACGCACAACACCAATCTAATCTTTGATATCTTACGCAATGCCAACCTATTACTGCCTGGCGTCGATCCTAATCTCGTCGTGTGCTGGGGCGGTCACTCCATCAATGATATTGAGTATGAGTATACCCGTAAGGTCGGTCATCAACTGGGCTTGCGAGAGCTCAATGTCTGCACGGGGTGTGGACCAGGAGCAATGGAAGGGCCAATGAAAGGCGCTGCGATAGGGCATGCTAAGCAACGATATAAAGATGGTCGCTTTATTGGTCTCACCGAGCCGTCGATCATTGCTGCTGAGCCGCCTAACCCGATAGTCTCCGAGCTTGTCATTTTGCCTGATATAGAAAAACGACTAGAAGCATTTGTCCGTGTCGCGCATGGTATTATCATTTTCCCCGGCGGTGTCGGCACCTCAGAAGAGCTGCTCTATATCCTAGGAATTTTGATGCACCCTGCCAATGCCAGCCAACCTATGCCTTTAGTGCTAACGGGGCCCAAAGAGAGTGAAGCGTATTTCCGAACGATTGATATCTTTATTGCGAGTACCTTAGGGGAAGAAGCGCGTAAACATTATCAAATCATCATCGATGACCCCCAAAAAGTTGCCAAAGTGATGAAATCGGCAATGCCCAAAGTCAAAGAGCACCGTCAATCAAATGGTGATGCATACAGCTATAACTGGTCGCTGCGTATCGAACCTGAATTTCAAGTCCCCTTTGAGCCAACTCATGACTCAATGGCATCGCTGGATCTTCATCTCAACCAGAAGCCAGAGATCCTTGCAGCCAACCTTCGTCAGGCCTTTTCTGGGATCGTGGCGGGGAATGTGAAAGACGAAGGGATAAGGGAAATTGAACGGCATGGCCCATTCACGATCAATGGCGATGCAAAACTCATGAAGGATATGGATAAACTACTTAAAGGCTTTGTTGAGCAGCAACGAATGAAATTACCGGGGACAGCCTATGTACCATGCTACAAAATAGCCACCTAAACGGCATCATTACCCCGTGATATTTGCCCCTTATACAGTGAGCCTGATATGATCAGGCTCATCATTCATCAGTTCGAATAATCATGTCTCTTCATCTTGTCGTCATCGATGCTTTAAACCTCATTCGTCGTGTCCACGCAGCGCAACCTAATCCTGATGATATTGATGCAACATCGAGAGTATGCTGTCAGGCGCTCACGAAGATTATCAACTTTAGTGAGCCAACTCATATCATTGCTGTTTTTGACCACCTTGGTGAAGATCGTGGCTGGCGAGCAGAACTACTGCCTGAATACAAAATCGGTCGCAAACCCATGCCCGATGCCCTCCTCAAAAGCCTAGATCGGCTGCAAGAAGACTTTTGGCAGCTCGGTATCGACTCACTTCTCTCGGATGGTGATGAAGCAGATGACCTTATCGCAACGATTGCCCTAAAAGTGGCTGGGCGGGGTGAAAAAGTCACGATTATCTCGACAGATAAAGGCTTTTGTCAGCTCTTGCAACCAACACTGCAGATCCGAGATTACTTCCAGCAGCGATGGCTAGACAGTGCCTACGTAGAAAAAGAGTTTGGCGTAGCGCCTCACCGCTTAACCGATTACTGGGGACTTGCAGGGATCAGCTCAAGCAAAGTGTCTGGCGTGCCCGGTATTGGCCCGAAAGCGACAAAAGAGTTACTCGAAACCTACGAAAATTTAGAAGCGGTTCTCAGTGCGAGTGATGTGCTACCGAAGTATGCAAAGAAAATTGACGGACACCAAGATGATGCCCGTGTTGCAAAACAAGTGGCGAGTTTAAAAACCGATATTTTGCTTGGATTCAACCTACAAGATATTCGCTATGACCCAAGTTAGTTACGTGAAATACCCCTGAAGGGGGAACTCGTTTCTCAGCGCCTCTGTTAGATCTACTCTCTTGGAGCACGCTTGCCTTCAGGAGGCTCAGGTAACTCATCCATCGACAGTACACCATCGCCATTTACATCTAGTTTGTCGAAGTCGCGCTCAAGAGGGCCTTTAGCCTCATCTTTTGAAATCACACCATCACCATTGATATCTATCTCTTCAAATGATGGTGGTTTGCCTTTATCTCCTCCCCTCTCTGCCATTACAGCAGGAGAGGCAATCAATACAGCCCCTAAAATCGCTAAACTCGCTATCGTCTCTTTTTTCATCGCATATTCCTTCAATACTACTTTTCGGTCTGTTATTAGCGTTAGGTAGTGTGTTTGAAAAAGCACCGAATAAGCGCCTTACCCTCTACCTTTGCGTCCATCAGTAAGGACAAAACCAGACTACGCGATTGAGAAACAAAAAAAGTGTCACAATTATGCGATTAACATATATTTTAAATGGTTATAGCTACAAGCATACGAATAACAAATACAAAAAGACCACCGTGAAGGTGGCCTTATCATCAGCAGATTAACGGTTATTGCTCTTATCGTTGTATCACTTAGTGAGGCGATACCGGATTAAGAATTTGAATATGAACGGTAATTTCTTCACGATCATGGTACAAGTGCTTCGCTTGAAGGTTAAACTTCAGCTTATTCTTAATCAAAAATGCTTTTAGGTTTTCAATATCCTGCAGCACTTCATCATAACGACCTTTCATTGGTAACTTGAGGTTAAAGAGCGCTTCTTTCGCCCAGCCCTTCACTAACCATTGCCCCATCAAGTGCGCCACACGTGCTGGTTTTTCGATCATATCACAGACAATCCATGTAACATTCTTACGTGGCGGCTCAAATTTGAACCCATCAACCTCATGGTGCTTAACTTGGCCTGTTTCCATCAAGCTCTCTGCCATCTGCCCATTATCAATGGCATGAACAAACATAGAACGCTTCACAAGTTGATACGTCCAACCGCCAGGACAAGCACCAAGATCAACGCCCCACATGCCTGGCGCTAAACGCGTATCCCACTCTTCTCGAGGGATAAAGACATGAAACGCTTCTTCAAGCTTCAGTGTTGAACGACTTGGCGCATCTGATGGGAATTTAAGGCGCGGAATTCCCATAAAGAAGTCAGAGTTATTGTGGCTCAGTGAATAACCGATATAGCATTCACCTGGCGCGGTGAAGAACAAGTGGAAAACAGGTTTGCGGCTATTGTCTTTCGCATACATGTAGCCTTGCTTACGTAAAGCAAGACGCAGTGGAACGGTAAACTTACGACAAAACTTCGACAGCTCTTTGCCTTCATTCGTATCTGGCATTTCAACGCGGATATCGCCACAACGAGGGAATTCACCTTCATAATCGGCTAACGTCGCCAGCAGCGGAGAAATACGATCGCCTTCAGGCAAGTCAGTAACTTGACCAGTAACCACCAGCATTTGTCGTGCAAAAATCAGGCTCGAAAAAGAGATTGTCTCAATCAACTTCTCTGCGTCACCCGTTTGATAGCACTCAAAAAGCACGTAGCCCGATTGCGTTTTTACGCGTGGAAAGCCATAGATCTCGGCGTCATTGGCTTTGTTCTGGATTTCACCAGCACACTCTTTTTCAAATCCAGGACGACAATAAAGTAAAACCTGATTCACGTCTTAACCTCACGCTAAACGCCACGCAGCCACAGCAAGGGCTACCCAGCCAATAATAAAACATACCCCACCCAACGGTGTGATAGGGCCAAACCACTTAATGCCTGTTAGCGCTAATGCGTACAGGCTCCCACTGAACATAACGATACCCAGTAGGAAAAAAACGGCTGCGTATAATAGCGTAGTTGTCGGCAAAAAGCGCATCCAAATACCAACCGCTAACAAAGCGAGGGTATGAATGAACTGGTATTGCACCCCAGTCTGAAAAACATCAATCAGATGCGGTGGCAATTTTGCCTTTAATCCATGTGCAGCAAACGCCCCCAGCATCACACTCAATGCGCCACTACTGCACGCTAACACTAATATCCACTTTGCCATCATCACTCCTTGATAAATATCGCGAGTCTCTCTATCGCCTTCGCGATATTTTCACATTCTGTCACACCGGACGCTTTACGCGGCTTAAAACCATGGTCGCCATCGGTAAGGTATTCTAGTTGTACTGAAGAAGAAAAAAGATACGTTTCCACTTCTTCACGCTTACCAAACGTATCGCGCTCACCTTGGATAATTAAACACGGCGGCAAAATTGTTGCGAGATGATCCCCACGGTAAACATCCTTCCCCGGCGCATGAAACGGGAAACCTAGACAGGCAATACCTTTCAAATCTGGGTTCTGCTCTGCCATCAAGCTTGCCATACGCCCGCCCATTGACTTGCCACCAATCACCAAAGGGCGTTCACTGTGCGCATCAATGTGCTGCTGAAAGTCCGCTAATAGTTTAGGTTGTCTGTCTGGCGGACGCTTTTTGCCATCTTCACTACGTTTAATCATGTAAGGGAAGTTGAAGCGAATAACACGAATCCCCTGCTCGGCAAGCCCTGTCGCCACCGTATTCATAAAGGTATGATCCATACCTGCCCCAGCACCATGAGCAAACAAAAAATTGACGGGACTGTCTTCGGGTCCATCGATGATGTACATGAGCATTCCTTTAACTAAAAATCTCTTGCTCGCTGCCTGCTTTCGCTAAAATCCAATCACGGAAAATAGAGATGCGACCTGTATCAGCCTGCTTCTCATGGCAGACAAAGTAAAAAGCATTATTACTAATAAGTTTCTCTTCAAATGGGCAGACAAGACGACCTGCCTCCAACTCTGGTTGCGCTAATACATTGTTACCTAGCGCGATGCCCTGCCCATGAACAGCGGCTTGTAACACCATTGTCGAGTGGCTAAAAATGGGCCCTTGATTGAATTTAGTGCCTTCTAAACCAAATTCACGGAAAAAATGCTTCCACTCTTTACGCGAGGTGTCATGTAACAGGGTATGCGCTTTAATATCAACAAGATTACGAAGCGGCTTTGGCCCTGTCAGTAACATCGGGGAGCAAACTGGCAATAAGTATTCTTGGTAAAGCTTATCGCAACGTAATCCGCTCCAATTACCACGTCCATAATAGATAGCAACATCAACATCATCCGTCAGCGAACCATCGTCCATATCTACCGCTTTGATACGAACATCAACCTCAGGGTGCCGTTGGTGGAAGTCACTCAATCGAGGGACGAGCCATTGAATTGCAAAGCTTGGAGGCAAACTAATGGTCAGCGCTCCTTTTGAGCCCCGCTCGAGCACTTTGTCTGTCGCATCAGATAATGACGTGAAAATATCCTTGATGTCGAGGAAGTAACTTTGTCCCTCTTCGGTCAACAATAGCGAACGATTTCTTCGACGAAATAATTTTAATCCGAGAAATTCCTCAAGCGCTTTAATCTGATGACTCACCGCCGCTTGAGTCACAAATAACTCATCGGCAGCTTTTGTAAAACTAAGGTTACGCGCTGCAGCTTCAAAGGCTTTCAGCGAATTTAACGGGGGTAAACGTCTTGCCATGCCAACGACCTCTTTGTCATTAGTTTTTTTAATCTCAAATATTATAAATTGTCCGTTGTCGCCTGGCTAGAGAATCCCTATAGTTTGCATCGCAACGATGCGTTAGTACTTTAATGATCAAAGTGATAACGCTTTGTTGCGATGTTGTGTTTGCATTTTTCGGCAATTTGTCGAATCGGGGTAAAACCCCATTAATTCCTGTATTTTTGACCTGTCTGTCAAAGTTCTACATTAGCACTGCGCCCCAACGCAGTGCTATTTTTTTACTTGCAGTTTGGCTTGATGCCTATCAAGATCACATCAACACCCTTGATGATAGATACCTATGTTTGATATTCACTCGATCCGCGCTCAATTCCCAGCGCTTGCTGCACCTTCAGCCGTTTACTTAGATAGTGCAGCCACCGCTCAAAAACCTAATGTCGTATTGTCAGCGATTCAGCAGACATACCAGCAAGGTCATGCTAACGTTCACCGAGGCAACCACCAGCTCACGGCATCGGCGACCGATTCGTTTGAGCAAGCGCGACAGAATGTCCAACACTTTATCAATGCCCGCTTTAGCCAAGAGATCGTGTGGACACGCGGTGCTACGGAAGCCCTCAACCTCATTGCCCAGAGCTATGCACGTCCTCTCCTGCAAAAAGGTGATACGATCCTTGTCAGCGAGATGGAGCATCATGCCAATATTGTTCCATGGCAAATGGTCGCAGAACAAACCGGCGCTGAAGTGGTCAAAATCCCAATGTTAGCAAACTGCACCCTTGATATGGATGCCTTCGAGCAATGCCTTACTGAGACAACCAAAATCGTTGCTATCGCTCACATCACCAATGTCACTGGGACACGCTTACCCATCGAAACCATCATCGCCAAAGCGCACGCTAAAGGGGCTAAGGTAGTGGTGGATGGTGCACAAGGCATTGTCCATGAAAGCGTGGATGTGCAAGCTCTGGATGCGGACTTTTATGTTTTCTCAGGGCATAAACTTTATGCGCCCACAGGGATCGGGGTGCTTTATGGCAAAAAGGCGTTATTGGACGCGATGCCTCCTTGGCACGGGGGTGGAAAAATGGTTGAAAAAGTCTCTTTCTCTGGGACGACCTTTGCGGGATTGCCTGGCAAGTTTGAAGCGGGCACACCTAATATCGCTGGCGCCGTCGCATTGTCAGCCGCCATTGAATGGCTAAAGGATTTAGACAGAGAAGCGATTGAAGCACATACCTTAGCACTGCGCGATCGAGCGATTAATGGCATTAAAGATATTGAAGATATTCGCTTCATCGGTTTACAAGAAGAGAGCAGTGTCTTCTCCTTTGTGATCGATGGGGTCCACTATCAAGATATCGCACTCTTACTCGACCAACAAAACGTCGCTGTTAGAGCGGGTAACCACTGTGCTCACCCTTTCTGCGATGCTCTCGATCTTGCTGGGACTATCCGTGTTTCCATCGCCCTGTATAATACAGAAGAAGATATCGATACATTCGTCTCCGCCCTCATCAAGGCGTGCGACCTTTTATAAAGCTCCACCAATAAGGCATCATGAACAATACTATGCAATCACACCCGTTTGGTACCACCATTACCGCTGAGTCCATCACTGCCACGTTAGGTGAGCTGAAAGGATGGGAGGACCGTTACCGTCAGGTTATCCAATGGGGTAAAAAATTACCGCCTATTCCTGATGATAAGAAAACTGACGACGCCGCTGTCAGTGGGTGTGAGAGCAGTGTTTGGCTCCACTGGGCATGTGATGAGAGTGGTCGTTACCAATTGTTTGCAGATTCTGATGCGCGCATTGTAAAAGGGCTTGTCTGTTTAGTTTTGGCGGCGTATCACAACAAAAACGCCACTGAAATTGCAGCTTTTGACTTCGATGCTTACTTTGATGCCTTAGGCATGTCTCAGCACCTTACACCAACGCGGAATAATGGCATAAAAGCGATCGTCGATCGTATTAAGCAACTCACGTAATTTCACATAACCAGTCAGGCTTACCAACCTCTTCCCATCGCCGCAATAAAAAAGCCTTAATGAGCAATACTCATTAAGGCTAAATGGCGAAGAGAGGCTGAATAACAATCAGACTAAAAGTAAGATTCAGCCTTTTATTTTTTCATCGTCAGTTTTGCGATAATGCGAGAAACCGCAACAAACCCGAATGTCGCCGTGACCATGGTTGCAGCGCCAAAACCACCCGAACAGTCCATACGCTTCTCACCTTCTGCGGTTGCCTTCATCGCGCATACCGAGCCATCTGCCTGAGGGTATTTTAAATGCTCTGTCGAGAACACGCAGTCGATACCAAATTTTCGTTTTGGGTTCTTAGGAAAATTATGATGGCGGCGCAATGTATCGCGTAATTTTTTTGCTAATGGATCTTGGATAGTCTTGGTGAGATCCGTAACCTGAATCTGTGTCGGATCAATTTGACCGCCCGCACCACCCGTGGTGATCACTTTGTACTTATTGCGCTTACAGTGTGCTAATAAGGCCGCTTTAGGCTTCATACTGTCAATAGCATCAAGAATATAGTCATAGCGACCATCAAGGTATTCTGCCGTGTTTTCAGGGGTAATAAAGTCATCGATCAGGTGAACAACGCAGTCAGGGTTAATGAGATGAATACGCTCTGCCATCATCTCGATCTTACTTTGCCCTACCGTGCCGGTCATGGCATGGATCTGACGATTGATATTGGTCACGCACACGTCATCCATATCGATCAACGTGATTTCACCAATCCCCGAACGAGCTAGCGCTTCTGCAGCCCAAGAGCCAACGCCACCAATACCGATGACACAAACGTGCGATGCTCGCAGAATCTCGACTTCACTCATCCCATAAAGACGTCGAGTTCCACCGAAGCGTTGTTCATATTGTTCAGTGGCAGGAGGAAGATCGTCACGCATGTTTATGTCCTAGGCTCAATTACACTCAGAGCGCGTTTTATACGCGCTCTGAAAGCGTTTGTCTAGTGTCTATAGAAGGCTCAGAAGGCTGTTTATAAAGGATTTCAGTACTGTGCTTATCCCGCAAGAAAAGTTGAGGGACAAGCCATAGTAAATCCCTTGAAATTCGGAGAATCACGCTTTATTTCGCTAAATCGATCTTCCAAACCCGACCGAAGTGCTTGTAATGACCGGCTTTAATTCCAGCCTCTTTTCCCATGCCATGATAGAGATCGAGGTGATTACCTTTGACGGCTCCCCCCGTATCCAATGCCACCATCACACTCAACTGGTGCTCCCCTGTCCACACACCGAACTCATCAAGCTGCGGCACTTCGACCATCAACACGCTGCCCAATGGCAATAATTCGCGGTCTGCGGCAACACTCGCACCGGCAACCAGAGGAATGCCAGCACTCCCTAGTACATCAAGAACATCTGTGGGCTGGAAAAAAACATAAGATGCATTTTGTTCCATCAATTCAAACACAGCGGCTTCATCTTGCTCTGATGCCCACTGGTGAATGGCTTCTAAAGACATTGCTTCTCGAGCCACTTCCCCACGTTCAATCAACACACGGCCGATACTGGTATAAGGGTGATTATTCTTTCCGCTATACGCAAAATACTGCATTTGGTCATCATCACCAAAGTGAACAAAACCACTGCCTTGTACTTCCATCATGAAGTTGTCTAAGGCTGAAGCGCTGTACCCCACTTCGAGCCCCCTCCCTTCAAGTGCCCCCCAGTAAATTTCGGCGCGCGATGGACAGACATCTTCACAATCAGGCTTTGCATATACCGGGTATTGAAAGACAGGGTCGGGTTGGTGGCGCATCTCAATGACAGGTGAAAAATACCCAGTCATTAGCACATTACCAAAACTATCCCCCCCCTGTAGTTGGGAAATCTCTAACGATAGATTCGGCAATGTCGACAGATCGCCACCACTTTCAAGCCACTGCTCAATCTCAGCATATAATGCGGCATACTGCGCAGCCATTGACGGAGAGCGAGATACAACGAGTTCAGTCTGCTCAAGAAAACCTGTGCTATCCGTTAATGGAAGGGGGGAGTTGATATGGCTAACAGGGTTGAGTGCCGCATTTAACTTCCCATCTTGATATTGCTTCCCCTGCTCGGTTGTTTTTGCACACCCAGTCGCAATCAAACTCAAAAAAATCGCAGTTATTAGACGTGGCACATATATTCCTTTTTATAAAATCGCTAGCAAGAAAACCGATAAAAACACATATATTAAATGCTATCCATTCCCAATGAGAATGAACCTAATCGACTTTTCCAAATTATCTATTTGTTCAATAGTACATCACAAGCCATACTCAATCAGTGCCATCAATTCGTCACAATAATGAAGTAATAATTACACAAGAGTGAAGCAAATTTGTCATACCCAGCATGCTAAAAGCATACTCAACAGGGAGGTCCAACATGGAAACCGAGTTTAAATTAGGCCTAAAAACCCTCTTAGATCCCGACGCTGTCGAATATCAATGGATAAGAAGTTTAGCAAGCGAAGGGGCTAGCCGTACACAGATAAACGCATCTATTCAACGTTGCTTGGGTGGAGATCAACACACCGCAAACCTATTGCGACAAGTCGCCACAAAAGAAGCATCAATAAATCAATTACTCAGCGAGCTGCATCTACTCGCTATGGAGTGACTACTCACCGCCCGTTGGGCGATGCTTCTTATTTCGTTAGCCAATGCTCGATAGTATCGAGTCTTACGCAGCTTCCATAAGCAGAAACGACTGTCCAGCCGCTTTTAATTCTAGAATACCTTTATCTCGGATATTAAGAGCGGCATTCAGATCCCGAACTATATCCGTCGTGCCACAAGAGGGACAATCCCACTTGCGAACTGATAGTGGCATTTCTTCCATTTTATGACCGCAACAATGGCATGTTTTAGAGCTGGCGTACCACTGATCGAGCTTTACTAGATGCTTACCTTGCTCTTTCAGTTTGTATTCCAGCTTTACGACAAAACTATGCCATGAGGCATCCGCTATGTGTTTCGCCAGTTTGCGGTTTTTCATCATATTGGCTGATTTCAATGTCTCTACAATCACAGCGTGGTTTTTGTCTACGAGTGTTCGAGATAGTTTATGTTGGAAGTCAGCGCGAGCATTCGCTATTTTTTCGTAGCACTTTGCGACAAGCAAACGAGCTTTAGCTCTGTTTACGCTGCCTTTGACCTTGCGCGAAAGCTGCTTCTGTTTGCGTCTAAGATTCCTCTCAGCACGTTTTACAAATCGCGGGTTAGCCTCTTTCTTGCCATTCGACTGAATTGCAAAGTGTGACAATCCCAGATCAATCCCAGTCACTTTATCGATTGAGTGAATCAAGCTTGGAGTCTCAATGCCGTCATCCACAAGTATGGACGCATAGAACTTACCTGTCTTACTCAAACTGAGAGTAATGCTTTTAACCTTACCAACGATCTCTCGATGTATATTGGCTTTAACTGGCTTCATCTTGGGTAGTTTAATAGCACTATCAAGAACCTTAACACCAACACAATGGTAGCTTGATTGCTTGCCGTGTCTACGTTTGAAGTTTGGGTATTTAGCCCTTAATTTGGGATTGAAGAAGTTATCAAAAGCCGTGTGTAAGTTAATGACTGATTGCTGTAAGGCAATCGAGTCATATTGTTTAAGCCAGTGGTATTTTCGTGACTTCTTGGCAACGGCAAGCAATGGCTTTATATCTTTTTTAGGATTCAGCGTTACACCATGCTTGCGGTACATATGAGACTTTAAATGTAGAGCTTTATTATACGCAAAACGCACTGCGCCAAACTGAGCTATTAAAAACTCAGCTTGCTCTTGCGTTGGGTAAATACGTACTTTAGTAGCTCTTAACATTTTCAGTGCTCAGTGTAGTATGCCCATACTCTATGAATTTAATAAGATGTTGTAAAGTGAGTGTGTTTGATAATGGTCAGCTAGATGGTTACCTCAGAAAAAGACATAGTGTTAGCAAATTAGTGGTGCATTTGGTGTTCACAACCAAGTACCGACGCAAGTTGTTTACTGGAGTTATGATTGAGCAATTAAGAAAGGCTTTTGAGTCGGCTTGTGTGAATTGATAGAAATGGATGGTGAACAACCTGAAGTCCATTTCATCAAGAATGTTGAGGGTGCAAAACACACACCTTACAAGGCAAAGCAAAAGTGCGGCTCTGTGGTCACGTTCTTACTTTGCTTGTACAGCAGGAGGGGCAACAATCGAAACACTCAAGGCATATGTCGAAAGCCAGTCAAGTTCTACGAACTTTACGCCTTATATCCCCGCCCTCAGATCGAGCGAAGGTTTACAGCGAAGTTGCTAAATGAAAAGTCGCTAGCTCATCAAGAGTTAATTGCTAAATAGTCAATCAATGACTAAATGCTGGTTAAGGCATCGACATGCCGACCAAGCTTATTTTCGGACAAATATCGAACGATAATGAGCTGGCTTGTCTCTCACTAAAGTTTGAGAGGTGTACGTATAGCGATAAAGCTGCTGCCCTACATGATAGCTTAATATCACACCATTAAAGTTATAGCGTGTCGTCACAATAGCGCCACTTATGTAGATGCCATCAGCACGAACTTCGAATTCATCGGCGGCATGCCCAGGTACTTCTTGCTCATGCCAGACGCCATAGATGCTGTCAATCGGGGGCGGCTCGAATACACCTTGCCTGAATGCGCCCATCGCGAGCAAGCCTATTAGAAATAAGCTTATAGCAAGGAAGCTAAACAGAATGAACGATTGTATCAATTGGCGATTATTTGCTTTCATTTCATTAGGATAAACAAAAAACGTTGGTGATGATAACAAAGCTAACCGCTATTGGTGGCAAACTCATTGTCGAAGATCATAACTTTCACTTGCACTCGAAGACACATTTCGTTTTAATTTAGAATATATATTCAATATTTCAACATAAACACCAAGGACGTTGTGTGAAATTACGTAGTACAGCTCTCGTCAAGGGCTTTAGGCAATCAGCACCTTATGTGAACAGTCACCATGGAAGCACCGTGGTTATCATGCTGGGTGGTGAATCCATTGCTGATCGCAACTTTCCTAATATTCTCAACGACATTGCGCTGCTGAATAGCCTCGGCGTCAAAATTGTAGTGGTTTATGGTGCTAGACCACAAATTAATCAGCTCCTCGAGTTACATCATATCTCAACCCCCTACCATAAAGGGATCCGTGTCACCGATGAACGCAGCCTAGAAATAGTTAAGCAGGCAGCTGGGCAGGTGCAACTCGATATTACTGCCCGCTTTTCCATGGGGCTCAACAATACCCCCATGGCAGGCTCGCAGATCACCGTCGTCAGCGGTAACTTCGTCATCGCTCAGCCTATTGGTGTCGACGATGGTATAGATTATAGCCATAGCGGGCGGATAAGACGTCTAGATATTCAGGCGATTCATCGCCAGTTAGAAACAGGGAGTATTGTGCTGCTTGGGCCCATCGCAAGTAGCGTCACTGGGGAGTGTTTTAATTTAAGCTCTGAAGATGTGGCAACCCATGCAGCTATCGCCCTGAAGGCTGATAAGTTGATTGGCTATAGCTCTCAACAGGGTATCCAGTTAACAACCGGAGAAGTGGTTTCAGAACTCCTTCCTAATGAAGCTGAGCGCCACCTTCAAGCGCTAACAAATAAAGGGGAGGCGCACTCTGGTGCTGGGCGATTCCTACGGGGCGCTATCCGAGCCTGCCGTGCTGGTGTACCTCGAAGCCACCTTATTAGCTACCAAGAGGATGGATCTCTCATTCAGGAGCTATTTTCTATTGATGGTATCGGTACACAGATCGTCATGGAAAGCGCTGAACAAGTACGACATGCCGATATTAATGATATCGGTGGTATTCTTGATTTGATCTATCCACTCGAACAAGAAGGTATCTTAGTGCGCCGCTCTCGTGAGCAACTTGAGCAAGAGATTGAACGATTTACCGTTATTGAACGCGATAATATGGCGATTGGTTGTGCCGCTCTATATCCCTTCATTGAGGAAAAAACCGCAGAAATGGCATGTGTTGCGGTACATCCCGACTACCGAGATGGCGAACGGGGTGTAACACTACTCAATAAGCTGAAACAACAAGCTAAGGGGATGGGGCTACAAAGCCTGTTTGTTCTCACCACTCGCAGTATTCACTGGTTCAGAGAGCAAGGGTTCGTTGAATGTGATGTTGAGCAGCTCCCTGTCGCGAAGCAAGCCCTCTATAATTTCCAACGTCGTTCTAAGATACTGATGTTAAAGCTTTGATGCTGATACTAAAGCTTTAGTTGAAGGCTTTAGTTAAAAGCTATGTCAGTTTTACCGCAACCTCGGGTAAAACTGACATGAACAACGTAAAGTCTCCCCTACGTCATTGACGCGGCTTTAAAATATGGCATTAAACTGCACAAATGGACCATGCCAAAGATCTGTGCGTTCATAGAGCAAATAAAACTCATCACTGCTCGCTTCGTCCGAAGGCTTTTGATAAGTCCAATCCACTTTAGCTCGATAGCCAGCTTGGAACGAGACGCCTAGCCCACGAAGTCTTGTCGAACGACGCTGATAGGTATAGCCCAACTCAACCGCAGAGGTCACTGCCAGTGCATATTTACCGTAAATTTTGCCTTCACGAGTGCCTGTTGCTTCCTCGAGCGCATCGCGGCTAACATTCAACTTGTTGATGCCTAATCCAAACTCACCATCGATATAAAAACGGTTATAACTCATCTCATAACGTCCACCATAAGACGCTTCATCGTAACCAATAACCAGCATATAGCGGTCAATTGAGAAGTCTTTATCAAACGCAGAGCCTTGATAGCGACCATTTCTTTTTTCAAAGCCCACGGCACTTGGCGCGTCATAGGTAGAATATTTAAAGCCTAGGTAACCCCCCTCTTCCATCACGAAAGAAAGCCCATACACGCTATAGTCCGTTTCAAATGTTTCACGAAAAGAGTGACCTCCCCCATCGCTATAGTTCACGACGCCGCCAGACTCCATATGCTCAAGCTCTAGTCGTAGCGTCATCGCACCATCAAACATACCGTTAAAATCAACGACAGCCGTCAATAACTCTGTTCCTTTTGAAACTAAGTTATTGTCACTCTCTTCACCTTCACTGGTTAAGTAGTTGACGGTCACCTGAGTATCTCTATAGCGACCTTGCATGTAGTAGTTATGCAATAAGCTATCGTTCATATCATAAGAAGCGCGTGCTTGTGTATCACCACCTGAGCGAATCTTTTGATTTACGTCCCAACTTGTCTGTGTCACTCCATAACCGAACATCATATCAAGCATAGATTGTCGTGCTGAAGCAAACCGAACAGGCTCACCATCATCATCCATACCAAGGCTCCGCAGATCATAGGTCGCAAGCTGGTAAGTCTGATCTTTACGCTCACTTTGGTTACGCCCTGTCACGAAGATATCTCTTCCCTGACCAAACACTTCAAGGCCAGAAGAGCCATAATTAAATGCAGATGTATTCACTAAGTAACCAGAAGAAGACAAATAAGAGTTTCTAAAGCGATAAAGTGCGACACCGCGATTACGAATATTGGCATACTCATAAACACCGACGACCGTTTCAACATCATCAACTGGATACGGGTCTAAGATGTTATTAAAGTCGCTACGACCATGGAGATTCGTATCTGCTGAAACCCAATCAGCCTGAGAGTTGGACATATAGAGTTTATTGTCATCGCGACCAATAAATGCCACAGCAGTTTGTCCGGTTAAGTTGTTACCTATCGCACCTGAACCATATCGAGCCTCAACCGGTAGATCAATATTACGAATACGCCCCCGGCTATTAAAGGTTTCTAATCTATCGTCGTGAAGACACATGAGCTCTCCACTTGCACTAACATGTCGAGTCATCGCTCGGCGACAAGAAGGACCAGGAAAGGTAACTGCATTGTGTGTTGAATACATAATATAATCACGACAATCACGGCGCTTACCACAATCATATTTAACTCGAACATAAGCATAAGCTGTATTGCCATATTGAGCTTGTGCAAATATTTCAGCTTCTCCACGGCGAGTCGTATAAGCACGCCCATTCCCTAGATTAACGGTATAAGCACACGCTCCCTTACAATCTTTGTCTTCTTTATAGACTCGAATAGCCGGCGCACCATGCTCCGCATAGTAATCTGTTTTATTAATCGGTGATTCGAGTGGTTCTTTATACTCATAAGCGCTTACTGCACTCACAAAAAAAAGACCTACTAACAACAAATATCGCATTATATTTCCTAGTTACGGATTAAATCATTTACGTTGGTAAGGTGCTGATAGACTTTTAAGTCAAATAGACTCACGACAGCATATAAATGTTCAAAAATTTCAGACTGAACATTTTCAAAATGATTCCAGTTAGTATTCTTGGTGAAACAATAAATCTCAATCGGAACACCTTGAGAAGAAGAATCTAACTGCCTAACTAATAACGTATGAGCGTTATTAATATCATCTCTAGACTGTATGTAAGACTCAACATAAAGCCTGAACAAACTTGCATTGGTAATACAACGCTTGTTCATATTATCACCGATATTGACTAAACCATTCTCTTTACAAAGATACGTTATTTGCTCTTCAATAAGAGGAATACGAGAAAGGCTTTCAATTTCAGTCATGTCTAAAAAACGAATACTATTCACATCTAAGGAGATATTTCTCTTTATTCGTCTTCCTTGTGTCGTCATACTGCGCCAGTTTTTCAGCCCAACATTTAGTATTTCATAGGTCGGAATAATGGATGTGGTCTTATCCCAGTTCTCAACCGTTACGACACTCAGCGTGATGTCTTTTACTTCACCATCGGCGCCATATGCACCAACTTCAATCCAATCTCCTTTACGGACCAGACGGTGAATATTAATTTTTACCGCCGTCACCGTACCGAGAATGCTATCTTTAAATAGTAAGAGTAAAATGGCTGACATCGCACCAATACCACTAATAAAAGCCATCGGTGGTATTTCAAGCAAAATTACGATAATCATAACAAACATAATCGCAAAACTAACTAGCTTGATAAGTTCAGCAAAAGGTTTGATCGGAATATCACCTCTATTTTCTCGATGACTAAACTTAAATTCAAAGAAATCTAAAATAGAGTGAAGGACTAAAACTGCAAAAACAACAGCGCCTGCTTCTGATATCTTACTGTACCAGCCATAGACATCAAAGTATCTAAACCAGAAGATTGAAAATATAAAGCCAATAAAATACTGAACACGATGAATAAACTTAACTTCATGCTCTTTCTTTTCACCACTTTCTCTAAAATTAAGAAAGCGATTTAATGTCGTTCTCACCAACCAAGGAATGATACAAAAAGAGAGTAAGGTAACTGCGATTTGGAAAAAGTGTTTTTCAAATTCAGAGAATGTAATATAGAAATTCTTTAAAGACTCTAATAACTGCATGAATATTGCCGTAAGGTTAAAAAAGCTTAAGCAATCATCATTACTTAAGCTTTTTATCATTGAAGACGATTATTGTGTCAAACGAAGTAATTCTTCTTCCAAGCTATCCATCGCTTTTTGAGTACGAAATTCTTCATACATTGCAGCTTCATTCGTTGGGTCTATCGTCTCGCCGCTTGCCATGACGATATCTGAGAAGATCCCTTGAACCAGCTTTTCTGGGATAGCTGCCATTGCACAAATTTGCGCTTGACCATTAACCAAACCCGTATCTACCTGAACGATCTTAGCACCCGCCATACGGACATCAGACACACTCTTCGCAACACTCTCGAATGTTTCACCTGTCTGCACGCCTGCTTCACTGCTGTTCATTCGAGAGTAAGTGCGGTCCATAACACTTGCTTTCACATTAATGCTTTGTGCTAAAGAGCTTCGAGCACCCGCCTCAGCATGGCGCTTATCGATATTGAAATTATTCGTTGCGTTCACACAACTCGTCGCCGCAAGTCCGTCAGCGACCATTGGAGACAATACCCAGCTAGGTAAATCATAGGCTTTTTCTGGTACCGCACTTTCGCTCGTTGACGCACATGCCGTTAAAAGGGTAGCTGCTGCCAACGTGAAAATAACATTACGTTTCATCTATTCTTCCTCAATTTAGTATTAAGCGGCCGTCTTCATCCTGAGAAAAGTGCAATGCACTCCCAGCATCATCAATGTTCAAGCGCAGAAGTTCAGTCGGTATATGTTCGGCTGATAGTCGGCTTCGAAACTGAATGGTTTGGGATTCATTGACATCAACAATTTTCACGTTATTAACGAATGAAGACTCCTGAAGCTTCTCTGCCACTTCGGTGATGGTGATATTGCTAGAGTCAGAGACAGCGATTTCGCGCCACACACCACCAGCAGAATGTAATGCCGATAGCGCATCGTCAATATGGCTCATGATCACCTCATCATTTTGATTGAAGTGAATGCTTGCTAGTCGATCATGAATACCATCAGCCGTTGGCAAAGAGAGGCTTCTTGCTTGATTACTCCAACGACCAAGCTGCAACCCATCTTTATCAAAGAGGGATAAACTCATGCCTAGTTGCGCCTGAATATCATTACTTGTCAGTGCTGTTTCAACAGAAATAATAACGTCAGCATCACTTAAACGCTGACTGATCAACCATCCACGTTCAGCAATCACTGCATCAAGATATTGTTTGACGATTGTAGTGTCTGAGTGAATAAGAAAACGCGGCTTGCCCACAAGATGGTAGCTATCATTCGCTAGCGATGACAAAGCCTCTTGATCCAAGACCATTTCAACGATCACGGTTGCGGTACCGCTCTCCTCTTGACGCTCTAAAACAAGCCAATCTTTAACAAACGAGGTGGGAACCGCTGCGAGGTGCTCAAAACCAGAAACATCATCAACCATGCGAGCTAACGCAGTAAGTATGCCTTGACGCAACGCTTCAACTTCTGCTGCTTGAGCCGATGATAATGACCCTTTCGCTTGAGAAGATGCCTGAATACGGAGCTGTACACCGTCATCACTATCCCAATCCCAATCAAACCCACTCTCTGAATCCCCTATTTGAAGATCATATTGAACGGGTATGCAGGTCTCGCTACCTTGTAAATAGGTCGAACCAAACAAGAAGCTAGCCTGTTCTTGATTTACACGGGTAATAAACTGTTCGTTAGTTGGTAAAGTACTGCTATCTGTAAAATTTGAACGTTGTGATTCAAAGACACGAATAGCGTGTGTTGGTGCGTCTTTTTTTGCATCAGCGATAGCACTTGTGCCTCGTCCGTAGCTGCACGAATTAAAGCTGAGTCGCCAGCCATCATCAAGCTGGGATAACGATGCTGCTTGCGCCGTAGCTAACACAAAAAAAGCGCCCGAAAGCGCTAATTTTTTTATCATTATAATGCGCCACTTGCCGATATACGGTTCTGCAAGAAGCTCTTCGGCGTACCGACACTCACTGCAAATAATTTGGCATCTGCTGCTGGGCGATAGATCCCGTCGTTTGATTCACCTTTAATACGCTTTGCATCACGAGAGTCTTTCCAACGAATAATACGACCTTGCGATTCAATATCACTTGGGTTGACAGTTGCAACACCAATAGGCTCAGCAAAACCATAGCTGTACTCAAATACCACCATCGTTTCATCAGGTAAAATACCTGCGTTTTGACCTCGGTCTAGTGAGATACGATCGCCACGAATCCCGAGTACTTGTGCCGTTGCTGGCATTTCAGAGAGCATGCGACTCAATGCGATGCCAAAACCACGGGCAGACATATCATTGAAAACAGCAGAAACGGCATTCGCATCAAAGAAGTCGAAACCACCTTCAATCTTGCCTGATTGCATCCAGAACTGCATTTCACTCATTGATTTAACATCTTGCGTTCGCACTTTGATACGACCAACATTCGGGTAGCTAATCTTTTCACGTGTATACGGATCTAGGAAACCGATAGTGAAGTCCAACCCAAAATCAACGAGGTTGCTCGAGCCAGCAGTAATCAGCTCACCCATTTTGACCGTATCAATCGTCATCGCATAATCAGGGTGGAGTACACCATTGCTCATACGATGTGCTAGCTCAGCATCAGACATATTTTCGGTAATATCACCGAGAATGCTCATGGCGCGATCATCACCAGACACGATACGGAAGCGGTTTAAACCAACAACCTGATTCTCAAATTGATTAAGTAGCTGGCTATTGTCATAGGCACGTACTGTCGATAACCAATCATTAGGGTTATCACCTTCGGTCGTCACAGGATCAGACATGTACAGGCGCAGTACTTTTTTACTTAACGGACAATCAGGGTGCTCGTTATTGACTTCAAAAGTACATTTATCCAGCCCACTCGTGCTGTAATACGCTGGTAATTCGATGTCGGCATCGACAAACTGCTCAGCCGGTTTACCGTACTCATAACCTGATGAGCCACCCGTTGTTTCAGTCTGCATGCGTGACTGAGGCTGACTCGTTGATTGACAACCCGCTAAAATAATACTGGCCGCCAGTGTTGTTAGAAGGTGCTTCTTTTGCATTTTCTTACGCTCCATCAGCGATTGCGATACGCTCTTGAAGCGCTTTATCAGCTTCAGCCATATCATCTAAGAAGCTTTTTTCTGCGCTAATGAGAGACTGACCATCATTAATAAGTGAAATACGTGTACTCATTTGATCAAGGACGAGAGGCAATTCATCACCTTCAGGGTCTAGCTCACCTTGAATACGCTTCAAAACTTCAATTTTCGCGATAGTCGTTGCGTGCTCAGCGAACAGTAACGCTGTTTCTGCGGTGACTAAACCAAGATCCATTGCCAGCTCTAAATTTTGATCAAAAATGGCGTCTTGAGCGGCTTGATATTGCTGGAATTTCTTTGACATATCACTGTCTTCTAAAAGCAACTCAGCGATTTCTTCATTACCAAGGCCGTTCGCCGTATTCATAGCGAAGAACTGCTCAACGTCTTTGTGGTTTTCACGAATAGTGCGGTACTCACTCGCAGCAGCACACTGACGGCGAGTAATCGCAAGAAGTGCTTCAGATGCTTGGTCGAATGTTGGAGAGTACGATTGGTAATCCGTAGTGTGCGCTTCACATGTTGCTGCTAATTCATTTAGCATCTCTTCGCGGTCATCCCAAATATCAATTTGGCTCGCGCAACCTGATACAAGAATGGCGCCTAACACAACCGATAATGTTTTAATTTTCATTGTTTTTTATTCCTATTATTTTCACTAATCCATTAGATAAAAGTGATGACCTAATTTTGTCATCAATAAATGCCGAAGCTTCATATTTCGAATTTTTAGGCTCGCTCATAAAGTCCAAATCACGCTGCATGACGCTCTCTAACTGGCCTTGCTCGCGTATATCAACGGTAATTTTTCTAGCCGCAATAACCTTGCCTGACGAAGAGGCTTGCTTCTCTCTTGAGCGCAATACAATTTGAAGGGGAGCTTGATGATCCGCTGTGATTCCCAACATAGAGGCATTATCGTTCAATGCCTCTATCGCTAATTGGCTTCGCGTATCCCCTGTCACATTCAGAGAAAGTAACTGAATGCTCTGACGATGAGCAGCCATCAATTGTTGGTATTGAGCAACCAATGTATCTGTTTGTTCAGCCTCAATATCTAACCCTATCAGTACCCTGATAAGGCTCTGACTTTGTTGCAGCAAACTGTCATTAACGAGAGCCTGACTCAATGCACGAAACGCGGAGCCAGTGCGAGATTGGGCTTGATTGATAGCAACTTGATTAAGTCCATTCGACGCCTCTAATTGGTAGAGCGAGGCGATATCTGCCCGTTCAACGGCAATGACGATCTGTTGCTGACCTTGATATTCATGTCGTTCAACAAGGGTGTAAGAAGGCATCAATAACTCATCGGTCGTAATCGTCGAAGCCGATGAAAATGCCGTTTCAGCATGGCCATTCTGGCTTGATAGCAGGCTTTTTTCCTCGACAGAAACCCTTGCAGATAGGCGCAACGCAATTTGAGCTAAGGCATCTCGCTCAGCTTCTGACGAGACCTCACCATAGCCGATGCCAAAAATAGTCTCTTCAGTATCCGTGGGTACCTGCACCGCAAGTGCAGGCAACGAGCACAGTGCAGCAATTAAGACGAAAATCCAGCGTCTCATATCTGCTCCTGATACATCTCTTTACGCTCGGTAACCTTCTTCAGATAATTGATGGTTTCATCGTATGGAAGATTGGCAATCAGGCTGTCGTAGACTTCTTGTGGTGTTAGTGCATTAATTTTTTCAACCGCCGCAGGTAAACGTCGTTCACCAAACGCACGAGCAACATTTCCAGCCCCCGTGTTATAAGCTGCAATGACACAGTATTCACGACTTTGTGGGTCTTCAATGGCACGTAAGTAGCGTGAATTAAGGATATCTAGATAAGCAGTACCCGCTTCAATATTGTAATCTGGCTGATAGAGATCCCCTTCATTCATCGGGCTATCAATCTTATGAACAATGCGGTTAACATCGTGACCCGCACTGGTTGTAACAACTTGCATAAGGCCGAATGCAGGGATCGGTGAGCGAGCATTCGGGTTAAAGCTCGACTCTGAATGCATAATGGCAACGATCAACGCAGGCTCAACATCAAAGGCTTCACTTTGCTTATGAATCTCATCAAGGAAGGGTGCCACTCGATTTTCTAAGCTACTATTGGGCATTTTCAAGCGATAGGTGACAACGGGCACCTCTTCAGGACTTGTCTCTCTTTGCTCTTGATAAAGTGCCGATAGATCTTGCATTCGAGATTTGGCATCAATAACAAGCGTTTCCTTCTCTTGACGAAGAAGATCCTCGTCAATCACTTGCTCAGTGTTCATTTCAAGTGAACTTGCTGTCTTATCAATATCTTGCAACTGTTGATTCGTTTGCTGCAAAATTTCTCGTAAGGCCTCTCGCTCATCCTCTACTGAGTAGCTGATTTCACGCTGCTCAACCATAACAGGAGCTGCAAGCACTTGAGCATCTAACTGTAAAAACTCCATTTCTGGGTTAGCAAGCTGCTGTGAAATAAAAGATTCTAACTGCTCGCTCGACAGTGTTTCCCCCTCTCGAACCTCTATCACAACTTCATTCGATTCAAAGTCGATGAGCGTTCGCTGGTTTTCACCATGAAGCACTGAGACATGTTCACTATCAACTTGAGTATCACCCCAAGTCACAACCGATGTTGCGCGCTCTGCATCCCACTTTTCGAGGAATGCTTTGCGCCAAGCTGAATATTCTTGCATGTGTGCTGAATACCACTCTTGAAACTCTTTTCTCTCTTCTTCGGGAGAGCGATTGAATTCCGCCACAGACTGATCAAGGTCAGCAAATGGATCGGCCATAGCCGGTGCGCACAATAAAGCACTGACAACTAACGAGGAGAGTAAACACTTTTTCATCTTTGTTCCTTAAAGAAAATACGTCGCATACTCGTAGCGAGTTAACATCATATCGAGAGCTTCATCGATACTCTTTTCAGAGATAATGAAGGTATTGGCAGGTTGTTTACGAAGCTGCTCTTGAAGAGTTCGAACGCTCTCTTGCTCCTCTAGGACATAGCTTCTATCAAGCGCAGTGATTTGCTCGGGGGATAATTGATGTTCAGAAATATAGTTATACTGCCCAACAAATACTTTTTGGAACAAGGCATCTCGTCCCATTTCAATAGCATCTAAGTAATATTCTATATTTCCACTTTCAAAGAAGTGATCATCAGGAAAATTGATCAATTCATGATTAATCTGTTTAAACAGACTCCCTTCAATATAGGGAATATCAGCCTGAAAACTTTGGTTTAAAGCCTGAACAGCATAACCAGTAACACGGCTATTTTTATGACTAATCGAGAGTAGAAACTTATCAAAATTGAAGTAGCTAAAGTGCAATTCAGGGTCAATACGTGACGTTTTGACCGCTTGGGGTAACCCTATTGATGAAATAACATACTCATAAGAATGACCAACACTAATAGCATTAACTAATGCGTATTCATTGGCATTTGTCCAATTAGCGACAATTCGGTGGTAAGCATTAAGCAGTACAGTTTCAGTATCGTTCCAGTTGCCGATAGAAACAATCAATGCAGCAAGGTAAAAAATAGCAGACTTTGCCTTCAAGAAATCCCAACGAAATTGCATAAAATAACATCCAAAACGTGATACTAATCCAGAATGTTACCCACAATTTATTGAATTTTCCTTACAGACATAAAAACACTGTCCAATAAAGAAAACAGCTTATAGACATATATAGTCACCACCAACCTTTAATAACAAAAATGTTAACAAGAAGAAATGTAACCATCTAAAGAGATTCAGGCACTGTTAAGATAGATAATAAAGAAAACACCCAACCCTATAAAAGCATAAGGCTGGGTGATATTAGGTAATTATTTGTACAGAAAAGATAGTTCAGTCTTAATTTGTAACAAAATAATTCTAAATTAATTTATAAGCGCTTGCTTCAAGCCACTTAAACGCTCAGTTTGACGATTAATCCCTTGAAGTAAAATAGGCATATCTGCGTAGAGAGATAATTGCTTTTTGGCTCGAGTAATGCCGGTATATATAAGCTCTCTCGTCACGACAGGATTCATTTTAGCTGGCAACAGTAAGAATGTATGCCCGAACTCTGATCCCTGAGATTTATGAATCGTCATCGCATATGCTGTTTCATGCGTTGGTAAACGACTTGGAAGAATCCCCTTTATCGAACCGTCTGGTAATTGGAAGTAAACCCGCAATCGCTGATTCTCTTGATCATAAAGCGTAATACCAATATCACCATTTGAGAGGCCAAGTGCATAATCGTTCCGAGTAATCATAATCGGACGGCCGATATACCAAAGATCATCATGATCCTGAATCAAATTTAACTGTCGAAGGTGCCGCTCAACACGTTGATTCATGCCATCAACACCAGTATCGCCGTTACGAATAGCACAAAGTAATCGAACATCTGCAAACAACGCTAAAACATCTTCTGGCTTCTGACCTTCTTTTGCCGCGAGGAAATAGGGCTTGTAAGCATTCACAAGGCGACTAATTAACGAGATATAGCTTTCCGTTGTAAGCGGATGGTGCTCAATGTCACCAAAGCCTTGCTGCCAAACAGACTCTACACGATGTGTATTCCCCTGATTGACAGAAAAAGCGAGCTGACCAATTCCAGATAATGCGTGAAAACGGTGGCTCTTTTGTAACATACACAGGCTGTCAGATATCGGTGAACGAGGTGAACCATCAGCGATGTGATAGCCTGTTAACCGCGACAGGTGTGCTGCCTGCTGAGAGCTATAGCCATTAACCGCAAACTGACAAATATCCCCGAGTACGCTACCGGCTTCAACAGAGGCTAATTGATCTTTATCGCCAAGTAACACCAATCGCGCATGATCAGGCAGCGCTTCCATTAAGCGTGCCATCATCGACAGGTCAACCATCGACGCTTCATCCACCACAAGCACATCAAGGTGAAGTCGATTTTGTGCATTATGACGAAAACTCACTCGCTCAGGAATCGCACCTAATAAACGGTGAAGGGTCGATGCTTCTGTCGGTATGCATCCTTTGATGTCAGGAGAGATAGCGAGCTGGTCTAATGCTCCACCAATGGATTCGGTTAGTCTCGCTGCTGCTTTACCGGTAGGGGCAACTAGTTTAATGACCGGCACACCCTCTTCTGGAGCAGGATCAAACTTAGCCTGTTCAATCCATGCTGCAAGAAGGCGGACAACGGTGGTTGTTTTCCCCGTCCCTGGTCCACCAGAGATGACACTGAACTGCCGTGAAAGCGACATTGCTGCAGCGACTTTTTGCCAGTTAAGGCAACTGCTCAGAGGGATAACCGCGAGCATGTTATTTAGCGCCGATATTCCGGGTTGAGCATCAATAATTAGATCGATATCTCCCCACGGAAGAGCCTCTGGATTAACAATATCGAGTACATCGATAACGGACTGCCGCTTCAATGCAATATCATCATTAGACTGTAAGCGGGCTTTAAGCACTGGCAGATAAGGGATAAATAAGGACGTTAGAATATCGGGTAGCGCTTGGCTTGTGCTGGCACTGACAGCGTGTCTTCGTAGATAGCGCGCAACAATTTGTTCATCATGCCAATAACGGGCAAGATAAAGGCGGTTTTCTGCAACAACCATTGGTGTCGGGACAAGACCATTGCCAACAGCAGGTGAATCACTCAACGCATCATGGATGTCTGTCCACTCAATATCAGCCAGTAGCCATTGACGATCTTGACTATTGAGATCAAACCAAACCTGAAATTGATCAATGGCGACGCAAATATTTCCCTGACCGGCACGATAGCTTAGCTGGGCAGCCCAAAGTGTTAGCGTAGCTACATTAGGGTTATCTTGATCAGACTGCCCACACTGCATTGACGCATCATCTTGGCGGCACTGAAAGAATTGCGCTGACATATAGCGTGCAAATTGATAATCAATCGCCCGAAGAGCCCCTTTCTCCACGAGCAGTGACAGACGAGACAGCAATCTCTCAGTCGCATTTAATACCGTTGTGTCTGTCATAATGCCTCTCCTTTCATGAGACGGTCTAATCCTTCGATCAGTGCTAACGGTGGACGAACCGAATAAATACCATGCTGCCCTTCAGCTTCAATTCCTCTTAAAAAGAGGTAATAAACACCGCCAATATGGCGTTCATAATCATAATCGACAATGCGACTTTGCAAGTACCGATGCAGCGCCAAGGTGTAAATCAGATACTGCAAATCATAACGATGATCCATGATCGCGAGGTGCAGGTTTTCTGGCGTGTAATCACTCACATGCTCGCCAAGCCAGTTCGATTTCCAATCCAGCACGTAGTAGCGCCCCTCATGTTCAAAGATCAGATCGATGAAACCTTTGAGCATACCGCTGACAGTATCAAAACCAAATGCATGTGCTTTTGCAGCAATAGGATCATGGGTGGCTAAAAGGGTATTCACCGCTGATGATGAAAGCTTTTCAATCGGGAACATGAACTCCATTTCCGTGAGCCGCTGTGCTGCTGTTTTCTCTTTAAGAACGAGTGCCTTTCCATCAAGCTTACAGTTGAGTACATCATGAATAAGCTTTTGTAATACGGGTGACCATTCGAGCTCATAGCCCTCTCTTGTCAGCTGCTGCTCAATAATATCAACCGTTTCTGGACAGTCAGCAGGCGCTGTAAAGTCAATCAACTCAAACAAGGTATGTAAGAACGTACCTGGGCCAGCTCCTTTAGGGAATTGGGCAATACCTCGTTCAGCCACTTCAGCTTGTGTCGCAAAAAGGCTAGCCGTTTCAGGCATCTGGCTTGAATCGTCCATAGGCAGCTCCCCATCCATGGCAAAGTCATCACCAGCCACGCCCGTACTCCTATCTTGCAAATACTGATCTTGCCCAGTACTGGCAACAGGCTCCGCGACCTCGTTATCAAACCCGGGCATCTCTAGTGATGCATCATAGGTATGCCCTTGCTTTGCTAATCCTGAGTAACTGGTTACCCACCAATTACGAGGCAACGGATGCTGAAATTGTGCCGCTTCTAATGCTGTTGATATAGAAGCATTGGGTACGTAGGGCTCGACCTCATCAGGCAAAGGCTCAATAGTGGCACCACTTTTCTCGACAAACTGCTCCACCGCTCGCTGCCAATCTGCGCAGCTGCCCGGTAATCCCCCTTGCCATAGCCAGCCGATCGCTGTGCGATGATTGCCTGTAGGCTCTTTACTACTACGGCCTAAACGGATCGGGGCGACACATAAATAACAGCCATAGACCGCCCGAGTAATGGCAACATAAAGTAAGCGTAAATCTTCCGCTAAGCGTTCTTGCTCTGCTTTTTCTACATTATCGGGATCTTGGTAAACATCAAAAACAGTCGCTGATTGCCCTTCGCTATCATCATGGTAAATCGCTGTTTCCATCGCTCGGTAATGGCTTATGAAAGGCAAGAAGACCAAGTCATACTCCAAGCCTTTCGATTTATGAATGGTGACAATCTGGACAAGGTTACGCTCAGACTCCAGACGAACTTGTTGTTCATCACTCGGTTGTGCAGGTTGAATAAGTTGCTGTTCAAACCATCGCAAGAGCGCTTGGTCACTATCAAGAAGCTGACGCTCTGCTTGCAGTAACTCACCGAGGTGCAAGAGGTCCGTCAATACGCGTTCACCGTTCTCCTCGGCAAGTAATTGCTCCGTTAAACCACGACGAAAAAGGAGCTGACGCAACATCGGCATCACCCCCCGCCGTGACCACGTTTGAGCATAATCACGAAATTCGCTGACGGCATTTTCCCATAGGATTTCACTGTGATTGAGCGCATCAAGGGCTTCAGCACTGGTGGCAAAAAGGGGAGTCGCTAATGCAGCTCGCAAGCTCTGCTCATTTTCAGGCTCCATCGCTGCGGTCAGTAAGCGCAGTAGTTCCGTCGCAACAGGCTGGGAGAACACACTATCTCGGTTAGAAAGGTAAACACTATCCACCCCATATTGTGTTAATGCTCTTTGTACCGTTCGTGCTTCATGACCTGTTCTCACCAATATGGCAATGTTGCCGGAGGTTAATGCTTCTCCTGCTTCTGGCTTCCCTAGCACCACCTCCCCCTGCTGAGATAGCTTCAATAACCGCGCTATCTCACGAGCAGTTGAAAGCGCAGCTTCTTGGCGATAATTCTCAGCACTAAAAGGCTGTGACTCTTCACCTTTTTTAGTGACCTTTATCTCTGCTTTAAGAGACCATACTTGCATCGCAGGTCTGGCATTACCGCCTACCCACCAGCCACGGTCATGCGCTTTAGGGCTTGGTGAAACAGGTAAAAACGGAATATCGTCATCGTAAATAAAAGGTCTTTCTGCTTCGGCAAAAATAGCATTACTCGCTTCAACCATAGCTGCACTTGAGCGCCAGTTCGTTCCAAGTGTGTAATGATCAGTCACCTGCCGACGTGCTTGAATATAAGTGAAGATATCTGCGCCTCGAAACGCATAGATAGCTTGTTTAGGATCTCCGATCATTAGGAGCCCTGACGGCATTATCTGACCACTATCTATTTCGGGATCACTGTGCTGAGCAGTATCAACGTCTTGAGCCCTGCTCTCTGCTTCAGTGGGATCCTTCGCTATGGGCTGGTTACCGTAGACCGATGAGAAAATATGGTACTGCAGTGGATCGGTATCTTGGAATTCATCGATCATGGCAACGGGATACAAACTTCGGATACGAGATGAGAGCATTGCCCCCTGATCAGCAGAAAGCGCGCCACTCAACTGAGTAAGGAGATCATCAAATGAGAGCCAGGATTGTTGCTCCTTTAGTGCTCGTAGACCTTGGCGACAATGGGTTATCGCATCAGCAGTTAACGGGGCTCTTAATGAAGGTTTAGTCTCGAGTAGCGCCTCTATCGCATCGAAAATAGGATGGATCGGTGGCTCGCCCTTCGCGGTTTTCTCCACCAGCACCGCTTGCGTGAATTTTTCCAACGCTTTCGGAAGCTGGTAGTCCTTTGTTGGCGTATCTGCCCAATTGGATACCTCTTGAAGCGCTTTTGGCAAACTGGTCTTGGTGTAGCTACGTTTATTCACCCCTGACTCACTAATCAAGCTATGTAAGCCACCGACCTCTGCTTGCCATTGCGACTTAACATCATTAATGCGCTGTACATTTTTGTCGTGTAGCTCATTAAGATCTTGTGGTGCGCCCTCTGAAGTGAGACGAATCTCACTGCCACTCAGGTAGGTATTGATATCATGGTGCAAGTCATGAGGACTTTTCCACTCTTGGCGCACGAGGTGAGCAAGTGATGCATCAAGTGGATAAAAACGACGACGCCAATAATCCGCCACGGCTTGAAAACGCAGACGGCTTTCATCAGTAATAAACTCATTGTCGAACAGTGCACCGGATTCAAAGGCATTTTGGCTTAACATGCGCTGACAAAAACCATGAATGGTATAGATCGCCGCTTCATCCATTTGCCGCTCAGCTTCTAATAAACGCTTGGCTGCGAGAGCATGATCATCGGTAGCTTCGATAAGCACTTCAATAAGATCATCACCCACATCTTGGGATTGAAATTTATCACCATGCTTCGCTTTCTTACTAAAAGCAGCTCGTGCAACGTGAATACGATTGCGAATACGATCGCGAAGCTCTGCTGTCGCTGCTTCTGTAAACGTCACCACGAGGATCTGATCAACACTCAGCGGCGTGGGGTAGGCATTCTCACCACCATGCCCTAGCAGTAAACGCAAATAAAGCCCTGTGATCGTATAAGTTTTCCCGGTTCCTGCTGATGCTTCTATCAGTCTCATACCCGTTAAAGGCAGCGTGAGCGGATCCAATTGGTTCGGCGTTTCAGTCATGGTCTCTCTCATTCAACTATGAGTGCGTGGCAGTTAGTCAGCAGAATATGTGACTTAGTCGATCATTCTGCTTTTCTGCTTCTTGTTGCTATCAATGCATCTATCAAGATGCGATGTAATTCACGGTTTATATTAACCAGTTTGCGTAAAGTACGAGGCCAGAAACAGGTCACCTCTGGCCGGTGGTCGTCAGACAAAATCCCTACACAAAACAATGCTTTGTCGGCGACCACACTACTTCTTACCCTTTACCTCTACGTTTAGCCATGCGGGTTCGAGCCATCGAATCGCTTCTGCTGAAACCTGCTTTTGCAGTTCGTCATCCCAACGTGGCCAAACCCGATGAATATAGGCATTTTCACCTTCTCCCGGTGTAAACCCTGACTCAAAGGCTTGCTGCATTTTCTGAGGTGCTTTTTCTGGATCCTGCAACGCTGCTAATACCGTTTTGGGGAAGTAGGCGTGAGGGGTGTCTAACCCAGCCTTCATGCCTTCCAAGTACTCTTTCAACAACACTTTTGCTTCCTCTTTGTCTACTGGCTGAAAAACCAAATCGGCATCAAGTGCAATGAAATAGCTCTCCGAACGATATCCCATAGCGTGCAAACATAAGTGCTCTAACCACGTTGCCAGCAGATCTTGGCTACGCCAACTACCTGGTCGATAACGTAATAACCCCACAGGGTATACCTGGCGAATCCAACCTTCTAGACCCGGTAGGCGCACTTCAATACTTTGTGCTTCACCTTGTGCTAATTCAGCGATACGAGCCCCCAACGGCAGGATATCCTCTTCAACATCCGTTAATGTGAGAGCACCAAAAGCAGCGTGTGGTAACTGCCCTGCGGCATGCTGATAATCCCTAAAGCCTTGTAAAGATGTTTCACTGTCCCCTTTGAGGATCACCCAATCAAGCAGGGCTTGGCGTACTTGATACCGTGCTAATGGCTCAAATAAGAAGGGCTCATCATCTTCAATATTGTTTCTAGGCTCACCAAACCACACTTTTAAACGACGGTTAAAGAAGTATTGCACCGGTAAACGCCAATAACGTAGTAACTCAGGCAGCGAAACAACTTCATCCGCATGCTCATACGGCAATAATGCATTCAACTTAAAAGGGGCAGCGGCTTGACCCGTAAGGTTAACGGCAGGCAGCCACTCTTTGGCGTAGCTCGGCTGATCCCCTCGAAAGGCAGATGCACTATAAGGGGTTAAGCTATGAATAGAGACAAGCGCCTCTTTCAGTTTTTGCGAGGATTCAGCCGGCAGTAACATTTCATCGCCCTCGATACAAAAACCGGCCTGACAATACTCAAGGAGTTCGGTCACGAGTAGCGAAGGAGACATCTCTGCATTATCTTGAATCGATCGCCCTAGATAGCTGATATAGAGCGTATCCTGAGCAGAGAGTAAAGCTTCTAAAAACAGGTAGCGGTCATCGTCACGGCGCGATCGGTCACCTCGCTGGGTATGATTGACCATTAAGTCAAACCCTTCAGGGGCAACACTTCGCGGATAATTGCCATCATTCATACCAAGCAGGCAAACAACCCGAAAAGGAATGGATCGCATTGGCATTAATGTACAAAAGTTTACCTGTCCTGCAAGAAATCGCTGTGAGACTCGCTCATTGTTGAGTGCTTGTCGGAAATAACTCACGACAATGGCATGACCAATAGGTGCAGCAAACTCGGCATCATTTAGCTGTGATAATAAGTGCTCACTCTTATCGCGAATCATCGTCACGACGCGCTCATCGTCAATATCAAAGCTAAACATTCTGGCGAGGAGTTCGTTAATCAACGCCTGCCACTCAGCTCCTGTGTGTGGTTGAGATAGCGCTTCACGTAACCAGATAATGGTCTCAATAAATTGCCCGAGCTTACCAGCAAGCTCTGCATTCAGCCCTTGTACTTCTTCATAAGGTAGCTGGCCTTGATAGATCCCCATCTCCACCGGCATCGCATGGCCGAGCAACATTCTTTGCAAACCAAATAACCAAGTATTGGCATGTTGGGCAGGGAGGTCGAACTGTTCAGCGGTCTGTGCATTTAGACCCCAACGAACACCACATTCCTGGAGCCATTGCGTCAAGGTAGGCAGTTGCTCACTTGTCATTCCAAAGCGACGCATTACCGCTGGTACTTCTAATATGGCCTGTAGATCTGAGGCACTACAGCGCTGTCGAGGGATCAGCAGTAGATGATGGAAAGCTAACAGAATCGGGTTTTCAGTATCCGCGGTTCTGTCTGAGATTGAAAAAGGAATATAGCGTTCGCTACTTGCATTACCGAAGACCGCTTGAATCGCAGGACTGTACTGATTGATATCAGACACCATCACCACAATATCGCGTGCTGTTAAGCTAGGATCGCAGTCAAACATAGCAAGCAATTGGTCTTGAAGGACTTCAACCTCTCTCATAGGACTGTGGCAGCCATGAATCGATAGACTGCTATCTGGCATATCGATGCTTATTTTATGCTGGCTATCCGTCGCAAGACTATCTGCTGGGCGGTCTTCAAGATCGAGGATGTCTGCTTGAAGGTGCTGCAAGAGCCCCCTTCTCTCAACGTCAACAAAGGCATCGATATCAAGCGCTTCTTTGTCAGCAAGTAAGCAAAGGTTATCGCGACCTAGTTTCCCCATCGAAGCAAGCAAACTGTTACCAATTTGATAGGATTGACTCACATCGTCATTCTCATCGACACGATAAGCATCCACTCCACCTTTTAGTGTATGTTGCTCACCGACTATTTCACTCTCCCCATCACGCCACACAATCTGGCGGTGCATCCGTTTAGCCATCTTATCAATAAAGCGTTGATCTCGAATATCGCCCCAATAATGCTGACATGGGTTGGTAAACATAAGGTGCACGTCAATATGCTGCCCGAGTGCCTGTAAGGCGTCTAGGTAGCGAGGCGGCAATGCAGAAATACCAAAGACAAATAAACGCGACGGAAGGTTGGGCGGAACCGTGCCATTTTCATGATGTCGTACTAGTGATTCAATAAACGATTGGTAGAGGTTCCCACGGTGAAAGTGAGACTGACCTAAGGCTAAAGTTTGCTCATACACGGCACGCCATAGTAGGGGTTGCCATGGGTGCTGACCATCATGTTCTTCCACGACTCTGCCCGCTTCCCATTCCTCTATCCACTCAGGGCGATACACTAAGTATTGGTCGAAAATATCCGCAATTTTTCCTGCTAACTGATACGTTTTTAATCCATCACTGTCTTCAGCTAAATAAATGTCGAGAGGCTCAAACTCTGGCAACGACAGCATATCTGGAAGTAATTTAACCAGTTTCCACGTCATCGCTTCTTTATTAAATGCACTGCGTTGAGGTACATCATCTAGCACATCAATAAAGAGCTGCCAGATAAATGTCGCAGGCAGAGGGAAGTTCAGATTTGCAGCGATTCCCTGCTCTTCTGCTAACACTAATTTGAGCCACTGCGACATGCCAGGGCTCTGAACAAGAATCTGTTCGGCTTCCAATGGGTTCTGCAATGGATCGCGACGAATCAGTTCGACCAATAGAGATTTTAATATATCTAATTGATTTGAGTGGTAGACGGTAAACACAGCGGCGCTCGCAGGAAATAAAGAAAGATATTCCCACGTTAGTGAATAGACCCTTTTGCGTCAATCAAACATCACACTAACCTTGCATCACCGCTCTATTTTTCAGCAAAGCGTTAACTTAAAAACAGTTAATTATCTTATTCTGCAAGACTACATAACCTCATAATAACCATGCCATGTAGTGCCACTATCTGTATTTCAGTCAACGATAATGCAGCATGTAACGACAAACGACGTAATCGACTATTACCGTCAGCAATAAGCAATAAGCAATAAAGAATGCCGCCTGACATATAAAGAAGATCGACTTATCGAGTAAGCACTGCCGATCTAAGTCGGCAATACAATTTGATCTGTGACTAACAGAAGTACCATAACCGGCGATTAAGAGCCGCTCATTCACTTCTGCCAGTAAAGTCAGTGGAATATCCGACAACAAGGCTTGCGAGATAGAGTCACAAACAATGCTCTAATAGCGGTTATCTCCCACACTAAAGGCGATTACTTGGCTAATTTCACAAAGAGAAAGCCCACTTTGCTGCTGCCATTCATTAAAAGCCGCTTGTGCTGCTGCGTGGGAGCGCTTCGTGTTGATACCTCCCGAAATAATATCGGTATGGCGTAAGTAATCTTCTACATCTTTAGTCAGCAAAAACGTATCTTTCCCCATCACACGCAACGTATAAGCCCCAGTATTCCCCCCCAAGCGCTCCCCATGCTGTTTGAGGTAAGCCCACAGACCGATAATGTCATTGACTGGCCACTGAGCGATAAACTCACTGAAGCTGCCATGTGACTGCTGTAGTTGGTAGATCATTTCAGCATTCGATTTAATGGTTTTCACTTTCGTAAAATGACGAATAATTTTAGTATCTTGTGACTTTCGCTCCCACATGTCATCCGGCATCATTAGCAGCTTTTCAATATCAAAGCCCCAAAAGACCTCTTCAAAACCTGCCCACTTATTACGTACGACTTGCCAACTAAGTCCTGACTGAAAGACCTTCTGACTCATCGCGGCAAGCCATCGATCATCGGGTACCATTAATAATTCATTCCCTGACAGCGGGGCAGAAAGACGCTCTTTAAGTGCGAGTACGCCTCCCTTTCGCTCAGCAGCACGTTGATAGATTGAGGTGAATTTTTCCTGTGTCATCGCGTTTTTTCTCTCCAGACTGGACATCACCTACCATGCTACTGTATAAAAAGCCAGTAAATCAACTTGGAGACGAACCATGGCTGTTATCATTAAATACGTGGTAGAGCGAAACGGAGAAGAAAAAATGACTTTCACCTCTAAAGCCGACGCCGACGCTTATGACAAAATGCTTGATATGGCAGATGCCCTATTCACTGTTATTGAGAAAAGTGAATTGCTTGAAGATGAAGGTAAACGCGAAGAGCTAGCAATGTTCTTAGCCGAAAACCGCGAAGATGTGCTTGAAGCACTTGGGGCAAAACGTAAACCTGCTCCAAAAAAGAAAGCAGCAAAGCCTGAAGCTATCGACGACGCCGCTTAAAAAACACTCTCATCAAGATGAAAGCCTGTGAATCAGGCTTTTTTCCCCACTCTCAAAGTTTCTCTTCATTTCGTTTTTTATTGCATAAGTCCACCTACGCAAGTAATGGCTCTCATCACTGCATTGAAAGGTACGATTCACCTCATTCATTTTATTTTGATAGAAAATGCGTCTAAGGGCTTCACTCAATCAGGTTGTGTCATTATGATGACTGATAACTTTTTTGATTCACGTCACATGACGTGTAATAGACCTTTTAATGGAGACAACTTACATGGCTAGTTTTGCACTTGCTTTGGGTACGGCAACAAAAAACCGTGACGGCAAAATCATCGAAGCATTTTTCCCTGCACCAATCCTTAACCCAAACGATGCATTAGTGAGTGCTATTGCAGAAGTTGCAGGCTACAAAGAAGGTAACCAAGCGCTAGAAATCGCCTCTTCTCAAATGGCTGCTCTTGCGACAGCATTCGAGGCAGCAGGGGAAGCACAGTCAGCACTATTCGCAACAAAAGCTGCCTCTTCTGAGCAGCCACTAGTGGTTGTTATTCTTGCCAGCGACGAGCAACCAAGCTCTGTAGCTGAAGGTTTCTTGAAGCTTCAACTTATCTCAAACCGTCTTGTACAACCACACGGTATTATCCTTGATGGTATCTTCGGTTTACTACACAACATTGCGTGGACGAACCAAGGTCCTATCGACCTTCCTGAGCTTGCTGAGCGCCAAATGGATGCTCGTCTAAATGGCGAAGTGATCACTGTCGACTGTGTTGATAAATTCCCTAAAATGGTCGACTACGTTGTTCCTACAGGAGTTCGTATCGCAGATACTTCTCGTGTTCGTTTGGGTGCACATGTGGGTGAAGGCACAACAGTCATGCACGAAGGCTTCATTAACTTTAATGCTGGTACTGCCGGCGTTAGCATGGTTGAAGGCCGTATCTCTGCTGGTGTTATGGTTGGTGAAGGTTCAGATATTGGTGGTGGCGCATCTATAATGGGTACACTATCTGGTGGCGGTAAAGTCGTTGTCTCTATCGGTGAAAACAGCCTATTAGGTGCGAATGCGGGTCTTGGTTTCCCAATGGGCGATCGTTGTACAATCGAATCAGGTCTTTACGTAACAGCAGGTTCGAAAGTTCGTATGCTAGATAAGAGTGGCCAAGAAGTTGAAATGGTAAAAGCTCGTGATCTTGCAGGTGTTTCGGATCTTCTATTCCGTCGTAATTCAGTGACGGGTCAAATTGAATGTCTAGCGAATAAATCTGCAGTAGAGCTAAACAGCGAACTACATAGCAATAACTAATCCACTTTAAGCCAAAGTGAAGAGCCCTTAAGTGTAGATACCAAGGGATAAATAAAAGCCTCCTAAGTTGGAGGCTTTTTCAATCCATAGCTACCTATTATGCTTCATCGTGCGAAATGCCATCGCGGAAAAGAGCTATTCATAACCGAAGACAATTCTCTTGCTAGAAAGTAGAGAATGACTTACGAGTCATGTACCCCTTCTATCACTTTTGCTGATAGTGTCGGTTCTACTTCAACATGCTGTGACCGAAATCCAACGCTGATTAACGAGTAGCTTATTGCGCCTGCTATTAGCAGTAATGTGCCTAAGTGCCATGCTTGGCTAATCCCAAGCGACATTAACGCCATACTCAGTAATGATGCGAATACCATCTGACAGGCTCCAGAAAGCGCTGCAACAGTACCTGCATTACGTTTAAACGGTATGAGTAATTGGCTTTGTGAGCATGGAAATGCGATTCCATTAGCAACAACCATAATGAACTGTCCAGCCATCAAATACATAGGACTCAGTGGTGATAAAATCAGCCACACTCCCGCGACAAGCTGAATGATTGGTGCTGTCATTAGCATCTTCTTCGTACCGATTTGCGGTCGAATACGATTACAAATCATACTACCGAGAAGTAAGCCACAGGCAGGAATAAGTGCCCATATAGCATATTCATCAGATGTCATCCCTACCTGTACCTGCATGACGAAAGGCATTAGAGAGATAGAAACAACCACCAAGCTATAATTCAACCAACCTATACCTGCAAAGCTAATAAAATATCGAGATACAATTAACTGCCTGTAATCTTTTAACATTTTCGCGGGTGTTGGCGCTTTATGGCGTTGCTGTGATGTCTCTTTAAAAGCGAGAATGAGTGTAAACCAAACTAATACTACATACGATAAAAGCGATATAAAGACCGCTAGCCAACCCATATGATGATTTACAAAGCCACCAATGACTGGTGCAACAATAGGACAAAAAGAAGCGACTATTGCCAGCCATGTCATTGCTTGCGGAAGGTGCTTAGCCGCATAGCTATCTCGAATACACGCTCTTGCTAATACAGCACAACACCCTGCGCCTAGCCCTTGTATAAACCGTCCCCAAAGTAACCACTCAAAGTGTCCTGCGCCAATAACAGAAGCCATTAACCCGAGAATGGCTAAAAGCAATCCTATCAACAAAATAGGCTTGCGCCCCCAGGCATCTGAAAGCGGGCCGTAAAGTAGCTGAGATGGCCCAAACCCGAGTAAATAGTAAGAGATAAGTCGCTGGACTTGATCAGCTGAAAGCTGAAATTCTTGAGCTATCCATGGTAACGCTGGAAATAATAGGCCGACACTAAATTGACCAATACTAACGATAAGGCATGCGAATAAAACTGGGCGGAAAATAAACTTATTTGACATTAATGACCTCCGAGAGACCATTATCCGTTAAAAGATCACTTTCTCGCAGAGAATTACCGCTATTAAATTCATTCCTATTAGGAAGGAATAACATGGTATGTACAAGGAGTGATATAAATTCGACTGTAGGGCGAACATAACCTTCAGACGTAAAAAAGCCCCGCTATTTCTAGCGAGGCTTCTTAAGAAGTGGCGGAGCGGACGGGACTCGAACCCGCGACCCCCGGCGTGACAGGCCGGTATTCTAACCAACTGAACTACCGC
>JBHOGO010000028.1:0-47193 GCA_043421945.1 bacterium sp. HQB-150 | reverse complement strand
GCTGCGTAAGCCTCGATACTATCGAGCAACGGCTAACGAAATAAGAAGCATCGCCCGATAGGGCGGTGAGTAGTCACAAAGAGAGTAAAGAGGCTGCTTTTTTTGGCGCTCGTTCTTACGTTAAAAAGCTGTTACGATTTTAAGCCGACTCTTTGAAAGCAGGCTTCTCTTTGTGAATACCTCTTATCGCCGCCCAGAAATATTGCTGCTCATTATGGCTTTTGTCATGTCGCTAACCTTTGCGGTGTGGAATGTACTGCTGAATAACTTCGTGATTGAGATGGCTGATTTCACAGGGCGTGAAATTGGTATTTTACAGAGTTTGCGAGAAGTCCCAGGGTTCTTAGCCTTTACGGCAATTTATCTGTTGCTCTTCATTCGAGAACAAGTCTTTGCTTATGTGTTCTTAGCTATCATGTGCGTGGGGGTAGCGATAACTGGTTGGTTTCCAACTGTTTGGGGTTTGTACTTTACGACGATGGTCATGTCGATTGGCTTTCATTATTTTGAGACGGTGAATCAATCCCTCACTTTGCAGTGGGTTGATAAAGATCGCTCTCCACATTTCTTGGGGAAAGCGCTGGCGATAAAGGGGCTAGGAAGCCTCTTAGCTTACAGTTTTGTGTGGCTGTTAATGGAGCAATTTAACGTTAGTTATAATGCCGTTTATATGGGGTTTGGCCTGCTGGGGCTCGTTATTGTTTTTATTGCTTGGGCTAGCTTTCCTATTTTTCAGCAAGAGCATGATCAGCATAAGTCACTGGTTGTACGTAAAGAGTATTGGCTTTTTTATGCGCTAACCATGTTTAGTGGTGCTCGTCGTCAAATTTTTGTGGTCTTTGCAGGCTTCATGATGGTCGAAAAATTTGGTTACAGCGTTGGTCAAATAAGCTTACTGTTTATTGCTAACTATGCATTTAATATGTTGTTTGCCAGTAAGATTGGCGCTTGGATTGGGCGAGTCGGCGAGCGCAAAGCACTCACTGTCGAATATTTAGGTTTGATAGTCGTTTTCGCTGGGTATGCGTTTGTTGAAACTACCAATGTTGCAGCGGCCCTTTATGTTATTGATCACTTATTCTTTGCACTCGCCATCGCGATAAAAACGTATTTCCAAAAAATTGCCGATCCAAAAGATATTGCCTCAACGGCTGGGGTTTCGTTTACGATCAACCATATCGCTGCCGTTGTTATTCCCGTTGTATTAGGATTAGTCTGGTTGCACTCTAGTACTGCAGTTTTCTTGGTTGGTGTCGCTTTTGCTGTTGGTTCACTGATTCTCGCAAGACTGATTCCAGAAAACCCAAAGAGACTAGTGTTTGTCTCTGGCGCTTCATAGTTTAAATGCGAGGGTCGTAGCTCATTTAAGTGAAAGGTATCTTAAGATTTAACGCTATACCTGCTATGGGTGATATGCGTGTGAATACGGCTAATTTTCTGAGACTCTCGTTTGAGAGGTCTATACTAAGCAACAGAAAGTCGGTGGTAGTTTGAGCAAGTACACTTTGAATGTTCATTACTATGAGCGCTAACGCTTTTTTCACTTTGCAAATCAGTACAATGAATGAAACTGTTAAGGAAGGTAGGTAGTATGCAATATAACGACGAATTGGTTGCTGAGATGAATCTGTTGGTACTTTTCCCACTTCATTCTGATCGTGAAGGGATCAAAGTACGTAACGACGCGGGGACATCAAAAATTGATGCCGCAAAGCGCTTGTTTGATAAAGGCTTAATTTCATCGAGTGATGGTGGTTACCTTACATCAACAGGTCACGAAGCTGTTGAGCATGCAAAATCGGCATTGCGTATTTTAACCGGTGAATATCGCGGTTAAATGTCTAGGCTGGCTGAATCTTATTTTCAGCTAGCAATATGGCTCAGGTGAGTGATTCTAGCTCGATGAGTTGTTGAAGAGCGTGAGTGTTACTCTTTCCGCAAATATCTATACAGGGCTTGAAGTCTGCACAGACTTTAGGCCTTTCTTTTTTGCCAAATAACTTACACAAGTTTTCTTCGTTCAATTGAATGCAGCGTGTGTTCGCTAATTTGCCATTAGGCATGCCTGGAATTGATGATGAAATGCTGGGTGCAATGCAGCATGCGCCACAACCTAAACGGCATTCTACGTGTGTGTGAGTCATTATCTTTTTAGCCATCTTAAAAAGGACGCGAAGCATACTAGACTTAGGGATACAGGTCAAAATTGCATCGTCATTTTTTATGAATAAGCTACGAGGGTATTGGTACCGTAGCAAGGCTTTATCGCCAATGCTATTGGTGTGACGATAGCGCATGTTGTCAGTATCTACTTGCACTTTAGCGCACTAAACGCTATAAAACCGCCTCTTTAATACGGGCATGCAATTCGAGAGGTGAACATTATGTCGGCATTCTGGGAAACAAAACCACTGACTCAGATGAGTGACGATGAGTGGGAATCACTCTGTGATGGCTGTGGTAAATGCTGTCTTCATAAGCTGATGGATGAAGACACTGATGATATTTACTATACCAATGTTGCGTGTAGCTTATTGAATGATAAAACATGTTCTTGTAAAGACTATGCGAATCGCTTTGAGTCTGGTGAAGAGTGTTTAAAGCTAACACGAGACAAGATCGATGAGTTTATCTGGTTACCAGAAACATGCTCTTACCGTTTATTGGCTGAAGGGAAGCCGTTGCCAGAATGGCATCCTTTGATTACGGGCTCAAAGTCGGCGATGCACAGCGCTGGCGAATCAGTGCGTGGGAGCGTGGTCTACGAAATCGATGTTATCGATTGGTCAGATCATATCTTGAACTTACCGGACAATGTTGAAGTCGATAAAAGCTAATTTGAATAAGCTATTTTGACTAAGCTTGGTTGTTGACGGTCACTGAGTTGATAAATCGAGCGCTCATCTGAACATAAAAAACGCAGCGTAGATCGCTGCGTTTTTGTTTCCGATATCATGATAATCGCGGGCTAATTGACGTTGTCCGTAGCATTTATCGAATGTGTTGCGATGCCTTTACGTCTAGCAGTGACACAATCTCTTCTGTCTTCGTGAGGGTTCTAATCTCACTAAATAGCTCTTTTGCTTCAGGGTATTGATGGCGAAGGTACTTAAACCACTGTTTGATTCTATTGGGGTAGTAAGCGGCTTTAAAGTTACTGAGCTCAAACTGACTATAGCGCTGCAATAAGTGGAGAACTTCAGACCATGCCATTGGAGCGGCATTCTCTTGAACAACATTGGCGATGTTAGGTAAATGCAGTGCACCACGGCATACCATTAGGTCATCACAACCAGAAATTTCTCGACAGGCTTGACCAGTTTCAAAGTCCCAAATTTCACCGTTGGCGATCATCGGAATGGTATACTTTTGACGCATCTCGCCTATGTAAGACCACTTTATCGCGTCAGCGCGGTAGCCATCTTCTTTAGTGCGCGCATGGATAGTTAACTCACTAGCATTGGCCTGGCAAACAGCATCGACAACCTCATCACATTGTGACGGGTCATCCCAACCTAGACGAATCTTAGCGGAAACGACATGATCATTGTCGACGGCCTCACGGCACTGTTTAATGATTTGATAGATCTGTTCTGGATCTTTCAATAGCGTCGCACCACCGCGATTGCGGTTGACGGATTTCGCAGGGCAACCAAAGTTTAGGTCGACACCAGGTGAACCGAGCTCGATAGCTCGTACTGCATTTTCTGCCATCCATTCAGGCTCTTGCCCAAGTAATTGGATGCGAACCGGTGTGCCTGAGCGAGTCGTGCTACCTCGTTCAAGCTCTGGGCAATAACGGTGAAAGACACTTTCTGGCAGCAGTCTGTCGACGACGCGGATAAACTCAGTGACACAGAGATCATAGTGATTGATGCTGGTAAGGGTTTCTCGCATAAGTACATCGAGCACGCCTTCCATAGGGCCTAAAATGATACGGCCTTTTTTCTCTGTCATGATTTACCTGAGTGAGTGAACAAATTAGGCTGGCGATTGTAGTGAGCACAGCGGGTTTTGTCACCTTCTCAATGTCAGATTAATGTCGTTCTGATGGGATTTTTTACTCGTGTGCATTTTCTAAAAGCATACGGGCACTGAGTACTGAGATCGTATCTTGTGTATTGAGAGTCTGTTTATACAGGCTAACGGCAACTTGCTCGGCATTGACTGGCAGAAACGCGCGCAGTGGTCCTCTAAGTAGGGGGGAAGCGATACGTGTGAGCTTTTTGATGACCATTTCATCTGCACGTGGAGTGTGACGCTCGCCAGCCAGTGGTCCTGGGCGCGCAAAACAGATCTGGGAGAAACCGAGATTTTGGAGAGCAAATTCCATTTTACCTTTGCAGCGTAAGTAGTGACTTGGGTGATGACGATATGCACCATGGCTGGAAATGACGCCGAGCCGGGTAACCCCTAAATATCGCATCTGTTTTGCCACCTCAATAACAAGGTCAACATCAATAGCGGCAAGTGCTTGCTTACTTCCAGCCTGTCTTAATGTTGTACCGAGACAGATAAAGCCAATCGAAGGAGCATGTAGTGACTCATCCCATTGAGTGATACGTAGCTCTGGGTCGAGAAATTCGGTGAGTTTTTCATGGGGCAGGTGTAGTGACTTTCTCGCTAAACTGTAGATATCGCTAATCTCATCTTGCTGAAGAAGATGATGCAGCAGGCAGTTGCCAACCAGACCGCTAGCCCCTGCAATAACGACACGATGAGTTGACATGAATAATGCTCCGAAAAGAAATACTTAGCGTAGAATATCAATAGACTTACCCCTAGGCTACTACTGCGAATCTGTGAACATCGGCTTTTTTCGACTACACTAGCGCGATATCGATTTTTGGAATGTGAAAAAATGACTCAAGCGCTCTCGTTATCGTCTTCTTGGCAAGATATCTCACCACTTGTTATGGAAGGCGCGTGCTTAGCCGCGAACTGTAACCCTGAACCTTGTCCACCTGAGCAGTGGTTAGCCCCTTTGTGGGAAGCTTTTCATGAAGGTGAAACGTTCACACCGTTAAAAGACGATGTGGATCAGATTAGCCAGCATTTTCAGAACCAATTTGGACAGTTACAAGCTGTGGAATATCAATGGCTACCGCAAAGTGAACTGCAGCTGGCTGAGCTAGCGAGTGGCTTTTTGTTGGTGTGGGCATTGATTGAAGCAAATTGGCAAAAGCAGATGATAAGTGAAGCTACGGTGAATGTTATCTCTAATGTCCACATGGGTTTGCACTTCGCTTTGGATGAAGCTGGGACGATTGAGCAAATGGAAGCGGCGGGGATGACGTCGTTGCCAGATGTCGATCAAAGTATCGCAGCATTGGAGATGTTGATTCCTGAGTTGGTGCTTGCCGCTGCAGAGTGCTACCAAGGCAGTAAGGCCGTAGCGGTCAACCCTTATAAAGGGGTGGGGCGTAATGATAGTTGCCCTTGTGGAAGTGGCAAAAAATTTAAGCGCTGCTGTGGGGCATCATGACCGTCATTAGGGTCGTCGCTGCAGCGATTATGAGAGATGACGGTGCGGTGTTTCTTGCTCAACGTGAACCAGACGGTAGCCAAGCTAATTTGTGGGAGCTGCCGGGCGGAAAAGTTGAATCAGGTGAATCCGATGCAGCAGCATTGGCACGTGAGATCAGAGAAGAACTCGGTATTAACGTTGAGGTTGAAGGCTTTATTCGTGAAACCGTTACGGATTATGGTGAGAAAACCGTTCGTTTATTGGCTTACTATGTCCACTGGGTCGGTGATGAGATGACGTTAAATAGCCATCAAGATTCCTGTTGGGTCAGTATTGAAGATGGGCTCAATCTTGCCTTATGCCCTGCGGATATTCCCATTCTCGAAGCGATGTTACAATAGCCTCACGCGACTGAGAAGACAGTACTTTCAGAGCTTAGCTGAAAGTACTGTCTTTGAGTCTACCTGTCTTGGTATAACTTACGCCGTCGCCGCTGCTCTGTTGCTGCAGTGCTCTATCAGCGCCGAGACGCTCGGAACGACTTTGGATGCGATAGCTTTCACATCGGCATTCGCGTTGTCGACAGCATAGCCGTGAAAGGCTTCAATCATCGGGATATCGTTATAGTCATCACCAATGACGGCAACATTATTGGTGGTAATATCGGCATGCGCTATGACGGTACTAATCCCTGTCGCTTTACTGATGCCTTTGGGTACTATATTGATGTATTTAATATTGATGTAAACATCAACGTCATCACCATAAAGGCTGAGGATCTGCTCACGAACGGCTTTCGCTTTCTCGAGGTCATCAGCTAAGCAGCCAACAAGTAATACCTCTTCATTCAAAGACTCTTCAATGCTTCTGGAGTAAATTTTCGCATTTCGTTCGAAAACCTCTCGTGCGACAGGATCCGTTTTGCTAGCTTTTCGGTTAGCAAAGTTACAACCGTCAAAGCCGTTTGAAATGATAAGCTCATCGCCAAACTCCAATGTTAAAAGCGCTACGAGTTCTCGCGCTAATTGCGGAGCAAGTGCACTCTTAAAAAGGACATTTTCGTGCTTATCGATGATGAGTGACCCATTGAGTGCGACTAAATAGTCGAAATCGATGCCGCGAAACGTCTTTTCATACAACATGCTAGCAGCGTCTCGGCCTGTGCTTATTGCAAATAGATTCCCTTCTTCACGCCATTGTTTCACTGCTGCGATATTGTTGATGAGATCTTGAGGATCTTGTTTACGAAGAAAGGTTTTATCATAGTCTGATGCGACTAGCTGTTGATTCAAACTCATAGGGCTAACTACTCTTTGGGTACAATTCTGTAAGTACGATTGTCTAGCTATATTGTCTATAGACGTTTTTTAGCGGCTATTTTAGGCTGAAACAGATTTTGGAGTAACGGATAATCGGTTGCGATTGTCTCGGCTACTGCGAATCAATTCATCGCCCTGCACCATATCAGCAGACTTCGCTAGGCGATCGTACATCACGACGTTCACTGTTGCAGCAAGATTCATGCAACCAACTGTCGGGACATAGACGACGTGATCGGCTTTATCAGCGACATCCTGAGTGATGGAACCATCTTCTGGACCAAAAATATAAATGGCTTTTTCTGGGTGTTGAAAGTGGGGAAGTGCAGTTGCCCCTTCTGCGAGCTCGATGCAGACGATCTCCATGTCTGAAGGTAGATCGCTCAATAGAGAATCCACGCCTGTCAAAGGGATACTTCCTGTCACGCTCTTAGTATCGGTGTGGAATTTAGCTGCTTTATCATAACGCTGGCCAGTGTAGTTAACCTTGTCGGCTTGGTAGCATCCAGCAGCACGCATAACAGCGCCGACGTTCGTTGGACTTTTAGGGTTACTTAACCCAATGATGACAGAAGGCTTTTTCATTTACAGGCTCTCTCGCTAAGGCAACAGTTCTATTTTAGAAGGGCGGCATTTTAGCAAAGCGGCTAGCGTTTCAAAAGAATAACCGTGAAGGGGGGAGAATAGGAAGGAGATTACCGACAAACGGGTATGTTTGCCGGTAGGTGTAAAATGGCGGTGTTCGAGTTACTTCGCTTTATGGTTTTTGATCGCACCAACGATTTGACTGGTAGCGACAATCACAAAGATAACCACATTAACGGCACAAATGATCTCGAGCCATTGCGGCATTGAAAGATCCAGAAATTGCCACACAATTTTGCTGCAATCCCCTGTTGCTTCGAAAAACCAAGGAACCCATTTGTTCAACGGTGCCCAATCAGGGAACGAAACGAATATGTCGCATTGTGCTGCGAAAATATCGTTGGGATCGGAAAATTGATACCCAACATGCTCATTGGCCAGCTGCCAGCCGCGGAATGAGCTATATCCCCATGTTACCAGCCCAAGCCAACGTATGATTGGGTTCTTTGGCGCGCAAAGCCCAATCGCTGCACCCAAGCCCATCCCTAACATGGCAACACGTTCATAGATGCACATGACACAGGGGGCGAGCAACATGACGTGTTGAAAGTACATCGCACACACTTCGAAAGCGATGATACTTAATAGCAGAATCAACCAAGGCTGGCGGGTTAAACTCCAGCGATAGAGAGCGGTGACCATGTCTTTATCCTTAAATTGGTGTATTGAACATCGACGATGAGATGATGGTCAATATTTCCATAATAAAATACTGAAAATTAGGTGATTGTTTTACATCAGACCCATGAAAAAAGCAAAGGTTCGGCCTGCATGACACAGGTTTAAATTGATAGAGATTGGCATGGAACGACACTCTTCCATTCACTCTCTAGGGTATTAAGTCATATTTTTAGCAATCTCGCCGTAAACCCTCGCCCGATAGTTATCTATAGATAACTATCGGGCGGTGAGTAGCCACTCAGGAGTTCTTTATCATAATTTCATGACATCAAAATGCGATATTCACCTTAAAAAGGCAGAGCGCAAAATAAAGTGCAAAAACCGAGAAGCGACGCATTATTAGAGTTAATGCTCGGTTGCATTATAGTAGGGGTGATTAACAGTAGTTGTTTCATAAAGTAAATGGAAAAAGCGATAAAATAGGGTCTGCTAATCCTCCTATTATGCTTTCTAATCCATGTATAACCGTGTTATAAGGCGTAAAAGCCAATGTGAAGAAATAAATAGCCAGTAATAAAGGTTATCTGATACTGGTAACGGGTAGAAACACTCATTCATCTTTTGATACAGATTTATTTCATCGATTACTTTCCACAAATCAAGTAAATATTACGGTTTGGTGATATTGATCGCGTTTTATTGACGGCCAGCTGAAAGGTGATAAGCAATGTCAGGAGAATTTCGAGATCTACTATTGAGGTGGTATGATGAGTGGCCAAGCAGGGAATGCTGCACCACATTTTGCGGGTTTCTGCATTTAAATAACAAAGAAGTATTGGATAAACAATCTTATGGTAATTAAGGCTGATAGCCCGGCATCATTTGCTGAAAAATACATTATTGAAAGCATCTGGAATAACCACTTTCCGCAGGGCTCCATACTCCCAGCAGAACGTGAGCTGTCAGAGCTTATCGGTGTGACTCGAACAACATTGCGTGAAGTGCTTCAACGACTAGCGCGTGATGGTTGGTTGACGATTCAACACGGAAAGCCGACACGCGTTAATGACTATATGCAGACATCAGGGCTAAGTATTCTAGACACCTTGGTCACGCTCGATGGCCAGGATATTCAAGGTGTACTCGAAGGGTTACTTGCTGCCCGTACAGATATCAGTAGTGTTTTCATGCGCTATGCACTAAAGGGAAATAGTGAAGTCGCTGAGCAAACAGTTGCCGAGGTGATTGCAAGCTGTGAGCGTCTATTGGCTGCCGAGAGTTTTGAAGCATACCTTGATACCTGCGAGTTGCCAGAGAAGCAAGCGCTGACTCAAGAAGTGAAAAAAATCGTCGATAAATACGGTAAATCCGACCCAGAGCTATGTGAAAAAGTCTGTCGTGGTCGTGCGTTCAATTATTATGATTATCGTTTATTTCAAGGCTTAGCAGTCCATTCAAATAACATGATTTATGTATTGACGATCAACGGCTTGCGTAAGATTTACACGCGTATAGGCGGTTACTACTTCATGCAGGATGACGCTTGCACCATCGCGTTAAACTTCTATAAAAATATGCAGCAGATTTGTGCTGAAAAACGCGCTGAAGCTGTTCCAGAGCTTTTGAAAACTTACGGTCGAGATAGTGGACTTATCTGGTTTAAAAATCGTGAGCAAATCACTCATCTGATGGCTGAAGAAGAGAAGTAATACGCTCAACTAAGTATCGAATCAAATAAAGTGATAAAAAAGACGAAGCTGTATATACAGCTTCGTCTTTTTGCTTTCTGGGTTAAATATCCGAGTTGTAATTATTGCGTTTAGGGCAAGTAGCGAGAATTTGCACTCGACCATCAGGCAGCTCTTCTTCTAACGTAATGTCAAACCCCCACAAGCGATAAAGGTGCTTTAACACTTCATCATACCCATCAGCAAGAGGGACACGGTTGTGTGGGACATAACGTAACGTTAGGGAGCGGTCGCCACGTAATGCGACATTCCAGACTTGGATATTAGGCTCATGATTACTTAAGTTATACTGCGCTGAAAGCTTTTCACGAAGAACACGGTAGCCTTCTTCATTGTGGATAACATCTACTTCGACGTAATTGTGTGTATCATCGTCATCGACAGCAAACAGTTTGAAGTCCCGCATTACTTTTGGAGAGAGATATTGGCTGATGAAGCTCTCATCTTTAAAGTTTGCCATCGCAAAATGCAGCGTATCTAGCCAATTCGACCCGGCGATGTCAGGGAACCAATGTTTATCCTCTTCCGTTGGATCTTCACAGATCCTACGCAAGTCTGTAAACATGGCAAAGCCCAATGCATAAGGGTTAATACCGCTATAATATTGGCTATTGTAAGATGGCTGCGCGACCACATTGGTGTGGCTATGGAGAAACTCCATGATAAAGCGGTCAGAAACGAGCCCTTCATCATAAAGATGGTTGAGGATCGTATAGTGCCAGAACGTCGCCCAGCCTTCATTCATGACTTGAGTCTGTTTCTGTGGGTAGAAATATTGACTCACTTTTCGCACAATACGCACCATCTCACGTTGCCAAGGCTCTAGGAGTGGTGCGTGCTTTTCGATGAAATAGAGGATGTTTTCTTGCGGCTCTTCAGGAAAACGAATGTCTTTCTCTTCAATTTTCTCTTCTTGAACTGGTATTGTCCGCCAAAGTGCATTGACTTGCGTTTGTAGGTAGTCCTCTCGTGCTTGTTGACGTGCTTTCTCTTCCGCCATGGATAGCTTTTCTGGGCGCTTGTAGCGGTCAACGCCATAGTTCATGAGCGCATGGCACGAATCGAGTAGCTTTTCGACATCCTCGACACCATATTTTTCTTCGCACTCAGTAATGTAGTTTCGTGCGAATAAAAGGTAGTCGATGATAGAGCTGGCATCTGTCCATGCTTTGAATAGGTAGTTGCCTTTAAAAAAGGAGTTATGGCCATAGCTTGCATGAGCCATCACTAAGGCCTGCATCGTGATGGTGTTTTCTTCCATCAGGTAGGCAATACAGGGATCAGAGTTAATCACAATCTCATAGGCCAGTCCCATCTGCCCATGCTTGTACCCTTGCTCCGTTTCGATAAAGCGTTTCCCGAAAGACCAGTGATGATAGTTGATCGGCATACCTATTGATGAGTATGCATCCATCATCTGCTCTGCGGTAATGATCTCAATTTGGTTCTGATAGGTGTCGAGGCGGTAGTGCTCAGCGACACGCTTGATCTCTTTGTGGTAATCCTCGAGAAGTGAAAAGGTCCAATCAGGACCATCACTTAACGGGGTCTGAATTTTATTTTTTGTCGGCATAGCAGCATCCCCATCCATATACAGCAGCTAACTAAGTAACCTGTTTTTTAAATAACTCTCTGAATACAGGGAAAATATCTTCGACCGTACGGATATTCTGCATTGCAAAGTTGTCACAATTAGCTTGAAGTGCCTCATACTCGCGCCAGAGTGTTTGATGCGCTCTACGTGTTATTTCAATGTAAGAGTAATAACGAGTCACCGGTAATATTTGCTTGTCGAGTAACTCTTTACAGCCAGGGGAGTCATCGGCCCAGTTGTCACCATCTGACGCCTGAGCAGCATAGATGTTCCACTCTGTGGGTGAGTAACGTTTTTTAATGATCTCATCCATAAGCCTTAAAGCGCTGGATACAATCGTTCCGCCAGTTTCTTGCGAGTAGAAAAATTCGTGCTCATCGACCTCTTTTGCTTGCGTGTGATGTCGAATAAAGACGACCTCAACATTCTTATAGGTACGGTTAAGAAACAGGTACAAGAGGATGTAAAAGCGCTTTGCGATATCTTTCGTTGCTTGATCCATTGAACCGGAAACATCCATCAGGCAGAACATGACAGCTTGGCTACTTGGTATCGCTTTACGCTCATAGTTTTTGTAACGCAAATCAAAGGTATCTAAGAATGGTGTCGAGCCAATCTTATTTTTCAAAACGAGTATTTCGTCTTTGAGTGCGGTTTCCTCGAGTGGCCTTGCGGGCTCTGTGCGCATCATTTCATCAAGCTTTGCTTCTAGCTCTTTGAGCTTACGTCGTTTCCCTGCGTTCATTGCTGTGCGACGTGCGAGTGAGTTTTGCAACGAGCGCACAATAGCAATGTTGGCAGGAACACCACTTGCTTTGTAGCCTGATCGGAACGATTTCCACTCAACAAGCCTGTTCTGTTGGTTTTCTTGAAGGTTAGGAAGTTCTAAATCTTCAAACAGAAGATCAAGATATTCATCTTTTGAAATCTGAAAAACGAACTCATCTTGCCCTTCACCATCAGGACTTGCTTGGCCTTCACCTGAGCCGCTACCGCCGCCTCCACCGGGTGGACGTTCAATACGGTCTCCGGGAATGAATTGGTCATTCCCCGGATGAACCATATCGCGTTTACCACCTTTACCTTGACGAAAGTGTGGTTCAGAGATGTCGCGAGATGGGATAGAGATACTCTCACCACTATCCACATCAGTGATTGAGCGGCTATTCACCGCATCGGAAATCGACTCTTTAATCTGCTGCTTGTGACGGCGCAGAAAACGTTGTCGATTGACTGTGCTCTTGTTTTTGCCGTTGAGCCTGCGGTCAATAAAATGCCCCATCAGCGTCTCCTATCGTCGTCGTTATGAAGATTTACGAACGCGTAAATACCATTCAGATAGTAGTCTGACTTGTTTGCGGGTGTAGCCTTTTTCCATCATACGAGCGACAAAGTCATCGTGTTTTTTCTGTTCATCAGTTGATGTTTTCGCATTGAAAGAAATAACAGGGAGTAACTCTTCGGTGTTAGAGAACATTTTCTTCTCGATGACAGTACGCAGTTTTTCGTAGCTGGTCCAATTCGGATTTTTACCACTATTGTTGGCGCGAGCACGAAGTACGAAGTTAACGATTTCGTTTCGGAAATCTTTCGGATTACTGATCCCTGCAGGTTTCTCGATCTTTTCAAGCTCGTTGTTCAGCGCTGAACGGTCAAATAGCTGGCCGGTTTCTGGATCGCGGTACTCTTGATCCTGAATCCAAAAATCAGCATACGTGACATAACGGTCAAAGATATTCTGACCGTACTCAGAGTATGACTCTAGGTATGCGGTTTGAATTTCTTTACCAATAAACTCAACGTATTTTGGAATCAAGAACCCTTTAAGATGCTCTAAGTATTTCTCGGCCGCTTCTTGTGGGAACTGTTCTCGTTCAATTTGCTGCTCAAGCACATAGAAAAGATGCACAGGGTTAGCGGCGACTTCTGAATGATCGAAGTTAAACACTCGCGACAAAATCTTGAAGGCAAAACGAGTCGATAAACCATTCATACCTTCATCAACGCCAGCGTAGTCACGGTATTCTTGGTACGACTTCGCTTTCGGATCGGTATCTTTTAATGTCTCGCCGTCATACACACGAGCTTTTGAATAGACACTTGAGTTTTCAGGATCTTTAAGACGAGAAAGAACACTAAATCTCGCCAAGATATCGAGCGTACTCGGTGAGCAAGGTGCTTGGTCCAGCTCACTGCTTTGTAGCAGTTTGTTGTAGATTTTTATCTCTTCAGAAACGCGTAAACAGTAAGGGACTTTTACGATGTAGACACGGTCAAGGAACGCTTCGTTATTTTTGTTGTTACGGAATGTCTGCCACTCTGATTCGTTTGAGTGAGCGAGAATCATACCGTCAAAGGGTAGGGCTGAAAGACCTTCTGTACCGTTATAGTTACCCTCTTGTGTTGCTGTAAGGAGCGGGTGCAAGACTTTGATAGGAGCCTTGAACATTTCTACAAACTCCATAAGACCTTGGTTTGCCTTACAGAGTGCGCCAGAGTAACTATAGGCATCAGGGTCATCTTGAGAGAAGTGCTCAAGTTGTCGAATATCGACTTTACCCACGAGTGAGGAGATGTCTTGGTTGTTTTCATCACCGGGTTCCGTCTTCGCGACACCGACTTGGTCGAGAATCGAAGGACGAACCTTGACGACTTTAAACCGAGAAATATCTCCACCGAATTCATGCAAACGTTTTGCAGCCCATGGTGACATGATGGAGCGTAGGTAACGCTGAGGGATACCAAACTCTTTTTCAAGTAAATCACCGTCCTCTGATGCTTCAAAGAGGCAGAAAGGGTGATCATTCACGGGGCTTCTTTCGCCATCTGCCGTCAAAATATAGATGGGGACTTGCTGCATGAGGCTCTTGAGTTTTTCGGCTAAAGAGGATTTACCACCACCAACCGGTCCCAGTAGATAGAGGATCTGTTTCCGTTCTTCTAGCCCTTGAGCGGCATGTTTTAGGTACGAGACGATTTGTTCAATGGCCTCTTCCATACCGTAGAAGTCTTCGAAGGTTTGGTAACGTGAAATGACGCGGTTGGAGAACAGCCGACTTAGACGAGGCTCTTGAGCGGTGTCGATCATTTCTGGTTCACCGATAGCCATAAGTAAACGCTCTGCGGCGTTTGCATAGGCGCTGCGGTCATTGCGGCAGACTTCTAAAAAGTCTTGTAGCGAAAGCTCTTCATCTTTTGATGCTTCATAACGCTGGCGATAGTGGTCGAAAATACTCATGTTATTGCCCCTTAAAACGTTACCTGATCTATTGGAAAGGACGGCGTATTATTTCTTTCACATCCTCTGGAATAAGCCTAGTCTCTGCTGCTTTGGTTTGCTGGTTGATTGTGGTGCAAACAGAGTGGAAAAAACGAAAAATATCAATTGGATTGTTGGTCTATCAGACGAACTCTGTACATAAACTATTTGCCGAAATGACTGGGTTAGCAAGGTGAAAACGTAAAAAAATTTTGGCTAATACACTGTTTAGCAATAGAAAAAAAACTCGAACGCCCCGCAAAGCCAGAGCTGGTGGGCTTTGGTGACTTAGCGCTCGCGTCATATGCGACTTAAGACTAACGTTTAAAATGTTAATTTTTTGTGCTGAAACAAGTGTGTTGGCATATGCTCATCATATTGTAGCTAGGAGAGTGAGTATGAATATATCGTTTGTCGATACGGTATCTATCCCTGTAGCCGATCAGTCTAAAGCATTAAAATTTTATCGAGATGCACTGGGGTTTATTTTGCTGAGGGATGTTGAACAGCACCAAGAACGTTGGGTGCAGTTGGTGCCAGAAGGTGGGCAGACTACGATATCGCTCGTGAAGCCATTTGCTACTATGCAACCGGGATGTGTGCAAGGGTTGATGGTGAAAACGGAAGATATCAAGCAGACATGCCATGCGCTGTGTGCGCGCGGTGTTGCAGTGTCTGATATTAGTGTCACTGTCGGCGGCCGATACGCGACATTTTCTGACCCTGACGGTAATGGTTGGGTGCTGGTGGAAGCACAGCAAGTGATGCGAGCGTAATGGCCTTAGTCGATATGACATGTTTGACCACAAGTAAAACGTCTGTTGCTGCGTAAAAGCTGCTGTGCTTACTGTTTCGATGCGAACTACTTGGAGGTGATATGTGTTGCGAGAGTGTGGCTTTCACCTGGTTGAAGCACGACTTCTTCACCTTGGATGGTTGATTCAACACATACCATGGTTTCAAAGCTGTCGTCGGCCATATCAGCCATGCTGATGGAGAGTGCTTGCCAAGGGTTCCAGATCACCGCGCAGTTATCACCCTCATTGCTGATGGAAAGCTTACGTTGGCTATCTTGAATCGTAATCGCCGCTTCTGGCTGGGTGTAGACGCGATCGGTTTCGGTTGTAAAACTAAGCGTATCGCCACCAGTGAAGGTTGCACCATCTTGAAGGCTATCTCTATAGGTCGGCCCCATTCCTGTAATCGATGTATTCGCGATAGCATCGACCTCAAAGTAACTGTGTAGCGCGCCGCTATATGACCAAGCGTGATCATCCGTATTCGTGGTATTTAGACTCACTTTAAGCGTTGAGCCAATTTCAAATATGATTTGGTTTTTAAATTTGTGTGGCCAAATTTTGCGAGTTGTTTCATTGTCTTCGAGTGTTAAAGCAACGATAACCCCTTTTTCGCTCTCGCGGTGTTCTTGAAGTGACCACATGCTAGTTCGGGCAAAGCCATGTGAAGGTGCAGCAGCTTTACCAAACCAAGGCCAACAAACAGGTATTCCACCTCGGAGTGCTTTTTCGGTCGAGAACTCAGCTTTTTCACTTAGCCAAATGACATCTTTCTCATTCGTTGGCTTATAGCCAATGAGGTGACCGCCATGAAGTGAAATTGCCGCTTCAGCGAGTTCATGCTTGATATAAACGATCGGTAAGTCTTTGTGCTCACAGATAGTGACGCTGTCTGAAAGTGCATTAAGAGGTTTGAAAGAAAGTTGATGCATCGATAACTCCTTGTCTAGCGATGAGGTGGGTCGAGAAGTTAAGGTGACTGATGAAGAAGGGGATTAATCAGTAATCTCAACCGCTAAAAACAAAAAAAGCGGCTAATTAGCCGCTTTCATTTCAGTCTTCAGACTAGAGCTTACTTAGAGATGTGAGCTACTAGGTCTAGAACTTTGTTTGAGTAACCGATTTCGTTGTCGTACCAAGATACAACTTTAACGAATTTGTCAGTTAGAGCAACACCAGCTTTAGCATCGAATACTGAAGTTTGAACTTCACCGATGAAGTCTTGAGAAACAACTTGGTCTTCAGTGTAACCTAGAACGCCAGCCATTTCGCCTTCTGAAGCAGCTTTCATAGCAGCACAGATTTCGTCGTAAGAAGCAGCTTCTTTAAGGTTAACAGTTAGGTCAACAACAGAAACGTTAGCAGTTGGTACGCGGAAAGCCATACCAGTTAGTTTGCCGTTTAGTTCTGGAAGAACAACGCCTACTGCTTTAGCAGCACCAGTTGAAGAAGGGATGATGTTCTGAGAAGCACCACGACCGCCACGCCAGTCTTTAGCAGAAGGACCATCAACAGTCTTCTGAGTAGCTGTAGTTGCGTGAACAGTAGTCATAAGACCAGATTCGATGCCCCACTTGTCGTTAAGTACTTTAGCGATTGGTGCTAGGCAGTTAGTAGTACAAGAAGCGTTAGAAACGATGTCTTGACCAGCGTAAGAATCTTGGTTAACACCCATAACGAACATTGGAGTTGCGTCTTTAGATGGACCAGTAAGAACAACTTTCTTAGCACCAGCAGTGATGTGCTGACGAGCAGTTTCGTCAGTTAGGAAGATACCTGTTGCTTCAGCTACAACGTCAACACCAACTTCATCCCACTTAAGGTCTGCAGGGTTGCGCTCAGCAGTAACACGTACAGTGTTACCATTAACGATTAGGTTACCGTCTTTAACTTCAACAGTACCGTTGAAGCGACCGTGAGTTGAATCGTACTTAAGCATGTATGCCATGTACTCAACGTCGATCAGGTCGTTGATTGCTACAACGTCGATGTCGTTACGCTCAACAGATGCACGGAAAACGAAACGGCCGATACGGCCAAAACCGTTAATACCTACTTTGATAGTCATTATAGTTGCTCCACAACTTAATTAGTTCTTGATGAAAGAAATTGGTAGTAAAATTACAGAATCCTACGTGACGCTGCAAGCAAAATTCGAACTTTTATTGCTTGAGGTCAAGAATTCTGATGGATTTTGTTTACATTTTGACTACATGATTGATATTTACTCGTATTGTAACCGGATTCAGGTCACATTCAGTTATCTTTAGGGTGTTAAGTTATTGGTGCTGTGAATGCCTGTGGGGCTTATATTGTAACCACTCCATTACACATTACGGATGGAAATTATGTGCCACAGTGTTACCAAAATGCAACTAGAACTTTAAAATCTTCCCTTGTTTTATGATAAATTACTCTTTCGACGTGAATCTTACTCCAAGTTGAAAACTAACTATGTCATTGTCCTTGTATTCCCTTTGTTTAAAGGGGGAGTGACTTATCGTCAGAAGGAAATAGGAAGGCTGATTCATCCATTTGGCCATCATTACTGCTGAGACTCATTGAAAGTGAGCAGTGATATGAATGTCTTTCTATTATCCCATCCCGTCAATATGACAGTGAATAAGCGTTTAAAAGGTGCGACGCGATGAAGCGAACAGAACAAGAGTGGCGAACGGTATTAAGTGAAGAAGAGTATCGAGTGTGTCGTCAACAAGGAACAGAGCAGCCCTACAGTGGAACCCTACTTAAAAACAGTCAAGCAGGACTTTATCACTGTACTTGTTGCCGAGTAGCACTGTTCCGTTCAGACAGCAAATATGACTCAGGGTGTGGGTGGCCTAGCTTTGATGCGCCTATACATCGTGATGCGATTCGATATTTAGAGGATAATAGCCACGGAATGCGACGGGTAGAAGTTCGTTGCAAACATTGCGATAGCCACTTGGGGCATGTTTTTCCAGATGGCCCTCCAACAACGACAGAGCGCTACTGCGTTAACTCTGTGTCGTTGAAATTTCAGTCTGAAGACGCTGAAAATGAATAGCGATGGGTACGGTAGTGGCCTTTTTCTAAGTCAGCTGCGATCTCTTTGGCAAGAGCATTAAGGTATTCGTATTCGTTGGCACTCATTGGGTATAGATGCTCGAGTCGGGCTTGATTGGCAACAGGTAGTTCGAATATTTGAGCAACTTTAGACCATGTATAGGCAACCTTTTTCTGCTTCAGTTGGTGGCTGATGGTTGCCATCGTGGTAATTAAATCTAGTTCAATATTCTCTTTTCCCTCTGTGAGTGCTAGGCCTCTTTCTAAGATCTGCTGTGTTTTATTCCTGTCTATATTGGCGTAGTAACTGGCGAGAGCGAGTTGCAGTGATGGGGTGTCGAGCATCGGCGTGTTTTCAAGGGCGAGAAAGCTGCTTTTTGCACTTTCATCGCCGTGTGTCCAGCGATAGTAAATGATTTCAGGGTCTCTTGAATCACTTAAGGCGTCCATTAACTCGATGATGCTACTATTTGCTTCAATTAGTGCTTCGGTACGCAGTGTTTTACGTTCTTTTAATTCTGTTGGCTCTATACCCGCCACCAACTCCATGCATTGTTGGTACAACTTCGTTATTTTTAGTTCTTGAAAGATATTATGTTCGGTGGGGTCTTTTTTTACATCAAAGCGTTGCCAGATTAAGTTCGTTCGCTGAATTCGACATTGCCCGTCATTATTATTGAGGTTCTCACAGATCTCAGGATTAGCCTCACAAAGGCTATCTGTTGTTCGGTGTTGCTCTAAACACCCACAAAGTAGAATAACGACAAGAAGCGAATATAGTTTCATCATCTTTTCACTTAACCACACTTGTTTCCATCATGTGTGCTAAAAGTTGAAACCGCAAGCAGTTTGATACAATTCTCCGCCCTAAATCTATCTACGATTCACGATATGTTGTAATTTACAAGAAAACGAAATCACAAGAAAATGTAATTGAGACGGTCACCATGCACTGCTTGATCCAGTGAGCGACCAATAAGAAGGTTGTTTCGAGGGATTAAATCGTTGGACTAGCTTGAAGGAATTAATATGGATATTGAGACTATTTTGAATTCGATGACACCTGAAGTTTACGACCGATTGCGATATGGCGTGGAAACGGGCAAGTGGCCTGATGGCACCCCACTATCTGTAGAGCAGCGTGAACAAGCACAACAAGCAGTGATGCTTTATCAATCCAAGCACAATCATGACGCTGATCATATGACGATTGCAGCGGGTGGAGAGCTAAAAATCAAGACGAAAGCTGACTTTAAACGCGAAAGCCGAGAAGGAGACGAAATCGCGATAAAACGCCTCTAGTGTTTTATTGAGCCGTGCTTTAATGATTGAGTACGTTAATGATTTCGTGTACTGATGAAAAATCTGTATTGCGATGTGTCTGGTCGAAAATCGATTGTATAAAAAAGCCGCCAGATAATGGCGGCATTTTTATGAAGCTGGCTTTGAAAACGATTGGGCTACAACGTCATCTCACCGCGAAGATCTTGCTGCATTTGCGTACGAATAGCTTCGATTGGCAGGTTCTTACTCAGTAAGTAGTGTAGCTTAGCAAGCGCCGCTTCTGGCGTCATATCATAGCCACTTAAAACACCAGCGTCCGCGAGTGCATTGCCGGTTGCATAGCCACCCATATTCACTTTTCCTGATAGGCACTGCGTCAAGTTCATGACAATCACACCACGCTCATAAGCCTCTCGAATATGGCTAAGTAATGTCGGGTTTTGCGGTGCATTACCAACGCCGAAAGTTAGCAGTATCATCGCATTAACGGGTTGGCGAAGTGTATTACGGATAACCTCAGGTGAGATTCCAGGGTACATGGTGATGACACCCACAGGCTGCGGCGTCATATGGTGCACACTGAACTCGCCTTCTGGCTGCTTGTTTAGCTCGATGTCGTTACTGACACGGATATTGATACCAGCCTCAAGCAAAGGCGGTAGATTCGGTGAATCAAAGGCATCAAACCCGTCTGCATGTGCTTTGGTACTGCGATTGCCACGAATTAATTTGTTGTTAAAGAACAAAGTAACTTCGTTAATCGGGTAGTTAGCAGCAATGTGTAGTGCATTCAGTAAATTACTTTGACCATCTGAGCGCAGCTCGACAAGAGGTATCTGCGATCCGGTGACGATGACTGGCTTACCAAGGTTCTCAAGCATGAATGATAGTGCTGATGCTGTGTATGCCATCGTGTCTGTGCCATGAAGAATGACAAAGGCATCATACTTTTCGTAGTTGTCTTTAATATCATCCGCAATACGTTGCCAGTCAGCTGGAGACATATCAGAGCTATCGATCAGAGGTGCATACTCATGGATCGTGAACTTTGGCATTTCTGGGCGATGAAATTCAGGAATGTTGTTGAGTTGGTTTTGCATAAAACCCGCAACAGGAACAAACCCTTGCGCTGATTTTTGCATACCAATGGTACCGCCAGTATAAGCGATATAGATATGTTTTCTTTCCATTACATTGACACAGACTAGGAACAGGTGGGCGTATTATACGCATGGTACATGGAATACCAAACTGGCAAAGTTGCCTTTTAGCAGAAAAAAAGCCCGCCGAAGCGAGCTTTTCTAATATTAGTGATAAGAATTAGCTTTTTAGGCTTGCCGTCTAATTGCGATCAGTAAATGTCGACACAATTTAAACAGTAAGCAATCTGTCCTTTCGGGTCTTGTAATGTATCCAACATCGATGCTGCATGGTGCATCTCTTGGATTGGTTTCAACCAAGCCGATGGCAGTGCTTGTGCGACATGTTGAGCAATAGGAGCGCTGACGTTACTGGCTAACTCTTGCAAGAACTCTTCCATCGGTGATAGAGGACGCTTCATCCAATTTAGGCGGTAGGTTGATAATTCTGCGAGCTCAGCGGCGGCATAAAGTGCGTCGTCGAAGTCGCCGATATCGTCAATGAGTCCGAGGCGGTGTGCATCTTGCCCGGTCCATACGCGCCCTTGGGAGACACTGTCTGCTTCTTCAAGCGTCATATTACGATTGTCTGCAACTAAGCCAATGAAGCGGTTGTAACCATTCTCGATACCGAGTTGAAATAGCTCAGCAACCTCCGGTGAAAGAGCACGTGTTACGCCAACACCCGAAAGTGGTGTTGTGCCAACACCATCGGTATAGATCCCCCAGTTCGCGAGACTATCTTCAAAGGTTGTTAGTAGGCCAAAGATACCAATAGAGCCTGTGAGTGTCGTTGGCTGTGCAATGATTCTGTCTGCGCTGCTTGCGATCCAGTATCCACCCGATGCTGCCGTAGAGGACATAGAGACGACAACCGGTTTACCTGCTGCGCGTAAAGCGTCAACTTCGGTACGGATAACCTCTGAAGCGAATGCACTACCACCGGGGCTATTCACACGGAGTACGACAGCTTTAATAGCACTGTCATTGCGCGCTTTTGCTAGTAGAGCCGCTGTGGTGTCACCACCAATCGTCCCTTGTTGCTGTGGACCATCGACGATGGCGCCACTAGCCACGATAACAGCAATTTCGTCGCTACTGTGCAGGATATCTTGTTGTGGGAAATAATCGTAATAGCTGACTGCGTTATAACCACCGTCACCATCGCTGCCAAAGATCCCTACAAATTTATCTGTCGCGGCTTGGCGAGTCGTTAACTGATCGACGAGCCCCTGCTCTAAGCTGAATTGTGCATAATCACCATTCGCAGCTTTTAATGCAGCAAGTAGGGTGTCGATATCTGGCGTAAGCGCTGATGGGTCGAGTCTTCTATTGTCGGCAATATCGGTAGTGAAGGCACGCCAAAGCTGATCTAGCCAAGCCTGATTAGCTTCACGTGCAGGCGCTGACATGCTGTCGCTGGTGTAGGGTTCAACAAATGATTTGTAGGTGCCGACACGGAAGACATGGGTATTGATGTCGAGCTTCTCAAAGAGTGACTTATAGTACATGCGATAGCTACCGTAGCCATTTAACAGTACGCCGCCATCCACTGACATTAGAATTGAATCAGCATAAGAGGATAAATAGTATTGGCTTTGGCTATAAATTTCACCATAGGCGTAAATAGCTTTACCTGACTCTTTGAATTCATCAAGTGCTTTACCGATGTAACGCATTTGCGTCAGGCTTGTCTCAGACATTTGACCAAGTTGAAGAATGATCCCTGAAATATTGTCGTCTGTTGAGGCATAGCGAATCGTCTCAACAATATCGAAAAGCACGTTTTCTCTAGGCTGCTGCTGACCAAATGCTGACTGGGTAAAGGTATCTATCGCTGTGTTGTAAGTGCGCTGCTCGACAATTTTTCCGCTTAGGTTGAGAACCAGTGCGGAAGGCGTATCGATGGTTGGCTCTACACTGTCTTGTTGGGTAAGTGCAAAAATTGCGATACCAATGAAAGCGAAAAACAGCAGATTAATAATGAAAAGCCGTGTGAAATTAATACCTTTCCATATCCAGCGACAGAGGGTCGCAACTCCTTTAAAGAGCATTTTCATAGCGTTATAGCCCTGATTTGATTTTTATCTATCCTAGCGTAATTGGCGATTAAAAGCAGTGCAAAAATGTTACGCAGTTAACCATATGTAAACAATTGTTTGAAAGTTGTTAAATATGAAATTACACTGGTCTGACCATAATAAGGAAAAGAGCACTGTCATGGATCACTACCCCAATTTGCTTGCACCGCTAGATCTAGGTTTCACACAATTAAAAAATCGGGTTCTTATGGGCTCTATGCATACAGGTCTAGAAGACATGCGTGGTGGCTTCCCTAAACTGGCTGCTTTTTATGCAGAGCGAGCAAAAGGTGGCGTAGGCTTAATTGTGACAGGAGGCTTCTCACCGAATTTTCGCGGGCGTTTACACCCACTCGGTGCCCAGTTTAGCCACCGGTGGCATAAACGAAAACATCAGTTATTGACGGAAGCCGTACATGCTGAAGGTGGTAAAATTGCTTTGCAGTTACTGCATGCCGGGCGTTATGCAATGCACCCCCTAGCGGTGGGGGCCTCTGGTGTGAAGTCCCCCATTTCTAAATTTACGCCTCGCTCGATGAGTAATGGGCATATCAATGCAACCATTCAAGATTTCGCAAGTAGCGCCGCACTGGCGGCGAAAGCTGGCTATGATGGCATCGAGATTATGGGTTCGGAAGGGTATTTAATTAATCAGTTTCTCTGCCAGCGAACGAATATGCGTCATGACCGATGGGGAGGAAGCAGCGAAAATAGAATGCGTTTTGCTATCGAAACAGTGCGTGCTGTAAGAGAGAAGGTAGGAAAGGACTTTATCATTATCTTCAGACTGTCGATGCTCGACTTGGTGGAACAAGGCAGTAGCTATGATGAAGTTGTGCTTTTAGCGCAAAAACTTGAGGCCGCTGGGGTAACCATTTTGAATACGGGGATTGGCTGGCATGAGGCACGCATCCCAACAATCGCCACACAGGTACCTCGTGCTGCCTTTAGTTGGGTCACTGCAAAAATTCGTCAACATGTGTCTATCCCGCTCATTGCTTGTAACCGTATTAACACGCCTGATGTTGCGGAAAAAATTCTCTCATCAGGGCAAGCCGATATGGTGTCGATGGCAAGGCCTTTTTTAGCTGACCCTGCGTTTGTCAATAAAGCAGCCGCTGGGCATCCCGAAGCCATCAATACTTGTATCGCTTGTAACCAAGCCTGTCTTGACCATGTATTTGCCATGAAGCGCGCGACTTGCCTTGTTAACCCACAAGCGTGTTATGAAACAGAGCTTGTCATTAAAACCGCTGAAGTAAAAAAACGAGTCGCGGTTGTTGGTGCGGGGCCAGCAGGTTTAGCGAGTGCGTTATCGGCAGCTCAGCGTGGGTTTGATGTCACACTGTTTGAGCAGCGTGATGCCATTGGTGGGCAGTTTCGATTTGCGATGACCATACCTGGGAAAGAAGAATTTAAAGAGACGATTCGATATTTTGATTACCAGTTAAAGGCACACAACGTTGATATTCAGTTGAATCAAACCGTGACAGTGGATCACCTAACAGGCTTTGATGATGTCATTGTTGCCACAGGGGTTAAACCTCGGATCCCCGATATTCCCGGTATTGATCATGAGATGGTGATCGATTATCAAACCTACATTAAAACACGCCCTACATTAGGTGCTCGCGTAGCTATTATTGGTGCTGGTGGGGTGGGTGTCGATGTTGCGACAATGATTAGTGAAAATGGTGAAGCTACACCAGAAGATTGGATGGCGGAGTGGGGAATCGACTCGGCTCAGCAGCATCCAGGCAGCATTAAACCTGCAGAGACGACGATAGCGTCGAGACAAATTTGGTTGTTGCAACGACGACCAGGAAAGATGGGGAAGGGGCCTGGAAGAACAACAGGATGGATCCATAAAGCGACGCTAGAAAAACGGGGTGTTGAAATGCTTGCTGGAGTCCATTATTTGCAGATTGATGACAATGGGCTTCATATTCAGTTTGAAGGAGAGACCCGTACTCTTGGTGTCAATAATATTATTTTGTGTAGTGGTCAGGAATCAGTAAACCAACTGGTCGAAGCTTTAAGTGAACGCAGTGTGAAAGCCCATGTTATCGGGGGAGCAGACGTTGCTGGTGAATTAGATGCAAAACGGGCTATTCGTGGTGGTGTCATGACCGCTATGAAGCTATGAAGCTATGAAGAAGTGAAAAAGAAGCTGAAATCATGAACTGAGCATCGCAAGGGCGATGATACTGATTAATATCCTTATTTTATCTCGGGATGAAAGAGGGTGAACTAGTGTTAACATTAAGGAACGGAAGATTTTCACTTCAATGACTATATAGTAAGTGAAAGTCGATGCTGTAACTGAATGATTTCCCCCGTCAAAAGGAGATGACATGGACGCACTAGAATTACTGTTGGAACGCCGTTCTTTGCCAAAATTAGTGGCTCCAGCGCCACAAGGTCGAGCACTCGAAAATATACTGAAAGCAGGACTTAGGGCGCCCGACCATGGAGGATTAACCCCCTGGCGTTTTATTGTGGCAGTAGATGATGGTTTAACTCGTTTCTCTGATATTTTAGTATCGGCAGCAACGAAAGACGGTGCGGATGAAGCGGCACGCTCAAAAGCAGCGAAAGCGCCTTTCCGTGCTCCCATGATCATCACTGTTGTCGCTAAAATTACCTCCCATGACAAAGTACCACTGATCGAACAAGTCATCTCTGCTGGGTGTGCCACACAAGCTATGCAGATGGCGGCAGTTGCCCATGGCTTTAGTGGTTTTTGGCGTACTGGGTCATGGGCTTATCACCCAGTAGTGCGAGAAGCACTAGGCGTTAGTGGTGATGATGCGATCGTTGGCTTTCTTTACATCGGTACACCTAATTGTATTTCAGCGAAAATCCCACAACGAGACTTAGACGCCTTTGTCGCATATCTGTGAGTGAGCCTTTAATGTAGGTTAGTCAGCCCTGCTTCAATAATCAGTATCGTTAGTTCAAAACTGTTTATGGTCAGGAGGGCTGTATTAGAGTTACTAGCTCTAAATAAGGGCGATATTTGCATCTTTAACTGTTTTTTTATACAGTGCCATTATCGCATCTTGATTGTCCCGATTATGTCCCGTTTATACATTGCAGAAAAACCAAGCCTCGGCAGAGCTATTGCTGCTGTTTTGCCTAAACCCCACAATAATCAGCAAGGTTATATCACTGCAGGAAATGGTGATATTGTCACATGGTGTATTGGTCACTTGCTCGAGCAAGTTGAACCAGATGCTTATGATGAACGGTATAAAAAATGGAATTTAGCTGACCTCCCTATTTTACCTGAACAATGGCAGTTGAAGCCTCGAAGTAGTGCGAGTAAACAGCTTAGTGTTATACGTAAACTCGTTAAAACGGCTTCTGAAATTATCCATGCCGGTGACCCCGATCGAGAAGGCCAGCTTTTGGTGGATGAAGTGATCGACTACCTAAAGGTATCAGCGACAAAGAAACGCCAAGCGAAGCGCTTACTTATTTCTGATTTAAATCCACCTGCAGTGAAGCGTGCGCTGAGTCAATTGCGTGACAATAGTGAATTTGTCCCTCTTTCTGTTTCTGCATTAGCGCGCTCTCGTGCAGACTGGGTCTATGGTATGAACATGTCGCGCGCGTATACGCTACTGGGTAAGCAGGCGGGCTATAATGGCGTATTGTCCGTAGGGCGGGTTCAAACGCCAGTCCTCGGACTCGTGGTGCGCAGAGATGACGAAATAGCCAACTTTACCCCTAAACCTTATTATGAGCTTGATGCATTAATTCCCTATCAAAATTCAGATATTAAAGCGCGCTGGCAACCGAGTGAAGCATGCTTACCTTATCAAGATGAAGATGGGCGTATCTTATCTCGTCCATTGGTTGAGAATGTTCAACGTCGAATTCAGAACCAGCCTGCAACAGTGATCGAAGCAGAACGCAAAGTCACTAAGCAGTCTGCGCCTCTCCCGTACTCGTTGTCTGCGTTGCAAATCGATGCGGCTAAGCGTTTCCAAATGTCTGCCGCGGATGTGTTAGCAACTTGCCAAAGCTTGTATGAAAAACACAAATTGATTACTTACCCTCGAAGTGATTGCCGCTATTTACCGATGGATCATTACCATCAGCGAGAGACGGTATTAAGTGCTATTGCTAACAATAGCAGCGCCTTGAATGCTGGGGTTAGTCATGCGACACCGAGTTTAAAATCTAAGGCTTGGAATGATAAAAAGGTTGATGCCCACCATGCGATTATTCCCACGCCAAAGCAGTTGAAAACAGCAACACTGTCGGGACGGGAAGAGCAGGTTTATGAGCTTATTGCTCGTCAGTATTTAATGCAATTTTATCCTGCTGCAGAATATAACGATGCCAAATTGAAGTTTGAAATAGGGGGCGGGCACTTTCTCGCAAAAGGACGAAGTTTAAAAACACCGGGGTGGAAGGCTTTACTTGGGAAAGCGCAGCAGGATGATGATGTTATTGATGCGTTGGTACCACCTTTAGATAAGGGGGTTGTGCTGCCTTGTCGAGAAGGGGTGATCCTCGATAAAATGACCGAGCCACCACGTCATTTCAATGAAGCGACACTTTTACAAGCCATGACAGGGATCGCACGTTTTGTTTCCGATAAGTCACTCAAAAAAATTCTTAGGGATACCGATGGGCTGGGAACTGAGGCGACGCGAGCTGGTATCTTGGATACCTTGTTTAAGCGTCAGTTACTGACACGACAAGGAAAAACTATTCGCGCAAGTGATGCTGGGCGGGGGCTTGTTTATGCGCTGCCAGACTCAGCCGTTTATCCCGATATGACCGCACATTGGGAGCATCAACTGCAAGACATTGCTGATAAGCGTGCGGCTTATTCACCTTTTATGTCAGTATTAACTGAGCAAATTTCACAGTTTATGGTCAATGCACAAAGTGAAGGGGTGCCGCAAAGTCTCTATTCATTACCCGCCGTAGAGCGGCCTAGTTATAAGAAAAGAGGTAAGTCAGCAAGCAAGGGAGTAGGGAAAGCAGCGGGTAAAACGTCGGCACGTCGAAAAAAGAAACCTGCCTCTTAGTATTGTTCCTCTATTCATTAATAGTGACAACATTAGAAGAGGGCTGGCTCTGCTTCGCATGCTCTATTGCGTCCACTTGTTTTTGCTTGATAGAGTGCTTTGTCAGCCATAAGGTAAAGGTCTTGAGGCTTTTGCTGCCTTTGCGGTACTAGCGTTGCAACACCAACACTCACTGTCACTTTTTGTGTTCCATCGGGGTGGGGAAGTGCAAGTTGCTCAACAGCCTCTACCATCCTCTTAGCGGCATAGTGCGCGGCACTCTGGTCAAACCCGGGTAATAAAAACGCAAATTCCTCGCCACCTAGGCGTGCAAATAATGCACCCGCACGCCGCTCACAGTTGCTTAGTGCATGAGCAACGTTGATAAGACAGGTGTCGCCTTGCTGGTGGCCATATGTATCGTTGTACCTTTTAAAAAAATCGATATCGATAATGAGCAATGATAAGGGCAGCTGGTGCCTTTCAGCGCGTCGCCATTCTTCAATGAAGGTACTATCAAACACGCGGCGGTTCGCTACATTCGTGAGGGGATCTTCCTGCGATAAGCGTGCTAACTCTTTGTTGGCTTGCTCTAATTGATACGTACGTTCGTCAACACGCTGTTCAAGTTCTTGATTAAGGCTTAATAGGTCATCTTCAGCTTGGCGTCGGACCATATGCTGGGACAACGTTGCCCCAAATTGTTTGAGTATGTGCTTGTGGTATCCCTGTAAAGGCGCCCCTGAAATTAAATTATCAACGGCAATCCATCCAAGTAACTTCTTGTCATTCCAGAGTGCAACGTAACCGTTCCACCCATACCCAACAGGTGACATGTCTTGATAGAGCGGGACGTCTTGTTGAAATAACAGAAATTGTTGTTGCTCTAACGTCTGTTGCGCAAGAGGGTGGTTCTCCAGTGGGGAGCTAAAATAGTGTTCGTCGATAGTCCTGCCAAGAGTATCAGTGCCATAGCTACCTTGTACCTGCTGCATCTCAGGGTTAAAAAGTAAGACACCCATTCGGTCAATATGGAGCATACGTTTGCCATCCTCAACCGCCGTTTTAAGTAGATCATCCATGCAATGAATACGAGAAAACATTGAAGAGAGGTCATGTAAAGCTTGCAGCTGCTCTAACAAAACGCGTTGCTCATTTTGAGTGTTGAATAGCTCATTTTCCATGTTTCGTCTTGAAGAGTAGTCATCATGTGCTGTTTCATTGAGAAGACGCCCTTCTAACTCAGCTGCAAGAAGAGCGGATAGCATTCTGAAATCTTCAGGCGTGATCTCCTCTGCCGATTCGAGATCAACAATGAGGCAGCCTAAAGAGCGAGCTTTTCTTTCTAGTGGTAACCATAGCCGACGTGTTTGTCTGTATTTATTCACATTTAGAGGTTCGATGTGAGGTTGGTTCGCGCGCATCGCTTGATTGATGAGATAAAACGGAATGTCGATGAGTTGATCGACGTCGACAGGAGGGTAGTGATATTCAGTTTTGTCTGAGCCCATGGAAAGTAGCAATTTCCACTGAGATTGATGAGAAACCAGCAAAGTCAACTCTGTGACGTTGAAAGCGTCAGTTAATTGACGTTGCATTGATTCGCACAAACTGTGCAGTCCCTGGTTTTTATTCCAATCGTTACACAGTTCGCGATAAAAACGGTTTACACAAGGACTTGGTGCCATATTGCGTTTCCAATCAAGGCTTTCTATTTTATCAGCATGATTGTGAAATATATTTCATTCAATTTTATCGTTGCAAATTTCTTCTTGTGTAACATTGTGGTGCCATCCATTTCATGTTGTTGCATAGCGATGGCGAGCTAGCTACAAGTTCGCGAATTACCAGTTGAGCGTTTTTCCGTCAAAAGTAATTAACTTTCCAGAATCGTCAGGTGATAGGGTATCGATGACATTAAAGAGCCCCTGAGCACTTTCTTGAGCGGTGATAAGAGCATTCGGTCCGCCCATATCGGTCTGTACCCAACCAGGGTGTAGGGCAACACATCGAATACCTAAAGGAGAAAGGTCGTTGTGTAGGCTTTTAGTGACAGAGTTTAAGGCTGCTTTGGATGAGCGATAAATATAGCCGCCACCGCTAGTACTTTCAGTCATACTCCCAACTTTAGAGGAGACCATGACAATTTTGGGGTGTGTGGCTGACTTTATCAATGGGAGTAGAGATTCAGTGAGCTTGAGAGGTGCAATAGTATTAACCTCTAAAGCTTTTCTCCATTCATTGACATCGGTATTGCCCAGACTGTATCCCTTCGGGCCGTAGTAGCCTGCATTATTAATGAGAATATCAATCTTATCCGTTGGGAAGTGCTGTGCCATCTCACTAACCTTCGCGTAATCGGTGATGTCCAATTTTATATTGATCAGCGTAGAGTACTTCTTGGAAAGTAATGCTAAATCGGTGTTGCTCTCACCTTGACGAGAAACTGCCACAACCTGACATTTTTTTGACAGGTAGAGCTTTGTCAGTGCGAAACCAACACCACGATTGGCTCCAGTGATAACAACCGTTGTGTTGTTCATATTTTAACCTCCTGAAATATAATGGAGAAACAAGAATTTTGGCATATTACGTTCAAACTAGCACACTCTTTGCAAAGTCATCTATAAATTGGCGGCTCGCACTAATTTGATGAGGGACTTGATATGAAATGGGTAATGCTTGGGATCGTGATAATGGGATTGCTTACTGGGTGTGCATCAAATACTCGGTTTGAAACATTACAAACTTTGGGCTTTGAGCGGGAGTATCTAGATGGCTACCAAGATGGTTGTCACTCACGGACAGAGGGCGGTACAACGCATCTTAGCGATTATCGACAAGACTTTGAACGTATGCTTAAAGATATACGATACAACAATGGCTGGAATGATGGATTCCGTCAATGCATGGCGAGTAATCAGCGTCTGTACTAGGCGCTAGAGCGATGCATAATGACAAATTAACTTCCTTCGTTAATATAAAATCTTTTTAATTCATGCATGACTTGCATCAGATTAGATAGCTTTGGACGAGCCTCATCATCAGCCCTATATGACTGATCATATACCGTGTAGTTACCGTACTGATCAACGACTGTCGTTGTTTTTTCTTCGATAAGGACGATATCTTGACTGTCACCAGCCAACACCCACTTGCGAGTAGGCGTTGGATCAAACAAGTCAATACCGCTACTATAAGTCTTTGCAGGAGCGGTTACATTCAGCAAGTTTTGCATTAGCGTCGGGACGATATCAAGATGGCTTGTTTTGTGGTTAATCTCTTGTGCTGGCTGCTCTGGCCAATGGATGACAAGAGGGACATGCATCTGATACCGGCTGTAATTCGAATTTGCACCCCAGCTATTCGTGTTTGTCTCATTAAATTCTAAGCCATGGTTTGCTGTGATAACCACAATCGTATTGTCGAGAGAGGCTTCCAGTGTAGCCAGAATATCAGCCAGCTGTTCATCAAGTTGGTAGGCTGCATTCATGTAGCTTGTCTTTAATGCGGTAGCAATACTCGCATCTTTCGCTAGCGGGAATTGGGTGTTTGCATCACTGCTCTGTTCTGAATGAGCAATGCTTGTTAATTCGATATAGCTAAATTGCTTTTCATCAAGACTATGCCAGTTTTGCCATGCCGAAATCGCTTGGGTATCATTTTGAATTTCCGCAGCTGTGGTATGTTCTAGCAACTCAGGTGAGAAAATGGTTAGGTCGTAAATTGGAGCGGCAAAATTATCGCCACTGAAGAGTCCAAAGTCGTAATCGTTCTCTTGGAGGGCTTCAACAAGCACTGGGGTAGCGGAGGAACTTCGAACACTATTGACGTAACTCCCAGGTAATCCATACCAAAGACCAAAAACAGCCACTGTATTATCGTTACTGCTACTGTAATGATTGTTATAGCGGAGGTTCTGTTTAGCGAATGCAGACAAGTTAGGCATCACTTCATCAGTCACCATGTCAGCACGTAGACTATCAATCATGATAAAAATGACGTCGTGCGGTGTTTCTTTTACACGCTCGAATTTAAGAGGTTGAGTCGGGTAAAGTAACTTGTCAGTTTGCTCTATATCGAGCTCTTCACGACGTTTTACGTAGTCCTCACGATCAAGAAAACCATGCTTTTCCATAAAAGACTTGGCTGTCATTGGATAAGACACGGGGAAGGTTGACCGCTGAGAAGTAATGTTTGGGTCTAAAGTGGCATCGCCCCAGACATAAATGAGGTGGCTGCCCACAAAGCAGAACGTGAAGAAAGCGGCAATGGGAAGACCGACACGTTTGCGAGTGAGTTTTCTAAGTTTTCTCCAAAGTACTTCTGAGAGCACCATTTGGAGTAAAAAAATCAGAGGTACACTGATAAAGAGGTATTGCCATCGAGCATTCACCTCGGTCCGTTCACCGCTAATCAGTAGGTCCCAGACTAAAGGGCTGAGGTGGAGGTTTAATGTTTCGTAGGCGTGTGTGTCGAGCAGCATTACCGTTAAGCTAACGGTAGCAACCAGGACAGCAAATACCCGCATGAGTCGTTGTGATGGAACAACAAATGTTGCGGGAAACAAAACTAATAAGTAAATAATAAAACAGAGAAAGCCAAAATGACCAATCCAACTGAGCGTCAAATAGGATAGCCCTAAAAAGCTTTCGGGTAGGTCAGTATGGAGGACATAACGTATCCCCATTGCCATCGCTGCAAAGATATTTAAGAAGCAGAACCAGTGCCCCCAACTGATAAGTTGAGATACCTTCTCTCGATACTGGGTCGAACTAGTTACCATAGTGTTGTTATTGTCAATCCTGGTTAAAGTTCAGACTATCGCTTGTCTTTCACTGAGCTACGCAGTGCGCTAGCAAATTTTTCCGCGATGGCTTCACGTTGACCATTCGGAACATTATTATTGATAATATTTGTCGCTAAATCACCAACGATCATCAATGATAAATCTGCTGGAGCTCTATGTTTTTCCAATACATTTATCATGTCATCTAGGATGGCTTCAACTTGTTTGTCACTGTACTTTGAAGTAATAGGCATAAGAATTTCGGTTTAAAGTTAAGAAAAAGCTGCTTATCATAACTCACACTACCCCTTAACTGAAAACATTTCATTATGAGCCTTACCCTTTCTCACCTTATCCTTCATCAGATTGTGAAGGACGAACAAGACGAACTGACCCTCCAATTGCGCGATCAACCCCTTGAAAATGATCATGCGAGTGAAGAGTTAGTTGCTGAATTACATCGTGTTTTTAATAGCAAGGCTGGCAAAGGCTTTGGTTTTTTTGACAACGAAAGTGACGTTCAAAACTGGCTCGCTGACTATCGTTCAGGTAGCTTAAATTTTGTTGAATTTAGCAATCAAGCAGCAGAGCGACTGAAAACAGAATTGAGCAAATACCCTTTTGCTGAATCAGGTACGTTAGTACTTGCTCACTTTCAGTCTTTAGCGACAGAGTATTTGTTTGTTGGATTATTAAATTCACGTCATAGCATGCAAGTGACTGATAAGTTAGATATTAATAATGTTGCTTATTTGGATGTTGCCAAGATGGACATTGCTGCCCGTATCGATCTTTCAACCTACGATACCGACAAAGATTCCAAACGTTACCTGACGTTCATCAAAGGCCGAGTTGGGCGCAAAGTAGGTGATTTCTTCCTCGACTTTTTACAAGCCGCAGAAGGAATGGATACCAAGCAGCAAAACCAAATTTTGTTGCAAGCCGTGGAAGACTATTGTGCTGACTCCCGCTTAGACAAGGAAGAAAAGCAACAGACTCGTCAACAGGTTTATGATTATTGTAATTCTCAGCTAAAAACGGGTGAAGAAGTGACAGTAAAAGAGCTGTCAGGTGAGCTACCATCGACGGACTCAGGCAGTGATTTTTATCAATTTGCCGCTGATCAAGGTTATGAATTAGAAGAGTCATTTCCTGCGGATAGAACAGCAATGCGTAAATTGAAAAAATTTGTCGGTGCAGGAGGTGGCATGTCTCTCTCTTTTGATGGTTTATTATTGGGAGAGCGTATTTTTTACGATCAAGATACTGATACATTGACCATAAAAGGGACGCCGCCCAACCTTAAAGAGCAATTACTACGCCGATTAAACAGTGATGAAGAGTAAAGTGCCTCCCAATGTCATTAAGCTGCCATTTTTCTAGATAAAAATGTTGTTAAAATTAGTCTAGACTCAAAAGTATATGTTAAGCGCCTTGTTGCAACGTTGCGAGGCGCTTTATCAACACTGTTCAACAAAGCTTATCGCCTAAATCTCGATGATCTGCCACTGCATAATGTGCTGGTCATTGTCGATGAAAGTGATGAGTTGAGTAGCTAACTTGTTTATACTTAATGACTTAATTTAATCGGCAAGGATTAGTATGGTACTGGCGACACTAATGAGAAAACAGGTTAACCTATTCCATTATTTACGGTATCTCATGATGTTTGTGTTTACTGCTTGTCTTTTAGCGGCAGTGTGGAACACGTATAGGACTAACCAAGTTAGTCTCCATGACCAACAGCTGAATGATTTAAATAATCAACGTACTGAGCTTATTCGGTCGGTTGTGCTGCTGCCCATTAGTGGGCTAGGTGAGCTTCGAGAGGCTGTTACTCTATCTTCTGATTTTCGTTCTAATCTTTTGTCTCTTCCTCATGAGTTGACTGATAGTCATGATGGTGAAGCCGTTGTGTCTTTAAAGCTTGGTGGTGGTCAATTTGTCGATCTCGCTGATGCTGTGCTTGCCGGAGGTTACACCGTTGTCGATTTAGCCTCGGAAATGGAGCAACTATATCACTCCGAGGATTATCAGCATTATCGACCAACGCTTGATAAAATCGCCGCTTTCTTTTTTATGGAAGTGTTTGGTGAGCAACGAAATCAAATATCCATTGATAACGCTGGTTATCAACAGTTCATCGCTGAAATCGAGGCGGAGATCAGAAAAGTGCCAAGCGATGACCGTCAAACGTTAAAAGAGATGTTAAAAACCCTTTCACCGATGGTTGCTCGACATAGCCAATATCAGCACATGGCAGAAAGTGTGTTGACGCACCACTTTAATAATCAACTCGTAGCCTATAGTGCTGATTTAAAAGCGAAGTTGGAAGAGTATCGTTCTAATCAAATATTGACTTGGTTTGCCGTATTTTTGAGTGCGGGGATAGGTTTTATTGCCAGCTTTTATCGAAATGTGATTGTCCGCCGTAATAATAGTCATGTGTTTACAAGTGACGAAAAAATGCCTTTAGAGCGTACCTCTAAAGAATCCCAAACAGCTCAAAAAAATAGCCTATCTAAAGCATCTGATGGAGGTCTCATCAGTGAAGATTTGGAGCGTAAAAAGCGGCTAAAACCTGACGAATTATCTGTACCGATAGGCTCTGTAAGCGCAAGTGAAGAGTTACAAAACAGCGAACAACAAGTCGGCAATGAGTTGGGCTCAACAGCTCATGAGGAGAGCTCACAAAGTATTGATAGCTGGTCTTTCACCGATATACTTGTGAGCCAAGAGACTGATGCACAAGGCACTACAGAAGTAACGGATAGCGGTGAGGAACGCAATGCAGAGGACAATGCCGCGAACGTTGCCTCTAGTCCACAGGCAATGAGTGACCCTCACCCTATGAATGAGTTTGTGCAGGGAAATCAATCGCCTCCTTCTCTTATAGGGCCATCAATACAGGAAAAAGATCTTTCTGCTCGTTTATCCGGAGAGCAAGTTATGCCGGAACCAGACGCAACGCCTGCCTCATTTGATGTTAGTTATATGCTGGATGCGTTTGATGACGATACCGATGCAGTCAATATGCTACTGGGGGTGTTTGTTGATGAGCATAGTGAGGATAGCGAACAACTTTTCATGCTAATTGCCTCTGGAAACTTAATCGAAGCTGAGCGTTTGGTACATAGTATTAAAGGCGTATCAGGGAGCTTGGGCGCAGCACCGTTAAATAAAGTTGCCAGCCAGCTAGAGCAGGCATTTAAGCAAGGGGATGATTATTCAGAGCTAGTCAATGACTTTGTTCATCAATTGAAATTGTTAACGGAAGAGATTCGATTGCATTTAAATGTTGGGGCGATGAGCGGATGAAGATGTCGTTTCAGTCATTGGCCTTCAAAGGTGGTATGTTCCTTTTCGTTCTGTTTTTCAGTTTGTGTGCGGTTATTTTTCAAGTTATTGAAACTAGAGGTAAATCACTCGTTGAGGAAACGTCGAAGCAGCATATTGCCGCCGAATCTGTTGCTGTTGTCCACACGGTTGGAAACTTTGTCGCGAATGTGGAAGGGTTAACCAGCCTTCTTGCTAAGGCAGCCTCTCATCATGATCAAGAATCGATGCTGCATGTTATGGAGGACCTTTTTACGAATACCCGCACAGGACACTTAATTGCAGGGGGAGGGGTCTGGTATGAACCCTACCAAGGTCCTAATGAGCGCTACTTAGACAGCCTATTTTTCGGAAAAAACCGTCAAGGTGAGCTTTTTCAAGTCGATGATTATAATCAAAATCCGGCAAGGGCTTATTTTAATGAAGAGTGGTATGTACCTAATTACTGGCTCAATCATAATGAGCTCTATTGGTCCCAATCATACACTGACCCGTACACCCAAGAGCCGATGGTCACTTGCAGTATGCCATTTTTCTTTGAGGGACATTTTGCCGGCGTCGTGACCATTGATGTGCGGTTAAGTGGCTTGCAGCCGTTCCTTGCTTCAAAAGGGGAAGAAATCGGAGGCTACCTAACGCTACTTGATCGCGCGGGACGCTTTATTTATTACCCCCAGCCTCAAATGGTGATGGAGCATACCGCACAAGGTCCAGTACCTCTCACAGCAGATCGTTTAGCACAGCGTGATCATCGATATGCTAATCAAGCGCTGCGTTTTAAAGAGTATATACAGCGTCAGCGAACCATTGCAGAAAACTCACCAGAAGCCATGTCTATTGCGACGACGATGCTGAAGCGCAGCAGTGCTATTGACTATAACTATGCACTCTTGGCTGCGTTGGATATATCTAACAGTGAGATAGAGCAATTTCCTTCTGCTTATTCGATCTTTGATGACAAGCTCTCGGATGATCCTATCTTGAATCAAGACGCTTTCATTAGTGCCGTTGTGATGCCGCAAACCCAGTGGGTATTGATGATGAGCGTACCAGAGCAAAACCTCACGACGCAGGTCAGAAAACTTGAAAGTAGCCTATTGAGTGTACTTCTACCTGGGGTATTATTCGCAATGGTTTCTGCCTACTTATTTTTCCATTACTACGTGATGCGTCCGTTAAATGTAGTGCAAAAAACGCTGAATGAGGATACAAAAACAGGTGAAGCCAAGGCGTTACCGATTTTATTTCGGGATGAGCTAGGGTTACTTATTCAACGTTTTAACCAGCGCAGCCAGTCCTTGATTAAAACACGACAAGAAGCATTAGCAGCTGCTGAAGCTAAGCAACAATTTTTAGCGACGATGAGCCATGAAATCCGAACGCCAATGAATGGCATCATGGGAGCGTCAGATTTAATTAGGCAGAGCAATCCGAGCCAGGAAGTGACTCATTTTGTTGATATGGTTGATCACTCAGCGCAAAGTCTTATGCGCTTAATTAACGATATTCTCGATTTTAGTAAATTGAGTGCGAGCAAATTAGAGCTAGAGTCTGTGCCTTTCAATATTACTGCAGTTAGTCAGTATGTCTTTGAGTTACTTCAGCCCATCTCCTTAGATAAGAAAGGAGCAGTCGATTTTAAGTTTTGGATTGACGATGATCTACCGAATGCGTTGTTGGGAGATCCGACACGGATTCAACAAATTCTGATTAACCTCGTTGGGAATGCACTTAAATTTACTGAAGCAGGTCATGTCTACTTGCAAATCAATTTAAAATCACTCAGCAGCCATACTGCGACCTTAAAGATTTCGGTCGTTGATACTGGGGTTGGCATTGATGAAAGTAAGCTGGAAATGATTTTTGAACAGTTTACTCAAGCCGATCAATCAGTGACTAGAGAGTACGGTGGTACAGGATTAGGGCTCGCCATCACACAAGATCTTATCGAACTCATGGAAGGCAGCCTCGATGTCATCAGTCGCCCAGGTGCGGGGTCGACATTTACGGTGACATTAGAGTTTCCGTTGGCTGAAGCCTCAACAGCTGTATATGATGAGAAAGGCGTGGATGATGGCAAGATCCCCATTGGAAAAACAGTCTTGATTGCCGAAGATAACCAGATTAACCGAAAGATCGCGAAAGAGAAGATGTCACGGTTAGGCTTTATCGTAGAAAGTGCCACCGACGGTAAACAGGCACTATCAATGTGTGACACTAAGGCGTTTGACCTGATATTCATGGACATTAATATGCCGCTTGTCGATGGGTATACCGTGACTCGACAATTACGCTCTCAGCCCGGGTTAAACCAACATACGCCGATTATTGCTATGACAGCCAATGTAAGCCAGCAAGATATTAATGCTTGTATGGATGCAGGTATGCAAGCGCATGTTGGGAAGCCTATAGACGATAACCTTTTACAGCAAATACTTGTGCGCCTATTTGCCCACCATGGTGAGGTTGAGGAAAGCTCGACTGGCACATATTGATCTCTATCAATATTCTTTGGCGTTAAAAAGGCATAATGCGCCGCTATGAAAATGATAATCCGATTAACGGACCCCCAACTTCAGGAGCCTGAAGTGATGAGTGGGATGATCCAACAGTATTGTCGACGATTGCACCGTGGCGCAGTGATCTGCGAAGAGTGCCAATCATTGGTTAATTACATTGAGCAAAAAATTGCTCTTTGCCGTTCAGGTAAACAGAAATCAGCGTGCCTACAGTGTACGAACACCTGCCTATCTGACGCCCAACGCTTAAAGCTCAAGCACGTGATGACTTGGTCTGTTGACCGTGTTGGCTGGAAAGAGCCAACAATGATGATTAAATATCATTGGCTATCTGCCTGTCGGCGCCGAAATGCTAAACGCCCTTCAGTAGTCGTTTAATCGCTATTTAGTGATCAAATATCTGTATTTGATAGTGTTTTTATCGAAAAAAAGCCGACAATTGTCGGCTTTTTAGCGTTTGATGTACTAAGTCGGGAAACGTTGCGACTTATTTGTCTGCAATTTTTTCCAAAACACGCATGAGCAGACGAATACGGGGTTCGATAGTGCTCAATACCATGTACTCATCAGGGCCGTGCATCTTCGCACCTGCTGGACCAAAACCATCTAAAGTGGGTACACCTAGCACTGCTGTTAGGTTAGCGTCAGAGCCACCGCCAACCGCTTGCCAAGTAATATCCAAATCAACGTCTTTACCTGCCGCTTCAACAAGAGTCATTAGTGCTTCAGTTTTTTCTGAAGGTACCATTGATGGCTTATGTGCTTCACGAACAATCGTTGTAGATACACCGTCAACGAAAGGTGTCATGTTCGTCAATTTATCATGAACTTGGGAGTACTCATCGTTGTCCCAAAAACGTACATCGACAACAAGCTCAGCAAGATCAGGAACAATATTTGCGCCAGCGCCGCCTTTAACAACACCAGCATTAAGTGTTGTGCCAGACTCGAAATTCGTCATTTCATTGATCGCTAAGATCCAGTTGGCCATTTCAGTGATAGCACTACGACCATTTTCTGGATCGTTACCCGCATGAGCGGCCTTGCCGTTAAAGGTCATTTTGTAACGTGCCATGCCTTTACGCGCTTTAACCAGCGAGCCGTCAGCTCGAGCAGCTTCAGCAACCAATACGTGCTTAGCAGTGTTCGCGACAGAAATTAGCCAGTCTTGAGAGTGCAAAGAACCGATCTCTTCATCAGGGTTCATACAGATGCAGATAGACATTTTGTCTAGTACTGCTTTATCAAGGTTACGCATCGCGTAAACGATGTTAAGTAAGCCTGATTTCATGTCTGCAACGCCAGGGCCGTAGGCATTGTCGGCATCAGTCGTCATTGGGCGTGCAGCCACAGTACCTACAGGGAAAACAGTATCCATGTGGCCAACAAGCATCACGTCAATCTCAGTGGCGTCTGGTTTGTTGCGAATTTCTAGAGCAGGGCCAGCAATACCACAGTCGATTGTTTTAATATCCCATCCGCCCATCGCGTCGTATTTAGCGGCCATGCGCTCTGCGATGACTTCTAACCCTTCTTTGGTTAGTGTGCCGCAGTCTACATCTATTAATGGGCGAAGTTCTTCAAGGTAGTCTTGTAGAGAAAAGTTCATTTTGAGTCCTTGTAAGGCATGCATGGGGGGACTAACAGAGAGACAGTTAGTGTTATAGCATTTATAAAAGGGCGGCGAACCGCCCTATCAGGTCGTGTTTCTATACCAAGATGTTCATGATGAACATAGCAATGAAGGCGTTAAATACAGAGATAATGATCATAGGCGCAAAGTGGCGGCCTTCTGTACCGATAACACCTAAAATGCGGCCCAAGTACTGTACTTGTGAGCCCATTAGGTAGATAGCAGGAGCAAGAATAGCGATGTGGCTGCCATCGAGTGTACCAGCGTCAAATAGTGAGATAACAACACCCACAGCACCGCCCATCGACATCCAAGCGCCGATAAGAACCGCGGCTGCTTCACCCGGTAATCCGAAGATTCCCATGATCGGCGCAAAAAGAACACCCATGGCATCAAGCGCGCCAGTGAGATTAAGAATCGCGATGATGATGAAGGCCATCATCACGTTTGGAATAGTGCTAGACGTTGAAATGTTCCAGCCTTTACGTGCACCTTCAACGAAGATGTCAGTGACCATTTTAGGTTGTGCCATTATGCTGCTTCCTCTTGAGTGTTCGCTGCTTTCTTTTTATCTGTCATTTGTAACCAGAATCGGAAGATATTCGCGCCGACAAACTTCATGACGAACATAACGATAACAGCAAGACCAATTGATGATGTGACGGCTGGTGTTCCATCTGCGTATGCCAAAGTGAACAGTACAGCACCAGAAGAGAAGAAGTTTACGATGGTTGCGCCTGCAGAGAACTGGAACATCGCAAAGACATCAGTTTCACGTTGGGTTAGCTTACCTTCATCTTGAAGTTGGCGAGTCATTGATGCACCAGCATCGGTATTTTGAAGTGATGCGATAAGCGCAAGGCCGGTATCACCAGGAACACCCATTAGAGGGCGTAGCAATGGAGTCAGTAGTTTACGTGCAGCATCTAGCGCGCCGAAATGTTCAAGAACATTAATAACACCCAGTGCGAACATCACAGTAGGAACTAGTGTAATTGCAAACAGGAAGCCATCACGTGCGCCGAAACCGCCAGCACCACGCATTGTGGTTTGTGTTACTTCAATCGCGCCATCTGCACCAGTGGTGACAGAGTTAGCCATGGTACCAAAAGCACCATTTAGTGTCGTAAAGTCGAATACACCATACCATTCACTGGATTGTAGTGCGCCTGAGAAGAAAACGAAGGCGAAAGCCAGAGCAATATAAGCACCGATGGTGACTTTTTTACTCTCTGCAGCATTACTCATAGTAAAACCTCTGGGTCATAGATTGGGTTGTTTTGTTTGGCAATAACATCGTGTCATTGATGATTCAATCCCTGAACTCCAAAGCAGGCCTCTATTTTCCTTATTACGGGCTAAATTAATTTGATCGGGGTCAATGTGTGCTACTGAAATGTTAATTATTGCTTTTATAGCCTGCTTTTAACTTAATAAATGGTGTTTTATATTTGTTTGTTGTGTTTTGTAGGTGTTTGGTTTTGTGTGCGCTTGTTGCTTTTTGTTGTGAGTGGCTCATCTAGGTTGCTCTTTTGTTGGTGCTTGGTTGTACTGTTGTGGGGTTGAAATGCTTCTCCTGGATGCTTTTTATTCAATGCTTATTCAGTGTTCATTCAGCCAATGTTTCGGTTGATATTATTAGATAGTATTTGTTGCTTTTGTAATGAAGGTGTTTCTCATGTTGTGAGCAAGGTCGATTTGACCTGTTGGAATCTTATTGAACACCGCGATATCGCTTGAGTTTGCAAGATGAAAAAGCGATTATGGCTGTTAGTCAAAAATATTACAGGGAGAGGTGTAGCGATGATGAGAGTAGGTTTAGTTGGTTGGCGTGGTATGGTTGGTTCAGTACTCATGCAGCGGATGGTAGAAGAGGGTGACTTCAATGTTATTGACCCTGTCTTTTATTCTACTTCACAAATAGGCATTCCAGCACCCAACTTAGGCAAAGATGCAGGCTTATTACAAGATGCCTTTGACATCGAGAGCTTAAAGCAACTCGATGCGGTCATCACATGTCAAGGTGGCGGCTACACCGAGAAAGTTTACCCTGCTTTACGAGCTGCTGGCTGGAAGGGGTATTGGATCGATGCCGCTTCAACACTGCGTTTAAAAGAAGACAGTATTATTACGCTCGACCCGGTGAATTTCGACCAAATTCAGCAGGGTATTCACGCAGGCACTAACACTTATGTAGGTGGTAACTGCACCGTCAGTTTAATGCTGATGGCGGTAGGTGGTCTATATAAAGCCGGCATGGTTGAATGGATGACAGCACAGACCTATCAGGCAGCATCGGGTGCAGGCGCAAAAAATATGCGTGAGCTGATTGGTCAAATGGGCGTGATCAATGACGCTGTGACCTCAGAACTTGCCAATCCTGCTACTTCTATTTTAGATATCGACCGAAAAGTTGCAGAAACCATCCGTTCATCAGATTTCCCTGCCAATGAGTTTGGTGTACCTCTCGCTGGCTCGTTGATTCCATGGATTGATGTGAAACGTGAGAACGGTCAGAGTAAAGAAGAGTGGAAAGGTGGCGTTGAAACGAACAAGATTCTAGGCCTTCAGAATAGTCCTATCCCTATTGATGGTACTTGTGTTCGTATCGGTGCAATGCGCTGCCACTCACAGGCATTGACGTTGAAACTGAAACAAGCTGTGCCGCTTGATGAAATCGAAGATATCATCGCACAAGATAACGACTGGGTGAAAGTGATCCCTAACGAGCGTGATATTACGGCACAAGAGTTAACGCCAGCGAAAGTGACGGGAACATTGTCAGTACCTGTTGGTCGTTTACGTAAACTGGCGATGGGTGATGATTTCCTCAATGCCTTTACCGTCGGTGATCAACTTCTATGGGGTGCCGCTGAACCTCTAAGACGTACATTGCGTATTATTTTGAGCGAAAAAGCGTAGTTATTCATTTCGCTTTTACTCTACCTGAGCAAAATTGATCAAAGCCACTCAAACGAGTGGCTTTTTTGTGTCTGGTCGTTTTTCTTCGTTACATATTTCAAGTATGCAAGTTAATATTGTCCGCTGTTTTTGATTTGAAACAAAATCTATTGTTCTGGGTTATGGAATAATCATTTTAATAATAATTATTCTCATTATCCTGAGGGAACATGAAACTAACGGAACTTAAATGCAACGTTGTGGCAACGGTTGTTCAATTTGAGCAACTGCCGAAAACAACCCGAAAACGTTTAAGCGTGATGGGAGTGCTACCAAATACACAAATTAGCGTCATTCGACGAGCGCCACTTGGTGACCCATTACAAGTTCGAGTTCGTGGTGTCAACCTTGCGATACGCAAGCAGTTGGCCGATGCCATAGAGGTGACGCTATGAGTTATCAAATATTGACGGTGGGGAACCCTAACTGCGGTAAGACGACACTTTTTAATAGTTTAACCGGTGCAAAGCAGCATGTGGGAAACTGGGCTGGTGTGACTGTTGAGAAGAAAACAGGTCAGTATGAGTGTCACGGTGATCAGTTTTTATTAACGGATTTGCCGGGGATTTATCACCTTGATAGCAGCAGTGAATCGAACAGCCTTGATGAAATGATTGCAGCGCGTGCGGTGTTAGATGCACAAGCCGATGTGATTATTAACGTCATCGATGCGACGTCTTTAGAGCGCAGCTTGTACACGACACTTCAGCTTCGTGAGCTGGGGCGCCCAATGATCGTTGTGCTGAATAAAATGGACGCATTAACGCGCCAACGTCGAGAGATTAATACTGCATCTTTATCTCGCCTTTTACAGTGCCCAGTATTATCGCTATCAGCAAATGATCTTAAGGCTGTTGAGTCACTTAAAGCAGATATTCATCAATATTTAGTCGAAGGTATTAACCTTCAACCTTTGGATATTGATTATGGCGAAGTATTAAACGACGGTATTGAGACGTTAAGCCCAGTGTTAAGTGACTTGCCATACCCTTCACGAGCTATTGCTATTCGTGCTATTGAAGAGGATACATTGGTGCTCAATTTGTTGGGTGATGATCAGCTTACCGCTGTGCACGCAACCCAAAAAGCCATGTCTGGCAGCATCGATGCAGAACTAGAAATAGCCGATGCACGTTTTACCTATATCCATGGACTGTGTCAGCAGGTTCGCAGTGAAGCAGGGAAGCTGAGCAAGAAAAACTCTGAAAGACTTGATCAACTGATGCTTCATCGAGTGTTAGGCTTACCGATTTTCTTGTTGATGATGTACCTGATGTTTATGTTCGCGATTAACATTGGTAGTGCCTTCATTGACTTCTTTGATATTGCCTTCGGCGCACTGTTTGTTGATAGCATCCACCACCTTTTTGATGACATGCTTCCTGCGTGGCTTGTGACAGTGCTTGCCGATGGTTTTGGTGCGGGCATACAGACGGTCGCGACCTTTATCCCTGTTATTGCGTGCTTATATCTTGCATTGTCTGTGATGGAAAGCTCAGGCTATATTGCGCGAGCTGCTTTTGTTCTTGATAAGCTCATGCAAAAAGTCGGGTTGCCGGGTAAAGCATTTGTCCCTATGGTACTCGGATTCGGTTGTACTGTACCTGCCGTGATGGCGACGAGAACACTGGATCAAGAGCGTGAGCGCAAGATTGCCGCTGCAATGTCACCATTTATGTCTTGTGGTGCGCGACTGCCCGTCTATGCACTTTTTGCTGCAGCTTTTTTCCCCAACAGTGGACAAAACCTCGTCTTCTTACTTTATCTTGTCGGTATTTTTGCTGCCGTTTTAACAGGGCTTGTGCTGAGAAAAACACTTTATCCCGGTAACAGTGATAGCTTCGTGATGGAGTTGCCGGATTATGAGTTTCCAACTGTTAGGAATGTGCTGTTGAAAACATGGCAAAAGCTGAAGCGTTTTGTGCTTGGTGCGGGTAAAACGATCGTATTGGTTGTTGCCGTTTTGAGCTTTTTAAACTCTTTAGGTACGGATGGCTCGTTTGGTAATGAAGACAGCGAGAATTCGGTATTGTCTCATGCCGCTCAAGTGGTTACTCCTGTTCTATCACCCATTGGTATTAAGGGCGATAATTGGCCAGCCACGGTTGGGATTATTACGGGGATTTTTGCCAAAGAAGCCGTCGTGGGTACGTTAAATAGCCTCTATTCTACTGAAGAGGGAGAGGAAGATGATTTTGACCTTAAAGCGAGTTTAGCAGAAGCCGTTGCAAGTATCGGTGAGAACTTATCTGGGTTGAGCTTTAGTGATCCGCTCGGAATTGATGTCGGTGATCTGACTGACTTAGAGGAAGTGGCTGAAGAGCAAGAGGTTGATACGTCGGTCTTTAATAGCTTAACGGTGAAGTTCTCAGGGGCGAGTGCGTTTGCATATTTGCTCTTCATTTTACTTTACACGCCTTGTGCGGCGGCAATGGGAGCATATGTTCGAGAGTTTGGTCGACCGTTTGCGATGTTTGTTAGCGGGTGGACTTTATTGATTGCCTATAGTGCTGCGACTTGGTCGTATCAGGTTTCCACCTTTAGCCATCACCCCGCTCAGAGCCTATTTTGGATAGGTTTGTTTATTGGCTTGAACGCTGTTGTACTCCTGTTAATGAAACGCGCAGGGAAGCGTCAAGCTGATGCCTTACTGGTGACGGTATGATTTTAAAGGCAATGAGTGAGTATTTAAAACAGTCTGGACGCGTTGATCGGTGTGAGCTTATGCGACAGTTTGACCTCAGTGAAGATGGCGTTGATGCGATGCTCGAGTTTTGGTTAAAAAAAGGCAAAATTAAGAGACAAATCGTTGGAGGTTCAACCCCTCAGCTAGCCAAAAGAGTCATTTATCGATGGCTTAGCGAGAATGAAATTCCATTGACTCAGTTTGGATGAGCTCAAATAGTATGTGAAATATTCTTTCACTCTGTTGAGCTTGGATTCAAACCACGACACAAAGACTAACGAGCAATCGTTGGTCTTTGTGTTTTTTCGTACGCTACCGCTTCGCCGTGTTGTTATCACGTAAGGTGAGGCTGTTTTCGAAATGCTTTGAGATTTCTTCGATCCGTCCCTCTTTATGCATTTTGAAAAGTGTCGATTCAAGTTGTGGGATAAGGTCTTGGTGGCTCACATGCACGTAGTGATAGAGCTCTGCGTAATGAATCGATGGCTTATGACCAGTGACACCTTCAATTTGGTGATGGTGAATCGCTTTGATTGCATCGTAAGTGATGGAAATCGCCACATCTATACGTCCCAGTTCAAGCATTTTGAATAAAGTCAGATCGTTATCGACTTCAGTGACATTCATGCCTTTTGTTGCATTCGATGCGTAAAGGTGGCCTCTCACAATGCCTATGCGGTAATCAGTAAGGCTTTGCCAGTCTGCTAAATCTGTCGATAGCTGTGTCGTGTAGGCTTTACTCTCTAGCGCGCAGATAGGTATTTGTACCCGCTTTAAGTTTGGGAAGCGATCTTCAATGCCAATAATTCGCATGACTTCCCCATCCGTTTTTCCTGAATTTGAGTATAAAATCGATCTTTTAGGGGGGTAGTGTTGAATTTCAATATCAATGCCGAGTGTGCTGTAAGCTTCTAGCAGTACGCTAGAGCACGCTGTCGATAACGTAAAGTCTTTAAGCGTAGAGAAGGTGAGCTGCTTTGAAAAGGCGGGATTCATCAGCGCGAATAGGTATAAAATGAGAGTGCACTGCCGCACGGAAAGTATATTGATAACGCGACCTCTTTAAGCGTTTGTAAATACCAATCAAGAGTTTAATTGTCCAAAGTGTAGCAGTTAGTCCGAGACTGTGTTGTTTCATCGAAGTAAAAAAAAGCCAGCGCAAGGCCTAATGCTTGTCAGTTAAGCTGACTTATCGCTTCCGAGAAGGCCTAACCGCATAGCGGTTAGGCCTTTTTTTCACCGC
>JBHOGO010000027.1:0-47219 GCA_043421945.1 bacterium sp. HQB-150 | reverse complement strand
GCGGTGAAAAAAAGGCCTAACCGCTATGCGGTTAGGCCTTCTCGGAAGCGATAAGTCAGCTTAACTGACAAGCATTACGGCAATACCGGGCGTTTAGTGTGTTCTATGTCAGCGAATTAAACATCGGCACCATCAGGGACGAAGACATAACCCAAGCCCCACACTGTTTGGATATAACGAGGGCGACTAGGATCTTCTTCAATCATGCGACGTAAGCGCGAGATTTGAACGTCAATAGAACGCTCCATTGCGGAATATTCACGGCCACGCGCCATGTTCATCAGCTTATCACGCGACATCGGCTCACGCGCATTGGTCACGAGTGCTTTTAATACCGCGAACTCACCAGAGGTTAATGGCATCGGCTCTTCATTTCGGAACATTTCGCGAGTACCGAGGTTAAGACGAAACTCACCAAACTCAACGACTTTTGAATCGACGCTAGGCGCACCAGGCGCTTCGACATTCTGGCGACGTAAAACGGCACGAATACGCGCGAGTAGTTCACGAGGATTAAATGGCTTAGGCAAATAGTCATCGGCACCGACTTCTAAGCCTACAATACGATCGACTTCATCGCCTTTTGCGGTCAGCATAACAATGGGTAGATTATTGTTCGCATTTCTGAGGCGGCGGCAAATCGACAAGCCATCTTCACCGGGTAACATCAAGTCTAATACCATCAAGTGGAATGTTTCACGGGATAGCAGTCGATCCATTTGCTCTGCGTTTGAGACACTGCGTACTTGGAAGCCTTGCTCTGAAAGATAACGCTCTAATAGCGCACGTAGGCGCATATCATCATCAACAACCAGTACTTTGAAATTTTCCTGCATTTTATCTACCTGCACTCGAGTTCTGCATCTGGCTTGATTTTACCCAAAAAAGCCATGACTAGAGAGAAATTAGTGTTACGGGCTGTGTCGAGTATACCGCAACTCATCGCAAGATAGTTGCATTGGTCAATAAACCGTACAGTATAACGCTTTAACATTGCAAGAAATGGGGGAAATGGGAGTTGTTTCACGGTTTTTATGGGTGACAAACTAAGCGCCTTCGTACTCGATTTTATTCACAAACCACAACCGCGTTCCTTCTGGGGTCCTAACGATGACCTCATCATCCACCTCTTTTTTCAATAACGCTCTCGCCATTGGCGAATCAATAGAGACCGCATCTTTACGCTCATAGATCTCCTCAGGGCCGACAACTTGAAAGCGCTTTTTCTCACCCTCTTCGTTTTCTATTTCAACCCACGCACCAAAAAAGACTTTGCCATCTTGCTGTGGTGAATAATCGACAATTTGCAGCTCAGCAAGACACTTACGTAAGAAACGGACTCGTCGGTCAATCTGACGCAATAAGCCTTTGTTATATTTGTAGTCAGCGTTCTCAGATCGATCGCCTAAACTCGCTGCCCATGTCACGATTTTGGTGATTTCAGGGCGTCGCTCTTTCCATAAGAAGTCGTGCTCTGCCCTGAGTTTATTATAACCTTTGCGTGTGATGAGTTTAGTTTTCACTGTGTTGTTCCACTTTAAGAGAGCTAATTGATACCCAATGAATGCTAGCGCTTTTAATGTCTCTTTTCAGGTAATTCACTCACGAAAAAGGCGGAAAATACGCCTTAACTTAACGCGCTGTCACTCAATAAAGCGTATCAATGCCTACTCATTAAGCACTGTATAAAACAAAACCAGACTATCATTGTGAATACTGGAGCAATTATGCAGCTCTCACAACTAGCACACCGCTACTGTGGCAGGCCATCGTTTACGAGTCAGTTCAAGGCTTTATGAGACAAAGCGCCACTTTTTACATTCATTAACAACACTGACTCGATTAATGGTGGAAAAAGGTAGGGTTATTTATCATGCTTAAAAAAATTATCACCAACTATTTAAGGGAGAACAATGGCAAAGCGCCTGTTGTGGTTACTCCTCTGCATCCTGCCCATCTATTCCTCATACACAGTAGCAGCGAGCTGGCAGATAAAATTTGATAACGATATCCTACTCGGTACTGATGGGGACTACAGTAACGGCTTATACATAAAGCGCGCTGAAGCGATGTCGATATCGCAAGTCTCTCCTATCGTTTATGGGCAGGCAGTGCTTTTACCTGGCGGCAGAGAGCGTCTCCATCAATGGTCCCTTGAGCAGCGCCTATGGACCCCCGAAGAAATCATGCTTCACGAAGCCCAACCCGACGATCGCCCCTATGCTGCCACTCTCGCTATTCGGTCATTGATGACGGCATATCATCAACAATTTAGCACATCGAATTGGCTAGAAGTGGGAGTTCTAGGTCCAGCGGCATTAGGCGAAACAGCACAACACCATGTGCATTTATGGACAGACTCCTCTAACCCAAACGGCTGGGATCACCAAATAAAGAACACCCTGCTGTTTAACGTCGGCATGGAATTCGATATACCTGTCATCATTCACCCACAGTTTGCACTTAGCCTGCAAGCGGGCGCACAGTTTGGCACGACAATCCAGTCACTGACGGGGGGAGCAACGTTACTTTGGGGAAGCGAAGTGGAAATAGGCAGTGTTTCCGCCATTCACGGTATCAGGAACTTTATTGAGCGCCCTGCTATCCGCCATTTTATCTATGCTGGCGCCTATCAGTGGTATGTACAAGAAGACAAAACCATCACTGGTAGCCTCGATTACCGCTCAAATGTCGACTTAAACCAAAACCAGAGCCGGATACAAGTGGGCTGGTTTGGACAATACCACCTGTTCGGACTGAGCATTGCGGCAAACTACGGTGATGTCGCCTTCTCTCCAGCACCAACATCAAGAAATGGCTACGCCTCAATTAGCATTATGTGGAAATACTAATAAGCATGATAGGGAAGCGATAAACCAAGAGAGCTAGGTCAGGAGTGAATAGGCAACTTGATGACCTAGCGCCTGCTTATTGAGAGCAGGCAAAGGGAGTACTCTCTGTTATCGTACAGAAAGAGAACAACCTAGAGACTCACTCTCCGAGCTCATTCTCCGAGTCCGTCGTGGAAATGGAGACTTCAACGTCAGCATTCTTTCTTGTGTCGCGAATCTCAATAATTCGATCCGCCTTCTCAGGTCTTTCTGGCGCCGCATCCCAATCAACCGTGCGGTAATGGCGATCACAGACTCTTGCATCGCCCAGCTCGTAATCACTGACGCCTGTTACATGACCATTGTAAAACCACACCATATCAAAGCGTGTCACACCAATACCGGCACCTACCGTACAATATTGAAAGACTTCGTAGCGCCCGTGGAGTTGTCGGTTACCCGGCTCCCCTAACATCATCATGACAGATTGCTGACTGTCACCATACTCGACGACTGAAGTATCAACATTCGTAGTGACACAACCAACTAATGCGGTCGTCGCTAATAAAATAGCGCTCAATGTCGTCATGTGTCTTTTTTTCATTCTTGCATTCTCGATAGGGTTTGCAGTATTACATGCCCCTAGTATAGGGAACCTCACCAAAATTTAACATCGTTCACTCTTGAATGACTTGCCACTAAGGCGTGTCTCCGTAGAATGAGTTGCCTAAAATCAAAAAGAGATTCAATGGATGAGTAACACAATTTCTCAAGCAATTGCGACGGAGTTGAATGTCCGCCAGCAACAAGTTGATGCGGCAATTACCTTACTGGATGATGGCAATACCGTCCCGTTTGTCGCTCGTTACCGTAAAGAAGTGACCGGTGGACTCGATGATACCCAGCTTCGTAATCTCGAAAGCCGATTAGGCTATTTACGTGAAATGGCAGATCGCCGCCAAGTGATCTTAAAGTCAATTACCGAACAAGGTAAGCTCACACCAGAACTTCAAGCAGCGATTAATAACGCTGACAGCAAAACAACCCTCGAAGACCTCTATCTCCCCTATAAGCCGAAACGTCGAACGAAAGGACAAATCGCGATCGAGGCCGGACTGGCACCTCTCGCAGATAGCTTATGGCAAGATGCATCTCAAGTCCCTGAAACAGCAGCAAGTGTCTATATTGATAGCGAAAAAGGCGTTGCTGACAGCAAAGCAGCCCTCGATGGTGCTCGCGCTATCTTGATGGAACGCTTTGCTGAAGATGCAGCTTTACTAGAAAAAATTCGTGGCTATTTGCAACAAAATGCAGAGATAAGTGCGCGAGTAGTCAGTGGAAAAGAAGAAGCTGGTGCGAAGTTTAAAGATTACTTTGAACATGATGAAGCCCTCAGCCGCGTCCCTTCACACCGAGCGCTGGCGATGTTCCGAGGCCGAAATGAAGGCATACTACAGATCAGCATGAATGCCGATCCACGTCGTGATGATGACAACACTGACAGTAAAACAAAGAGTTCATACTGTGAAGTGATCATCACCGACCACTACAAAGTAAACCTTGGTAACGCGCCTGCTGACGCATGGCGTAAGCAGGTGATCAGCTGGGCATGGCGCGTTAAAATCGCCCTGCATATGGAAACGGAGCTGATGAGCACGCTTCGTGATAAAGCTGAAGATGGTGCAATGCAAGTCTTCGCTGATAACCTCAAAGACCTGCTTATGGCTGCTCCTGCTGGCCCACGCTGCACACTTGCTCTCGACCCCGGGCTACGTACCGGCTGTAAGGTGGCAGTTGTTGACGCCACAGGCAAAGTGCTCGACACTTCTACGATCTACCCTCATCAGCCACAACGCCAAGTCGCTCAATCTGAAGCGACAGTCGTTGCTCTAATTAAAAAGCATGGCGTTGATCTGATTGCGATTGGTAACGGTACAGCCTCACGAGAAACAGACAGCTTTGTAGCGAAGTTACTGAAAGATAATAACCTCAAAGTTCAGAGCGTTATGGTCAGTGAGGCAGGTGCTTCTGTTTATTCAGCCTCTGAGTTGGCAGCAAACGAATTTCCTAACCTCGATGTGTCACTGCGTGGTGCGGTCTCCATCGGACGCCGCCTACAAGACCCACTTGCTGAGCTAGTGAAGATTGATCCTAAGTCGATTGGTGTCGGTCAATATCAACACGATGTAAGCCAGAGCCTACTCGCCAAGCGCCTTGATGCGGTTGTTGAAGACTGTGTAAACGCCGTCGGTGTCGACGTTAACACGGCATCAGCCCCTTTGCTAACTCGTGTGGCAGGCCTGAATACCACCATAGCTCAGAACATTGTTAACTACCGCGATGAACATGGCCGCTTCGAAGCCCGCACGACCCTCAAAAAGGTCGCGCGCTTAGGTCCAAAGGCCTTTGAGCAGTGTGCAGGCTTCCTACGAATCATGCAGGGTAAGAACCCACTGGATGCATCTGCGGTTCACCCAGAGTCATATCCTCTGGTCAAAAGCATGGCAACAAAAGCCGAGAAATCTCTAGATGCGCTGATTGGTAACCGTGATTTTATCCGTGCTATCAACCCGAGGGAGTTTGTGTCAGAGACCGTCGGCCTACCGACCATTAATGACATTCTGGCAGAACTTGATAAGCCGGGGCGCGATCCTCGCCCTGAGTTCAAAACAGCCACCTTTGCTGAAGGGGTTAACGAGGTTAAAGACCTCATTCCGGGCATGATTCTAGAGGGTGTCATCACTAACGTGACTAACTTTGGTGCTTTCGTCGATATTGGTGTTCACCAAGATGGCCTTGTTCACATCTCTGCACTATCGGATAAGTTTGTTTCTGATCCGCGTGAAGTAGTCAAAGCTGGTGACATCGTCAAAGTGAAAGTGATGGAGGTCGACCTGGGACGCAAGCGTATCGCAATGACAATGCGTTTATCTGATGAGCCGGGTCAAGAGCGTGCGCAAAATTCACGTAGTGATTCATCACCAAAGTCATCACGTGGCAATGGCAACAATCATAATAACAACCGCAGCCATAACAGCAATCGCAGCAGCAATGGCAATAACAGCGCAATGGGCAATGCGTTTGGCGGGGCAATGGCTGATGCATTCAAGAAAGCCAAAAGATAAACACTAAGAGCCAATACGCACACCCTGTTCTATAAAAGTATAGGGTGTGCTTTTCTGCTTAATGGTACCTTCCGCGAGATTGGTGATAATTGCCAGCCACGGCATTAAAGCCAATAACTTATTATTTTAGAAAAATTGACTGCTTTGAACCGTTAAATAATAACGAGATATTGCACAGGGGGATTAGGGACAGACGAGGTTGCATAGTGATGGGTCACTACGCCTTTTATTCGATTACTGGCGCTGTATTGCTCTAGCTTTTCAAAGACATCTTTCGGCAATTTCACACGCATCGTGTAGCCTGACGCATCATCATCAAAATAGCTCCCTGACGACAATACATGAATCAGACGATCGAGTTCGCTATCCGTTCGAAAGTCGAATTGATTGACAGGGCTATCATTATAATTTGGGTGTTCGCTTGGATCCCAAGAGGGCTTCTTGAGCTGTTTTTCTTCGCTGCTTAATGCCTTTTCTGAAGCACTTTCTGTGATTTGCGTGGCTGGAACGACCTTTTCTCGGACACGGTTATCTCTCGCCACCTGCTCAGTGGGGACATTCACCGTTGGCGCAATCACTGGGGCGCCTGTTAGCATCGGAGAAGCTATCATCCTTCAACTCACTTATTTCAAGACAGTCCTTCTACTGTTCACTGATAAAGGCAAATGGTATCCACCACCCACCAGTATGAAATGGACGTCGCTACCTGCTCCATCCATATCAGCATAACCTGAATAAAGTATAGCCAAATTGTGTTTTAAATGCACGACGACAATACGCTTTGTTCATCGAAGACATCTCATCTTGTTCAAACCACGCTATATGAGCAATGCTATAATTCCACCAATAGTACCAGCTGCTTTTAATACCTGACCTGCGGTATAGGCGCTATCTTTATTCTCCTTGACGGAGTCTGGGTGGTCCATGCCTAACGCACCATAGGTAAAGGATTTAACATTTTTGCCTTCTTCCTTACCCGTTACCTCACCAGACTCTTTCGCCTTATCAGCCGCTTCTAGCGCAGCGACCTTTCTTTGCAACTCAGCGGAGTCGGGCAATTTGTTTTCAGCAGTTTTACTGACCTCACCCGTTCCCGCTTTGGTGGCTGGCGCGGTATTATTTGTCGACGGTGTATACGACGCAGAAGATCCGTTGACTGAGCTTATCGTCATGGCCTCAATACTCCTTATTCAAAGTGGTACTTACCGTTTATCGGCAACACTGCTCATAAGTTGAGCAAATAATTGCAACATTGCTTTTACATAAGCAAAGGTAATGCCAATAACTGTAGAAAATAGCAGCGCAAATTGAACAAATAGCAGGCGCATCATAGTGATGCATGCTGTCTCGGGCGATAGACGCCACAAAACAATAAGCTAGAGTGAAGCGTGAAACCACAACAGAGCATACTGTCAGCTGGTACACGCTAACTGACATGACTGTCGACAAAATCAACAAGTGCCGTCATAAACTCTTCAGGGTGAGAAATAAAGGGGGCATGGGATGCTGCTTTAAAAATTACCGAAGGAGAATCAATGAGGTAGGCATCGAGTTCCGCGGCAACCTTAACGGGCACTAAGCCATCTAATCGACCATACATACGTAACCACGGCATGGAAATAGCCCCCAGTTCATGACGAAGGTCAACGTCAGAAAGCCACGTTAACCCTTTACTTAGCGCTTCTGGATTCGGTTGTGGGTAGTCGAGCACAGCACTTTTTAATAGCTTAATATCTTGCCGTGCGCTTCGGCTTCCCATCGCTTGCAACGCCATGAAACGTTCAATAAGCGCTTGATAATCAGCAGCAAGTTGAGACTGAAAATCCACCAACACTTCCGATTTAATTCCACGCCATCCCTCTTGCTCAGCAAAGCATGGACTACTGGCAATCGTCACTAACCCTGCCATTTTCTCCGGTTGCAGCAACGCAGCTCGCTTTGCCACCAATCCCCCCAACGACCAGCCGACCCATACCGCATTTTTTGGTAACGCATTGAGGAGCAAGTGAGCTACATCGTCGATCTCATCCAAAACATGATGATGGTTATGCCCATAACCCGGTAAATCAATGAGATGAACGCAATAATGAGGTGTCAGATGAGGGAGCAGATGTTGCCATACCGCAGCATTCATTCCCCAACCATGAATAAGGACGAGGTCTGGGCCTTGCCCCTCTGTTTGCCATTGAAATTCCGTGGTCATTTACTTTTCCTTTGAAGATGCAGAGGTTCTGATAATACGCAGAAAGGGTAAGTGAGACTGAGCCGAGAAACAATCCCAACCCACAAAACGAAGGCATATGCCCCTTAGGCTCTTTCTACTTAGACTCTCTTCTCTCTACTTAGGTGTTTTCTGCTTCGGTACTCTCGCCCCTCCTTTTTCATCACTGACACCGCGCCCAAATAGCACATCGACCAAGCAGTACAACGACAAAACACTGAAAAATAAGGATATAAATAAAAGGTATGCAACGGTTTAACTTCAAACAACTGCGTGGCTTATGCCAACTTTGCCATCAACCCCTCATCGCAGGAGAAAGTTTCTGCTGCCAATATTGCTTAGCTTGGGGGGAAGGAGTATCTCATTGCCAACGCTGTGGCCTGCCGGCAGAGGGGAGCCCTGCATCATGCGGAGAATGCATTACGTTGCCGCCAATGTGGCAAACTTTAACCGCTATTGGGCCTTATCAATTTCCTTTTGATGTTTTAATAAAACGGTTCAAATATCAACGCCAGCCATGGTTCGCCACTCCCCTAGCCAAACAGCTCGCTGAAAATATCACCCAGCCTGCTGAGCGACTTATCCCAGTACCCATGCACTGGAAAAGACGCTGGCAACGAGGCTATAACCAAAGCACCGTGCTAGCTAACGCCCTTGGCAAGCAACTTAATATCCCCGTTGATTCACAAGTCATAACTCGGACGCGCCATACACCTCCGCAGCAATCACTGAATAAAAGAGAGCGTTTTAGAAACCTAAGAAATGCCTTCAAGATCAATCAGCGCTCACCGCTACCTCATCATGTCGCGCTTGTTGATGACGTCGTGACCACGGGGACTACCGCCAATACTTTAGCAACGCTACTAAAAAACACAGACGTAGATCGCGTCGACGTGTATTGCCTGTGCCGAACACCCTCACCGTAAGCGCCCGTAAAGTCAGCATTAATACTCTCCGAGCAAACTGAAAAATAAATGATGCGCCCCGTAATAACCTGAGAAAATTAGGGGTGATAGATGAGAAAGTTAGGAGTAGAATGAGTACAAAACATACTAGAAAAGTCAGGTATTCGTCGTGTCACAGATCATTATCACAGAAAATGCCCAAGCGCATTTTGGTAAACTACTCGAGCAACAGGCTGAAGGCACTAACATCCGTGTTTTCGTTGTCAATCCAGGTACACAAAGTGCTGAATGTGGCGTCTCTTACTGCCCACCAGAAGCGGTTGAAGAAACCGATACGAAAATCGATTTCGAGTTATTCTCAGCCTTTCTAGATGAAACAAGCCTGCCATTTTTAGAAGATGCCGAAATTGATTTCGTCAGCGACAAAATGGGCTCCCAGCTCACTCTAAAAGCGCCTAATGCGAAAGTTCGCCAAGTGTCTGACGACGCGACGCTAATTGAGCGTGTTGACTACATTATTCAAACCGAAGTGAACCCACAGTTGGCGGGTCATGGCGGAAACGTACGTGTGGTTGAAATCACCGATGAAGGCCTCGCTATCCTACAGTTTGGCGGCGGCTGTAACGGTTGTTCAATGGTTGATGTCACATTGAAAGAAGGTATCGAGAAGCAACTTCTTGCTCTGTTTGAAGGTGAACTCACTGGCGTTCGAGATGTGACTGAACATGCTCGTGGTGAGCACTCTTACTACTAATTTTTGCGCTATAGATAGCAAGATTCATAGCCATGTTGAAAAGCACGGAGTAACCATTGGCTCCGTGCTTTTTATTTTGGCTGACCAAGAAAACTAACGCCGTTGACCCCATTAATGCTGGACCCAAAAAGAGCCTGAGCGCCACTGCCTCCAAAATGTTATTGCCAATGTCACACCACGCATCGCCATAAAACTAATCATTGCAGCCCATAACGCATGGTTACCAAAGTCAGCAGCTAACCCCCATACGATAAAGAAAGTACAGCTCGCCAAAAACATACTATTGCGCATCTCTTTACCCCGTGTTGCACCAATAAAGACGCCATCAAGTAAGAAACACCACATTGAAACCATTGGCATCACCACCAACCACGGAAGATAAATCGCCGCTTGTTGCTGAACAGCGTCAATGGATGAAATGAATTGGATTATGACCTCTCCTTGCATACCAAAGAAGAGAGAAATAATGAGCGCTATAACGGCACTCCAGAATGTCGTAACCCACATCGCATTAAGCAGTTGCTCACGATTTTTTTCTCCTACCGCTTTACCAACCATCGCTTCGATGGCGTATGCGAATCCATCCATAGCAAACGAGATCAACATCAGAAAACTCATTAAAACCGCATTAGCAGCTACGATGTCATCCCCTAAGCTCGCGCCTTGGAAAGTCATAAACGTAAAGGCTGCTTGCAAACAAAGGCTACGCAGAAAAATATCACGATTAAGGCGAACAAAGCGCCCTAGCCCATGAACGACATCATGCAGAAGCACAAAGACAGGAGGAAGAGATAATCGCTGCCACTCTTTCCAGGCAAACCGCATTCCTATAAATAAGCCAGTGAAATCAGCTAACACTGATGCCGCCGCCGCCCCTTGCACTTTCCATTCGAAACCAAGAACAAACAACAGGTCGAAAACGATATTGGCTGCATTCGTGATAATCAATAACCACATCGGGACCTTGGCGTTTTGTAACCCAAGTAGCCACCCCATCAGTACTAAGTTAGCCAGCGCTGCTGGTGCTCCCCAGATACGAATAGAAAAATATTGTTCTGCATAACGTTTAACCTCACTACTCGCGTCAGAAAAGTGCATGACAATATCTGCAATAGGCTTATGTACTAACAGCAGCAACAATGCAAAGCCCCATGCCATGCACAGTCCTTGCAGTAATACTCGCCCCTGCTGAGTATGATCCTTCGCCCCAAATGCTTGTGCACTCAGCCCCGTGGTCGCCATTCGCAGAAAACCCAGTAACCAGAATGTTACGCTGATCATTGTGCCACCAACCGCTACACCACCCAGATACCATGAATGCTCTAGGTGCCCAATAACCGCTGCATCCACAAGCCCCAATAAGGGAACAGAGATATTGGAAAGTACCATTGGTAGCGCTAAAAAAAAGACCTGATGATGTAGCTTTCGATTGAATAACGTTGAGAAAATAGACACTTGGCAATCCTAGTTAATGGGAATGACCAGTGTACTTGATGAGGGGCGGTATGTGATGAAGAGAAAAGTATTGATAAAAAAATAAACGCACGAAAGCCAACAAGAAGGGGAATAGTCTTCCCCTTTACCATCGTTCAATTACTTGCTCGCCATATTTCCTAGCAGAAGGTACACGGTGCTAGAGATTGCAGATTTATAGGTAGTGGTCACCAAGCAAAGCAATAAACAGCACGAGAAGGTGCCAAATTGAAAACTTGAACGTCGCCCACGCATGGCCTTGTTTATCAAAGTACTTAAGCACTACTGCGTAGTAAACAAATCCCAAGTTAGCACCACCAGCAACCACAAGATAAAACAGGCCACTCATCCCTGTCAGCCAAGGTAGCAAGCCCACCGCAAAAAGAATTAGTGTATAGAGCAACACCATCGTTTTCGTGAATTCAATACCATGGGTCACTGGAAGCATTGGCACCCCCGCTTTGGCATAATCATCGCGACGATGAATCGCCAGCGCCCAAAAATGCGGCGGCGTCCAGGTAAAAATCAGCATGACCAAGATTAAAGCGTAACTATGGATCTCACCAGTCACTGCTGTCCAGCCAAGGAGTGGTGGCGCTGCACCAGCAAGGCCACCGATCACAATATTTTGCGGTGTCGCATGCTTTAGCCATACCGTATACACCACGGCATAGCCCACTAAACTCGCCAACGTTAACCAAGCAGTCAGAGCATTAAGGCTATAAAGCAGTGCAAAACCAACCACCATCAAGGTGACACCGAAAATAACGGCATTTGACGTTGCTACCCGCCCCTTCGCTAAAGGACGATGATAAGTCCTCGCCATTTGCGCATCGATTCTTCTATCAAGGACATGATTAAACACTGCCGCTGCTGCTGACTGAAACCCGATCCCCAATAAGCCAACCACCAACACCGACCAAGGCGGTAACCCCGTTGTCGCTAGACACATCCCGACTAAAGCCGTCAGCAATAGCATGGCGACAACTTTAGGTTTGGTCATCGTGAGGTAGTCGCGCCACCCCAGCGAGGGAGTAAGCAGTAACGCATCAGACTTTGCCATATTGGCCTCCTTGCAAACGGAAAACAGAACGGGGAGAAAGTAGAGGTTGTACACTTAACAACATACTGAGCAGTAACATGAGACCCATGACATTGTGGGCAACGGCATTAGATAGCGGCAGTATCGAGACAATGTTATTAATCCCAAGTCCCACCTGCGAACAGAGCGCGGCTAACGGTATTAACCAATAACGCATGGCGACACCAAAGCGAGCTAATTTAAACAGATAAACACCAAGGATCAGTGTCGTTACCAGAGCGCCAATACGATGAGTCACATGAATAGTGACGCGTTGTTCGAAGTTCAGCACCCCAAACTGATAAGTATCATGAGCAGGCTGAAGTAACTCAAACGCACTCAAATCATACCCAGCGACCCAATCAACCTCACACAATGGTAGCTGAGTACACACCATGGCCGCGTAGTTAGTCGAGGTCCAACCGCCAAGGGCAATTTGAAACATTAAAACGCTCATGGCCGTCAATCCGAGCCATCGTAGAGACCGTAAAGAGTGCTTCGCCCCTGTCGCATATTCTGATTGATGAAGTTGATTCACTGAAGAGGCCTGTGAACCAACCCTCAACCATTGCCACCACAGCAATGAGACCGTGACAAAGCCGCCCAAAAGGTGCCCCATCACAATCAGAGGATTGAGATTCATGGTCACCGTCCACATACCGAGCAAGGCTTGAAACACGACCGTGACACAAAGAGCAAAAGGCAAAATAAGCGGTAACCGCTGTCGCCAAGCCATCACAAACAACGCTAAAATCACCAACCCTAAACTGCCAGCAAAGTAGCGATGTATCATTTCATACCATGCTTTATGAGCTTCTACAGGGACCGCAGGATACAAAGCATTAGCGTGCTCGATCTGCTCAGCGCTGCTCGGCACAGTTAAAAAACCATAGCAACCCGGCCAATCCGGACAGCCTAACCCAGCTTCAGTAAGGCGAGTAAACGCACCCAATCCAACAACAAAAATCCCTAAAATGACACCAACAATGAGTAAACGACGATAGTTTTTCATCATGGCTCCTACCCAATCTTCGACACTTTTAATAAGCGTTTCAGGTCTCGAATAATATCTTTCCCTTGCGCGAGAATAGCCTCTTTACCCTCAACCAACGGGTAAGCCATCATGACATTACCAAGTGGGTCAGTGATATATATTGCCTCTTCGCCATAAGGAAGTGATCGCCATTGAGAAGCCTGCTCCCCCGTTGCTTGGATAGCGGATATTCCAACAATGTCATTGACGGTCGTCGAACGCAGCAGCATGCTCTGGAGTCGCTTTTCGCTCTCTCCAATCACCTGAGGTACTTGGCGTAAGTTAAACAGTGCTCCCTGACAAGGTGCACCACATTCTTCGGGGTAAAGGTAGACAATCTGCCATTGTGGGGTCTCGGGGGATATCCAACCAACCGTCACTGGTGTCTCGAGTAATTCACCACGATTGGTGACCCCACCTTGATACCACTGGTTATTGAGCATTACCCACGCCACGGCAATCGGTATTAAAAATGCCAATAGCAATAGCCAGAGATTGAGTGTCCGTTTCATCGAGTTCTCCTTAACCAAAATAGTGCTGCTATTGATACAGCAAACGCCATCGCGAACCACTGCACGGCATATCCCACATGTTTTTGTGGCGAGATCACCGTTGGGGTCCAAATGGAGACCAGTGCCAACGGATGATTTTCATCAAGTTGCAAAACGTAAGGTATCAAGGGCATATTCAGCTGCGTAGACAGCGCGTTAATATCCAAACGTTGCACTCGTCGTATTTCGAGGTTGGTATTCAATGTATCGTTCGGAGTCTTAACAACCTCGCCGAGCATATCGCCTTCCCCCAGCACCAAATTCAAACTTGGCGCGGTCAATAGGCCGCTCACTTTTCCTGTAGGGCTTGGCAAGATAGACGATAGATCTGGCAGTTGTTCGCGGTGATTTGGCGCAGGTAGCCAACCTAAATTGACCAGTGCGACACCGTCATTCGTTTGCAGCGCGTAATGCAGCTGATAGCCAACGCGCCCTTTATAGATCTGATTATCTAACAAGATAGGTCGGTCACTTAGCCACTGCCCTGCAAGCGTCAGCCGATAGTAATCAGCGTCTTCTGGGAGTGCATTCAGACCTAAAAATTCAACTTGTTGCCGTTGCTTAAAGTCTGATTCCAATTGATTTTTTTGCTCAGCACGTGACAACTGCCACATCCCCAACTTGACGAGTAACACCACGACGACCACAGTAAACAGAACGAACCCAAATCGCCTTCCTGGAGTACTTGTGTGGATTAAAGCTTTCATCGCCATTCTGTTTATCTTCGTCCTATTCAATCTGTTTCGCGCTTTGCCTGCCTTACTGAAAAACGGAGAAAGAGAGAGTGACGATACCGACAACAAAAGCAGTAAGCCATCTCAGCCTCTGTCTCACTTCCTTGGTAAACGCCTGTTGCTCTCCATCATCATTTTTATGATTGTCATGCTTGCTGTCTTCACTGGCGTCATTACTCCAAACCCTCGGCCGTACTGAGTGGCTCTTCTTAGTGCCTCTTCTTAGTGGCTATACTTAATGGCTGAGCTTCATGGCCGTGCTTAACCATAAGTACTAGCAGCGGCACTAATGGCTAAGCTAAATGTTCAAACCTAGTGGCAAGACTCAATAGCCACCGAATTGCTTCAGAGGTTAAACACCGAGCATGACTTAGAAAATGTAGACAAACATGAACAGACCCAGCCATACCACATCGACGAAGTGCCAATACCAAGCTGCTGCTTGGAAAGCAAAATGATTTTCAGTGGTAAAATGCCCCTTCATCACTCGCAGCCAAACAATGAAAAGAATCAGAGTACCTAGCGTGACATGCAGACCATGGAAGCCCGTCAACAGGTAGAACGTATTGCCGTATACCCCAGAGTCGAGCTTTAAGTTCATCTCTTGGTAAGCATGGATATACTCTTCCGCTTGGAAGAAAACAAAGACGGTTCCAAGCAATACCGTGGCTAGCAAAAAGAGCTTTAAGCGCTGTCGGTTCCCTGTCTCTATCGCTACATGAGCAAAATGAACCGTGACCGAAGAGGCCAACAAGATGACAGTATTAATCAACGGCAGCCCAATTGGCCCCATCGCAGTTGTCTCTGTGCCGTCGGGTGTGGTGGTCAACGGCCACATTGCCACAAACTCTGGCCATAACACCGCATTCGTCATCGCGTTATTACTCGCCCCGCCCAACCAAGGCACGGAGATCATGCGGGCATAATAAAGCGCACCGAAGAAAGCTGCGAAGAACATCACCTCAGAGAAAATAAACCAACTCATGCCTTGACGGAAAGAGCGATCCATTTGTGAGCTATAGAGACCAGACATTGACTCGTGAATCACATCTCGGAACCATCCAAACAGCATGATAAATAAGATGCCAATACCGGTAAGCAATATCCACGGACCATTTCCACCAAATAGCCCACCGACCGTTGCTCCTGCTCCCATAGCAATGAAGAACAGAGCGATAGCACCGACAATCGGCCATATACTTTGTGCTGGAACATAATAGTGTTCATGCTGACTCGACATATCAGACCTCGTAATAACATTGTTCAAAGTGACGATGGTGACTCAAATAATGTATAAGCCAGCGTCAGTGTGGATATATCTTCCGGCAGATCAGGATCTATATAGAATATCAGCGGAAGTGAGGCTGTTTCTCCCGCGGCCAATGGCTGGCGGTTAAAACAGAAACATTCAATTTTGTTCAAGTGCTTCGCTGCAAGGCCAGGGGTAACTGAAGGTACAGCCTGCCCGACAGCGTCAGCACTGGTTAGATTCGTTGCTTCATAAGCGATTCGATGCGTTTCTCCCGGATGAACCGTTAAGCGTTTAACTTCGGGGCCAAACTGCCACGCCAACCCTGGATTGGTATAAGCGACGAACTCAATCGTCACCTCACGACTCGTATCGAGATGTGCACTCGACACACTGGGAACATTCGCGGTCTTTCCGTTAATTCCGGTGATATCGCAAAACACGTCATAAAGAGGTACCAGAGCAAACGCAAAGCCAAACATGCCTAACGCGGCAAGCACCAATTTGAAGGTGGTGCCACGTGTTTTCTTTGAGTTATCAGGCTTCGAATTATCAAGCTTCGAGGTATCAGGCTCTGAGGTGTCACGCTTCGAATCTCGCATCGGCTTAATCTACTTTTGGTGGCGTTTCAAAGGTATGCAAAGGTGCTGGTGACGGCACCGTCCACTCTAATCCTTCAGCACCATCCCAAGGTTTCGCCGCGGCTTTCTCACCACCGCGAACACACTTCACGACCAATACGAGGAAAATAAGCTGGGATAACCCAAACGCAAAACCACCAATACTGACTACCGCATTGATGTCCGCAAACTGAAGGGCGTAATCAGGAATTCGGCGTGGCATGCCCGCAAGACCAAGGAAATGCATCGGGAAAAACAGTACGTTTACGGAGATGATTGAGCACCAGAAGTGCCAGTTCGCCAACCTCTCGTTGTACATATGCCCCGTCCACTTAGGCAGCCAGTAGTAGGCGGCAGCCATAATGGAGAAGATAGCCCCTGAAACCAGTACATAGTGGAAGTGCGCCACAACGAAATAGGTATCATGGTATTGGAAATCAGCCGGTGTAATCGCCAGCATCAAGCCGGAGAATCCCCCGATGGTAAAGAGGACGATAAAGGCTATCGAGAACATCATGGGCATTTCAAAGGTTAATGAACCTCGCCACATCGTCGCGACCCAGTTGAAGACCTTCACGCCGGTGGGTACCGATATCAGCATGGTGCAGTACATAAAGAACAGCTCTGCGGCGACGGGCATCCCTGTCGTGAACATATGGTGCGCCCACACTAAGAAGCTCAAGCCGGCAATGGAGGCTGTCGCGTATACCATCGAGCTATAACCAAATAGTTTCTTACGCGAAAACGCAGGCACAATCGCTGAGACAATACCAAAGCTCGGTAAGATCATGATGTAAACTTCGGGGTGGCCGAAGAACCAAAAGATGTGCTGGAACATCACGGGATCACCACCACCGGCGGCATCAAAAAAGCTCGTCCCAAAATACTTATCAGTCAGTACCATGGTGACAGCCCCCGCAAGGACGGGCATAACCGCAATCAACAGAAAGGCAGTGATCAGCCAAGTCCATACAAAAAGAGGCATCTTCATGTAGGTCATGCCTGGCGCACGTAAATTCATGATGGTCACAATGACGTTGATTGCTCCCATGATGGAGCTAATCCCCATAATATGAATCGCAAACACGAACAAGCCGGTACTTTCTGGACTATAAGTGGTCGATAAAGGCGCATAGAACGTCCATCCAAAGTTAGGTCCGCCGCCTTCCATGAAGAGCGAGAGCAGTAGCATTGAAAACGCAAAAGGAAGAATCCAAAAGCTCCAGTTGTTCATTCGTGGCAAGGCCATATCTGGCGCGCCGATCATCATCGGTATCATCCAGTTTGCTAACCCAGTAAAGGCTGGCATGACGGCACCAAAGACCATGATCAGACCGTGAACCGTTGTCATCTGATTAAAGAAATTCGGCTCAACTAGCTGTAGGCCAGGCTGGAACAACTCGGCGCGAATCACCATCGCCATCGCACCGCCGACTAAAAACATGGTGAAACTAAAGATCAGATAAAGGGAGCCAATCTCTTTATGGTTAGTGGTCAGAATCCAGCGCATGATCCCTTTCGGCGCATCATGATGATGGTGGTGATCACTGCTAGCGTCATCATGCCCTGCAGGCTGACCGCCGGCTAAGTCATCTGCCGTCGCATTTTTATGCTTTCCATCCGGTAATAGATCTTTTTCTGGCAACGTATCGCTCATCATTTCACTCCCTATAAAGACTCGCCGCTGAGAACGGCTTGCACATCTGCCGCCTGCACAGTGTCGCCAGTATTATTGCCCCACGCATTTCGCTCATAAGTGACAACAGCCGCTAACTCTTTTAGACTCAGCTGAGGGCCGAATGCCTGCATGGCAGTTCCTTTTTCTCCGTGAACCACAACGTGGAGATGCTCAAATTTACCCTTTGGATCAACCGATACACCTTCCCCCGCCAGCGCAGGAAATGCCCCAGGAATACCTTGCCCATTCACTTGATGGCACATGGCACAGCGTGCGTTATAAGTCTTCTCACCGAGAGCCATTAGTTCGTCCATCTCCATATTCATGGAGAGTAAACGCTGCTCTTCCTCTTTTGCTTTTTGCTGTGTTAATTGCGTGGTTTGCAGCCACTCCTGATAGTCGTTCGGCTCTTTCGCAATCACAACAATAGGCATAAAGCCGTGGTCTTTACCACAAAGCTCAGCGCACTGACCGCGGTAGATGCCAGGTTCATCGATACGTGTCCACGCCTCATTGATAAAGCCCGGGTTAGCATCTTTCTTTACGGCAAAGTCAGGCACCCACCACGAGTGAATCACGTCTTGGGAGGTAATTAAGAATCGAATTTTTTGCCCTGTTGGGACAACAAGAGGACGGTCGACTTCTAGCAGGTAATTCGGTCTTTTCTCTCTGCTGTTATCAATCTCTGCCGGCTGTGTAGCCATCAGAGAGTAAAACTCAACGTCATTATCAAAGTAGCGGTAATGCCATTTCCACTGTGAGCCAGTCACCTGAATCGTGATATCGGGATCAGAGGTGTCTTCCATGGCAAGGAGCGTTTTGGTGGCAGGAATTGCCATACCAATCAAGATAATAAACGGGATAATCGTCCAGAGGATCTCTACTTTCGTGCTCTCATGGAAGCTGGCAGCAACAGCCCCTTTGGATTTCCGATGATGGAAAATCGCCCAGAACATCACACCGAATACGGCAATACCTATCACGACACAAATGTAGAAAATCGTCATGTGCAGTTCGTAGACTTGCTGACTAACCTGTGTCACACCCGGCGTCATGTTTAAACTCATTTCCTCTGCATGAGTAAAAGAGCTTAACAAAAGCAGCACTAGCAACGAGACGGTTCTCATTACAGAGAGCGCAGAAAATACGTGGCGATAATTCACCCAGACCTCCCGATCTTCCTGACCAAAACTGTAAAATTAAGGCACTAAGCCACCCCAAACGGGCATTTAGTGGTGAATATGTCTTAACTGACAATAATCACAGTTAATAAATTTAACACTTTATTTACACTTAACTTAGATCAGGAAAGTAAAAAACGACAACCCCAATTGATTAAAAAAGGATAAATCAAAGAGAAGGGTGAAACGTGCAGAAGAATGGGAGGAACGAAAATGAAGGTAATAAACCCTCTATGAACGATAATAAAGCCAACAAAATAATATCGCTAAAGAAAATGGCGCAAATAACGCGATATGATGCTGTGTTGTGCCCTATTAAGCGAAAATTGTCACAATAACCTCGGTTATTCACGGTTACTGCTGGTAAGCACGTTAAGTGTGGGGGGGCTTCGAAAAAACATCGCTGGATACACTAGGCGCTATTGAAATAAAAAACTACCAACGCAAGTGAGCAAGAACGGGGGTAATTCGGTGTTTACAACGCATGGCAAGCCACCGTCGCCAAGGCTGCCAACGTCGGCAATCAACTTCCAGCGGTGACTGTATCGAGACTAGGGACGCCCAAGGCAACCACCCTAATAACTGCGAGCTAGGCTGAGATAAAGCGTGTCCATACGTTTCGCAGCCAAGTGCCTGCCCTAAGCGAGTATGACACCAATCTCCTGCAACCACTAACGCTGCTTCACCGTGCTCAAACTGTCTGCCGAGCTCCGTTACCATTGCAGCAAGTTGATGGGTAGACAAACTCAGAAGTACATGATCAAGCAGCACTAAAACGGGGGCATCTTTAGAGATATTCAGCGAGGTAAGCCAGCTTGGCTGGTTAATATCGACAGGCTTAGCATAATAGCGCTCATTTCGATGAAACAGACGCTGACGCCAGATCAATGCTTCATTTGTTTCCAGTTCAAGCCATCGACACAAGCCATTATCTAAGCGGTAGAAGCGCGTATCTAAACCTGCGCCAATATTAACGACCCACCCTTTGGGATGACGGTTTAGAAAATCGAGAACTTTTTGATCGGTGAGTTTGGTCAGTGTGGCATGAAGAAGCTGGCGCCCATTAACGTTACCTTTTAAGCATTCACTCGCAAGTTCACAACGTCGGCAAGCGGAAGCTGCCATGGGATCGTAAATAACAGCGTTATCGGCGAGGCTTTCTCGACTACGCAGCCAGAGAGGCTCAAGCAACTTGGCAGGAATTTTATAGCGTTCACTTTCCAGCAGCTTAGAAACAGCAGGCTTAGTCAATCGAGTCATTATCACCTCCACAAAATAAGATGATAATGACTATCATTCGCTATTGCAATGCTTTATCGATTACATCCAGTCAGTGTTACGAATGACACCAACGGCAATCCCTTCAATCGAGAATTGTTCATGCTCTAAATCAACAACGATCGGCGAGAACGCTTCATTTTCGGCATGTAATAGGACTTGCGCACCATTTTGCTCAAGGCGCTTCACCGTCACGTCATCTTCAACACGAGCAACAACAACCTGACCGTTGCGAACATCTTGTGTTTTATGCACTGCAAGCAGATCACCGTCTAAAATACCGATGTCTTTCATACTCATACCGTTTACTCGTAAAAGAAAATCGGCACTCGGTTTAAACAGTGATGGATCCACTTGGTAGTGGCTCTCTACGTGCTCTTGCGCGAGGATAGGCTCACCCGCAGCTACTTGACCAATCAATGGTAGCCCTTCAGCGTCATCATTATCAGCTTCAAGCAAAATTCGAATTCCACGAGATGCTCCCGGGACAATTTCAATCGCACCTTTCTTAGCCAGTGCTTTTAAATGTTCCTCAGCTGCATTCGCTGAGCGGAAACCCAATTGACGAGCGATCTCAGCTCGCGTCGGAGGCATTCCCGAAGACTCGATATGGGCTTTGATTAGATCAAAGACTTCTTGTTGTCGCGGCGTCAAAGGTTTCATAACTCACCTGTTTTTTTATACAGTTAGCTGTGAGTATATCCAGTGTTAAGTCAATTGAAAAGTGATTAATTCAGCATCACTGCAATTAATCGATTGATTAAAGTGATGTCTTCCACAAAGACCACAAAGCCTCTCCCCACACATACGCGGTAAGCATAAGTGAAATCATCACAGCGGCAGAACCCGTATCCTTCGCCCTTCCGGCTAACTCATGATATTCATCCCCAATACGGTCCACCGCCGCTTCAATCGCAGTGTTCAATAATTCAACAATCATCACTAATACGAGGCAACTAATCATCAACACGCGCTGCCAAGACTCCACATCAAGATAGATAGCCGTCGGAATCAAAATGATGGCAAGGCTGCACTCTTGTCGAAAAGCCGCTTCATATCGCCATGCACTCACCAAACCTTGGGCCGAATAACGTGTCGCATTGATGACGCGTTTAAAACCAGTCGCTTTTTCCATTATCACTCTCCCTGTGAATTTGATACGGCTCAATAAACACTCAACAAATCAATTTACTGATAACTATCGCAGCACTTTATTGCCATTTGTCTGCAAACTAGACATATTTTTCTGCTATCCTTGCCGCGCATAGAGTAACTGAGGCAAGTAATCACATGTCACGCGGGCTATCCCTTTACCATTCACTATTGAAACTACCACTATCACTATTGGTAAAACCAAACGCCATTCCGACTGATCCAGTCAGTGACTTAGGTTTAGATCTGAATAAACCAATTGTGTACGTATTGCCGTTTCAATCGTCTACCGATTTATTGACCTTACGCACAAGCTGTCGGGAGTTGGGACTACCAGATCCTCTTACCCCGCTCACGTTGAATAACAGCAGTATTCAACGTTACGTCTTTGTGGGTCGAGGTCCTAGCATCTTCGGTGATGACCCAGCCCTACCGGCCGCATCACTAGAACGCTTTCAGGCACTTTTGGAGCTTCACCAAGCCGATTCAGAGCTCGACGTACAATTAGTACCAGCATCGGTATTATGGGGACGTAAGCCAGGCCGTGAACATGACCAAGGTCCACAACTTCGCCCACTAAATGGTCCGGAAAAATTCTACAATATCGTCACGCAAGGACGAGATTGTTTGGTACGTGTTAGTACCCCAGTATCACTACGCTACATGGCAGATAATCACGGTACTGATGAGTCAATTGCGCATAAATTAGCGCGTGTCGCGAAAATTCACTTTTCACGCCAACAACTTGTCGCCTCAGGGCCAAAACTTCCAGACCGCCAAGCCCTCTTTAAGCGCTTACTTCAATCAAAAGCGATTGAGAAAGTCATCCAAGACGAAGCACGCAACCGCGACGTCAGTGAAGATAAAGTGCGTAAAGAAGCCGTCGATATGATGGAAGAGATCGCTGCTGATTTCTCATACTCACTGGTTAAGCATGGCGACCGTGTTCTGAGTTGGCTATGGAACCGCCTCTATCAAGGCATCAATATCCATAACGCAGAGCGAGTTCGTCAACTGGCACAAGATGGCCAAGAGATTGTCTACGTACCTTGTCACCGTAGCCATATGGACTATTTGTTACTTTCCTATGTGCTGTACAAGCAAGGGCTTGTGCCACCGCATATTGCTGCTGGTATCAACCTTAACTTCTTCCCTGCCGGGCCGATATTCCGCCGTGGCGGTGCATTTTTCATTCGCCGTAGCTTTAAGGGCAACAAACTCTATTCGACAGTGTTCCGCGAATACCTTGCTGAGCTGTTTGCGAAAGGGTACTCGGTCGAATACTTCAGTGAAGGCGGTCGTTCTCGCACTGGTCGTCTGTTGCCAGCGAAAACCGGCATGCTTGCAATGACCATTCAAGCCATGCTGCGTGGTTTAAACCGCCCTGTCACACTCGTCCCGGTTTACATCGGTTACGAACATGTGATGGAAGTCGGTACTTACGCGAAAGAACTTCGTGGAAAGCGCAAAGAGAAAGAAAACTTCGGTCAGATCCTTCGTATGATTCGCAAACTGCGTAATCTCGGTGAAGGCTATGTGAACTTTGGCGAGCCTATTTCGATCAATCAGTTCCTCAATGACGAAGTCCCTGAGTGGCGCGAAGACATTAACCCGATTGAGCCCGCGAAACCACAATGGATGGTGCCGACGGTCAATAAGCTTGCTGAAAAAATGATGACGCACATTAACGATGCTGCTGCCGCAAATGCCATGACACTCTGCGCGCTGGCATTATCATCATCACGTCAGCGAGCATTAAGTCGAGAGTCACTGGAAGCACAGGTCGATTGCTACTTACAGCTATTACGCAATACCCCTTATTCGAAGGAAGTTACGGTACCGGATAGCACAGCAAGTGAATTAGTCTCCCATGCCGAGTCACTCGATAAGTTTGTTATTGATAGCGATAATTTAGGTGACATTATTTCATTGGATCGCGAGCAGTCGATCTTAATGACGTACTATCGCAACAACATTATCCACCTGTTTGCGATCCCTGCCCTGATTTCGCATATCGTTGTTCAACATCACAGCTTAACAATGGACGAGCTTCAAGAGCAGATAGAGTTACTCTACCCGTTCTTAAAAGCAGAGCTATTCTTGCGCTTTGAGCACAACGAGCTCAATGATGTCGTAGAGAAGTCGCTGAATGAGCTTATCCGCCAACGCTTAATTGAGTTCGACGGTATGCACATTAGCTTGAACCAAACTCGTATTGGTCCACTGCAATTGCTTGCTCGCACCATCAGTGAAACACTGCAACGTTACGCCATTACGGTGACGCTACTGAATGCTGAACCAGAGATTCTCCGTAGTGATCTTGAACAGCAGAGCCAAGTACTTGCACAGCGTTTAAGCCGCCTACATGGTATCAACGCCCCTGAGTTCTTTGATAAAGGCGTGTTCTCAATTTTAGTTCGCACTTTGCGTGAGCAGGGCTACCTCAATAGCGAGGGTCAAGCCATTGCGAAGCCATTAGAGAACCTTGGCGCGACTCTCGGTGGGCTCGTCTCGCCGGAAGTGAAGCTGACAATTCAAGCTGTCATGAATAAAGATGACGAATAATATAGCGAGTAACCTCGCTTAGCTCTGTTGTTAACAAAAACAGTTAACGAAGTCAGTTATCAAGGCCAGATAGCGAAGTCGCTTCACCAAGCTAATGTGAGGTGAAGCGAGGAGAGGCTCAGCTTAAAGACTAAAGCGTACTTTCGAGTACGCTTTTTTATTGCTTCTGCTCCACCGTAGCACTCCTGCAGCCACGGTTTTTATGCTCATATCGACCTTTTGAGTTATCGTGTATCAAAAGCAATAAAGCCTGTACACGACCTTTTGAGCTGCCGTGTATCAAAAGCACTAAAGCCTGCACACAACCTTTTGAGCTGTCGTGTATCAAAAGCACTAAAGCCTGTACGCGACCTTTTGAGCTGCCGTGTATCAAAAGCACTAAAGCCTGTACGCGACCTTTTGAGCTGCCGTGTATCAAAAGCACTAAAGCCTGCACGCAACATTTTGAGCTCCCGTGTATCAAAAGCACTAAAGCCTGCACACAACCTTTTGAGCTACTGTGTATCAAAAGCACTAAAGCCTGTACGGTCTCTCCAATACCTAACAAAACGCCCAACAAAAAGCGCACCAAACGGTGCGCTAAATAAGATGCGATTTAAGACAACGGCTAAGCTTATGTCAGTAACCTATCATCAGGCGTCAAGATTGAAGACCATGGTAACGTTGCATCGCCCAACGTGATGAAGTTGGGGTTCTCTAGCGTTTCTCGCTCGTTGTATGAAAGCGGATTCAAATGCGTATTAAGAATCCTCCCCCCCGCTTCTTCCACAATACACTGCGTGGCAGCTGTATCCCACTCCCCCGTCGGTCCCAAACGAAGATAACAATCCACAGTACCTTCAGCCACTAAACACGCCTTTAATGCCGCAGAGCCTAGTGGGACGAGGTGGTAATTCCAAGCAGGATCAAGACGGTCGGTGATAGCACTGATATTCTGGCGACGACTAATTGCAACAGCAATATTGCGCGTATCTTGTCGGTGAATATGCGTGGTGATCTCAATGGTGCCCTCATCTTCAGTGATTTTAAATGCGCCATCGCCTTGGGTCGCATAATAAACCACATCTGAAACCGGGCCATAAACGACCCCCATCACTGGGCGATTATTTTCAATCAATGCAATAATGGTTGCGAAGTCACCGCTACCAGCAATGAACTCTTGGGTTCCATCGAGGGGATCAACTAACCAGTAACGCTCCCACTCGGCACGCTCTTGCAGTGGCACGCCTGCCGCTTCTTCAGAGAGCACAGGGATGTCTGGGGTAAGCGCACTGAGTCGTGCATTAATTAATTTGTGAGCGGCAAGATCGGCACTGGTGACTGGCGTATCGTCACTCTTTGTCTGCTTCTCAAAGTCACCTTGCTCGTATATTTCGAGAATTGTTTTGCCTGCTTCACGTGCAATATCAATCACTGAAGGCAGGTATTCTTGAAGACTCATGAGTTATCCTTCTCTAATAAGTATTTTTTCGCCAGCATCAGCCCAACAATGCTCCGTGCTTCGGCAAAATCAACGTGAGTCACTAACTCATCAGATTGAGCCACTGGCCACTTAACAATCTGCAACGGCTCTGGCTCATCACCTTCAAGTGTTTCCGGGTAAAGACCGGTCGCAAGCAGTATGGTCATGTGGCTTGAAAAATAGGAGGGGGCGAGCACGACTTCTTTTAATGGCACCAATGATGTAGCACCAAACCCTATCTCTTCCTTTAGCTCTCTATTAGCAGCTTCTAAAACGGTTTCACCTTCATCAATTAACCCTTTAGGAAAACCAAGCTCGTAGCTTTCGGTCCCTGCGGCGTATTCCCGTATCAGTAAAAAGTCACCTTGTTCAGTCACCGGCACAATCATGACAGCATGCCGACCAGAAGGCTTCATTCGTTCATAGGTACGTTCAACACCGTTAGAAAAACGGAGTTCAAGAGATTCAACTTTAAATAGACGCGATTGAGCAACTATCTGTTGAGAGAGGATAAGGGGTTTTTGCTGTGTCATGCCGCTTCCTGTCGCCTTTGCCTTAGAGATCATTTAAGGGCATGTCGGCGCTGAAATAAAGCTCTTTCTACAAAAATGATTAAAGATATGAGAGGTTGAAACATTCACCGAAGCAATTCGAATTTTTCAATTGCCTCGGTGAATCGAGGTTAAAGGCGACCAGTGAATTTGATCGGGTATCGGCCACTACTATCAGGGCGGCCAACAAAGCCTAGCTGGCTACGTAAGCTGGCAGGAAATGCGCTGTCTGGAGTAAAACCGCCCTCCAGTGAATAACGCTGATCAGGCTTAAGCTCGACAGACCAATCACTGTTTAACGCATCAGAGCGTTGCACAGCTTCGGCAGTAACAGCTCCACTTTGGCACCCTAGCGTTGCGATAGCTGTACCCGGGTCGATACTGCCAAGCGGCGTACCCACTTCACCCGCTTGCCAAACCAACTCACCATTAAGCTCTTGGCAATAAGGCATCGTCCAGCGGTAATCTTCTACCGCCAACTCTAAGCTTCCACCAATATCAACAGGAAGAGGCATCGGAGAGTAATCCAGCAATTTATTGGCTGGTAGCGACGCGACAACATTGTTTGCGTAAGGTCCTGTCAGGTCATAGCCGACAATGCCTCGCCCTAAGATACCGAGATCACTACCACGGCCAAAGCGTACAGAATACTGAAGGTTTGCCGTGAGTAACTTAAGCGGTGATAACTGCCAGTTTACTTGGCCGATGTTCTCACGCTCAAAGCGAATATTTGACGCTCGACCTTGCCATAGAGTGCCTTGTAGGCCCTCTACTTCTAATCCACGCACAGGCGGTAGCTGTTGATACACCCACGACACCGGCATGTGAATAACGGCACTGAGCAGTAACACAACAAAGAAACTGAATGCAGTAAATAGTTTGAATTTCACGTTAGTCACGCCCCAACTGAAGTCGATTCACATCAACAAGACCACTTTGTTCGCCACGTGTGACATCCAAGAACTGCGCATCAATACCATGAGCTTCTCGCAAATGAGACAACCAGCTAAGCAAATCATCATACGCTAACGGCTGAACCCACACTTGTAGCTCCTCATTACGAGGCTGCATGCGGATCACTTCAACACGGTAGCGCCTTGCCGTTTCATTCACGACTTGGCTCAACCCCGTATCACTAATTTCAGAGGTACTTCCCTCACCACGATTCGCAATAATCTTGTTCGCTGAGTCTTGTACCCAGTTAAGCTGACTGCGCTGACTAGAGACAGCATTTTCTGCTGCCTGTGCTCTCGCGGTAATCGGCTGCCAAAGCCCCCAGTACAGACCGCCAATGAATAGCACTAAGCTCAAGCCAAGGACTAAACGCTGCTCACGTTCGCTGATACTACTCCACCACTGCTTCATGACTTCCTCCGCAGGGTTAACATCCCTTGTACTTTATCATCTCTACGATTCAACTGGCCTTGCTCGACAATATACTCTTCAGACAGCAGCGATCGCATCTGTTCAAATGGCCCAAAGTCATCCGCTTCAGCTTGAAGGCGTAGCTCGCTACGATTCTGGTCATAGCGCAAAGAGCTAATTGAAAACTGTGGATGCTGCGCTAAACTCGGCGCCAATTCGGCAAGCCAAGGTAGAATACCTTCACTGCTCCCTTCACCCGTCAAGCGAGAAAGCTCAGAATCCATTTGGCGTCGCATCCAAGAGTGGTTCGGAATCCGTTGGATGGATGGGAATACCTGACGGAATATGCGTTCGCTCTCTTCACGGTATTGCGACGCGAGTTGCTCGTGACGATAAATACCTAAGCCATAGTCACCTGCAAGAATCGCTAACCATAACCCCGCGACAACAGCGACTTTACGCCATGGTAGCAGGTGCTTCTTCCAGCTTGGTTGTTGGCGATATTCCGCCGTCAGCAGGTTTACACTGCTACTGATAGCCCCTTGCGTTAATAGTTGCATTACCAGCTCAGGCGTTTCCGCTTGCCATTCACCAACTTTGCTCTCTGGCGCAGGGGTGAAATGCGATACTTGGCTTTCGTCATTCAGCCATAGTGACAACCACTCAGGGTCGATAGCTGCACCTTGATGCTCAGAGTTGCGCATCAACCACTGCCCTTCCAACTCAGCCGCTGTCGTACTGCCATCACGCAGTGGCAGACAAAGACAGTCGGGAGTAAACTGTTTCGCATTCATGCCAGCATCAGCCAGCGCAGCTAACCATAATGCCATTAATCGACGCTCAACCACAGCAACATGACCTTGGTCACCTCGCTTAGCAAGCAATTGAATATGTAGGCTATCGACATCTTGTGATAGCTCTTCTTCTAACAGAAACGGCAGTACCTGCCCAATCTGACGTCCGCTTCCAGGGGGAAGGGTAACAGACGTTAATACCATCGCCGCAGCATCTACCATTACGATAATTTGGCGTTGCGAAGCATACTCTTTCAGGTCAGCCAGATTGGCCATTGAACCAAGAGTACCCGAAGCAATCACTTCATTTTGCTGTGGCGACCAGACAAGCCATGGCACAGCAGTTTCACTGCTATTACTCAGTCTTATCGTCAGAAATTCGCTCACTAAATCCTCCAAATCGGCGGCGCACAACCGCGACTTTATCGGCACTATCACGCTGTAATAGTGCTGCTATTCGAAGCCGATTGCGATCGACTTCCACTTCCGCATCCAACTGAAAAAACTGGCTAGTAATCCCCAAAAGCTGACGCGCACGTTCACGCCCCTGATCACTTAAACCACCCAGTTCACTCTGAGAGAGCACATCATCCACACTTTGCCAGCCATCATAAGGTCGCCCTTCAATCAAACGAGTCGCGTTATCTAATGACAGCTCAGGCTGTAGTAGCCCCGCTAATACTGGTGCTTGCGATAACCTAAGTGTATTAACGTTAATACGTAATTCATCACTCGGTATCGCACAGATTAACGTGCTTACTTTTTGATATATTTCTGCCGTCACACCGGAAACGGCTCTAAATTCGGTTTTATCGGCTATCCATCCATTGGGGGGTAAATACGCCGGTTGCATACTTTCATAAGTGCTATCACCAGCGCCAAATGCAGATTGGGTTGAGCTAGAGCCATTCACAAACTCCCAACTAGAGTCTGCAATGACTTCTGCTTCATAGCTTTCGACGCCCGCTTCTTCCAGCATCACTTGAAAGCTGCGCACTTCTTGTGGTCGCTGATTACCGTCGGTAGGCGGTTGAACGCTGGCTAGCCCGTTAATATTAAAACAGGCTTGATAGTCATATATTTGCCCTATCGCCATCCCTTCATCAAGCGGGTAGCGCTGATCTGGCGTTGCCCATGCTTGGTTTAAGCTCACCACATCATCATCTTCAATACTTTGCTCAAGCGCGACTTTAGCCAGCTCCTCAATGCTGAGGGCATACCAATAACTCTGCTGGCTAAACACCTGATTTTCAGCACGGAAAAAAACCAATCGCAAGCGCTGACTCATGGATAAAGCGATCGTTGTCATCAATGACAACACACTCAGCACAAGGATTAGTGCGACGCCCTTTTGTCGCTTCATCATGACGCTTCCTCGGTCTGTGTTACCGCTTTAGGCAGCACATAGATACGCTCAATGTCACCATAATCCTCTAAGGTTAAGGTCACGGTAATTCCCTCTGGTAATGTTCCACCATTACCACGCCACTCAGTGCTCCACTCCCCTCCGTTATAAAAAGAGAGCTTAAGGTCACTGACATCTTCAAGTAGCACCGTTACGATCAGCTCTTCTCCAATCACGGGGTCAGGGTATCGGTAGTAGACGCGTTCTAACACATCTTCAGTAATGCGGTAGCCCACTCGAACAATATCGCCTCGAGCAAACATGGCTTGCGGATTTTGCCAACCAGCGCGCGTAAAAATAATCCCTTGGCTGCTTGAATCTAAATAGTACTCGCCAGCGGCTATCAAGCTGTCGCTCGGTGCTTCTTCACCGGGTAAACGTACCTTACGCGCAACAATCTGACGAAAGTCATTGTCCATCATCACCAGTGCTCGCTGCAGAGATTCGACACGCCCACTGCGGTCTATCGACACTTGATTGCTACGCTGCACACCGCTTAAGGTCTGGAAGACCATTAGGCTTAGCATCGCCATCACAGCGATGGCGACCAAAACTTCAACTAAGGTAAAACCTGTCTGGCGCTTCATCTTAGCCTCCCAGATAGGTTCGCACGGAGTGCACGCTCTGCTTTCGTGCAGAGTCGGTATACACCGTGACATCGACCGCACGCAACAAGCCTTCGGCCGTGCGCACACTCTGAATTTGCCAATACCACTCTATGCCCGCTAATTCTGTTTTTCCTTGCTTGGTCGAACTTGGAGCACTGCCGTCTATTTTGACCAGTGCGAGCTGATTATCAGCGACAATGGTGGCAAACATTTTTTGTTCAATATGTCCGAGGCTGTTCAAGTGCTGCCCAACAGCAAACTGCACACCTAACGCTGCTGTTGCAAATACAATCAGCGCGAGCATCACCTCTAACAAGGTCATTCCTCGGTTACGGCGCATCGTCTAGCTCCTCACCCGGTGCTAACAACGTGAGTCGTCCTACTTCGTTGGCATTCACTCGCCATGGGCCTTCAACGGATGACCATTCAAGGCTAATCTCAAACGGCGTAAACTCACCGCTCGACATGATGACAATCTGAGGATCGTTTTTACGTTCCTCTTCTTCATCACGAAACATGTCTTCATCAAACAATGAGCCGGGTTTGAAAAGTGTGCCGCGCTGCTCCCATGAGAAGCCCAGCATATCAACGCCCAAACTCAAGTCATTATCATTCAGTTCTACTTTTGAAAAATAGGCGGAATCCGTCATATTCTCCCAGCCGTCCCGCGTTAGCTCGCGAAACTCGTAGCTCTCTCTTCCGACCCAGATACCATAATCTACGCCAGTTAACACCGCCTGCTCACTGAGTAGACGGGTTAACTGATACAACCGACGCGCTTCATCTTCGGCGTTATCCTGACTACTCTGTGGAATCATCACCACTGCTGCCGTCGCGATGCTGGCCATTAAAATAACCACCAGCATCACTTCAATCAGGGTAAATCCAGTTGCGCGTGATCGCATTAGAAGTCCAACATGTTCCAGTTACCGATATCGGTATTAATCCCTTCACCGCCTTCTTGGCCATCAGCACCTAGGCTGAAGATATCAACTGCGCCATGCTCACCAGGGTAGATGTACTGGTAATCATTACCCCAAGGGTCTTTAGGTAGGCGACGGATATAACCACCTTCACGGTAGTTGCGAGGCTCAGGGCTAGAGCTTGGTCGAGAAACAAGTGCTTCAAGACCTTGGTCAGTTGATGGGTAAATGCTGTTATCAAGACGGAACATATCTAAAGCGCCTTCAAGTGCGCTAATGTCCGTGACCACTTTCTGCTGATCGGCTTTCTCTTTGTTACCAAGTAGGTTAGGCACAACCATACTTGCCAACACACCCAAAATAACGATAACGACCATCACTTCTAGAAGCGTGAAGCCGCGTTGTTTACGACGTTGCATGTTTTTCTCCAAAATAAAAAATCCGTCAGGATTAAAAACCAACCATGTTGTTCATTTCGATAATTGGCATCAGTGTAGCGAACACGATGAATGAGACCATACCGGCCATCAAGATTATCATCGTTGGGGTCAAGATACCGATCGCCATATTAACCGTCGCATCAAACTGTTGATCTTGGTTATCGGCGGCACGCACCAGCATTGACTCTAATTCACCACTACGCTCACCACTGGCAATCATATGAAGCATCATAGGAGGAAATAGCTTTGAATGGTCAAGGGCTAAACGCAAGCTAGACCCTTCGCGGACTTTATCCGCAGCTTCTTCGATCTGCCCTTTTACATAGCGATTGGTCATCACATCACGGGCAACTTTCATCCCATCAAGGAGCGGAATCGCACTCGAGGCACAAATCGCTAATGTCCGAGCAAAACGTGAGGTGTTTAAGCCTCGGGTTACTTTACCAAGGACAGGGATAGATAGCGCCGCTTTATCCCAACGCAATCTATTCTTCGGCACTTTAAGCCAAAAGCGAAATGCCATGAATGAACCTAAGCTCGTTAGCAATAGTACTGCGCCCCAGTCTTGCACAAACTCACTCATTGTCAGCAGCAACTGCGTCAATGGCGGCAGTGCTTGGCCAGATTGAATGAACTGCTCGATAATTGGCGGCACCACAAAAGCCAACAACACGGAGACGATCGTGATAGCCACCACCACCAATACGATAGGGTAAACCATCGCTTGAATAACCTTGCTGCGGTTTTTTTGGCGGTTCTCAACATAGTCTGCAAGACGATTAAGGATCGCATCTAAATGCCCCGACTTTTCACCGGCAGCAACCATGGCACAATACAATTCATCAAACGAGCCTGGGTAATCACGTAAGCTGTCCGCCAATGTGTAACCTTCAACAACACGAGAACGGATACTCAATACCATGTTGCGAATACGGATCTTTTCACTCTGCTCAGCAACAGCCTTTAAGCACTCTTCTAATGGCATGCCCGCTTGCACAAGCGTTGCCAGTTGGCGCGTTAGCAAAGAGAGCTCAGGGGTACTAATACCACGCTGCATTGAGAAGCCACGACCCGATTTCTTCTGCGCTGCAGCTTTCTCTCTTCCTTGCTGTACATCAACAGGCACTAAGCCTTGTTCACGGAGTTGCTGCCTCGCTTGGCGCGCATTATCGGCTTCAATCACACCCTTTTTAGCACGACCTTTACCATCGAGAGCTTTGTATTCAAATGCAGCCATTAGCCCTCCTTGGTGACTCGCATCACTTCTTCAAGTGTCGTGATACCTGCACGTACTTTGCTAAGCCCATCGGCACGAATACTCGGTGTATTTTTACGCACGACTTTTTCGACTTCGAGTTCACCAGCATCAGCATGTATAAGCTCTTGAACTTGTTCATCGATAATCAGTAGTTCATGGATACCCGTTCGTCCGCGATAACCTTTACCATTACAGTGCTCACACCCTGTCGCATGATAGAGCTGTAACGGCTCATCAGGAGCAACATCGAAAAGTAATTTCTGCTGGGCATCCGCTTCATAAGGCTGACGACACTCTTTACAGAGGGTACGAATCAATCGCTGCGCGAGTACACCCAGTAATGACGACGACAGCATGAAGGGTTCAATCCCCATATCACGTAAACGTGTCACCGCACCGATCGCGGTATTGGTGTGCAGTGTAGACATCACTAAGTGACCAGTTAATGACGCTTGTACCGCAATTTGTGCCGTTTCAAGGTCACGGATCTCACCGACCATCACGACATCTGGATCCTGACGAAGAATCGCTTTCAATCCACGCGCAAAGGTCATATCGACCTTGGTGTTAACTTGAGTTTGACCAATACCATCAATATCAAATTCAATCGGGTCTTCGACCGTCAGAATATTGCGTTCTTGGCTATTAAGCTCTTGAAGCCCAGCATAAAGGGTGGTCGACTTACCAGAACCTGTTGGTCCAGTGACCAGGATAATCCCATGAGGGCGCTGGATAATACGCTCGAAGTCCTCATGAATGTGGCGTGTCATTCCCAAGCTCAGCAGATCGAGACGCGTTGCGTTTTTATCAAGTAGACGCAGTACAACACGCTCGCCATGCGAAGAAGGCATGGTCGACACGCGGACATCCACCGCACGTCCACCGATACGCAGAGAGATACGACCATCTTGTGGTACACGCTTCTCTGCGATGTCGAGTTTTGCCATGACTTTGATTCGCGACACCAGCAATGGTGCCAGCTTACGGCTCGGTGTGAGTACTTCACGGAGTACACCATCGATACGGAAGCGAATCGACAGGACTTTCTCAAAGGTTTCGATATGAATATCCGAAGCACCTTCTTTGATCGCCTCTGCCAACATCGCATTGATCAACTTGATAATTGGCGCATCATCTTCAGACTCAAGCAGATCTTCACTCTCAGGTAACTCTTCGGCTAAGGCAAAGAAGTCATCGCTATCAGAGCCAATATCTTCCATTAACTGACGCGCTTCAGACGAGTCTCGCTGATAGGCTTCCGTTAACTTGCTGTCAAACGCCTCTTCACCGAGTTGCGCGGGCACAAAAGTGCAACCTAAGAAGCGACGCACTTCAGCCAAAACAGCTTGTTCTGGTTTATCAACGTAGAGCAAGGTCCACCCCTGCTCGACAGCATCAAGTACAACCTTGTGACGCTTCGCAAATGAAAACGGTAATCTGACGATACGCTCGTCCGCAAACGCAGATATCTCGCTCATTACTCTTCCTCAAATTGCGACATGAACGCTTGAACTTCAGGAGGTAATTCAAATTCATGACCAAATTTAGGCAACACTGGTGTGTCAGTGTTCGGCATCAGACGTAAACCCTGATCACGATGGTAAAGTTGCTCTGCACGCATATAGTTATATTTACGCTGCGTAATACCATCCGCTGCTAGCCCATCACGAATAATCGTTGGCTTAATGAAAACCATGAGGTTGGTCTTCGACACTGAGGTATTGGTTGATTTGAAGAGATGACCAAGAATCGGAATATCGCCTAACAGCGGGATTTTCGATTCACTCTCGTTGGTCTCTTCATTAATCAGACCACCTAACGCAATCATTTGCCCATCTTCAACCAGTACAGATGTACTTAACTGACGCTTCGCAAATCGAACATCAACCGCACCATTAGCACCAAGTACGTTAGAGACTTCTTGCTCTATCTCCAGCTGTACAGAATTACCTTCGTTGATTTGCGGTATCACGTTCAACTTGATACCCACTTCTTTACGTTCAACGGTTTGGAATGGGTTTGAGTTGCTTGAGCTCGCTGTTGAACCCGTCACTACGGGTACTTCTTCACCAACAATGAACGATGCTTCACCGTTATCAAGCACGGTAATGCTCGGCGAAGACAGGATATTAGAATTTCGGTTCGTCGATACGGCATTCACTAAGACTGTCCAGTCACCGGATACCAAACCTAAGAAAGCACCGTTGGCACCGCCAAGTGCTGATGCAAGTGTCGAGAAGTCACCGCTTTCAGAGATTTCAACTGAGTACGGATTACCGTCCGAGTCATAACGCGTTTCTGTACGAGTCGAATCTTGTGCTTCTTCAAGGCCAATCATGTATTGAGAGATTGGCACACTAGAATTACCGAACTGCATGATACCGCCGCCGTCGGTTGAACCCACTTGCACACCAAGGTTGATACCATCGCCCTCTGCAATTTCCACAATCATCGCTTCAATTAATACTTGAGCACGACGGATGTCGAGCTGGGCAATGATCGACTCCAGTGAGCGCATGATATCTGGCGGCGCTGTCAGAATCAGCGCATTCGTATCAACGTGTGCAGAAATAAGCACTTGGCCTTTCGAGGTCGATGCCGCTGCATTACCCGAGCTTTTTTCTGCCTGAAGGTTGTCAGACACGCCTTGAAGGACACCAACTAACTCTTCTGCACTCGCGTATTTCAAATAGATAACACGGTTATTGCCTGTGGTTTGCATCTCTTTATCGAGTTGCTCAATCAACTCCCGTAGTCGCTTGCGAACACTCGGCTCGCCAGAAAGAAGGATGCTGTTAGTTCGCTCATCAGCCACTAACTTTGGTTGTAAGAAGTCTGGCTCACCTTTGCCGCCTGACTTATTCAACGCTTCGACAATACGAACCATTTCGGCTGCTGATGCATTCTCAAGCTCGACCACTTCAACTTCATGATCGCCCGCTTGGTCAACACGCTCAATAATATCTGCCAAACGGTCAACAACCTGAGCACGACCAGTGATCATGATAACGTTCGATGGTTCATAGTGAACAACGTTACCCGCACCAGCATTATCGTTTAACTGACGTAGCAAAGGTGACAACTCACGCACAGAGACATTACGCACAGGAATAACGCGAGTAATCACCGCATCACCGGGAGCACTATCACCTTCCCCCAAAACAGGGATAGCTGACGTCTTCGCATCTTTATCACGAATCACTTTCAATACACCGTTGTTCATTTCGACAACAGCAAAGCCATAGACTTCTAAAACGTTAAGAAAAAAGTCGTAATACTGGGTTTCGTTTAAGACGTCATAGCTGCGTACATCTACCCGGCCTCGAACCGCAGGGTCAACAATGATCGTTTTCTCTAAGTTACGACCCACTGTAGTAATGAACTCTTGAATATCAGTGCCCTTAAAGCTGGCACTGAACTCATCTTGAGCCCATGCAGAACTCATCATCAGTCCCGCAATCAGCAGAGCAGCTGTGCTCTTCCATTTTTTCACTCTTTTCTCCTGCTTTCGCATCGGTAATCGTTAATGCCTATAGCAAATCGATAAAATTGTTACTTACTGCAAATCAATATAAATGTCATGAAGCTGCCCGTCGCGCTCCACACTTAAAGACAGGCTAGTGGCCTGTTGTAGCTCTTGAAATAGCGTCGCCATCGTTGATGGGTCGGTGAGATCGCTACCATTTAAGTTCACTGCCAGATCGTTTGGTTTTAATCCAACCGCATCAAACAGCGCTCGTTCTTTTCCTGGATTGACTCGATATCCCACCAACTCACCCTCTTCTTTCACTTGCGACAAGCGAATATAGCTGAACATATTTTGAGGGTTTTCCATGATCTCTAGTTTAATCTGAGTCAGCTGCTCACCCACCTGATCATCGCTATTATTGCTTGGGCTTGATGCCCTCGACGCTGTATTTGATCGGCGATTTGAAGCGACCTCAGAGGTAAAGTCGTTACCGTCGAGCATTAACGTTTCATCACGCCCACTGTTACGAATAATCACACGGTCGACAAAGACAGCAATGAGAGTCGCCCGCGTTCCTTCAATCGACTCATCAATGGCATATGTATTTTGCTGATTTCGATTGGCGATAATCGCCAGACTTGTGGCTGGGTTTGTACTCGCGACAACCCCGACTAAATTGAGGTTCAACTTGGTTTCTGGTGCATTTTGTACCACTTCACGTACAACCGGTGCTGGCGCTTCTTTATTAGGCTCATATTTTCCAAAGAGTTGCATCTCTTGCAGCTCACGGAGGTTGTAGTGCGAATCTGATGAGCTATTACTGGTTACAACCGTCGTTGGTGACCATGCAGGGATCGGTTCTACAGGCTGCACGACTTGCCAAACCAGACGTCCAAGCAGCCATGCTAGCATCATGATAATCAGCCAAGTGAGTACCCGTGCGATCAATGCCAATGGTAATTTAGACGGGTTTTGAAGCGCTGAGCGCCATTGTGTAGCCAACATATTGATTCAAGCCCTGCTAGTTATGCTTAAATAAATCCAAAGAGAATGTGCACTATGGTAGACAAGAATGCACGGTGACTCCCTAGGATACAGGTTTACCATGACGGTTGTGGGACTGATATGCCGATAAATTCGCCAATAGTCTGGTTGATCACGGAAAAAGTTTGATGTTACTTCAATGCGTTACGGTTTTTCATTACCTTTTTTATCACAAAGCCATTGAAAAAGCCCCTTAAGAGCACTATTTCAGACCTTCAAGACACGGAAAAATTTTATCCGTTACTGATGGTTTTTGTGATCTATCTCACTAATATCAACTAATTTGCAACTGAAATTCGTTCGGTTTGAGGATTCCCCCGTTGAAAGACAACAATACCTTGCAAGTTCGTCTCGATAAATGGCTTTGGGCCGCACGCTTTTACAAAACGCGATCAATCGCGAGAACAATGATTGATGGCGGTAAGGTTCACTACAATAAACAACGCGCCAAACCCAGTAAAATGGTAGAATTGGGTGCAGAAATAAAGCTTCGTCAAGGTAATGACGAGAAGTCGGTCATCGTCGAAAAGATCTCAGATACCCGACGTGGTGCACCGGAAGCGCAAACCCTATATTCAGAGACGGCTGAGAGCGTCGCTCTTCGCGAGAAGAATGCGCAACTACGCAAACTTAATGCTCTAGGCAGTCCGGCCCCAGACAGCCGCCCGGACAAAAAGCAACGTCGTGATATTATTCGCTTTAAAAGCAGCAACTAAAAGCTGGAGATAAATTTGATGGCAAAGAACAGCCTGCATCGTTACCTATTTAACGATATTTCCGTTCGTGGTGAATTGGTACAACTTGATACCCCTTACCAAAAAATTCTAAGCTCTAACGATTACCCTGAAGCCGTTCAAGCGTTATTGGGTGAATTACTGGTGGCAACCAGCCTTCTGACTGCAACCCTAAAATTCGAAGGCTCTATCACTGTACAATTGCAAGGTGATGGTCCAGTTCGCCTTGCGGTTATTAATGGTGACCACAACCAACAAGTACGTGGCGTGGCACGTTTCGACGGTGACGTGAAAGCAGGCACAATTCACGACTTAATGGGTAAAGGTCACCTTGTGATTACCATCAACCCAACGAAAGGTGAGCGTTACCAAGGTGTTGTCGGTCTTGAAGGGGACACACTGGCAGAGTGTCTTGAAGCCTATTTTGCAAACTCAGAGCAGCTTCGTACCCGCTTGATCCTTCGTACTGGTGATCACGAAGGCAAATTGAACGCTGCAGGGATGTTACTGCAAGCACTTCCTGACGAAAATAGTACTGAAGACGACTTTAGTCACCTGATGCAGCTGACAGAAACAGTGAAAAATGAAGAGTTATTCGGTTTAGAAGCACAAGATGTGCTTTATCGCCTCTACCATCAAGAGGAAGTCCAACTATTCGATCCACAGCCAGTAAGCTTTTCATGCACTTGCTCACGCGAGCGTAGTGCATCCGCTATCCGTTCGATTGACCGTGCTGAAGTGGAGAAAATAGTGGCCGAGGAGGGGCAGATCGCCCTGCATTGCGATTACTGTGGCTCAAGCTATGCCTTTGATAGCATTGATGTGGCAACAATGTTTGACAATTCAACAAATCAAGCAGAAGACAACCAACGCCACTAATAAAAGTGACAATTCGCAGTGCAACAACACCCATATAAAGTTAACTGTTGTGCATAAATATTGACCGGCCTTCGTGCCGGTTTTTTATTTCGCAAAGATAATAAACAGCATATTTAAGACCTTAAACTTCCCCCAATAAGTAAAATAATTTTGCCCTGTAGCACACTTTTTACCGATTACTGCTTACATACCCCCCACTTAATTCCGTACAAATATTAATCAAACCCCCTAGCGTACCCCTTCATGTCAATTGTAAACTAAACAAGGGAAAAACAACGATAAAATATTACTTTTCCTTAACAACTTTGTGGTTATTTTTTGACTGGCATCCCTGAAATTACACTTTTTGGTTGATAGCATGAATACCAGATTACGATTCAACGACATCTTACCCAAGTTACCCTAAGGAGCACCTATGACAATTACAAACGTCGACAACAAGGTTGCAAATGCGCTAGATTTATCTCGCTATGGTATTGAAAATACAGTGGAAATAGTAAGAAACCCATCTTACGACGCACTGTTTGAGGAAGAGACGCGTAGTGATTTAGAAGGCTTTGAACGTGGTATTATTACCGAGCTAGGAGCAGTAGCCGTCGACACAGGCATTTTTACAGGACGTTCGCCGAAAGATAAATTCATTGTTCGTGATGATACTTCCAGAGATACGATGTGGTGGTCAGATCAAGGCGCTAATGATAACAAACCCCTAACAACAGAAGCATGGGATGATCTAAAAGAATTAGTGACAGAGCAGCTATCCAACAAACGACTATTTGTCATTGACGGTTACTGTGGTGCTAACCCAGATACTCGCTTGTGCATTCGAGTCATCACGGAAGTGGCATGGCAAGCTCACTTCGTCAAAAATATGTTTATCCGCCCAACTGAAGATGAACTCGCTACTTTCGAACCAGACTTTGTCGTCATGAATGGCGCTAAGTGCACGAACCAGAAATGGGAAGAGCACGGGATGAATTCGGAAAACTTCACCGTCTTTAACCTAACGGAAAGAATGCAGCTTATTGGCGGCACGTGGTATGGCGGTGAAATGAAGAAAGGCATGTTCGCAATGATGAACTACTTCCTTCCATTGAAAGACATTGCCTCTATGCACTGTTCTGCCAATATGGGTAAAGAAGGTGACGTCGCGATCTTCTTTGGTTTATCGGGTACCGGTAAAACCACCCTTTCTACAGATCCGAAGCGCGAGCTTATTGGTGATGACGAACACGGCTGGGACGATAACGGCGTATTCAACTTTGAAGGCGGCTGTTACGCGAAAACCATCAACCTATCGAAAGAAGCTGAGCCCGATATTTACAACGCAATTCGCCGTGATGCACTGCTCGAAAACGTGACGGTTCGTAACGATGGCGCCATCGATTTTGATGATAATTCGAAAACAGAGAACACCCGAGTCTCTTACCCGATCAACCACATCGATAACATCGTTAAACCCGTATCAAAAGGCGGTCACGCTAACAAAGTGATCTTCTTATCTGCAGACGCCTTCGGTGTATTGCCACCTGTTTCAAAACTCACGCCAGAACAAACGAAGTATCACTTCCTTTCAGGTTTCACAGCGAAACTTGCCGGTACTGAGCGTGGCATCACAGAGCCAACACCAACATTCTCAGCGTGCTTCGGTAATGCGTTCCTAACGCTTCACCCTACTAAGTACGCAGAAGTACTTGTAAAACGCATGGAAGCCGTTGGTGCTGAAGCGTACCTTGTCAATACGGGCTGGAATGGCACAGGCAAACGTATCTCCATTCAAGACACTCGCGGTATTATTGATGCGATTCTTGATGGCTCTATTGATACCGCGGCGACAAAACACGTGCCGATCTTTAACCTTGAAGTGCCAACATCGTTACCTGGTGTAGATCCTGAGATTCTTGACCCGCGTGATACCTATACTGATCCACTACAGTGGGAGAGTAAGGCAGAGGATCTTGCACAACGCTTTGTGAAGAACTTTGCGAAGTACACAGACACTGCTGAAGGTGAGTCATTAGTCGCAGCAGGTCCGCAAGTCGACTAAATGATCATCACTGAACAACAGTAAGAACTCTGGCGGTGAAAAGCCCCCAGTCATACAAACGGCGCCTTCATATTCGGCGCCGTTTTTATTTTCTCTTTTCTATTATGCCTCACCCTGCCATGCGCTGGTATTCACTACCTTCCTAGCAACAATTAGACTATTCTCTTGATATGACGCTATTTTTACTTCAACCTGATGACTCAAACCATTGATAATTTGACCACAAGGAGACGTGAATGAAGTGGCTATTGAAAGTCGTCACAACGATAGTGATTATCGCGTTGGCTGGCTTAGCACTCTTATTAGCGGGACTGCACACTCCTTACGCTCCGCAGATGCTTGCCTACATTTTGCAGTATCAAGGGCAAAACAACGTCTCTATCGATGCGGTTGAATACAACATCGGTAAACCATGGCATATTCAACTCATTCAACTACGCTCTGATGGCTTTTCGATACCGCATGTTGATGCTTGGCTATCACCTCAATCACTTTGGCAGCGCCGCTGGGTGTTTGATGGTCTCCGGCTTGAGGGAAAACAGAGTACCGCGTGGCTACAAGCTATCCCAACCATCCATGTAAAGCGCCTTGCCCTCAAGAATACGTCGCTCTCCTTTCCTTCTTTAACACTAAAGAATGCCAACATTGAAGTCGACAATTGGCACTATAACGCTCGTAATCAACAGCACTACTTTTCAGGCAGTTTCCAGCTGACAGCACCGCATTGGCAAAGTGAGCAATGGCAGGGGGAGCAGCTGGTTGTTAACGGGCGATACGTCAACAAACTCTGGCGTATCGATGCCTTGACGACACAGTGGCTAGGTGGAGAAGTCAGCATTAGCGGCGATATCGATGTCAAAAATGGCGGCTATATCGACCAGCTCACACTCAGCAATATCAAGCTTCAAGAAACTGGCCTTATTGACTTGATGCAAAGACAAGCAGAGGCGGTGCAAACATGGCCGATCGCTATCAACCGTATCGATATCGTACAAAGTCATATCGACACACCACAACGCCAAGCACAGAGTATCAACATGTCGCTGCAAAACTGGCAGTGGCCTCTCTCTTGGGCAGAACAGAAACGAGCAAAGCTGTCATTTAGCGCCGATGCATTAAAACAAGGAGATTGGTTTTTAGATTCTCCTTTGCTCGAAGCACACTTTCAGCCAGGCCAAGCCTCGATTGATATCGCAACCACCAAGTTTCTTGATGGTTTTGTTCTGGCAAAGGGGGCTTTTACCCCAACAGAAATGCTATTTGATGAACTAAGAATCAACGGCGTCGACTGGGTTCTGCAAGACACGTTATCGTTTAGCGAGAGTACACTGACACCTTCTCCAGACTCTCTTTCGCTGTACACGAAGCTGAAAAGTGGATGGGACCATTTTGATACGGTCTCGGTTACACAGTTTCACGTGGGTCAAAGCCGTATTACCTCTAATCAACCCAATTGGCCGTGGCAGCTCAGCGGTATCAATGCCAGTGGACAAGATGTTGTACTGAAAAGTGAAGGGAAAACTGGATTGTGGCAAGGCTATCTCGATATCGGTATGGCTCGAGGCAGCCTCAACCACGTCATTACTCAATACCCAAAAGTCACGATGCAAAGTCAAGCAGGTGATTGGAAAATTAATACTATTACCATGCCCTTCTCTCAAGGTATCTTAGAAGGTGAAGCGAGCATTAACCTTCGTGAAACAGGCCAACCTTGGGTGCTGAATCTATTTGGCGATAATATTCCGACCTCACTCTACTCACGATGGCTGAACCTGCCGATATTATTGGAAGGGAATAATGATTTAACCCTGTCAGCATCAGGGCTCGCGCAATCCGTACAGCTTGCTCAATACAGCCTCGATGCTGAGCTACGTTTACAGTTTCGAGATACAGCCATTGATGGTCAGCAACAGTTTGCACTATGGAAAGAAGCCCCAACCGAGCCTAACACGCTTGAGTCCGTTAACGTTATGCCATTTAAACTCACTAGTGACCGAGGAAGAATTTCCGTGACGCCATGGCGACTGAGTCATGGCCAGTTTGAAGCAACATTTGAAGGGTACTGGGATTTAGCAGATGAAGCGGCAAGCCAGCTCAAACTGAATGCTGAGCTGGATTGCGAGTCGTTACAAAAACAATGGCCTGGTGGTCAAGCTTCTATCTCATCAGACTGTTTAGGTAAGATGAGGTAATCGCCGGTAAAGCGAGTGACAACCTCTTCGCCGCTATACACAGCAATATCAAGGCTCACTCGCACTTTACGACCTCGCTCTAAACGATCGAGGTCACCACTCATATTATCTAATCCAACCACAGCACGAGGGCGTTCTGACACTGGCTGATGGTAACGAATATGACTATCCACCAGCATAATCTCACCACTCAAGCCACGCTCTTTCATGAGCATCCACATGAACCCCCAACCCGCCAACGTTGCCATACTGAATATACTACCGGCAAACATCGTACCTTGTGGGTTCAAGTTAGCGTTCAACAGTGCGCCAACCTCAAAGCGGTAGCCTGTGTACTGATTGATCTTCATGCCCATTTTGTCACTAATCGGGATATCGCCGTTCCAGCGCTCCTGAAGCTCTGCACACCACTCGGGGTGCCTAGCGACCTCTTGGTGCTGATCCAAAGGCTTAAGCATTTGCTGGTGCCTAACAGGACCGCGTTCATCGCTTAACTCCCCCTGGCTCGTAAACTGGTTACGCACATAAAAAGGAATGGCATCTTCTCGGGCATTACAGACCAAGCGCTTCGCGCCTTCTTGGCATGCAAGCGACTCAAGTGACATCAAGACTAATGTCCCCATTCCCTTATGCCGATAATCAGGGCTTACCGCCATATAGCGAATCTGCCCATCATTGTCAGGGGTTAAATAGAGGCGGCCAATCGCAACAACCTGCCCTGAACCATCCACAATCATTCGGTGATGACTGGCAACGTCATAGGCATCTTTCTCAGAGCCATTCGGCATGTTCCATGGCTCTCGCAGCATCTGCCATCGAAAGTGATAGTAGCTCTCTAATTCTTGCTCAGAGCTTGGCGTGACTAATCTAAACATCGCTTCCCTCGGTGTGATTTTGCGTCAACGTATATATATTCACTCACTATCAAACACGTCTATTTATACTTGCAGCCAAAATGTCACAGGACCATCGTTGACCAACGCCACTTTCATGTCGGCACCAAACTCCCCCGTTTCGACCTTGATACCCGTCTCTCGACACACATCATTAAAATACTCATACAGTCGGTTTGCTTCAGAAGGTTCAGCCCCCGTTGAAAAGCCCGGTCGCATACCTTTTTTCGTATCAGCAGCAAGGGTAAATTGAGAGACGACAAGCACCTCTCCACCCGCCTGTTGTACGTTTAGATTCATTTTGCCGGCTTCATCTTCGAAGATTCGATAACCAAGTACACGCTCTCGAAGACGCTTTGCCTTGGCTTCGTCATCGCCCTGCTCCACACCCAGCAATACCAAAAGACCATGATTTATCTCTCCAATGATATTACCTTCGACCTTAACACTTGCCTCACTGACGCGTTGAATTAGCGCTATCATTTTGTTTTTCCTCTACCTTATCTGTCATGATCATCTCAGCTTGCTCTAACGGATGCAATGGTTGCCATTGCTCACCAAGCGTCGCTGTAATTTCAGCGCCAATGAGCACAATACACCAACAGAGGTAAACCCAAACAAACAGAATAGGCACAGCAGCAAGCGCACCATAAATCACTTGATAAGAAGGGAAATGAAACAGGTAAATCGCGAAGCCTTTTTTACTGATTTCAAATAGGAGTGTAGCAATCAACGCACCAATGAAAGCATGTTTCCAACGAATTTTTTGGTTGGGTACCAATAAATAGAGCCCAACAAAAGCAGCAAGTGACATCGCGGCGGGTAATAAGCGAAGTGACTGCTGCAGTGCATCACTCACCGTATCACTGCCTAAAAGGTTTATGGTGCCAAGATAAGAACTCACAGCGAGACTACTTCCGACAAGGATGGGCCCAAGCGTCAAAATCATCCAATAAATCGAAAATGATATAGCAAAACGACGCTTATCTTTGACTCGAAAGATATAATTTAATGATTTATCAATCGTCGATATCAACATCATCGCGACAACAAAGAGCGCGCCAATACCTACCGCTGTCATTCTGCCCGCATTCGCAACAAAATGATTAAGGTACTCCTTCACGACCTCGCCTGCCGCAGGAACGAAGTTCTCGATGACAAAGTTTTGCAATAAATCGCCAAACTGTGCAAACACGGGGGAAGCGGATAATGCCGTCAAGACGACCGTTACCAGAGGGACTAGAGACAACAATGTGACGTAGGCAAGAGAGCCAGCAGTCACGGTTAATCTGTCATGCTGAGCGCGCGTAATTAAGTGACGAAAAAAGGCCAAGCTAAACATGACACGGCGTCCTAGCGGCTTAAAATTAATTCCTTTGCTCAATGTAATACTCTCATCTATATTGTCATCAGTATGTTAACAAGCTAGGTGTCACGATGCGATTAGTAGTCTCAACATTTTTAATTATGAGTTTCCTCACGGGCTGTAGCTCCACCTATTACAGTGCGATGGAAAAAGTCGGATTCCACAAACGAGAAATTATGGTGGACCGTGTCGAAGCCGCCAATGAAGCGCAACAAGATGCTCAAGAACAGTTTAACAGTGCGTTAGAAGCCTTGCAGGCTTTTACTGGCTCCGAGGGTAGCGATTTAGAGACGATGTATAAACGTATCAACACCCAATATGAAGAAAGTGTAGAAGCTGCTGATGAAGTCAGCGAACGAATTGATGCTGTTGAGAGTGTCGCTGATGCACTGTTTGAAGAGTGGTATGAAGAACTCGCACTTTACAGTAATAGCGAACTGCGCCAAGAGAGTGAAAAAACATTAAAGCAAACGGAGACAAATTATACTCAGATGCTTGCCGCGATGCGTCGAGCTGAGCAGAGCATGAGCCCTATTCTGGTGACACTTCTCGATAATACGCTTTATCTTAAGCACAATCTCAATGCACAAGCGGTGGGGGCACTACAGGGGGAATTTTCTGCGCTAGAGCGCGATATTGAACAGGCTATTGATAAAATGACCATTGCCATCGATGAGTCTAACGCCTTTATCGAGACGCTGAAGTAATTATTAGAATATGTGAGTAAAGCCGCTTTGGCATCATTCTAATATAACGCATACTCTTAATTGGGGCATATAGCACGCTGCTTGTACTCATCTTGGTGATTAAGCAGCATAATGTCGACGATGCTAATTTTAGGAACGATATCAAGCTCAACATACTCGATGTTGAATGTAATGGGCTCCAATTTATCGTTTAGTCCATTGATACTCAAACAACCGTAATCGCCATAGTGGCTTTCAAACATACTAACAGTACTGGTCATTGTATTCTTAAAAAGCACCCAATGAATCGTATTGACTTGATCCCAATCCATTTCCTTAGCGGCACGCTCCGTAAAATAGAGTTCGACATCAGATTGAATATTACTCTCGGTTGCCATCATTACCTCCATTAATTTTGGTGAGCAAGCATCGCTCACTTGAAAACTTTTTCGAAGAAACTAAGACAATAAATTAGTGGTTACTCGAAGAGAAACGGAATAATTAACACCACTTTCAAGCAAGATGAGAGCGTTCTCATAAAATACCCGGGATTCAATATTTCGACAGCATAAAAAAGGGTAAGCCAATGGCTTACCCTCAGATTGCTGACGAACCCCACTTTTCGAAGTGGGGTTCTCTTTTATGAGCGGCCGTAGGCCGCGATCGCGATAT
>JBHOGO010000026.1:25479-48192 GCA_043421945.1 bacterium sp. HQB-150 | reverse complement strand
GCATTGAATACACTCGGATTTTGACATCTTGGTAGGATCGTTCAACTGATCACTTTATTCTTAACTGATCGGCATTACAGCGCAAGGCCAGCTCTTTTCGAGTCTCTGTTTGAGAATGATTATGCTGCGAAGTTTTCCGCGGCAAATTCCCAGTTAACCAGTGACCAGAACGCGCCCATGTAATCAGGACGTACGTTGCGGAAATCGATGTAGTAAGCGTGTTCCCATAGGTCAACAGTAAGAAGTGGCGTAACACCTTCGTCTGTTAGTGGGGTTGCAGCGTTAGATGTGTTAACGATCGCTAGGCTACCGTCTGCTTTTTTTACTAACCAAGTCCATGAAGAACCGAAGTTGTTGATAGCAGAGTCTGTGAATTTTGCTTTGAAGTCTTCGATAGAACCAAAGTTTGCTACGATTGCTTCTGCTAGTGCGCCTGTTGGCTCACCGCCACCGTTTGGTGATAGGCAGTGCCAGTAGAAAGTGTGGTTCCAGATTTGAGCAGCGTTGTTAAATACACCGCCTGTTGAAGTCTTGATAATCTCTTCCAGAGATTTGCCTTCAAACTCAGTACCAGGAATTAAACCGTTAAGCTTTACAACGTAAGTGTTGTGGTGTTTACCGTGGTGAAAATCCAGAGTCTCTGCTGAGATATGTGGTTCTAGTGCTGTTTTTTCATAAGGTAGTGCTGGTAGTTCGAATGCCATTGCTCGGCTCTCCATAGTTGGGGTTAAACCCCTTGATCATTGCTTCCAGTTGAATCGGTGACTTCCGATTCAATAATAATTGTGACTGACCAAAATAGTTTAGCAAGTTTTTACTTTATTTAAAGGGTTAAACGTCAAAAAGTAGATAAAAAAGCCTTACAATTAATAAGCGTTTTTTTTCTTGGCTGCTACAAGTAGAATGTGGGTTTGACTCAAATAACGATGTCGTAGAGGAAGCTATGGAAACCATCGATAAAATTAAGCAGCAAATTGAAGAAAATGAAATCTTGCTGTACATGAAAGGCTCACCAAAACTGCCAAGCTGTGGTTTTTCTTCACAAGCTGCGCAAGCACTAATGGGCTGTGGCGAGAAATTTGCTTACGTGGATATTCTTCAGAACCCTGACATTCGTGCAGAGTTGCCTATCTACGCACAGTGGCCAACATTCCCACAGCTGTGGATTGAAGGTGAGCTAATTGGTGGTTGTGACATTATTTTGGAAATGTTCCAAAAAGGTGAGCTTCAGCCACTCGTGAAAGAAGCTGCCGAACGTCGCGGCGCAGAAGCAAGCGAGTAATCAATCGCTTCTTTGTCTATTGAGTAGCTTTGCTTACTTGATGGCTATTAAACCCTGCCTATTCGGTGGGGTTTTTTTATGTCAAAGCGATAAGTATGAACAGACTGATTCACTGATCGTGCAGAGTGCATTAGCTCTGCCGTGGGGAGTTTCATGAGCTTTCATTCCCTATTCATCAGGCACATCACAGACACTTAATAGTGAGTGATGGCAGATACTTAGTTGAGGTTATGTAGGTTGTAAATAAATCTTAATTATCAAGCAGCATATACAAAATGAAGGTGATAATAGTCAAATGAAACCTCCTAGGGGTGTTCATGATAATAAATAAAGTCATTATATTGTTTGTATCTATCTACATAATTTAAAGTTAGTTTCCATTGTGGAATTGTTTTGTGTGGCATTCATTGATAATTGGTATTATTGTATGATTAATGCCTTGTTGCTAAAGCCTATTGTTGCATCAAAATTAGAAGTCTAACAGTGGTGCTTATTGGTGATGAATAGGGTTATTCCCATTCACATTGCACTGATTGAAGAAGGTTTAAGTCGGTTGCAGCTACTCTCTCTTTCTTTTCTTCGCTGTTCCTTAATTCATTATTGGGTTTAAATTCTGATTTATTGTTTTTATACGCCTTATAATCCTGATCTTTTAGTTAATAAACTTCTTTATGCTGGGGATGGGTTTTGTGCCGCTAGGGATCTGGTATGTAAATGACTATTTTTATTGAATTCGATCTCCATCACTATATTTCTCTATTTGTACGATGATTATTTGATTTGTTTCACACATGCTTTTTATTTTAAAACGCTATTCCTTTTTTGTTTGGAAGCCTTTTCGTTTTTGTGTTTATAATTGGTTTAAATTTGAAACACTGTTTTGGTGGATATATGATATATGACTACATCGTAATAGCGGGCTATTTTTCTTTAATGGTTGCGATCAGTATTCTGTTTAAAAAAATGGCAAGTAATAGTACTAGTGATTACTTTCGTGGTGGCGGCAAAATGCTATGGTGGATGGTTGGTTCAACAGCATTTATGTGCCAGTTCTCTGCTTGGACCTTTACTGGTGCAGCAGGCAAGGCATTTACTGACGGTATGACAATTATGTCAGTCTTCGTTGCCAATTGTGCTGCTTACTTATGTGCCCACTTTTTCTTTGCGCGTCGCTATCGTCAAATGCGTGTAGATACGCCGACGGAAGGTATCAGAAAACGTTTTGGTGGCATTAACGAGCAGTTCTTTACATGGGCGATTATCCCTCTCAGTATTTTGAGTGGTGGTGTCTGGTTGAATGGGTTAGGTGTATTTGCTTCTGCTGTCTTTGAAGCAGATGTTAATACGACAATTTTCATCACAGGTGCCGCGGTTTTATTAATCTCTCTTCTGTCGGGTGCATGGGGTGTTGTCGCTTCTGATTTTGTACAGACCTTAGTTATTGCTGTGGTCTCTATCGCTTGTGCGATTGTTGCATTGGTGGCAGTGGGTGGTCCAACAACGATTGTGACTGAATTCCCTGATGGCTTTGTGACCGGCCCTGACATGAATTATCCAATCCTGCTGGTCTGTACCTTTATCTTCTTTATTGTTAAGCAGGTACAAAACCTCAACAACATGCAGGATGCCTATCGCTTTCTAAGTGCTCGTGATTCAAAGCATGCCGAAAAAGCAGCATTAATGGGGTTCTTCTTAATGCTTGCAGGCTCAATTATCTGGTTCATCCCACCTTGGGCGACGGCTATTTTAAACCCTGATGCCGCATCGGCTTATCCTGAATTAGGAGCAAAAGCGTCTGATGCAGTATTCCTTGTGTTTGCTCGCGAATGGATGCCAGTGGGGACTGTCGGTTTGCTAATGGCTGGTCTATTTGCTGCAACGATGTCATCAATGGACTCTGCGCTCAATCGTAACTCGGGTATTTTTGTTCGTAGTTTCTACTCAACGGTTGTGAGAAAAGGTAAGGCGTCAGATAAAGAGCAGTTACGTGCAGGGCAGGTGGTTTGTTTGATAAATGGTGGACTGGTTATCCTGATGGCACAGTTCTTCAACTCACTAAAAGATATGAGTCTTTTTGACTTGATGATGAGTGTTTCTACTCTGGTTTCCACACCAATCTTAGTTCCTTTATTCCTTGCTATCATTGTTAAAAAGACGCCTAAGTGGGCACCATGGGCAACGGTCGTCTTCGGTATGTTCGTCTCTTGGTTATGTATGACAGTGTTTACGCCACAATGGTTTGCAGAGTTGATTGGCATGGACGAATTGACTCGTCGTGAAGTCTCTGAAATGCGAAATATTATTGCTATTGCCGCTCACTTATTCCTAACGGCTGGTTTCTTTGTCGCTAGTAAGTTGTTCTATAAAGAACCTAGTGCTGAAGATGTTTCAAGAGAAGAAGCTTTCTTTACGGATATTGCTACGCCTGTTATCGCAGACAGTGAGCAAGATGAGTACGACCGTCTTCAGCGTATGAAGTTGGGCTCTTTGGTTACATATATGGGCTTTGGTTTGTTAGCAATGGTGTTGATTCCGAATCCAATGTGGGGGCGAATGGTCTTTGTCGGTTGCTCGGCAGCCATGCTTTTAATTGGTTACCTGCTCAAAAAGAGTGCTTTATCTGAAGCAAACTTAGATCAGAAACCTCAAGCTCAGTTCTAAATTTGTCAACAGCCGGTATATAGCATAGCGGCTGTTTCTTCTGCTTTTATTTGGCTGGTTAAATGGGATATTTCTTAGCAAACTGATGAGTGATAACGTCCATTTCCCGTGCATGATTGTTGACCAGACTATAAGTAGACAGAAGATCATCCGTATTAATCATTTTAAATAATTGTCTTAGCGCTAAATATTGAGGTGCTAGGATGAGGAATCAAACTATGAAATCTTTTATCTGCGATGACTTTCTTCTTAACAACGAAGTTGCGAAAAAACTTTATCACGATTACGCAAAATCACTGCCAATTATTGATTATCACAATCACCTTAGTGCAAAAGAAATTTTCGACGATATTACGTTTAACAACATTGCTGAAGCATGGTTGGGCCATGATCATTACAAATGGCGCGCTATGCGAAGTAATGGTATCGAAGAGCACCTTATTACGGGCAATGGTGATGCCTTTGAAAAGTTCCAAAAATGGTGTGAAACTGTACCGCAGTTAATTGGTAACCCTCTCTATCAGTGGACTCACTTAGAATTACGTCGCTTTTTTGGTATTGATACCATTATAAATGCTCAAAATAGTGAGAGCATTTGGCAAGAAGCAAATGAAAAAATAACCCAGCAAGCATATTCAGCACGTAATCTGATTCGGATGATGAACGTAGAGTATTTATGTACCACAGACGATCCGTTGGACGATTTGAAATATCATAAAAGCTTAGTGGAAGATGGGTTTGAAATTAAAGTGCTGCCAACGTTCCGTGCTGATGCACTTTACAATATCGACCGTCAGGATAAGTTTTTAGCATGGGTTGGACAACTTGCTCATGTTACTCACCTTGAAATTAATGATATCTATGCGCTATTTGAAGGGTTGAGTCTACGTTTTGACTATTTCCATGAAGCAGGTTGTCGTCTGTCAGACATGGGGCTAGCTGAGGTCGAATTTGCTGATGGTAGCATTGAAGAAGCTGATAATGTGCTGAAAAAAGTACTTGCTGGCAGCGTGATCTCACAACAAGAAGCAGCGCTTTTCAAAACAAAAATTTTCCAGTTTATCGCCAGTAAAAACCACACACTAGGTTGGACTCTTCAGCTGCATGTCGGTGTCCTTCAAGATCCAAATAAACGTCGTTTTGCCGAAGTCGGTCCAGCGGCTGGCTTTAGTGCAATCAACGATAGTTGCTTTGCTCGAAATTTGAGCTCTTTATTAAGTGCGGTTGATGAGAATAAAGCACTACCCCAAACCATTATTTATTGTCTAAATCCGCGAGATAACTATGTGGTAGGTACGATGGTTGGTGCGTTTCAAGATAGCGATGCAGCACCAGGGAAAGTGCAGTTTGGTGCAGCATGGTGGTTCAATGATCAAAAGGACGGCATGATCGAGCAGATGAAAACGCTCGCTAATGTGGGACTTTTAGGGCGCTTTGTTGGCATGCTAACCGATTCTCGAAGCTTGCTTTCTTTTCCTCGTCACGAATATTTCCGCCGAATTCTTTGTAATTTAATTGGTGAGTGGGTTGAACAAGGTGAAGTGCCTAACGATCCACAACTTCTAAAAGATACCGTGGAAGCAATTTGTTACCACAATGCAAAAAACTACTTTGGTATCTAGGAAGCTGTTTCTCTGAGCGTTTGTTGATAAAGGCATAGAAACATAAGCACTGATTAAATGTGCAGCCAAGCAATATTGGCTGCATCGTTTGTAAAGGATAGGATTAAAAAGCATGCTGCAATTTACTGAAACAGAGATGGCTCGGATTAAGCGTCGATGCAATCAAGATATGATTGATGCGTTAATTGAAAGCAATCACGTGGTCATTCACTCAGATACGTTGGTTCCGCCTGATGCGAGAGCAACATGGAATCACTACTATTTTTGCCCCGGTCATGGCGTGCGGTTGCAGTGGGACAGGAATAACGCAAAACAACACTGTTGTCCTGTTGATGGGGAAGTGTTCACTGGTGAACCCTTTGATGGTGCCTGGTGGCGTTGGTTAAATGGCTTAAATGCTAAAGCCTGTAATGATCTTGGATTGTTATGGCATTTAACGGGGGAGCCGTTCTACCTCGAAAAAGTAAAAGCGATTTTGACAGGGTACGCTGATGTGTACCCCGACTATGAAGAGCATGGTGGTATTCCTTACAATCATCCTGGTAAAGCCAACTCGCAAACGTTGTGTGAGGCTAATTGCCATATTGATTTCGCACGTGGGTACGACTTTATTAAGCAAGCGTTATCGGTGCAAGAACAAGCACATATTGAAACAAATCTATTGCGTGAAGGTGCTGAGTTTATGATGCAGTACCGTACCCTACAGCTGCACAATCACGAGATGAAAATCGGTTCAACCATTGGTGTGATTGGCTTACTACTTAACGATAAGCGATTGATTGAGTTTGCTGTTGACGGTGAGTATGGATTGCGTCACCAAATAGAGCATGGCTTAATAGGTGAGGGGCTATGGTTTGAAGGTTCAGTGCATTACCATTATTATGCGTTACAGGCGCTAATGGGATTTGAGCTGATGGCTCGAGGGAGTGATTTCTCACTTAAATCTCATCCTAATTTTTATAAGTTATTGTCTTATCCGCTGAATCTCATCATGCTGGATGGACAGTTTCCTTTGATCAATGATTGTGTTGCTGGACAGCAGGTACTTAATCATTCTTATCTCTTTGAGTATGCCTATTCCGAATTTAAAGATCCTCTGTTCGGCCGTGCGCTACAGAGTATTTATCAAAATATTAGCCGCAATAATCTCGATGCACTCTTATATGGTGTTGAAGAGTTACCAGCAGAGTTAGCACCGCTAGATGCTAACCCCCTCCATGCCCCTGGTGTTGGTATTACCACCATGTTAGATAAGCCTTTAGAAAATATGTTACTTGTAAAGCATGCTCCATTTGGTGGTGAGCATGATCATTATGATCGTTTAGGTCTGCTGCTTTATCGGCATGGCCACCAGATCCTTCCCGATCTTGGTACTTGTGGCTATGGTGCGAACTTGCACTACAGCTATTACAAAAATACGGCGACACATAATACGTTGTCAGTAAATCAGCAGAACCAACCACCTGCAATCCCTAAGGTGCTTCGTTATGTGGAAAAAGATGACTTAGTTTTAGTGGACACACTCGTTGATTGGCGAGAGGTTCATCCTGGTGTAGATAGCCATACTATTGTGCAGTGGGATGACGAAGCCTACCGCGATATTCAATTCCGTCGAAGCATTGTGTGGTTAGGTGATATTGCTATTCAGATTGATCAGGTAGAGAACCCCCATCAACAACAATTGGATTTGGTCTGGCATTATCGTGCGCAGCACCAACCGCATACGACAGCTGTTGAGTGTGAGAACCCATTTAAAGAGGGGCCTTTAGTTCGCTTAGGTAAATGCTCTAAACGAACGATTGATGGAGTAATTAAAGAGCAATTCCTTGTAGATGGTGATGAGGTACCATATCAATGCTACGTGTCTGCAAACGCGGAAGTATTGTTTGGTCAAGGTCCTGATAATCCAGCGACGAATGAATTATCCTATATGCTTTGCCGCAGTACAGAATCACAGTTGCGCTCTGTCGTCGTTCACGACCTAACTGTCGAAGGTACCCTACAAAATGTAGTGACTTCTTGGGATGACAATAAGCTCTCTGTTGTTTTGGAGCGCGTAGGTGAGTGCCGACAAGAGGTGATGCTTGCTTTCAAGCAAGATAGTGTCGAAATTCAGTAGGAAGGTGTTTACTTAGCCTTAAACTAAAAAGAGCCATTAACATAGTATGTTAATGGCTCTTGCATTTGTGGCACTCTGCCTTTAATCACAGCCTTGGTTCTATGCTCGTGTTTTCAAGGACAACGAAAGTGCGAGGGCGATGAGATATCTAGCATCAGTTAAAGAACCATTGCCGCAATCCACCCAAAGACGATAAGTGGCAGGTTGTAGTGGATAAACGTTGGTACAACCGTCTCCCATACGTGCTCATGCTGTCCATCCGCGTTTAGACCCGATGTTGGACCTAGCGTTGAATCTGAAGCCGGAGAGCCTGCATCACCTAGCGCAGCCGCAGTACCAACAAGCGCAACCGTTGCCATTGGTGAGAAACCAAAAGCAGCTGCAAGTGGCACGTAGATAGCCGCAAGTACAGGGATTGTTGAGAATGAAGAACCAATCCCCATCGTGACAAATAAGCCAACAATGAGCATTAGGAACGCTGCAAGACCCTTATTGTCACCAATCGTCATTGAAAGAGTTTCAACCAACGAGGTCACACCATCGGTTTCTTTCATTACTGAAGCAAAACCTGCTGCAGCGATCATGATAAAGCCGATCATCGCCATCATGTGAACACCGCGAGTAAAGACATCTTGCGTATCACTCCACTTGATCACGCCAGATACGATGAAGACCATGAAGCCTAATAGGCCACCAACGATCATCGAGCCAGACCAAAGTTGAGCGCCGAGTGCAGCAACAATCGCAACCGCTGCAATCAGTACATGCTGCATGTTGATCGTTTTGTGCTCTGGCTCTATCGCTTTAATTTTCTCTTCCGAGTATTGGCGAGGCTTACGGTAGCTGACGAAAATGGCAAGGAGCAGGCCTGTCATCATGCCTGCTGCAGGAAGTAGCATCGCAACAGGCACCTGAGACGCCTCTACGGTTAGGCCATTACTCGTCAAATTTGTGAGAAGAATATTGTTAAGGAAGATACCACCAAAGCCAATAGGTAACACCATATAAGGAGTTACAAGACCAAAGGTCAGCACACAAGCAATAAGGCGGCGGTCAAGCTGAAGCTTTGCGAACACATGCAGTAAAGGTGGAATCACAATAGGGATAAAAGCGATGTGTACAGGGATCACGTTCTGTGACGAAATCGTCAATAGAACGAGAGCAGCTAAAAGCGTGTATTTCACACCTAATTCAGCTTTTGCATTGGTTTGACCGCTGACTTTCTTAATAACGAATTGTGCAAGGACATCAGTGATGCCTGAGCGAGAAATCGCCACAGCAAACGTACCTAACATTGCATAGCTAAGTGCTGTTGTAGCACCGCCACCAAGTCCACTTTCGAAAGCACCGATTGTATCTTCTAAAGACAAACCACCAATTAGACCACCTACGATGGCACTAAAAGTAAGTGCGACGACGACGTTGACACGCAAAAGCGCGAGAATCAACATGACGCACACCGAAATCACGACAGGATTCACGGAGTTACTCCTTGATTTAATTATTTTTTATATGTTGTGTAATAGGTTTCAGCACACGATTTAACCATGTTAAATAGCGAATTGGTTGCTGAAGTTGAACAGTTTGCGGATATTTTTATCAATGTCGAGTAAAAAATGTGGCTTTGAGCAAGTTTGTTAGATTTTTATACATGGGTGTTATCGATTCTTGCTGTCAATTTCTCTTCTTATGAAGTATCACTCTTGGTGATGCATAAGCGATGTGTATAGGAATGGTGTTCAGGTATAGGTATAGAACTTAAAGAAACGGAGTATGATAATTTTGAGCACGGACTTGAAGAGTTTTGGTCGTAAAATATTTTCAATGATTATCGTGATGAGAAAAATGACAGAGGCTAAATGACTTAGCCTCTGTCATGGTTCGTTTTTTCATTTATCGATGTGTTAGAGGTAGAGAGTAGAGAAGTTGTTTCTCGTCTCTTTTCCCAATTAAGGCTGTGTTAGCAGCGTGGCATTCGTCACTGTAACGCCTTGACCTTTTTGGGCGACAAACGTCGCTATTTGCGTTTGCATTTCTGCGGTGGCAGCTTGATCAGATAATGCCGTGGTAAAATCAGGCGCAATCACCGTACTATGAAAAACATTCACTGTTGGCTGGGTATAGAACCTTGCCGCGACACGTGTCGTTTGCTGGGTCACTGTATCGGTTAGTGGCGACAAGCCCATCGTTGCAATCAATGGCTCGGTACCTGCTATTGGATTACCTGCAACACTATTGGGAATCGTACTATCGTTTTCTGACTGAATAAGATAGACCGGTGCCGACATATTATGTGCAAAGTTAATCGGGTCGATGGCATCGAGTACTGTTTGTGCGGCAAATGAGAACTGTGCAAAACTCGCTTCAATCGCGGCAAGTTGCTCTGCTGTAAGAACTGGGATAGGTAACGCATCACGGTCTGGCGAGATGAAATAGTCATAGCAAGCTGCTGGTGACTGTAATGTCTCGCTAGGTGCGCACACCCCAGAATAGAACGCTTGATAGGTAAAGTTTGATGCGATCAATAGTGAGTGCTTAACCACTGAGCCATAGGCGCCGGAGTTAAACAGCAAGGGAGATATTCCGCTACCAGCATTAGCAATAACCGCTGCCTGAGTAGCGAATACGGCATCAATTTCTGTAGAGAGTGAGGTGGTTAGCCCATTATAGGCTGTCATCGCCGTAATCCCACCCAGTGAGTGACCCATGATTGATATATTGCCGAGATCGACTTGATTGAGCAGTGGATGTGCGGTGCTTTTCATCACGGTTAATGCAGCGCGGATACCGATGGTGTCTAATGCTGACTGACGTGCATTGTCACGGGCAACGGGTAAATACGCGAGGTTCATGTAGACATCTATGTTGTCGTCATCTGCCACGGTACCATCAGAAAGGGCACGCTCGCCATGCAGTGGCTGATCATAAGCAAGAATGGCGTAAGGTGTCTGGCCATTTTGTGCTGCTAATGCCATATGGTTGGCGGCAAAGAGGTAACTGTTCTCTTTTCGTGAAGTAATCCCGTGTTGATAAAGTAGCACTCCAGGGTCTGCGACTTGCACGCCAGCGACCGAAGGCACATACATAATCACGGGTACATCAACCACATCTTTTATTTGTGGTATGGGGTTGTACTGTGTAATCACGCGTTCAGGATCAAGTGCAGACCCATCGGCAAGTGTCAATGTTACCCCAAGTAACTTAGCGGCTTCAGTAAGTAATGCTTGGGTATCACTGCCAGTCAAAATACTGGTATCAAACTGTAACTCAGCAAGCTGTGTTGCGAGTGCGACTTTGTCTGCATCAGAGCCTGTACTCAAGGTGTTTGATAGCTTGGCAAGGCTAGGGATTGCTGCTTGGAAAGGCGTTTTCTTCCATGCTTCATCAGTGACAGACGTTTCTAGGTACGAGGGGAGACGAACGGTGCCTTTAAAGACAGAAACAGAAATACCGGCTTGTTGATAGGCAGCATAAGCTTGCTGAATACCAGCCTTACCTGCAGCTGCATTGCTACCAAAAAAATCGGTCAAGTTTTCATCTTCCTCAACAGCAGTCGCAAAGTCGACCCCCGTTGTTTCTAAATTAACGGTATAAAGCCCAGTTAAGTCTTTACTGTAAGGATTGGCATTGCCTTTCCACACTTGGTTGAGTGTCGCACCACTTTGTAATGCACTTAATGACAGCGCGATGGCTGCTTTTGTCGCATTAACAACATCACCCACTGAACCTGTGGTATACCAGCTCGAATAGATGACATTTTCTGATACGCCCAGTGCTGCCATGGTTTGCTCGATCCCGTAAATCAGGCTTTGGGCTGTTTTTAGTGGCTCAATGGTTTGTAGGGTATTGCGCGTTTTTAAGGTGGCATATGAGCCAGACATCCCGACACTGTTACCGTTAGTATCTTTCACTGCATCGGTAATGGCATAGAAAAAATCTGTTTTCTCGGGGAGTGGTTTTAGAGGAACAATAGCAAGACTATCGCCAGATAGCGCAGTGATATAGTCGACACCAAAGGTCAACAGCTCTGGGACAGTAATCTCAGCTGATGATGCACTATTGTCTGCTGTAGCTGTTGCCGTTGGGCTAGGGACTTTGGCGACTCGGACACCTGCACTCAATGTTGCAGCGTCAAGTTCTATGCCTTTGAAAGGGATGAGGATCGCTTGATTCGGGCTCCAACCATCGGTTTGGTTGAGAGCGACCAGTGGATTTGAAAGATCCGTCGCATCGCCGGTAATAGGGATGTTGAGTGTGCCGTCAAACGAGTCTAATAAAAGGAACGACGGTGTCGGAACGTTCGCATCAGGGCCTTGAAGTTGGAAATCCACTTTGGTAGGGGCTTTGAGACTTTCAGTGATGGCGGTTTCATAATTTAGGGTTGATGAACCAGAAAGCGCACTCTCATCACCACAGCCAGCCAATCCCAACGTCGAGGCAACGAGCAGAGCAAGTATTTGTTTTTTCATCATTGTGGCTCCATATGCCACAATCGCTTCCTTAGGTTGAGTGTTTGGACTGAACACTAAGGTCGATTGCATAGATTAGAAGGTAGGGACTAGAAGATGTAATTCATCTGAAGACCTGAAACGAACGCATCACCGGATGAGAAGAAGTTTGTTTCTTTTCCGCTTATGCCCGTTTCAGTGAAGGTGATGTCATCACTGGTTAAATAGGTGAGGCCTGCGTCAAAGCTGAGCGATTCACTGTATTGCCAAGTGGCCCCGACGGAGTACCACCAACGATCGCTATCAGGAATACTCAGTGTCGGTTCGCCACCTTGCTCATCGAGAGCGATACCACTTCTAAAGGTCCAGCTATCGCTATATTGGTATGTCGCGCCAATAGCATAGCGAAAGGCATCATCGTAGTGTTCCTCTTTTAAGAAGCACACACCGTCAGTACAGTTGCTGCTGGTGGCTTTCAACTCTTTAAACTTGCTCCACTGTGTCCAGAATATACTGTAGTGAACGGCCCATTTGTCGTTGAGGTCATGGTAGCCAGAGAATTCGATGTTGGCTGGTAACACTGCGTTGAGATCGGCTGAGGTGGTACTTCCCTTCGCGCCGCCAGTGATGAGTACGCCTTGGTGATCGGTAAATTCACCATCAAATTCAAGCGTTGTTTCAGCACGGTAGTGAAGGCCAAAACGATGTTTCTCGTTGATTTCATATAAGGCGCCTACATTCCAGCCATGCGCCCATGTATCCCCTTCCATACTGATCAGCTTATCGCTGGGCGAACCACCAAAAAAAGGCGCGTTTTCCCCAAGATGGCGATCGAGCTGTGCCTTTCCGTACACTAAGCTGACACCAACCCCAAGACTGAGATTTTCATTCACCTTGTAAGCAAGACTAGGGTTGATATTGACTGTGAGCAGAGAGGTGTTGCCAGCTGAGTCACCATGGATGAAATCATCGGGGTAGTCGGTTTCGACGCCGTATTGGGAAAAGAGGGCGATCCCCCACCACCATTTATCGTTAATTGGGCTGAGGTAATAGGTTGCGGGTACGGCAGCCATAGGGGCGACGTCTTTTGCTGTTTGGTTTTGATCGGTGTCCGTGACATCAATGGCAGTATCGACAATCATTAAGCCACTGCTGAATTGAGCTTGTTCGAATCGGGTCATTGCCGCAGGGTTGCGTGATAACACTGCGGCGTTATCGGCGATGGCGGCTTCCCCCGCATTGGCTCTGCCAATACCGGTGACCGATTGTTCTGCCACTTGAAATCCTGCACTGTGTGCCTGAATCGATGCCAAGGCGAGTGCGAGCGTAGCGTACTTGAGTTTTACGGACATTGGCTGCCTCTCTCTATTTGTTTCTTGTAGTTTTTTGTCCTTCGTGTTTAAGACGAGTGAACAGCTTAGGACTTGATGGGTATTCCTTTGTTACAAATAAATGAAGGAACAAGGAATGAGAGTGAGTATATGCTTGAAATTGCGAGATGTTAAGGATTTGTTGTGTAAATATTGCTTATTTGCAGTATTTATTTGAGAGGTGTTTACGCGGCTGTTTTAAACGGTTGTTTGATTTAAATTGCTTGTTTAAAACGGTAATGAAAGCCCTTTTTCTGGGCTTTCATTGGAAATATAGACTGTTTTAGTTGTTTTCTTTATTCGCGTCGTCCGTTTCAATTTCTGCGAGAGGCCAACCCCCTAACGCTTTCCATTTGTTAACGATGCCGCAAAATAGTGTCGCTGTTCGCTCTGTATCGTAAAGGGCTGAGTGAGCTTCACGGTTATCAAATTCCATTCCAGCTGTTTTACAAGCTTTGGCCAATACGGTCTGTCCATAGGCTAGCCCACTCAAAGCCGCGGTATCAAAGGTCGCGAAAGGGTGGAATGGATTACGCTTAAGTTTGCAGCGAGTGCTGGCTGCAAACACAAACTTATGATCGAATGTTGAATTGTGCGCCACCATGATCGCACGCGCACAGTTATGCAGCTTCTGCTCTTTTCTAATTTGCTTGTAGATCTCTTTGAGTGCTTTTTCTTCGGTGACCGCGCCACGTAAAGGGCTGAACGGGTCACGAATACCATTGAATTCTAAAGCTTCTTTTTCTAAATTTGCACCCTCGAAAGGTTCGATATGAAAATGCATGGTAGTCGCTGGTTTTAGACAACCATCTTCGTCCATCGTTAATGTGATCGCACAAATTTCAAGCAGCGCATCGGTTTTGGCATTAAAACCGGCGGTTTCTACGTCAACTACAACAGGTAAGTAGCCGCGAAAGCGATTTTTCAGTAAATTGTGGTCAGCGATATCTGTCATAGTGTCTCAAAGCGGTAGAAGTAAAGCTGGATATTATGTCAGATTGAGTGCATGTTGGCACGGATATCGCTAAAGAATTACTGCTGTAAGCCGATCTATCGGTAACCACTCAAATAAGGAACTCCATGCAACGTCTCGTGCTGGCTTTAGCCATCTCATCGGCTTTATTCTCGATGTCCTCAGCATCTGCAGGACGGCAGTATGTTGCCACGCCTGCACAGTCTGAGTGGCAGGTTGTTGTCGATACACCGCTTGAGTGCAGAATGGTGCACACCATCCCTAATTACGGTGATGGTCAGTTTAGCTCGCGGGCGAGTAAGCAGATTAATCTCGATTTTGAGTTGAAGATGAGACGCCCCATGGGGGAAACACGTTCAGTGAATTTGGTGTCTATGCCTGCACGCTGGATGCCTGGAGAAAGTGCAGATCGGATCACGCAACTCCAATTCTTTAAGCAGTTTGATGGCTATGTTGGTGGTCAAATGGCGTGGGCACTCTTATCAGAGCTTGAGATTGGCCGCTTTCCAACGTTTAGCTATCGTGATTGGGTAAATCGTGACAGACGGGTAGAAGTTTCGCTTTCGGCTGTGTCGTTCCAAGCTTCGTACAATCAATTCAGCGCGTGTGTTGATAACTTGCTTCCCTATAGCTTCGAAGATATCTCGTTTACCGTATTAAACTTTGAGCGTGGTAGTGAAGAGCTAAATAAGCCCTCTCAGCAAAGGTTGACGCAGATTGCTGAATTTGTGCGATACAGTGACGATATCGACCTTGTCTTGCTAGCGACTTATTCTGATGCTGCAGAAGGGACAATCGAGGCACAGGAAATGTCAGAAAAACGGGCTAAGCGTTTGGAAGAGTACTTTTTGTCGCTGGGTTTACCACCCGATCGTATTCAGGTGGAATCTTATGGGCAGCGACGGCCAATTGCGGATAACGCGAACCCTATCGGGCAAAACCAGAACCGCCGAGTCGTCATTTCTTTAGGCCGAACGATTATCTAATACGCATCAGTGATGTTGTAGGTGAAATAGTCGCTTTGGTTGGTGTCATCAGATAGAGACATAAAAAAACCGCATTGATTTATCAATGCGGTTTTTTTGTATCGGCAGTCTTTACTTGAGCTTTTGAGGGACTAAGCGCTGAGTGTTTATACGCTCAGTTGTCTCTCGTTTAGCCTCAAGTCTTTTTTCTAAAACTGAGACTTTAAGCAGACGCTACATTCTTATCAGCAGCATGCGTTTGTTCAGTTAAGGCACGCTTTGTTTTCGATACGTAAGCTTTCATTGCTGCAGCAATCAGTAGCGCAACCGTTAGCATGCCAACAAAGATATACATCGTCATTGTGTAGCTACCTGTTAGTTCACGAACAAATGCAGCTAGAGATGAACCCGTTAGACCCGCTAGTGCCCATGCTGTTAGTACGTAACCGTGGATAGCACCCAGTTGCTTCGTACCGAATAGGTCACCAATGTATGCTGGTAGTGTTGAGAAACCACCGCCGTAACATGTCATGATGAGGAATACGACTAGCTGGAAAGCAATCGCGTGGCTCAGTGATGGTAGCAGTGTGAACGCAGCAATTTGAATCACGAAGAAAATTAAGAACGTGTTTGGACGCGTTAGGTAATCTGAAGCAGATGACCATAGTAGGCGACCTAGACCGTTTAATAGACCCATAACACCAACCATTGTAGCGGCTTCCATTGCACTTAATCCTGCAATTTCTTGTGCCATTGGTGATGCAGCAGAGATAATCGCAATACCACAAGTGATGTTGATGAAAATCATAATCCATAGACCCCAGAATTGAGGTGTCTTCACGGCATCATTTGCGTCTTGTTGGCTCAAGTCACCAGATGGCGCTTTTGGAGCGGTCTCAGCTTTAGTGCTGACGTTTTCCGCTACCATGCTTTCTGGAGCCCAGCCAGCAGGTGGACGCTCTAGGTAAGAAGCCGCAGAAATCATAATGACGAAATATGTGCCGCCAAGAATGAAGAATGTAGTAGAGATACCAACAGTACCAATGAGAGCTTGGATAACCGGGCTTGCAATCATCGCAGCAAAACCGAAGCCCATAATCGCAAGGCCAGTCGCTAGACCACGACGGTCAGGGAACCATTTGATCAATGTAGAGACAGGCGTAACATAACCCACACCTAGACCAATACCACCAAGTACGCCGTAGCTGAAGTAAAGAAGGTATAGGCTTTCTAGCATGGTTGCGATACCTGCACCAGCAACACCAGCGCCAAAGAATGTCGCGGCAATGAAGCCCGTAAAACGAGGACCTTTTTGCTCAACAACATGCCCCATTACAGCAGCAGATGCACCTAAGAAGAAGATTGCAATGCCAAACGTGAAAGAGATTTGTTGTAGATCCCAGCCAAATGCATCATGGAGTGGATTTGAGAATACACTCCATGTATACACTGAGCCGATTGACATGTGGATGGCAACAGCTGCAAGGGCAATCAACCAACGGTTTTTCGTTTTTACGTTATTCATGATTTAAGACCAGTTAATGACTTACTGGCCGTAAAGGTAGCGTAAGAAAATGCTGTTGAGAATCAGATATTTCTTCTTGAGGGTCGGAGCTGATTTTTGCGACACATTTACTTACATTTGCTTTCTTTTTGTAATTATTTTTTTCGGCAAGGTGAAATTACATATTTATGAGGTTTTAAAGTTAAATATTTGATTTTTAAGTGTTTATTTATTTGGGTTAAGTTGGTTTTAGTGGGGAGTCATCGGTTTTTCCGAGTGTTAATATCGGTGCTACCGACAAATAAGGAATCCTATTTTCCATTTTTGGTAAGAGTTAACAGTTTGTTGTTGATTGCTTTTATTGATGGCATTGAGATCTTAGCTCAATTATTCTTATATGAGTGCCATATAAATAAACATAGATGAATCTAAAAAGCAACCTGTGATATTTTTAATGATAAAAAAGGCCGCTTTCTATAAAAAGAAATACGGCCTTTTTTGTTCGATTTACACTTTAGTGTTGTGATAAGCGTTAACCGTATTACACGATTTAAACCATTAGCCTTCTAAGCCTTGAGTTGCTTGCTTATTTTGGATGAGTTCAATTTTATAGCCGTCAGGGTCAGTGACAAATGCAATATGCGTTGATCCACCGAGTACTGGACCTGGCTCTCTTGTCACGTTAGCACCTGCTGCACGAATAGCCTCGCAAGTCGTGTAAATATCATCGACACCGATGGCGACATGACCAAAGGCATCGCCCATGTCATAGCTATCGGTTCCCCAGTTATAGGTTAACTCGATCACAGCCCCTTGAGATTCGTCACCATAACCGACAAAGGCGAGTGTGTATTGGTACTCTGCGTTTTCGTTTTTTCGTAACAGGTTCATACCCATTACTTTTGTGTAGAATTCGATAGAACGGTCTAGATCGACAACACGGATCATGGTGTGAAGAATACGTCCATTAGACATTGTGATTGCTCCAAAGTGTGTTGAAAAGCCACCGATTCGGTGGTTAAGTTGTAATATCAGAACAGAATATAAATCAGTTCATCTTTTAACTGTTCTGCTTCAGCGATTTGGCTTTCGCTCATACGGCGCTTTATTTTTCGAATACGATCAAAGGCATCGCTATTGCCATTTTCGTCGGCAATGAAGAACCATGCAAGAGCTAATGCTCTCTCTTTCTCGACGCCAATCCCTTTTTCAAGAGCCGAGCCATATTCATACATCGCGTGAGAGTGGCCGTTTTCTGCTGCGGTTTTAAATAGCTCTGCAGCGAGCGCGGTATCACGTTGTAGTCCATGATCACCATTTTGGTAAAAAGTACCCAGTACATACATAGAGCTAGTCTCGCCCTCTTCTACCGCCATGGTTAAATACTTAATCGCGGCGTTACTGTTTTTGATCACGCCTTCGCCATTGAGATAGGCAATGGCGAGGTTGTACATCGCGTCAGGATCACCTAATTCGGCAGCTTGTTGGTACCAATATGCCGAACGCTCATAATCGACGTCAACGCCTTGTCCGTGATCATAGGCAATGGCAAGGTTGTACATTGCTACCGCATCGCCCTGTTGTGCTGCTTGCTCAAACCAATAGGCTGATTTCGTGTAATCTTGTTGTGTACCGATACCGTCATCATACAGCATGGCGAGATCAAACATGCTGTCATCATAACCAGCTTCAGCAGCAAGTTTATGATATTTAAATGACATGGGGTAATCGACCTGAGTTCCCTCGCCGTAGTAAAACATATAGCCAGCACTATACTGCCCGTAAGCATCACCAAGATCCGCAGCGACTACGTACCACTTTAAGGCTTGAGTAAGGTCTACATCAACATAGTCGGCTTCATAATAGATGTCGGCTAAGTCTGTCATGGCTTCAATGTAGCCGGTGTTTGCCGCGCGCTCTAATAAAGCGAGGCCTTTCTCTAAATCGTCAATTTGTTCGCCATCAATGACCAACGCCATGCCACGCTCATGCAGTGTTTGTGCTTCATCGTTAAATGCTGACTTAATGAAACTTGAAGCAGTATCAGTGGTTGTTGTATCAGAAGCGAGTACAGCAGGAGAGCTCAGAGCAAGAGAAATTAAGCTAGCCAATAGGTAGTGATTGTTCATATATCCTTAATCCCTTCTTTTAAAACTAGCGAGTTATCAAGCCAGTTATCCTTTTCTTTAACAGCAATTGTTACATAAATTGGAAGGGTGGGTATATTGTATTGTGATCTTTGCGACTGAGTTGAACGTTGGAAGAGGGCTGCTGAGTAGAATTGATGAGGTGCGTAATAAGCGCACCTCATATTTAGATTGTGAGTGAGGTTGAGGTTATTCCTTCTTTTTCTTTACACTTTCTTTTGGTGGAGAGTACTCACATAAATCTTCGATAATACAGCTACCACAGCGTGGCTTGCGTGCAACACAGGTATAGCGACCGTGTAAGATAAGCCAGTGGTGAACATCCACTTTAAACTCTTTAGGTACGACCTTAAGCAGTTTCTCTTCAACAAGGTCGACGTTCTTGCCCATCGCAAATTTGGTACGATTAGAGACTCGGAAAATATGCGTATCGACGGCGATAGTCGGCCAGCCAAATGCGGTATTTAGCACCACATTCGCGGTCTTCCTGCCCACACCCGGAAGGGCTTCAAGGTGTTCTCGATTCTCGGGGATCTCTCCGCCATGTTGCTCGACAAGAATACGGCAGGTCTTGATAACATTTTCTGCTTTGGAGTTATAAAGGCCAATGGTCTTAATATACTCTTTGACCCCATCAACACCTAGGTCGAGTATCGATTGAGGCGTATTAGCGATAGGGTAGAGTTTATCGGTGGCTTTGTTAACGCTCACATCGGTGGCTTGTGCAGAGAGTAACACTGCAATGAGTAGCTCGAACGGTGTGCTCCAATTCAACTCAGTTTCAGGGTGAGGATTATTGGCGCGCAATCGCTCGAGGATCTCGACACGTTTTGTGTTGTTCATAAAGGCTGATGCTTCCCTTCAGTGTTTTAAGCAATTATTGCGAACTACCTGTCACTCGAACTCGTTCTATGTCGGGTTTCTTTTCTGCAGGTGTTGCTTGTTTTAATTTATCGTCAATAACGTTTTTCAGAGCGATGAGCAGACCGACGCCAATAAATGCCCCCGGTGGTAACATCGCCAGTAAGAAATTAGTATCGGTTGTGAAGATTTCAATACGAAGTACGCTCGCCCAGTCCCCTAACAAACGATCTGCGCCATCGAATAAGGTGCCATTCCCCAAGACTTCACGTAGCGCACCCAGAGCAACAAGTGCACCCGTCATGCCTAATCCCATCCATAAACCATCGATGGCGGCGAGCTTAGGTGTGTTCTTTGAGGCAAAAGCCTCTGCACGACCAATGATAATACAGTTGGTAACGATCAAAGGAATGAAGATCCCGAGAGATTGGTAAAGACCAAACGTGTATGCATTCATAAGTAGTTGTATACATGTCACCAGTGACGCAATGATCATGACAAAAACAGGAATACGGACTTCTTTCGGAATGTAGTCACGCACCAAAGAAACAGTGACGTTAGAGCCAAGTAAAACCAAGGTCGTGGCAATACCTAGCCCAAGTGCGTTTGTGACCGTCGACGATACCGCAAGTAATGGACATAAACCGAGCAGTTGAACGAGGGCGGGGTTATTATGCCAAAGACCATTGGTCATCAATGTTTTATGTTCACTCATAATGACTCCTTACAGTGCTGAGCAGCAGCAACGATATCTTCTTGTTGAGCTAAAAAGTAAACGCCAGTACGTTTAACAGCATTGACGACAGCACGTGGTGTAATTGTTGCACCAGTAAATTGGTCAAATTGGCCACCGTCTTTTCGTACTGCCCAAATATCGAGAGACTCAGGGTTTATTATTTTGCCGACAAAGCTATCGACCCAGCGACTGACACGGGTATCGATCTTATCGCCTAATCCTGGTGTTTCACTGTGCTCCAACACCCTAACCCCGAGGACTTCACCGTCTAAGTTTATCCCTGCGATTAAGTGAATGGTGCCGCTATACCCATCAGGGGCTATTGTTTCGATAGCAATGGCTGTTGGTTCACCTTCGCGGGTTGCAAGGTATGCAGGCATTGCTGCTTGTGTCCCTAATACGCCCGGTGCGCTGAGGGTTAGGCAACTTTCAGCAAGGTCGTTGTCATAGTATTGATCAGGTATCACCTCACCGAGGGTTTCGAGTAATTGCGCTCGCTGTTGCAAAGCGATAGTGGGTGCGGTCAACTGGTGTGTGATCGCCACTAGCCCTGTAGAGAGTACGGCAGCCAATGTCAGTACTTTGGCATTCTTTTTAATAGCATTAATCATCGAAACCTCTAATGACCGTATGTACGTGGGCGAGTGTAGTAATCGATCAAGGGCACTGACATGTTTGCTAGAAGCACAGCAAACGCAACGCCATCTGGGTAGCCACCCCATGTACGAATAAGGAAAACTAATAGCCCAATCATCGCACCATAGATGAGTCGCCCTTTACTCGTTGTTGATGCACTGACAGGGTCTGTTGCAATGAAGAAGGCACCTAACATTGTCGCACCAGAGAATAGGTGGAGTATCGGTGACCCACTTGAATCAGGGTCGAGTGCATAGGTAAAGGTAAAGAGGACAAACAGGCTACCCAGCATTGCCGCTGGAATATGCCATTGAATGACACGAAGCTTAAGTAAGATGGCTCCGCCAATAAGAAAGCCAATATTAACCCATGTCCAACCCACACCCGCAATCATTCCAAAGGTCGGTAGTGCTAAGGTTTCTGAGGCGGTATAGCCTGTAGAAAGTGCCGTTTTCATGGTATCCAGTGGGGTTGCCATGGTGCTGCCATCGACGGCGGCTCTGAGTTGGTTAGCACTGAAGCCTTCAAGATCAAAACCCGTAAAGATAACGGAAAAGGCGTCACCTACCGACACTGGCTCAGCCATCAATGAGGCTGGTGGCTGCCATGTCGTCATCTGTACTGGGAATGAGATCAGCAAGACAACATAGGCGACCATCGCAGGGTTAAAGAGGTTTTGTCCCAATCCACCATAGATATGCTTGGCAATCACGATAGCAAAAAAAGCACCAAGGACAGCGAGCCACCAAGGCGCAAGTGGTGGCAAAGCGATACCGATAAGAACACCGGTTAATAGAGCCGAATTATCACGAAGATAAGGCACGACAGGGCGCTTACGTAAGCTAACAACAATCGCTTCAGCAACCATTGCGGTCAACGATGCAATCGCAATTTGGATTAACGTACCCATGCCAAAAAAGTAGCATTGAGCAACGACGCCAAAGGCACAGCACAAGATGACGGTACGCATGATCTCGTTAGTGCGTTTGCGGCTATGGTCGTGGGGTGAACTGGCAAATAAAAACGCCACGGTTAATTATCCTCTTGCTTATCGTTTAAGGCAGATGTCTCTTGTGCTGCTTTCTGCGCAGCTTTTCGCGCTTTTGCGCGGGCTACGGCAGCAGCGACAGCGGCTTTTTTTGGGTCAACCTCTGATTCTGCTTGCTCTGTAGCAGTATTTGTTTCTTTACTTGCTTCAGCGTTTTGTGCCGCTTTACGCGCTTTCGCACGTGCTACGGCGGCAGCGACAGCGGCTTTCTTTGGGTCAACCTCTGGTTCAGATTGCTCTGTAGCAGTATTTGTTTCTGTACCAGCTTCAGCGTTTTGTGCCGCTTTACGCGCTTTGGCACGAGCTACGGCAGCAGCGACAGCGGCTTTCTTTGGGTCAAC
>JBHOGO010000026.1:0-25379 GCA_043421945.1 bacterium sp. HQB-150 | reverse complement strand
AGCTTGCTCAGTAGCAGTATTTGTTTCTGTACCTGCTTCAGCGTTTTGTGCCGCTTTACGCGCTTTGGCACGAGCTACGGCAGCAGCGACAGCGGCTTTCTTTGGGTCAACCTCTGGTTCAGCTTGCTCAGTAGCAGTATTTGTTTCTGTACCTGCTTCAGCGTTTTGTGCCGCTTTACGCGCTTTGGCACGAGCTATGGCAGCAGCAACAGCGGCTTTCTTCGGATCTGCTTCAGCAGACGCTTCTGCACTGTTAGATGATTCGTGCTGCTCTGCGGAAGCCTCTTGCTCTTTTGCTGCTTTCCGTTCACGAGCTTGGCGTTTTCGCTCTTCGCGTAGCGCCATCATCTCTGAATTATCAGGGCGATCAGCTTGCGTTACCGGGTTTGTATTTGTGCTTGTTTCTGTGCTTTTGTCTTCAGCTTGTTTACAGGCTTCAGCCTGTTTGGCTTTGGCGCGTGCAATCGCGGCAGCAACGGCAGGCTTTGGCTCAGTGGCGGCTTTCTGCGCTTTAACACGTGCAATAGCAGCAGCGACAGCATCATTGTCGCCTTCTTTCGCGTTTGCGATACGGCTAGAAGCGGCTTTCTTATGACGATTTTCACGCTCTAACTTATCGCGCTCCATACGTGCTTGCTTAGCTTCGTAGCGTTGACGTGCTCGCTCTGCTTTTTGAGCTTCTGCATCACGCTCTTTAATCTCTGCCTTTGCTTGACGGTAATACTGAACCAGAGGGATTTCACTTGGACAGACATACGCACAAGCACCACATTCAATACAATCAAATAGGTTGTAGTCTTGGCATTTATCGTAGTCTTGGTCTTTGGCATACCACTGAAGCTGTTGAGGCAGTAAAGAGGCTGGGCATGCATCTGCGCAAGCACTGCATCGAATACACGCCATCTCGTGACCATTACTTGGTAGCTCGCGTTGAGTGGGGGCAAGCACACAGTTGATTGTTTTGGTCACGGGGACAGAAGTGTGGGGTAGGGTAAAGCCCATCATCGGCCCACCGAGGATAATTCGGTTTTTCTTTTTCTTGGCTTGGAAGCCATAGTGAGAGAGCAATAGGTCTATTGGTGTCCCAATTCGAGTCCAAACATTGCCGGGCTGTTTAAAGGCATCACCAGTGAGGGTGACGACACGTTCAGTGAGAGGCTCACCGTCACTGATCGCACGTTTCACCGCAAAGGTCGTACCGACATTTTGCATCATGATGCCGATATCAGAAGGTAACCCTTTTACAGGTACTTCTTTACCCGTAATCACTTTAATTAGCTGCTTTTCCCCGCCCGATGGATATTTGGTTGGGATAACTCTAATGAGAATGTTGTCATTGGGTTGTACATGTTGCGTGAGCGCTTGAATCGCAGCGGGCTTGTTATCCTCGATGGCAATGATGGCCATTGCTGGTTTGAGGATATGACTCAAAATACGCACACCTTCGACGACCTGATCGGCATGGTCTTGCATCAACCTATCGTCGGCAGTGATATAAGGTTCGCACTCTGCTGCATTGATGATCAGTAGTTCGGTATGACCCAAGCCACTTTGTAGCTTTCTACTGGTTGGGAAGCCAGCGCCCCCCATGCCCGCGATGCCGCTAAGTCGAACTTTTTCAAGTAAATCGACAGATTCAGCATAACGATAATTCGGGATAGGGTTCAGTTCAGTCCACTGATCGAGCCCGTCGGGACGAATCACGATACAGAGATCGCTGAGTCCTGAGGGGTGCGCAATAATACGTGGCTCGATAGCGATGATCTCACCAGATGTTGGCGCATGAACAGGGACACACATGGCAACATCTGCATGGGTGAGTGCTTGACCTCGTTTCACCTGATCACCAACAGCAACACAAATATCGCCCTTGGCGCCAATGTGTTGCTTCAGTGGAATGACATACTCTTGAGCTTGAGGCGCGATAGTAATGGGTGTTTGGTTAGATTGATGCTTGTTTTCTGCCGGATGAATACCACCCGGAAAATCCCATAGCTTACCGTTTTTAATTTGTTGAATAATCGAAAGCATTAGTGTTTCTGCTCCACAGCCTCAGTTGTCAATGTGGTGACGGGAATCGCGAACTGCTGCCATTTCCAGGTCTCTGGTGTTTGGTCTACAGGGATCATCTCAATGCAATCTGTTGGGCAGGGCTCTACACACAGATCACAGCCAGTACACTCATCTTTTATGACGGTGTGCATCGCTTTTGTGCCGCCAACGATTGCATCGACAGGACAGGCTTGAATACATTTAGTACAACCAATGCATTGGTCTTCATGAATAAAGGCGACGGTCTTTTTACCTTTATCATCATCGTGCGCAGATTCAGTGGCTTCTACACCCATTAAATCGGCGAGTTTTTCTATTGTTGGCTGGCCACCCGGTGGACACTTGTTGATTTCATCCCCATTTGCGATAGCTTCAGCATAAGGACGACAGCCCGGATAGCCACATTGACCACATTGAGTCTGGGGCAGAATTGAATCGATTTGATCAACGATGGGATCCGCTTCGACTTTAAAGCGAATAGAAGCAAAGCCAAGGATTACCCCAAAAACAGCCGCCAAGATGGCGAGTGCAATAATAGCGATTAATACAGTCGTCACAGTTTCACCAACCCAGTAAAGCCCATGAATGCCAATGACATGAGTCCAGCAGTAATCATCGCTACAGAGGCACCTTTAAATGCTTGCGGTACGTCTGCCGCTGCAATTCGCTCTCGCATGGAGGCAAAGAGAACAAGTACCAATGAAAAGCCCAGTGCTGCGCCGAAGCCATAAATCACCGACTGGATAAAGTTATGGTTCTCATTGATGTTTAATAGTGCGACACCGAGTACAGCACAGTTTGTGGTGATCAGTGGCAAAAAGATCCCAAGTAAACGATAGAGTGTTGGACTCGTTTTGTGGACAACCATCTCAGTAAACTGGACGACAACAGCAATGACGAGAATAAAGCTCATGGTACGCAGGTACTGAATACCTAGCGGCTCCAAAATATAAGCCTCAACTAAATAGGCGGTGACTGACGCGAGGGTCAGTACGAACGTCGTTGCTAGTCCCATCCCAATGGCGGTTTCTAGTTTTTTTGATACGCCCATAAATGGGCATAGGCCAAGGAATTTGACCAACACAAAGTTGTTCACCAGTACGGTGCCAACCAGTAATAATAAGTATTCGGTCATTGCGACATCATCTTGCTCAGTGTGAACCGTATATTATCTTCCTTAAGCCGCTCTATAACAACCATAAACGGGCAAGGTTTTTAGGTGTCAGGTCAATTGTTGTTCAAATTGTAGCGTGTATGAACAGTTAAGCGTGTGAGGCTGGGCTTAGTATCTTGTGGGTGAGCGGAGAGTATTGGGGGTTCCTAGGCTATTAAACAAAAAAAGGCAGTGTTTACATTGTAAACACTGCCTTATCGTTTGAGCTTTATTACACCGTAAGAGGCATACCCTCTTTTACAGTATTCGAAAGCCATCAATGCATGTGTATGATGGCTATCGACATAGGATATTCAGCTTTAATTTATAGAATTAAGCGACTATCTTTCTGTTTTAATTAATGATTAATTAAGTGTGTAAATAGTCTTGCCGTCTTTGATGGTCTCAAGCACTTGAATATCTTTGATTGACATCGGTGCAACTTCAAGCGGGCTTTCATCCATAATGACAAGGTCAGCACGTTTACCTACTTCAATCGAACCTTTTTCAGCGTCTTCGAAGTTTTGGTAAGCTGCTGAAATGGTCACGGCTTCTAGTGCTTCATAAGCCGTTAGCTTATGCCATTCACCAAGTGTATCGCCGTCACGAGTCGTACGGTTAACCGCTGTCCACATGTTTAGTAGTTGATCAGGGAAAGCTACAGGTGCATCCATATGGATAGTGTATTTCAATCCAAACTCTTTCGCCCAACCCGTTGGTGAGATGTTTGACGCACGCCAAGGACCTAGTACCGAATCACGGTGGTAGTCACCCCAGAAGAAAGTATGTGCTGGGAAGTAAGAAGCGATCATGTCAAGTTCAGCCGCTCTTTTCACTTGGTCTAAACGCATTGTTTGCGCATGAATGATCGTTGTACGGTGATCACGATCGCCATGTGCTTCTATTGCATGATCAACACCATCAATGATCATTCCTAGTGCTGCGTCACCATTCGCATGAGCAATGATTTGAGCATCATGCTTGAATGCGATTGAAGCGTAATGGTTTACGTCTTCTTGCGGCATGATTGGGTAGCCATGATAGTGGAATGAGTGGCTATGCGGTACTTCAAAGTAAGGCGTTGACAGGAAAGCTGTTTTACCTTGAGGTGAGCCATCTGAAGTGATCTTCATACCAGCAAGTTTGAAGCCGTTGTTGTACTCGTTTAACGGAGCCGACTCCAAAATTTCTTCGAACTCAATCCATTTTGCGTATGCTAGGATATCAATGTCAAGTAGTTCAGCACTTGCAAGGTGTTGCATTAACTGCATCGTTGTTTTAGTCGCCAAGCCTTCTTGAGCCGTCGTTACACCGTTACGAGTAAAGACTTCTTCAGCTTCTTTAAAGCGTTGCGCAAGCTCACTTGGCTCTACATTTAAGTGTGGCATTACAGCGTAGGTCGCTGACTCTTCTAATACACCTGAAAGCTGGTTGTTTTCATCACGGCGAATAACACCACCTGATGGGTTTTCGCTCTCTTGTGTATAGCCCAATGCCGCTAAAGCGTCACTGTTACAAGAGACGAAGTGGCCCGATACGTGAACAGCACAGATTTTTGAACCGTTACTAATTGGGTCAAGATCTTGAATTGTAGGGTGACGGCCCAATACTGAATCGTCATAACCCCATAGAAGGTTGATCTTATCGTTATCAGAATCAAGTGTTTCAGCGTAAGCAGCGATCTGAGCAACAACCTCTTCGATGGTATCAGTATTACCAACAGGAGAAGGGAATAAGAAAGGCTTACCCATGAATGGAATAAAGTTGACAATGTGTGCGTGAGAATCAATGAAACCAGGTGACATTGCTTTACCAGCAAGGTCACGTACTTCAGTGTCTTGACCTTGTTGTTTTAGAACTTCTTCATTGGTACCAACAGCAAGGATTTTACCATCTTTAATCGCTACGGCTTGGGCTCGGTCTTGCTCGCCAGTGACCGTAATGATATCACCATTAGTAAAAATTAGGTCAGCAGAGGCGAAGGCGCCGCTTGAAGCCAAAAGGAGCGCTAGCGCTGTTTTGTTCAATTTCATCGATATAACCTTATCAACTAGGTATTTAACAATTATGTCTCAATAATGATAGCTTTAGAGTGAATATTACACAATTCACTCATTAGAAAACGATATTTGAGAACAATCTACTCAACATATTGAGAATTCGACGTTATTATATGCGGGGAATGAATCAATCAATAAACCGCTTTTGAGGGGTTGAATCCCTCAAATAACGCGAAAGGTCCAGATGTGCATACCGTAGAACAGTTAAGAGGGTTTGTTGCCGTTTATGATGCAGGCTCATACAGTGCAGCCGCAAAGCGATTAAAGCGTGATCGAACCACGGTAAGAGATACAGTAAAAAACCTTGAAGATGTGTGGGGAGTTACGTTGTTTGAAGTGCAAGGGCGAACGGCGGTAGCGACCACTGCAGCAGATGCGCTTTATTTTCAAGCAAAAGTGTTATTGCGTCAAAACGAGAAGCTCTTACAGCACAGTAGGGTGGTGATGGAGCAAGACATCCTCGAATTGAATATTGCCGTTAATAACCAGACCCCAGTCACATTTATTCTTGATTTGGAAGAGTATCTCTTCTTTCGCTTTCCATCAGTCGTTGTGAATTGGCTTCGATTATCACGTGAAGAAGCATTGAACCGAATCATGGAGGGAGAGTGTCATTTGGCATGCCTAGAGACGAGAGGAAGTTTTTTCCCAGAGAAAGAAGTAACCTTTTTTCAGCTTGGCTATGTTGATTTTTTTGCTTATGTTGCGCCCGATTCACCGTTGGTCTCTTGCGATCCGTTAACCCCCCTTGATTTACAGCGTGAGGTTCAATACATCAATGAACTGGATATACGAAATAAAAGTATGGTTTCACGGTTATCAGAGAACTGCCGTCAAGTCGGGAGTGATGATCTTATCTGCGAGCTGATTAGCCGCCGCGGGTGGGCTATCATCCCTGAAGACATTGCTCGGTGTCGAGTCGAGCAGGGGACGATAGTCAAACTCGATACAAAGGGTATTATGGCAACCTCATTTCAGTTTCCGATAAGCTTCTTTTATTTAGCTGGAACAGAAAAGCACAATGTGGTCGGCGATAGTATTGACTGGGTAAGGCAGCATGCTCCTGGCTACTTTAGATAATAAAGCACGTTATTCATGTTCTTATGTGAGGGTGCATACGTCAAGGCATTACATGTTTATCAATAGGATGAGATGGTGTTCAGAGTATCGGAGAGTAGGCAGTAGAGATAAAGAAAATGATAAAAGCAGCAGTATAAGTATTTAATTATCTATAAATTAAATACCAGCAACGACCTTAAAGATAACCCGTCCACATAGCGATGCAGTGATCGCTAGTGTCATTAATATTATTGCTGTTTTTAAATGGCACATGGATAGACATCCTTGGAAATACCTTGGCGTGTCGCTCAAGGTTCATCATGCGGCGACGAAATATATCGGGTAATCAGAGGCTTAATGCCCGTGATTACCCATAAACTAGTTAGCTAGTGGCTTAGAAGTGCAGTTTTAAGCCAACAGAGAAGCCATTGTTACCACCTGCGGTTGGGTTCGCATATTCATCTGTTGATTCCCAGATAAGAGAAGCAAACGGTGAGAAATTGTTGAAACCCTTGTATTCGGTAATCAGTTCTGCTTCGGCAAACTCACCTTTGTGACCAGCTAGCGCTAGATCTGCACGCGAGCTACTTTTTGTAAAGTGGAAGTGAGACATTCGTAGGTTTACATCCCAATCAGCCGTTTTATAGCCAAGCAGTAAGTCTTTACGATCCATGTCAGCGAAATCGTAACCTTCTTCACTGATGCTGCTCTCTAAATTGCGGTCGAAACGGTACATCGCCATCGCGTAGAAGCCATTGCCATGGTTATACATACCTGCAAAGCCCGCTTTTATCCACGATGCGCGGTTATCGTTAAACTGATATTTAGCGCCAGGTCCAACTAAAAGCTTTGGCGTAACAGGAACAAGGTACATGAAGCCCGGTGCAATAAGTGAATCAACATCATGAAACCACTCTTTCTCTTTCGTGTCGTATGAGTCTTTCGCCCATGTGTGATATTCCAACGAAGTTAGCAGTAAACCAGGACCGACCATGCCAAAGTTTGAGTCCAGTTGCATGTAGTTACGAGAAAAGTGATCGCGATGTTCAGAAACGATTTTTAGATCGTGTTTTGCCAACGGCTCTTCATTGAAAGCGAAAGACGGGGCTGCAGCAAGCAGAAGAGCCGCTGCTGCGAAAAGTTTCGTTTTGTTCATGGAATATCCTAGGTAAATCATTAACAACATTCAGCTTTCGCTGTACAAATAATGTCTGGCATAACTTCCCAAACATCGATATATACCAAACACATAGACTAAATTCATACTTAGTCTCGGTATATATCTGGTGACATTAACCCTGACTAGCTCTTGTCATGGCAGACAGTAGTTAGGTCAATGTGTCATTCTAAAATATATTGAACACTATCGATTCAATGCACTTTATTAATTAGGCTGAGATAGCAAAGCGTTCAATATTATTAAGCTGCAATACATTTTGACAGCATATGATTGCTTCAATGGCCTCAGCTGCTTCATCTGCATCTAAATAACCACTATTATAAGAGCGCATGATTGAGGCAGCGTTTCCCTTTTTTAACCTGTGATCACTTAGCGATATGTTTTTAGTCAGCAATTTTTGGCTAATCACATCGTCATGGCGGCTATTAGTCTGTGGATAAACGAATCGATACTTTTCAACAAGCTGCTGCAAGCTATCTATACATTGCTCCAAAGTAACGAAGCGTGCAGTATTCACTTTTAGTTTTATCCGAGAACACAAGGTATCAATATGATCCAAAACAGTGTCACTAGGCTTTTGGGCATTAGAGTGTTCAGATGTTAACTGATTTTGAATTTCTAATAGCTCAATACTAAAGGTATCTCGATGCTTAGCGAGGATGATTACGTTTTCGTCCATGATGTACGTGTTCAATTCGCAGCAAAGTTCAACTAGATACATTTTATCTAGGTGTTCTAAACTGGACATATATACGCCACCTGTCATTGCTCAAGTGGCAGTATAATATTGGAAAGGTTGCAAAATTGAAATCTATTAGGTTTTTTTATATTTTACTTATGTCGCTGTAATTGTTGGTTTTTCATTGCTTTTCATCACTGTGCTTTACGTTTCAAAGGAGGGTAATGGAAAAGTGTGGCTGAAGATCCCCTTTATTACACGATGCTTCTTTCTATTCAGCTCCCCCCTTTAGTCGTATGTTTTAACGTCGTTGAGCACGAACAATACCCATGTAAGGCACCTCGAGGATCAGTTCATTTTCAGCGATTGATATAATTTGCCTTGGGCTTCTAAACATGCTGACAACTAAGTCGCTGGCAAAGCTTGGGTTGGCATAGGGCTGCAATTCTGGGCTGATATTACTCAACTCAATGGTATCAATGAGCACTTCAAACGCTAAGCGGCTATTACTATCAATGGTCCATTTTGTTGTGAAATTGATATCAAAGTGACCAAATGGTCCATCTTGGTTTGAAAGGTGAAACTTCATTTCGTTTTTAATTATATCATCGTGTGCAGAAGCAACTATTTGAATATCGATAACACGAATATCCAGTAATTGGTTAAGGTAGCCAAATTGACTAGGGTAGCCACGGTGATTAATCACCCATTCTTGGCCATCAAGAATAGAGTAAATACTGTTTTTATGTTGGTAGTGAGCTTGATAAACGATGCTCATCATCGTAAGTATGACTAATAGTATACTTAATCTGATGTGGGTTTTAATTGGCATATAAGCATCTCTTTATTTGATGATGACCACATCAATGAATGGTTATGGTTAACAGGGTTTTCAGCAATAGGTAGCTGATAATAGGATGAAGTTTGTTTGGCATTTGTTGCTAATTGTTGGCATATATTTAAAGCCTTGTTGGTGATATCTTCACCGTGGGAGTTAATATACATTGGAATAATATTAACACTTGGGCTTGATAATGTTCTTTTTTTTAATTGACTATCGTTATAAACAGGTAGCAAGGAAAGATAGATAACGAAAAGGCAAATAATATTTACAATAAATAAGCTTGTGCGCTGGTAGTGTTGCTGCCACCAGTGTAGTAGTCGTTGTTGTTTTTTTGAACTCGAGGCGAGCATGGAATCATACTCTTTAGCCGTTAAGGCTGAGACATCACCGATGAATGCATAGCCCTTCATCACTTGAGTCTGAATAAAGCGTGGGCTATCCGGATTATCTTCAAGGTGCTGACGTAATTTTTTGACAGTCGTCGTAACATTAGATTTTGAGCGAACTTGCTCCCACACCGCACTTAAAATGTTATCGGTTGAAAGATCTTCTCCGGGGTGAGTGACGAAAAAATACAGTAATTTCCATTCGTTTGAACGTAGTTGAACCTCAGTTCTTGCCTTTAAATCATGGAGTCGCCCATATTGATGGTTAAACAAAAATTGGTTATTTAACAGAAAGTGTTGCTGCATACGTTTTTAACTCTTGTTTTTTAACGTCTTAACTCTTGTTTATAAGCGTGATTAGTTGTTGTTTGACATTGTGGAGCTTGGTTTGCCAATGCGTCATGTCGATATCACTTATCTCACTTTGAGTACTAAGTGATTTGAGTTGCTTTTCGATGAATTTTTCTTCAATGACTAATTGTTCAATGGCTAATTGTTCTTTTTGAGGAGCTGTGCTTGCCTCAACTATTTTATCGATCTCGCCTGAAATCGTCGCTAATTTTTGTGTGATACCTTGACGTTTCTCACTATTACTTTTGGGCTTTCTCCCTCGACCACTATGTTTAGGGAGCACTTCGTCGTCTAAAGGGATTTGAGTGATATCTAATTGTAGTTGAAGTTTCTGCTTAACAAGCTTTTGGAGAGGGGATAGTTGCTTACGCCCTGCTGATTGCGAATTCAGGTAGCGTTGATGTTGTCCCCACAGCTCTTCAGGACTAAATGCGCGTACATTTCGTTGTTTTGATAGTTCACGGTAGCGTTGATGTGCATCATAAACTTGCTGCTCAGCGCGTAACATCAAGACGGGTTGGGGGACTGATGGGCGTCCCGGTTTCGTTGGGCGGGATAACCCGTAGATACGGCCTAATCGTTGATGCTGGATGAATAGCAAAATTTGTCGAAGGCGATCACGAACTTGCTTGACATTAGTCAGAGCATGACCTTGATAGATTTTATCAGCTTGTGACCATAGAAATTCTGCGTAGTTCTTCAACCAAACAGCTTGTTCATTTGCTGATAGTAAATGAATTTCATGGTCTATGATGGCAGTAATATCTTCTGGTTTAAGGTAAGAAAAATAGTCAGCGTTAAAAATATCGCCTAGTTCTTTTGTATTGTGTGGCTCTGTGTACGAAATCAACTGATAGATATCTTCAATCTGTTTGAATATTGATACTAAACTATCGATAACGGTGGAAAGCTTCTCTTCAGGGTTATCGTGGCGTTGAACGGCAAGAAGCGCATTATCAATCTCATGCCAAAGGCGGTACTCTTCTGCAACACCAAGAATCGTATGGCGAAGTTCTCGCTGCTGTTCCATCGTCAGTTGGGGATACGCGTGATTGATATTGGATTCGAATTCTTTACGTAGAGCTTTAAACTGTGAAAAAAGGCGTGCCACTTCTATTTGAGTGCTCTCAAGTGCATCTCTGACGGGTCTGCCACGACGTGGGGTAGAAGGCATGATTAACTCTACAATAAAACTGATTAATTTATGGTATATTAAATGCATTATGTATGCAGCATTTTTCGGAAATAATATAGAGAGGTGTCGTGGATATTGAAAAAATGAGTCCGCATGTTAGAGCTGTGGCGGAGTTTTGTATACAGCATGCCTGTGGAACAAGGTTAACGTTGGATATGATGACTCAGTCCGTACCATTACCAGTATCAGTCGTGAGATCTGGTGTGTTGATTTGTGAGAGGGTCAATGTGCTGGAGGCCACCGAAAATGATAACGAGTATGAAGTGATCGCTCCCAATGCGGGTATGAATAACCTTGGAAAGGATAAGCATGACATTGAGTCAGAGCTAAGCGATTTGAGAACAACCGTGGAGGCGTTAGAGGAGCACAATGCTAAACTCACACTGTTAGTTACGTCACTAGAGTCTCGATTAGCTGCTATTGCTGATATTGCGGGTAATCATAATTAAGAAGTAAGAAGGCATTATCAACGATTCTGATGTTGCTTTAATGCAGCGGTTGCTTCTTCGTAAGACATTGATTGAGGAACAACTTTTACTGCTTTTAACCCTTCTTCTTCACCGCGGTCCTCTATTTCCATATAAACGCGTTGACCTGGAATCAGGCGCTTATAGCCATCCATTTCTATAGCGCTAAAATGGATCATTACATCAATAGCAGCGCAATCAGGGACAGCAAACCCAAAGCCTTTTTTATCGTTAAACCACTTTACTCGCCCTTTGGCACTAAGAATCTTAGTTGTCATATACATTAAAAATTTATGCGAAATGGGTGAGTATTCTAACCGTTTTTTATTGAAAAAGAAATTGCTTTAATTTAATTATTATTAATAAAATTAAATGTCATTATTGTGTGATCTATTCAGCAAAGTGATTTATGAAGTTGACATATTTATGACTTAGCGCAAATTCAGCATCGGTACAGCTACCTGAAGCGGAGCTTAACGGGTTTAATACGCCTCCTGATGGCATTCTGTGTCGTCTTGTTGTTTTTGATGTTTATAGTGGTAAGACAATGATTAAATCTAAAGCTCTACCTCTGAGTCTAATAGCGATAGCGGTAAGTTGCTCTGCAACTGCGCAATCTGTTGATTTGACCGAGTTGTATCAACACACCCTTCAAAATAACCCTGGCCTTGCCGGTGCAGCGTTATCTCGTGATATTGCCCAAGAGCAAACAACCCAAACTAGTGCTCTGTATCGCCCACAAGTCGATGCGACGCTGCAGTACGGTCTCCTTCGTAATGATTGGACGACACTGACAGAAACAGATGGCCATAGCGCAGAAGCATCGGTCACGTTAGGTCAAAACCTTTATAACGAAGAACTAAACGTGGCTAATCGTCTGACTCAGCAAGGCGCTGAATTGGGTGAAGTTGCTTACCAAGTTGCTGTTGATGGCTTAACAATGCAAGTGGCAGCGGCTTACTTCAACGCTGTTAAGGCGCAAGAGGGGCTTGAACTTAGTGCTGCGACGCATGCCGCAATTGCTGAGCACATGCGTCAAACTGAGCGTCGTTTTGAGTTGGGTCTGATCCCACAAAACGATGTGCATGAGACTCGTGCACAATTCGACCTTGCAACTGCCGCTGTTATCTTGGCAGAAAACGAAGTTGATAAGTCACTAGACGCTCTTTATGAGCTATCTGGCCAAGAGTATAGCGCCGTTCAGCCTTTGAATTATGACCAATTTGCGACGGCTATCCCTGTAGCGCAAGATGGCATGTCGTGGGTAGAGCAGGCACAGCGTTTTAACCCTGAACTCGTGATTCAATCTCGTTTAGTAACGCTTAGCAAAGATCAAATTTCTCTTGCTGAAGCGGGCCACATGCCTTCTCTAGGCCTGATGGCACAGTTTAAATATGCCTTCGCATCAGAAAGTCGCACTAACAGCATGGGTACATCAAAAGGTGACTTTGTCTCTCTTGATAACAACGCAACCGCTGTTGTTGGTGTCGCGATGACCTTACCTGTTTATCGAGGTGGCGCGACCGATAGCAAAGTGCAACAAGCAGAAATGCAATACCAACAAGCACTGCAGGTTCAAGAGCAAACAGTTCGTCGTGTTACACGTCAAGTGCGTAACTCAGAAAAAGATCTCAATGCATTGATCAGTGCAGAGCGTGCCTACGAGCAAGCGGTTATTTCTGCGGAAGTAGCAAAGCGTGCCACTGAGCAAGGTTTTGAAATTGGTACTCGTACTACTGTTGATGTACTAGCTGCAACTCGTCAAGAGTTTGCTGCGAAGCAAGACCTGAGCGAAGCACGTATTAACTTTGTACTAGCAGCACTAAACCTGAAGTTTATTGGTGGTGATTTGTCTGTAAATGACATTACTGCAATTAACTCTGGCCTAGAGCGTGCTCAATAAGTCGTTTAACGTCACGTTATAACGCCTTATATAATGATTAATTATATTTTGTTGTTTAGGACGCTTACCTATGCGGTAAACGTTCATGTCGTATTAAAGAGACAAATCATGAAAAAACTATCTCTAACACTCGTTGCTGCTAGTTTAGCAATGACAAGTGCAGCTAGCCTTGCTTCATCTGGTACACCTGTCACTGTTGTAGAAGCTCAAGCGTTATCTCACAACCCAGTTTCATTTCAAATTGGTCGTATGGAAGCGGTTGAATCTGCTCGCCTAACACCACGAGTTAATGGTTACCTTAAAGCGAAATTTTTCGATGATGGTGCAATGGTTCAACAGGGTGATGTGATTTTTGAAATCGACCCAACGCCATACAAAGCAGCATACGATGCCGCCGTTGCAACGTTAAACGAAGCAAAAGCAGCATTAAACATTACTGAGCTGAGCCATGGCCGTAATCACCAAATGCTAGAAACAGGTGGTATCTCTCAAGCACAGATCGATTTAAGTGTCGCTGAGCTACAAATGGCACGTTCTCGTGTTATTTCTGCAGAAGCTAACGTTGTTGTTCAAAAAGATAACTTAGAGCAAACGCGTGTACGTGCACCTTACGCAGGTCAACTAGGTAAAGCGAACTTCTCTATCGGTGATATGGTTGGCACAGCAATGGGCCCGTTGACTGATATCGTGATGATTGACCCAATCAATGTAAGCTTCTCTGTACGTGAAGGTGATATCGCTAAGCTTGACCTACGTGGTGAGCAAGCGGTATGGGTAAACCTAGAAATTGACAACGCTATGCATGATGCTCTAGGCAAAGTAACTTTTGTTGATAACAAAGTGAACCCTGCGAACGGCACTATTTCTGTTTCTGCGACGTTTGAAAATGCAGAAGCAGCCCTGATCCCTAATCAGTTCGCACGCGTTGGCATCAGCACTGGTGACATTGACGGTGTACGTATTCCACAAGAAGCGATTCACCAAGATACCGATGCACAGTATGTCATGATCATTGAAGAGGGCATTGCGACACGTCGTGATGTTGTCGTCGCTGATCGTGACGGTCTTGATGTGATCGTTAAAGAAGGCCTATCTGCGGGTGAGCCTGTGATCGTTGGTGGTCTGCAGCGTATTCGCGCAGGTGTTCCAGTTGTAGCGGCTAACTAAGGCTCACTATGTTAAGTAAATTTTTCATTAACAGACCCAAGTTCGCGTTCGTAATTTCGATTTTTCTAACGCTGATCGGCCTGATTGCAATCAAAACGATGCCAATCTCGGAGTACCCGAGTATTACACCACCGCAGGTGCGTGTCGTTGCGTTTATGCCAGGTGCAAGTGCTGAAACGGTTAAAGAGGTTATTGGTAACCCTATTGAATCGGAAGTTAATGGCGTGGACGGCATGGTTTACATGCAGTCTCGTTCATCTAACGATGGTCGTTACTTCTTAAACATTACGTTTGAGAATGGCATCGATGCTGATATGGCGATGGTTAACGTGTCAAACCGCGTTGCAACCGCTGAAAACATGCTACCGTTTGAAGTGCGTGCCCGTGGTGTACGTATTCGTAAAGCATCACCAGATGATTTGATGGCTATCTCGTTCTACTCGCCAGAAGGCACTATGGGTGAACTTGAGCTAAACAGCTGGGTAGAAGCTAACTTCATGGATCGTCTATCACGAGTACCAGGCCTTGCAGCAGCAGAGCTGGTTGGTGCTACCTACGGTATGCGTGTGTGGACTGATATTGACCGCATGGCAAGCCTTGGTGTGACAACCATGGAAATCAAAGCGGCAATCCGTGAGCAGAATGCGGTTGTGCCAGCTGGTCGTATTGGTCAAGGCCCTAGCCGTGAAAATACAGCAATGCAGTACAACTTGATCACTCAAGGTCGATTGAACTCAGCTGAAGATTTCCAGCAAATCATCGTACGTACTAACCCAGATGGTTCACAAATCTATCTTGGTGATGTAGCGAAAGTAGAAGTTGAACGTCAGTTCTTCGATGCTTACGCGACGTACAATGGTCAACCTGCTGCATTGGTAACAACGTCACTAGCGCCAGGTGCCAACGCACTTGATGCCGGTGCTGCAACAATGGATATTCTTAAGGATATCGAGCCGTTGTTACCAGAGGGTGTGGTTTACACTATTCCTTACGACACCACTGTCGCAGTTGAAGTGTCGATTACTGAGATTGCTAAAACACTGGTTATTGCCGTTGTGCTAGTTATTCTGGTTACCTTCCTATTCCTAGGTAATATCCGTACGACGCTTGCACCCGTTGTTGCTATTCCTGTGTCATTGATCGGTACATTTGCTTTCATGCAAATGGGTGGTTTCACCATCAATACCGTAACACTGTTTGGTTTGATCCTAGCGATTGGTATCGTGGTTGATAACGCCATCCTTGTGGTGGAAAACGTTGAACGTATTCTTCACGAAGAAAAAGGCATTAGCCCGAAAGACGCAACCATTAAAGCGATGACTGAGGTGACGGGTCCTATCGTAGCCTCAACGTTGGTTATGTTGGCGGTATTCATTCCTGTTGCGATGCTACCTGGCATCACTGGTATGATGTTCGCTCAGTTCTCAATCACTATTTGTATCGCTCTTGTGCTTTCTGCCGTGAATGCATTGACGCTATCTCCAGCACTATGTGCATTGGTGATGAAGCCGATCGACAAGCCTGCAACTTGGTTTGTTGCATTTAACAAGGTGTTTGACAAGATCACTGCTGGTTACGGTCAAGTAGTGACTGTCTTTGTACGCAAGTCTCTTGTATTGTTCCTTTCGTTTGTTGTTGCCATTGCCGCAATGGTTGCGATGAACGAGAAAGTACCTACTGCTTTCGTTCCTTCGGAAGATAAAGGTGTACTTGCTGTTGCGATGTTCCTACCAGACAATGCATCGAAAGAGCGTACTCATACACTTGTTAAGCAAGCTGAAGCGATTCTTGCGCAAGATCCTGCTATTGAAGATTTTGCTGCTGCCGTTGGCTTTAACGCCCTTAGTGGTGGTGTATCTTCGAATGCAGCCGCTCTTTTCGTTAACTTGAAGAGCTGGGATGAGCGTTTAGCAATGGACGGTGATCACACTCAAGCAGCAATTGCACAGCGTTTAAACATGCAACTGTTCAGCATCGACAAAGCAATGTCGATTGCGATGGGTCTACCGCCTATCCCAGGTATTGGTATTGGTGATGCATTGGAAGTGATGGTTCAGGATACTGCGGGCCGTTCTGCACAAGATCTTGCGAATCAGACTTATGCACTGATGGCTGCTGCAAACCAAGCACCTGAAATCGTGAATGCGATGACGACTTACCGTGCAAACGTGCCTCACTTCAATGTTGAAATTGACCGTGAAAAAGCACGTCAGATGGGTGTGTCAGTTGGCGCAATCAATGATGCAATGGCAACACATTTAGCTTCAGCTTACGTGAATGATTTTGCGATGAATGGTCGTAGCTACCGTGTGTTCGTTCAAGCAAAAGGTGAGCAACGTAACGATTTAGAAGACGTACTGCGAATTCACGTTCCGTCTGCATCTGGCGCACAGGTACCACTTTCTTCTGTGGCGACTATTGAGCCAACACTAGAGCCTGACATGGTAACTAGCTACAACATGATGACAGCAGCACGTTTGCAGCTTAACCCTGCACCGGGTTATTCATCAGGTGAAGCGATTGCAGCTCTAGAGCGTATCGCTGGTGAGGTCTTAGGTGAAGGTTACTCTTACGAGTGGACCAACATGGCGTACCAAGAGAAGCTAGCGGGTAACGCAGCTCAGGTTGCGATGGGTCTTGCACTTGTCTTCATCTATCTCTTCCTAGTGGCACAGTACGAGTCATGGGCACTGCCAGCTGCGATTATTATCGTTGCTCCAGTAGCCGCTGTAGGTACATTTGCAGCCCTACTCGTTGGTGGTCAGGCGTTGTCTATCTACGGTCAAATCGGCCTTATCCTTCTTGTCGCGCTTGCGGCGAAGAACGCTATCCTAATGGTAGAGTTCTCGAAGCAGAAGCGTGAAGAAGAAGGATTGAGCATTGATGAAGCGGCAATCCAAGGCGGCAAAATGCGTTTCCGTGCAGTAAATATGACTTCTTGGTCGTTTATTCTCGGTATTCTACCGCTGGTATTTGCAGAAGGTGCGGGTGCTGTATCTCAGAACACGACTGGTCTTGCATTACTCGGTGGTATGTTAGCCGTTCTTGTGGTCGGTTCGATGATGACACCGGGCTTCTATGCTGTATTCCAACGCTTGCGTGAAAAAGTAAAAGGTTAATTAATTCGAGGTAGGTTGCCAGACTGATCACAGAATGGCAGCCACTGATGAATAGTTCAATCTTTACACTGCGGATTCAGCTTATGTTCAGTAACTAAACCTGAATATAGGCTGAATTTGTTCAGTCTCCCTACTTTCAATTTGAAGGGTGTCACTGCCGTAGTTTTTGATTCATATCATGATGAATCATGTTGTTGTTTTTGTTGTATTAGAAGATTTAAAATGAAAAAATTATTAGTTTCTGCCTCTATTCTTGCAGCGCTTTCTGCTGCCCCTGTACTTGCTGAAGACGATATTATTGATCCTTCAGACCTGACTAAAGTTTATACCCAAGCTGCAATATACGTGACTTCTGAAGCGGATATCCGCGTTTCTTCAATGTTCACTGGTGCATGGAACGAAAGTACTCAGTTTGCAGGTTTCGTTGAAGGTAACTTTGGTGAAAAACACTCTGATGAAGATAAGTTCGGGCTTAACTACAAAAATGGCCGCGCGCAGTATTTCCAAGTACATGCGATTAACAACTCTCTATTCCCAAGTGTTGGCTTTATGGCCGATGCGATTCACAATGATGTGACAAATGCAAAATTAGCCTCTGTTGGTGCAATTGGTCTTATTAACCCAATGTACACTGGTGGTATTATGGTTTTCCCTAATGCGAACTACACGGCTGGCGAAATTAGCGGTGAATCTGTTGACGGTTACATGCTTAATTTATTCGCTTCGATCCCAATGGGAGATACTGGTGCTTTCATCCAGGCATGGCCTGAGTACATGAACGTATCTGGTGATAACCTAGAGATGGAGTCAACCAAGTTCAATGTACTATTGAATGCGCCAATCAAATCTAACCGTACACAGTGGCTACTCGCTAAAATTGCTTATGGTTCAGAAGATATTACTGCTGGTGGTATTAAAGACAAAGGCGATAAGGAACTGACTGCAGAAGTTGGCGTGAAGTGGTTCTTCTAATTAATTTTTAATTAATTATACCCTTTCTATTTAATCCCTCGGACTTTGGTTCGAGGGATTTTTTTGCTGGAATTAATAATGAATAATTTAATGTACATGCTCCTTGCAGGTGTGTTTTTGAGCGCTGGCTTGGCAGAAGCTAAAGAAGTTGAAAATAAAGAAGCTGATACCCAGGAAGTGGCCGCCGTAGAAGACGATGTGAAAGAAAAATCAAAAGCGTTTGCTATCGCCCCTATGATCTCGTCTAGCCCATCGATGGGCACTGGTTTAGGTATCAATGCTTCGTATCTTTACCAGGCCGATGAACATAGTCGTCCTTCGCAACTCATGCTTGGTGGTCAATATACGTCAAATAATAGTTACAATGCGTGGATAATGAACAATGCATCACTGCGCAACGATACTATTCGTAGTATTTCATTTATAGGCAACTGGCATGTAAAAAACTCGTTTAAGCAAAGTTGCACAGATTCAAGTGAAGGCTGTGACTCAAATGCTGATATTGATTATACGTCAGACAATTTGGTTATTGGACAGCGCCTAATGTTTGATATTGGTCATAACTTCTGGTTTGGTGGTGGCGGTTACTGGGGGCGTAACACCGCCGATGGTGATAATGCACTAGGTGATGACTTTGTCACTGAGCGTCAGATGGGTAAAACCAATATGGCCGGAGTGTTTTTATCAGTAAGCTACGATACGCGAGATAATAATTTCTACCCAATGAGCGGTAGCATGGTGGAGTTAACGCCTTCAGCGAGCTTGAAAGCGTTAGGTGGTGAGTACAACTCCAAGCAACTACGTATCGATGGACGTCACTATAAAACCGTTAATACCAACGATGTACTGGCACTGCATGCCGTTGCCAACATTGTTGAGCATGGTGCGCCAGTTGCAGCCCAGTCTTTCTTAGGTCGTAACAATATACTGCGTGGCTTCAATGCTGGTGAGTATATGGGCGAAGAGCTTTATGCGGCACAAGCTGAATACCGTTACCATATTTCTGATAAGTGGAAACTGGTAGGCTTCGGCGGTGCAGCAACATTGGTTGGTGATACGGCCAAAGCATATGATAATGACAAGCTTTACTATTCTGCCGGAGCAGGGATTCGTTATGCGATTCAGCCACAAGCAAAAGTGCATTTCCGTTTAGATATTGCGTATGGTAATGATGATAACAATGGCTTCTATGTAGGTATTCAAGAAGCGTTCTAAATTGTTTTACCAAGTGAGTAGCGTCACTCGCTGATAATTAACACCTCGCTCTAATGCGAGGTGTTTTTGTCTCTGTGGTAAAGGGTTAGTCGGTATTAGGCTCTTGAGTTTCAGTTTATATTGAGTTCGTTAGACATCTAGGTTCATTAAGAACTTGATTATCTGGATGGTGGCAAGCAGCCAATCATCGCTATATAGCACGTCAGGTGATTAAGTATGAGCACAGTAGAAAAAATGAAGGGACGTAGATGACTCTGAAGTCATCTACGTCCATATGGTGGACTATCTATCCATTAACGGATTCGGTATTGGTTGAGGGAGCCACATTTGCACTTTTCTTGAGCACCCAGCCAATCGTGAAAATCACTATCGCACAGAGTAAAAACACGAAGCGCCCCAAAGAGGGTTAGGTATCGCTATCATGGCGAGCAAACCGAGCCCCATATACATCACCATGCTGCCGAGTTTGTTGCGTTGCTCTGCATCAATTTCATCATACTCAGATTCCGAGATGACGGGGGTTTCAACATCTTTGAAGAACTCATCTGTCTCTTTGCGGTGCACATCTTTTTCTTCTTTGTAAAATAAACTTGTGGCAAAGAAGAAGCTAGTGGTAATGAATAGGTGACCTGCGATCGTCGCTGCAACACGTAACTCACTTGCCTCGCGACCTGTTAGCCCTTCGACACCGAACCAACTAGCAACAACATCGGCAGTAACAACATTCGTCATTAACCAAGAGACAAACATACCGACGATGACAGTCGCCCAAGGCGCCCAGTTAGGGGTGCGTTTTATGAGCATGCCAAAGAACAGTGGCACTAATAGAGGCACTTGCACCATGGAAGAAACGAACATCATGAGTTCAAAGAGGCTAAGCTCCTTGAGTGAACTAAAGAACACCCCAACACAGATAACTAAAATACCGCTTATGAAACTGACTATTTTACCTACTTTAAGTAGCTGAGCATCTGTAGCGCTGCCTTTCGCAATGAGAGGTTGATAGATACTTCGTACAAAGATACCTGAGTTTCGGTTTAGCGCAGAATCCATTGAAGACATTGTTGCTGCGAACAGACCAGCAAGCAGTAATCCGATAGTACCGACTGGCATTGCATTTTTAGCAAAGACCAGATAAACCGCATCACGCGCTTTTCCACCAAGTTGAGGGTAAGCGGCAGGGGCGTCTGGGTATAAGATCGCCGAGGCCCAAGGTGGAATAAACCAGATGATACTACCTACTGCCATTAAAACCATGGCTAGAAGTGCAGCTTTACGTGCGTTTTTTGTATCTTTTGCATTCAAGAATCGATAGGAATCTTGCATGTTGTTGACACTTTGTAACTGTTTGACGATGAAGAAGATAAATGAGCAGACGAGTAATAATGGGTAGTTCATGTCAGGTCCCATGACAAAGCTATCTGGGAACTCCGTAACAATCTTTGATGGTCCGCCCACGGCGATGACGGCGACGACAGCACAGGCGACGGAGACGACCGCAACAACAAGTGTTTGGATAAAGTCTGATGCTACCACGCCCCAAGCCCCCGCAATTACCGAGATAATCAGCACGGCAAAGCCGGTGAGGATAATTGTCGTATTGAGATCAGAGTTGAACACGGCACTCGCAAATACACCAAGCGCGTTTAGCCACACTCCTGCGTTTAGGAAGCTGAATATAATGAGCGCCCACGAGAAGAACTGCTCATTATGATGCCCAAAGCGACGGCGAACACCCTCTGTTGGTGTATCGACTCTCATTTGGCGGTAACGATGAGAGAAGTATAAGAAACCAACAAGATAAGCGAGAGCGTTAGCAATGAACACGAAAGCAACCGCAAAGCCATCAGAAAAGGCCTTACCTGCGGCACCGGTAAATGTCCAAGCAGAAAACTGGGTCATGAACGCGGTCGAGCCCACCATCCACCATAGCATCTTACCACCACCACGGAAGTAATCACTGGTCGAACGGTTCGCTAATTTTTTGAAGGTAAAACCAATACCAACAATGAGAGAGAAGTAACCTAGGATTACGAGATATTCATAGAGCATTTATGCCATCCTTATGCCTGGTTTTGCATGAGTGAGTAACATTGACCCATGGCGCACTTTCTCTAATAAGGTCAATGATTCATTGGTACTTACAGCCATCGTCAAAGGTTTGATAGGGTGCAACGTCAAGACTGTTGAGGTCATTAAGGCGTTGTGTTGATAGGAGTGTTCCACTCGCCCTACCCATGTAGATATGCAGGTTATTTCACACTATTGTAGTATTAAGTATTACAAATTCGGAGTCAAAATTTGGAAGTGACGCAGTTAACGGTTTGATTTGTTTCGTAGGCAAGATATTGGGTTCTGGGTGCTGAAGCAGGGTTACATGTGCAAGAGTTGGTGCTCTTTCATTAATACTTTGACATATTTCGCTTTTTGGTCGCTTTTGATGAAAAACAAGAGAGGTAGCGTAAATAGGGTCGATAGAGGGAATAAAAAAGCTCAGCGTGTTCACGGACTGGTATTTTGTCATACAGAATGATGAGAACACAGCATCGTTTATTATGATAAAACGCAACGCTTGACCTATTCCTTCTCCAAAATCGCGATAAAGCAAGTGTAGGCGCACTATTTGTGCAGTGCTGTCTTATATGCTGTGCTTCATGCTCAAGAATGTTGGCAGGTAAAAAGAGCCATACTCAAGAGAGAGTACAGCCCTTATGTTTAGTCTTCATCGCCCTTTTATTTCATTCAAAGAGCTGGATTTTGGCGTAAAACGTAAAATTATTTACGCAACTCGTAATAATCAGCGAGATCACCTGTCATGCGATTACCTGACTTATCGAGTTGAATGAGACGATTTTCGGATACAAAGAACGAAAACTCATTGGCGGTAATCGTGTTACCTTGGTCGTTCCAAGCAAAATCCCCTTCAGTTGAATGCCTCTCTTCTTTGCCTAAATAAATTTGGGATAGTTGAAATGCACCATTCGGGCTCAGTGTTACCGTCGTCGCAATACCTTCACAATCATCACAAGGTAGGGTGCCAGTGTAGGTTCCCGCCCAGTCGAGGGCATCTCTTGCATTGTGAGCTGGGGGAGCGATGTTGCTCAGCTTCTCAGAGGGGTGCGATTCTGAAAGCACCTCTTGTGTGTCGACTTCGATGGATGAACTTTCTGCGTGCTCAGCTTCTGTCATGTTAATGATGGTATGTGTCTCTTCTGAATCGACAGAGGGTGAATGCTGTTCTTTCTGCTTACAACCTGCTGTAACAAGAGTAGCGAGAATGATGAGTAATAGTGTCTTTTTCATCGGAATTCCTTACGAGGTAACTCGTGTGTTCGAAGTATGCCGCTATTCTATCGATCAATCGCTGAGGCTTGGGTCATCGCTATGTCAGGAGTTGTATTGCGCCATTTCCGATGATATTTGCGGGACTAAGATCACTTTATTGCTTAAAACGCCCATTTTCCGCTAGTGAAAGTGACCATCGTGCAGGTGGTGAACCCTCTCACTATGCGGAAGTGGCCATTGGTCAAAATACTTTAGTCATCATTCTAAAATGATTACCAGCTACGTTTTGGTGAGAAGGCAATGGATGAAAACCTAGCGGCAGGTAAGCTAATGGGATCTAATGGCATTGGGAAGTGCGGGACACGATGAATAGCGGTAATAATGGCTTGGCAGCTTTGTGGAGCCCCTTCGGTTATCTTCGCGGATTGTACTCGTCCAATAGAAGAAAGCTGTAGCGCGACGATGCAATAGTCGCGAGGTGGCTGGGACATCTGCCTTTCGATGAGTCGTCGGTACTCGTCGTGTAAGCGACGAGACTCTTCGGTTTGTACAATATTCTTGGGAGCTACCATCGGCTCTTCTGTTATCACCGTGCTTGCCTTCGTTCCTGCAACGGCACTGGGTATTGTCATGGGCACTTCGGTCGTTTGCCCAGATCCTCCTGAAGTAGCCAAAGGGAAGGGGGAGGTGTCGATAGGCTTCAAATCGTGGCTAGAAAGCTCTGATTGGAGTGTACTTTCGAGCTGTTGTAAGCGGTGCTGTTGTTGAAGCTGCGAGGCTTTTGTATCGCTCATGACTTGGTAGTGAAAACCATTCTCAAGCGGAATGGCTTTCACAAATTCCCCTGAGGGATTGGTGACGACAAGGGTATTAGCCAAAGAAAAGAGAGGCAACAAGCCTATTAGTGCAAAATGCTTCATTCTACCTTCCGAATTTAAGCAACGAAAAATAATGCCTATTATGCCTATTTCTATTCATCTTGGAGTGGCGAGAAATGTGAAGTATCACGATGAAATTAAGGTATTTTCATGTAACGGGTGTCGCTATGGCCACGGGGTGGACAATGACTCGAGAAGGGATGTAACAGCAAATGAATAACTACGTTGTCGGTCTCATTTATTTAGCCTGATGATTAACATTCTGCCTTTCATTCCAAAAATGAGGTAGAAATAGTCAGGCATAACGTAAATGTATTTTGTTTTGCAAGGTATAATGGAAATTATAGAGACTATGTATGTTGAGCAGATAAGCCAAGTATGTCTAAATAAAATCAGGGAACTAGCAATGAAGCACATACTTGAAAGGGAAGAGTTTATTTTATTGGATTGCGATATAGATGCTTTGCTAGTGATACAAAATGAAGAAGTGAGCGAAAATTTATTAGTCAGCGGGGAGACTGATCAAATATTGCTACATTCATACTACCGTTTAGTGTTGGCATCAGAAGCGCCATTATGGGTGAGGCTATATTGAAGGCATCTCAGAGACAAGGGGTCCTTAGAAAGGCCGAGGCGGCATACCACGCAATAGCCACTCTTCATAAGGTAATAAAATGTTGAAGTGATAAAGCATACCCGTTACGACAACAGAGAAGAGAGCCAATATAATGCTGGGTGTTTTTGTTGGAAGTTTAAACGAAAAGCAAAGCACTGAGTCTAACAGTGCCCATAAGAGCAGGGCAAGATCATGAACGTTTTTCGAGCAAAATGATCAGTTTTACTTGTGATCTTATACTCCCTTTTTCGGGAGCTCCTCATGAATATCGATGCCTTTTCAAAGTACTTCGCAATAATCAAAGACCCACGTCAATCAGCCAAAATATCTTATCCATTGTTTGATGTGTTGTTCTTAACCGTTTGCGCCATCATTGCAGGAATGGATGGCTGGGAAGATATTGAGGATTTTGGTGAAGCTCATCTAGATTGGTTACAGAGTAAAGGTTTATTTCGTGAAGGGATCCCGGTTCACGATACCATTGCTAGAGTCGTCTCTTCGATTGAAGCAACACAGTTCCAAAATTGTTTTATAGAGTGGATGCAGGCAGTAAACACGAACTCTAAAGGTGGTTTAATCGCTATTGATGGCAAGGTACTTAGAGGGTCATATGATCGCGAGGACCGAAAGTCCACTATCCATATGGTTAGCGCATTTGCCACTGCTAACGGTGTGGTTATGGGACAGGTAAAAACTCAACATAAGTCGAATGAGATCACCGCTATACCCAATTAACTTGAAGATGCGTGTTTGAGCACCTGAAAATTATCATTTATTCGAGACGCCAGTGAGCCAGCG